>QCGN01000007.1 GCA_003279875.1 Prochlorococcus sp. AG-388-D03
ACTTACTTTAAGAGGTTCAGGAACAGGTAATTATGGTCAAGCTGTCCCTTTGTTTAAAGGTATTGTTATGCAAATGAATTATTTAAATAAAATAGAAGAATTTTATCCAGAGACAGGTTTTGTAAAGGTACAATCTGGATGCTTAATGGGAGATTTAAATAAAGAACTAGAAAAATATGGAAGAGAATTAAGGTTGCTTCCCAGTACATGGAAAACTGCAACTATAGGAGGTTTTATTGCAGGGGGCTCAGGAGGTATTGGTTCAATTAGATGGGGATTTTTAAGAGATCCAGGGAATCTTATAGGTTTAGAAGCTGTACCAATAAATGAAGAGCCTAAATTACTAAAATTTGATGCTGAAGAATCAGAACCTTTAAATCATGCGTATGGAACTAATGGAATTATTACTTCATTATTAATCGCTACTGATATAAAACGTAAGTGGTACTCGATAATAATTGACTGTGAAGAGTTAAATAAGACAATCGAAATATTAAAAACATGTACCACTGCAGCAATTGACTTAAAGCTTGGCGCAATTCTTGAGAAGGACATTGCAGATCAAATGCCATCCTGGTTTAAAGTTAAATCTAAAAGTCATAAGATTTTGATTCAATCAACGCTTGGAGGGTGTAAAACTATTGAATTAATTTGCAAAAAATATGAAGTTAATTATTATCTTCTTGGAGAAGAAGATAAATTAACAAATGGAATCTCTGAAGTAGTGTGGAATCATACAACCCTTCATATGAGAGCAAAGGACAAAAACTGGACATATTTACAGATGCTTTTACCTCTAGACAAGGAATTCGAATTAATTAATTCTTTGAGAGAAAAATGGGGTAAGAATATTCTTTGGCATCTTGAAGCTGTTGCTCAACAAGGAGTCCCTAGATTAGCTGCTTTGCCTGTAATAAAATGGCATAGTTCAGAACAAATAAACCAGATAATTGATAATTGTAAGAAACTGGGAGCAATTATTTTTAATCCACATGTATTAACTGTTGAGGGAGGTGGATTAGGAGTTATTGATTCTGATCAAGTAAAAGCAAAATTAAAATTTGATCCTAAAGGTTTATTAAATCCTGGTAAATTGCAAGGGTGGGAAATAAAAGATGAGTTTAATATTTAAAACTTTTGATTTTTTGCAAATTTAATAAACTCAGCAACTAAAAATATTGAGCCTGTAAGCACAGGAGTACATTTTGGCCATTTTTCAAGCTCCAAAAGATAGTTAAAAGCCAGATCAACTTTTTCAAACTCATTTATATTTAAATGATTTAGCTCGTTAATATTAGAAAGATCTTTTAATTTCCAACTTGCTTGATTAGGAATTGGGACTAAAAGTATATGATCATTTTCTTTAATAAGAACCTTTATCATTGAGGCAATATCTTTGTGTATTTGGACTCCTAAAATCCAATAAATCCCTTCCTTATTATAATTCCAAGTTTCCCTTTCCTCTGAAAGGGCTTTTGCCGCAGAGTAATTATGTGCAGAATCGACAAGAATTTTTTTATTAAAACAGTTAATTATTTCTAATCTTCCGCTCCATTTTGTATTCTTAAGTCCTTCCTTAATGGAGCGTTCTTTAACCTTAAAGCCAAAATTAATTAGTTCTTCAATTACTCCAATAGCAACAGCTGCGTTTTGTTTTTGAAAATTACCTTTTAAACCAATTTCATAATCATTAGATAGTGATTCTTTCCATATGATTTTTGCATTTACTTGTTGGACTCTTGCTTTAATTATTTCCTCAACTTCAGCTTCTTGACGACAAGAAATAACAAATGCATTTTTTTCAATTACAGCTACTTTTTCCTTTGCAATTTTTTCAATTGAATCTCCAAGATATTCTTTATGGTCTAAACCTATATTTCCAATAGCAATTATTGGTCTAAAAGGATGGGCTGTAGTAGCGTCTAATCGTCCACCTAAACCAGCTTCAAGAATTAATAAATCTACTTTTTTAAAATCAAAAAAATTTAGTGCACAACAAATAATTTGTTCAAAAGGAGATAATTTATGGTTTGAAAGATTATTTTTTATTTTCTTAAATAGTCTTTCAAATTCTTCCTTATTTATCTTTTCTTTATTCACTCTAATCCTTTCACAGATATCTAAAAGATGAGGGGAAGTAGTTACCCCAATATTTCTTTTATCTGTGTAAAGAATGTTTTCTATGAAAGCGGTAATCGAACCTTTACCATTTGTTCCAACAATTTGAATAGCGGGTATATTTTTGCATGGGTCATCTAAATCTTTTAAAGCATTTTTTATCTTAAATAAACCTAATTGAATATTTTCCCTTTCTAATTTGGGCGAGAGTAAATCAAAATTCTCAATGTTTTTATTAATCAAAATTAATAGAATTTACATCTCTTCGAAAATTAAATCTAACTTCTTTAAAAGTATGTTGATCTCATTTCTCGAAATTATCAATGGAGGTACAAACCGAACCACGTTTCCTCCTGCCGGTACTAAAAGTAAACCTTTATCAAAAGCTTTTAATGTGATTGTTTTTGCATCTGTGTAGTAATCATTTATAACAAGACCTTGTATTAATCCTAGGCCTCTTATACCACTAATTATTTTTGGGAATTTTGCTGAAATTTTAGTAAAACCCTCATTTAATTGATTACCTCTTTCGAAAACGTTTTTAAGAATTTTACGTCTTTTAATTTCTTCTAAAACTGTTATGGCAGCTCTACAAGCAAAGGGATTGCCCCCAAAAGTACTTGCGTGATCTCCAGGGGTAAAAATGTTCGCTTTTTTTTGTACCAATAAAGCACCAATCGCATGCCCTCCGCCTAATCCTTTAGCTAATGTGAATCCATCAGGTTCGATTTCTAGATTCTCATATCCCCACATTTTTCCCGTTCTCCCTACTCCACTCTGAACTTCATCAAGAATTAAAAGAGAATTGTATTGATTACAAATTTCTCTTAATTCTTTAAAAAATTTTTTATCTCCAGGTATTACTCCTCCTTCTCCTTGAATAGGTTCAACTAAAATTCCGGAAGCTTTTTGGTCATTTTCTTTTAATTCTTCAAATAATTTTTTTACAGAAGCAATATCGTTATATTTAAAAAACTTAAAACCTTTAACCATTGGTTCAAAACCTTTTTGGTACTTAGGCTGACCAGTAGCACTTAGAGTTGCGAGTGTTCTTCCATGAAAGCTAGATTCAGCAGTAAGAATAAAACATTCTTTACCTTTATGAACTGTATTCCCATACTTTTTGATTAATTTAATAGCTGACTCGTTTGCCTCTGCACCACTATTGCAGAAAAAAACACTTTCAGCGCAACTCTGTTGGGTTAAATATTTGCTTAATTCTTCCTGCTCTTCAATCTTATAAAGATTTGATATGTGCTGAACTTTTTTAAGTTGTGCAGATAACTTTTTTCTTAAAATTCTATTGCTATGCCCTAGACTACATGTTGCTATACCAGCCACAGCATCAAGATATTTCCCCCCTTTTTTATCCCATAGCCAACATCCTTTACCTTTCTTAAAAGATATATTAAATCTTGTATAAGTATTCATTAAAGTGGGAGCGGTCGGACTTGAACCGACATACCCGAAGGTGCCGCATTTTGAGTGCGGTGCGTCTACCAATTCCACCACGCTCCCAAGGCTCTTTACAAATAATTAACTAATTTAACTATAACAATAATTCATGTATTGACTACTTTTTCTGGTTTATAGAAATGAGCCTTAGAAGAAATAAATAATACTAAATTGAAGTCTTAAATTAAACACATTAGACTAGGATTTAAGATTGAAATTCAGCTTTAAGCTACATTTTAGGCACATAACTGTCTCAATACAGAACTTGGAGGGCTAGAAATAGGGGTTAGGCTTCACACATAGTAATATTGTGTTATATTTATTTGTAATATAACCAAGTAATCATGTCAGGAATCAAAACAAAAAAACTATCATTCAAATTAGCGCCATATTTATTTATTGCAGTAGCTATTTTCACTGCTTTTGGTTCTAACGGTGGTACATGGGTATGAAGGATTTAAAAATTAGTGGATTAAATAAATATTGGTCTGTTCGTTTCTTAATAATATCCTTCGTTTTTTTGGGCTGTATTTCTCTTGTAAACGTAGCTTACGTTTAAAACTATAATCAAGCCGCTTTTATTTGAGTTATATTTTTTTTATTTAATTTAGAACTACTGTTATTAGATTCTCCAATAACATTGTTTGTTATTTCTCTTTTTATTTGAATACCTAATTTTGAAAGTTTTAATTCAAAATTTTCGTAACCCCTATCTAAATGTTCAAGTCCATATATATGACTAACACTTTTAGATGTTAGAGCGGCAATTATCAGAGCAGCTGAAGATCTGAGGTCTAATCCAACTAATGTCATTCCTCTTAACTTCTTAACTCCATTTATGTGAGCTGTATTATCTTTTAAGGTTATAGAACTCCCCATTTGATTTAAAAGATCAACATGATTCATCCTTTTTTCAAAAATTGTTTCAGTGATCCTAGATCTCCCTTTAGCTATAGTCATTAGTGCCATAAATGGAGCTTGTAAGTCGGTAGGGAATCCTGGAAATGGAGCGGTTTTTATATCTACTGCTTTAATCTTATTACCTTTTATTGAAATCGAATTTCCTTTTATTATTATTTTACTACCACTTTCTTCTAGCTTATTTAATACTGCCTCTAAGTGATTTGGAATTACTGGAGAAACTGTAATTGAAGATGAAGTTGCAGCAGCAGCTATTAAAAAAGTTCCTGCTTCAATTCTATCTGGGATTACTTTATGCGTACAACCATGAAGTTTATGCACTCCATCGATAATTATTTTTTCTTTACCAGAGTCATAAATTTTTGCTCCCATTTTATTTAACATCTGACATAAATCTTGAATTTCAGGCTCCCTTGCTGCATTTTCTATCACAGTTCTGCCTTCTGCTAAGGATGCCGCCATTATTAACGTTTCAGTAGCCCCAACACTTGGACAATTTAATCTGATATTTGCACCAAATAGTTTACTTTTCTTCTTGACTATTTTTGCCTTTACGACATCTCTGTCAATGATAATTTCTGCACCTAGTGCCCTTAGCCCATTTATATGCTCGTTGATAGGTCTCTCACCAATATTGCATCCACCAGGTAAAGGTATTGATGCTTCCCCAAATCTTGTTAATAATGCTCCAATACAAAAGAAACTAGCTCTTAATCCATTTACAAGTTCATATGGAAGTTCTTGTATAGATATATTCTTTGAATCAATTATTAATTGATGATCTTTATTATGTAATTTAACTCCTAAATTCTTAAGTATATTACCCATTTTCTCAATATCAGTCAGACGAGGAACATTATCTAATATGATTTTTTCGTCAGTTAGTAATGATGCCGCGAGTAATACTAATGCAGAATTCTTTGCACCACTTATTTTTACCTTCCCTCTTAAGGTTTTTTGGCCAATAATCTTTAAATGTTGGGATTTAAGATATGACTTATTGTTGCTTACGCAAACCATTAAGAATTTTTTTATTGGTCTAATAATGACAAATTAAATATAGTAAGTCCACCTTGTGTAACGCGATGAATATTAATTAATACTAAAGGGTGTAAATTTAAATGGCTAAGAATTAAGATTTTAAAAAAAAATAATTGATCAAAATATTTAAGTAACTAAAATGTATTTAAAGTAAAATTATTTAAATTACTATAGAAAAATTTTTTCCAAAAATAACTAGTAAAAGTAATGCTTTAGTTAAAATATTTAGATCGTTTAAAAAAGGATCTAATACAAAAGATAAAGATTATTTTTGCATTGAAGGTACTCATTTGATTGAAGAAGTGCTGAAGTCTGGCAATCATCCTTCAAAAATTTTAACTACTGAAAAATGGCTTGATAAAAATGAAGATCTTTATCAAAAGATTGATCAATCATTAATAATTGTCGTATCAGAGGAAGTTTTAGCTTCAGCAGTATCTACAAAAAATCCTGATGGAGTAGCCGCCTTGGTAGAGATTTCATCAATACCTAATTTTGACTTTAATAATATTGAAGATGACTTTATTCTTGTCCTTGATAGGATTCAAGACCCTGGGAATATGGGGAACCTTTTTAGAACAGCTTTAGCTGCTGGTGTTAACAAGATATTATTAGCAGGGGGAGCGCACCCTTTAGGTCAAAAGGTATTACGAGCATCTAGTGGATCTGTTTTTCATCTCCCATTTAAAAGATTTGATGGATGTGAAGAAGAAATAATTAATTCTGTATTGTCATCATTAGATCAATTTTCAAAGAACGGGTTTCAAATAATTTCTACAAGTAGCCATAATAAAAATCTTAATAAACCTCAAAAACCATATTGGGAAATTGATTGGTCTAAACCAACCGCACTTATATTGGGTAATGAAGGTAATGGTATTCATAAAAGAATTCAAGAAGCTTTTAATGAAACAATTACTATTCCGCATAGTGAGCTTGTAGAATCATTGAATGTGGCTTGTGTTGCAGTTCCATTATTACTTGAACGAAAAAGAGTCACATATACTTCTACTTCAAGAATACAAAAGTGACTGATCCAAATTTTGACTTTGATTTGATAGTAATTGGTGCAGGGTATGGAGGATTTGATGCCGCCAAACATGCTGCAGAAAAAGGTCTTAAAGTTGCCATCATAGAGTCTGGAGATATGGGAGGTACTTGCGTAAATAAAGGATGCGTACCTTCAAAAGCTCTTTTGGCAGCAAGTGGAAAAGTTAGAGAAATAGCCAATTACGAACATTTAGCAAAGTTTGGTATTCATGCTTCCCCTGTGAGATTCGAAAGATCAAAAATTGCTGATCACGCCAATAATTTAGTATCAAATGTTAGAGAAAATTTAACAAAAACCCTCAAAAGAAGTGGGGTTGAAATTATTTTAGGATTTGGAAGACTTGAAGGTAATCAGAAAGTAGGAGTAAGAGACAATAATGGAATTGATAGGATCTTCACATGTAAAAATACAGTTCTTGCGACAGGTTCTTCTCCCTTTGTTCCTGCTGGAATAACTTTAGACAATAGAACAGTTTTCACAAGTGATGAAGCAGTAAAACTTGAGTGGCTCCCGAGATGGATAGCCATTATTGGAAGTGGATATATAGGTTTAGAATTCGCTGATGTATATACCGCTTTAGGTTGCGAAGTGACGATGATTGAGGCTTTGGAAAATATAATGCCCACCTTTGATCCGGATATTACAAAAATAGCCAAGAAAAATCTTATTCAATCAAGAGATATTGATACAAAATCTAATGTGTTTGCGACTAAGATCACCCCTGGATGCCCTGTAAAGATAGAGCTAACGGATGCAAAATCAAAAGAAATTGTAGAAAATTTAGAAGTTGATGGCGTTCTTGTGGCTACTGGGAGGAGTCCTAATAGTAAAAATCTTAATCTTGATTCAGTTGGTATAGAAACTATAAAAGGTTACATTCCTATTGATGATCAAATGAGAGTTTTAAATGGTGAAAAAATAATACCTAATGTTTGGGCCGTTGGTGATGTTACTGGCAAACTTATGCTTGCCCATACAGCAGCAGCTCAAGGAACAATTGCTGTTGAAAATATATGTGGTGAGAATATTGAAATCAATTATAGGAGTATTCCAGCTGCAACATTCACTCATCCTGAAATAAGTTCAGTAGGCTTATCTGAAACTGATGCTAAAGAAATAGCTACCAAAGAGGGTTTTACTTTAGGAGTTGTGAAGAGCTACTTTAAAGCTAATTCCAAGGCATTAGCAGAATTAGAAAGCGATGGAATTCTTAAGTTGCTTTTTAATAAAGACAGTGGAAAAGTATTAGGTGCCCATATCTTTGGGATGCATGCAGCTGATTTGATTCAAGAAATTGCAAATGCAATCTCTAGAAACCAAGATGTAATTCAACTATCTACTGAAGTACATACTCACCCTACTCTTAGTGAAGTAGTTGAGGTTGCTTATAAACAGGCAGCTTCTCAAGTTAAATAAATTGATTTATTTATGGAAATACGACGTAGGCCACCAAATCCAACAGTAAGGGTAGAAAATTTAGAATATGCTGTTCCTCATAGAGAGGCAAAAGCAAAAAATATTCTTGAGGAAATTGTTTGGCACAAAGATACTGAAATCAAAAATTTTAAGAAAATAATCTCCCTTGAAGATTTAATAAAAAAACTTGATAAACTTTCTCCACCAAAAGATTTTTTTCGAAGTATTTTACATTCCAAAATTAAACCGGGAGTGATTGCTGAGATTAAAAAAGCTAGCCCTAGTAAAGGTGTTATTAGAGAACATTTTAAACCAAAAGAAATTGCTTCTTGTTATGAAAAGTCTGGAGCCTCTTGTATCTCGGTATTGACTGATAAAAGGTTTTTTCAAGGAAGTTATGAAATACTTCAAGATGTCAGAAGAGCAACTAATCTGCCTTTGCTCTGCAAAGATTTTATTATTTCTGCTTATCAAGTATATAAAGCGAGAGTATCTGGTGCTGATGCAATATTATTAATTGCTGCGATCTTAAGCGATGATGATTTAATTTATTTGAAGAAAATTGCAGATAATTTAAAGATGAGTGTTTTAGTTGAAGTGCATGATGGTCAAGAACTTGAAAGAATATTGAGTTTGAAATTATTTAATTTAATAGGAATAAATAATAGAAACTTGAAGACTTTTAAAACTGATCTAAAAACATCAATAGGAATAATGAGTAAATATTCGGATATATTTTCAAAACATAATATTGTTCCTATTAGTGAATCTGGAATAAATAACTCTGATGATTTAAAAACTCTCAATTCGATTGGAATAAAGGGGGTTTTAATTGGCGAGAGGTTTATGAGGGAAAGTGATATTGCAAACTCTTTTAAGAAATTATTTAACTCAATTTAATTAAAGCTGGATATTTATGCTATAAAATTTAGTATTGTTAGGTTGTATTTTATATATCAATGCAGGTTGTAATATTAACTGGAATTCTTGCTGGATTTATTCATGTGGTAAGTGGCGCTGATCATCTTATTGCAATGGCTCCATCATCGATTACGAGTCCAAAAATTGCGGCGAGAAATAGTATCTCATGGGGCTTGGGGCACTCTTCAGGAGTAATCTTTTTAGCCTTTCTAGCAATTTTTATAAAAGATATTGCCCCTTTAAGTAAATTTTCCAACTTCGCTGAATTTTTAGTTGGAATTTCTCTTCTTATTGTTGGATTCTTTGCGATAAGAAATTCTTTACATCTAAACCTTCACTCTCACTCTCATCAACATAATGGTGTTGCTCATCATCATTTGCATTTTCATAGTGAAGACCAAAAAAAACATAATAAGCATTCTCATGCATTGACAGGACTAGGATTGCTTCATGGTTTAGCAGGTGGCTCTCATTTTCTTGCAGTTCTCCCGGCATTAGCTTTACCTCTTCCTAATGCATTGGCTTATTTAATTTCATATTTGATTGGTTCTTTAGCAAGTATGATTTTATTTAGTTGCCTAATATCTGTAACAACTTTAAATGCAGGTCAAAAATTTATTAGAAGGTTAATAGCTTTTGCTGGTGGATTATCTTTTTGTATGGGCTTGTTTTGGGTCCAAAAAAGTACTTCTCTATTTTTGACTTAGAATATTTTTTTAATTTTTGAAGTAACTATTCCAATTACTTTTTCATTATTAATTAATCCAAATTTATTGCTATCATCACTATTTTCAATATTATCTCCAAAAACTTCAATACTATTTTTAATGATATTTTTTACTCTTTTAATTAACCTAATATTTTTAAGAGGATGATAGATAATTACTATTTGACCAACTTTCAAAAGTGTTTTGTTTTTTATATATTTTTTAAAAAAAACCATGTCGCCTTCTTTTAAAGTAGGCAACATGGATTGACCTTTAACGGTTGCTATTTTTCTTAGTCCAAAAAAAAATGCAATTAAATCGTAAAAACTTTTAAAAATAATTGAACTAGCTAGCTTTTACAAAAGCATCACTTCTGCCTTTTGATTCCCAGAAGATGTTATGTATCTTTTCTACATAACTCATTAATTCTTCGGCTTGAGCAAGATCAATATTCACTTTACAAGCGCTACATAATTTCGCTGCTTTCCATATTGTTTCATGTAGATCGGGATAAGTTTCTAAGTGAACGGGTTTAAAGTAATCTGTCCATAAGATTAGAATTTCTTTCTTAGTTTCTTTAGCCTGTTCTTCTTTAACTGCTACAAATCTAGAAAACGTATTACTGTAAGCAGCCCAATCTGCTGAGTCTGTACTTGAAGGAGGAGTAAGCGCAATTAGCTTCTTTGTCATTGCTAATACTGCTTCAGCAGCGACTCTTGTAGAAGCGGGGTCGTAAACACCACATGGACCATCACAGTGTGCATGGACTTCCAATGTAGATTGTTTATTTAAAAGAGAATTGATTAATTTAGTTAACATTCGTTTTTTTATATTTGAATATATCTTACTTGTAGATTAACTAAATTGAAAAGTTTTAAATGATATTTCTTACTTTAATTGACTTTTAATAATTCAACTTCAAAAATTAAAGTTGCATTTGCAGGAATTACATTTCCTGCTCCTCTTGACCCGTATCCTAGCTCAGGAGGAATTGTTAATTTTCTTTTCCCACCAACTTTCATTCCTGCTACTCCTTCATCCCAACCCTTAATTACTCTCCCTGCACCTAATGGGAAACTGAATGGCCCCCTGCCAATACTGGTATCAAATTGGGTCCCATCTTCCAATGTTCCGGTATAGTTTACAGAAACTGTTTGTCCAGAGTTTGCTTCATCTCCTTCTCCATTGACTATATCTACAATAATTAAACCACTGTCTGTAGTTCTAGAGTTGCTTTCTTCTTGTGTTTCTTCTGCCATAGCGAAAAGTATTGGATTTGGATCTGATGGATCTAGTTCAAATATATTAGTATTTGAAACGTTAGATGGTTTTGTAATAGATGTTTTATTTACGAAGTCAGTTTTTGATTCGGCTGCATTAACAACTTGAGGGGAGTTAAATTGACTAAAAAGAGTTAATGAAATGCAAAATACAAAGATTGTAAAACTAATTAAAACTTCTTTCACTTAATTTTAAAAGACACTATATTCAATTCTACAGAAAAAGGTACAATAATATAACTTTTAAAAGAATTAATTTAGAAATTTCATATTGTTGATTAACACTCAAAATACAAAGTTTAATAAATATTTTTATCCATGCTTGGGAGGCATCTTCGGAGGAATTGCTACATCAACGCACTTTTGGTTGCTTTTTATGCCATTATCCTTATTTATTTTGTGGAGTAGAAGCGATAAAAAGTTAGCAAATTTTCTTTGGGGTTTTTTCTTTATTTTGGTAAGTCATTCTTGGCTTTATGAACTTCACCCACTGACCTGGTTAGGTTTTTCATGGATATCAAGTTTAATTATTTCCCTTTCAATCTTGTTAGGTTGCTCTTTAATAGGAGGAATATTGGTTTATTTATGGGGTCTTTTAGGTGACAGAATTATCCAAAAAAAAGATATTCTTAATATGAACTTTTTAACATTAACCATAAAAGTTTTATTGTTATCTTTTGCCTGGGGTTTGGGTGAATTCATTCTTTCTCAAACTCCTCTTTTTTGGATAGGCTTGGGCGAAGGAATAATTCCCGGAGATTTGTATCTTGCGGGTTTAGCAAGATGGATTGGTGCAAGTGGTTTATGTGTAGTGCAGTTAATTATAGGTTTTTGGATATATCTAATTTATGAGAAATTGAAAAGAAAATATCATTTTAAAAAAACATTCCTATTTGGGCTTTTGATTATCATCATTTTACATTTCCTTGGAGGTTTAACAAACCCAATTAGTAGAAATAATAATTATCCAGTGGCTCTATGGCAAACAAATATGCCCACAAGAGAAAAAACGAAATTTAAAAATCAATTTATAAATGATAAGTTGATTTCTGCTCAGAAAATTGCTCTATCAAATAATGCAAAACTTCTTATTACACCCGAAGGGACTTTGAATAATAATTTCAATTTAAATTTCAAAAGTAAGATTAGGATGTTGGCCGGAGGTTTTAGAAACTCTAAAAATGGTCTAAGAAGTTCTTTGCTTGGATATCAAATTGGGGATAAAACTTATTCATCTTTTATTGATAAACATAGACTTGTACCCTTAGGGGAGAAAATTCCAGGATTTTTAAATATCTTCTCAAGAGGACTATCGGCAGTAGGAGGTATTCAGCCAGGATCAAATTCAAGGTTTTTTAAATGGGAGTTTACTCAACCACTTGCAATAGTAATTTGTTATGAAATTACTGATGGATTTAAAATAAGAAATGCTATAAATAGTGGGGCAGAACTAATAATTTCAGTAGCTAACTTGGATCCTTATCCCACGAAGCTTCATAATCAATTTCTATCTTTGGCCAGAATAAGAAGTATAGAAAATAAAAAAGATAATATAATTGTTTCAAATACTGGTCCTTCAGGATTAATAAGTGAAGTCGGAAGAGTAATTAAAACCTTTGATCCTAATACTGAGCAAAATGATGTTGTAAATCCTAATTTTTCTACTGAAAAAACTTTCTACACAATATATGGGGAACGCCCTTTGTTCTTATTATTTTTGTTTTTAGTAGGTTTAAATTTTTATTTGGAAAACTCACAAATTAGTCCGCCTCCTAATAAAATTTCATCTTTATAAAAAACTGCTGCTTGGCCAGGAGTAATAGAGCTTTGGTTATCTTCGAAAATTAATTTAAACTTTTTAGTCATTTTATCTTCATTATTTAGGGGAACCAAAACCCCTTTTACGGGTTCACTCCTGTATCTTATTTGTGCTTCTACTTCTATTTCTTTTAAGGGCGCTTCAATAGAAACCCAGTTAACTTCTTTTATTATGGCTTCTCTTTTAAAAAGGTCACTTTTATTCGCGACATAAACTATATTTTTTTCTCTATCTAAACTTTCTACGTATAAAGGCTCTGGCCAAGCAATACCCAAACCCTTTCTTTGACCAATTGTGAAATGTTGAATCCCATTGTGAGTGCCAACAATTTCTCCATTAATATGCTTTATTTCCCCCTCTTTAGTTTCAATATGATTATCAATGAATTTTTGCATGGATCCATAATGTTCAACCAAACATAGATCTTGACTTTCTGGTTTTTTTGCAGTCCTAAGTCCTAATCTTAAGGCCTCTTTTCTTGTCTCTTCTTTTTTAAGATCTCCCAGCGGAAGTATTAATCTGCATAATACTTCTTGGGAGAGACTGTAAAGAAAATAACTCTGATCTTTATTTGTATCAGCCCCTCTTAGGAGTAAGAAATCCTTGAATTGGAAATTCCGATAGTTTTTAATATTAACGGAAGAACTTTTTTGAACTCTTGCGTAATGACCTGTGGCAATATAAGTAAAATCTTTCTTTTTAATAACAAAATTCAGCATTTCTTCAAATTTTACATTTTTATTACACATCGAACATGGAAGTGGAGTTAATCCCGATTCATATCCCTCAGTAGTCTTTACAACTACTTCCCTTTCAAAAATCACTCTTGAATCTAAAATATTATGTTTGATTCCCAAATCTTCACAGAGACCAGCCGCGTCGACTAACCCTTCAGAACAACAAGAGCCCTCTCCTTTCATTAACCACAGAGTTAGGCCTTCAACTTTCCAACCATCTTCCATGAGAAGAGCTGCTGATAAAGAACTATCAACTCCACCAGAAAGACCAACAATAATATGTTTTTGAGTTTTGGATTTATTATTAATAGAGGAACAGTTCTCTAATTTTTTATCCTTTAAAGTCTTTAACATGGAATTTTAAAATTTTGAACAGTTTTTAATAGCTTTGAATTAATTATGAAAAAAATTATATGGCCAACAATTGACTCTAAACATTTAGTTGTTTATTCAAAGCAAATGTTGGATCTAGAAAATGAAATGTTTTCTCAGGGAATGCCTCAAGAGGCATTGATGGAAAAGGTTGGGATTCAGATATCTAAGTGGTTTTTTAAAAGAAAATTTCTTTTAAAAAAGGGAGTAGTAGTTTTGTTAGGTCCTGGACATAATGGCGGGGATGGTGCGGTGATTGCTAAAGAGCTTTTTTTAAAGGGATATCTAGTTAAATTATGGTGCCCATTTCCTTTAAAAAAAACATTAACAATTAATTATGTAAATTATCTTACATCTATTGGAGTGGAAAAATTAAAAGAAGCTCCTGATCCTGAAGGAAAATATTTATGGATTGATGCTATTTTTGGGAATAATCAAAAAAGGAAAGTTGATGAGGAAATAATTGAATTATTTAATAAAAGATTTAGAAAAAAATCTGGAAAGGTAGTAAGTATAGATGTTCCTACTGGTTTATGTCCTGATTCTGGGAAACCCTTCTTAAAAAATGCTGTAAGAGCTAACTATACTTTAGTTGTTGGTCTTAATAAAATTGGATTATTACAAGACACCGCTTTACCTTATGTTGGCGAATTACATCATATTGATATAGGTATATCTAAAGATCAATTAATTAAATTAGAAAGTAAGATTTTTAAAATTACTTATCAAGATTTAAAAACAATTAAGCAACCTTTATTGCCAAAAAATACTAGTAAATATAAAAGAGGTAGAACATTAATAATCGCCGGAAGTAACAAGTATCCAGGGGCGGCACTTTTAGCAATAAAAGGTGCTCTTTCAAGTGGGGCAGGATTTGTATCAGCAATCCTCCCTGATTTAGTAGCAAAATCTATGTGGCAAGTAGAACCAGAAGTCGTAGTAAAAGGAAGACTTAAAAGTGACTCTGATGGTAATTCAATTTTATTTGATGCCTTAACGAATATTGACCTTTCTAATTATGATTCAATAGTTATTGGTCCAGGAATTGGATTGAATAAAGAAGATTGGAAAAAATCAACTGAGTCCTTATTAGGTTTAAAAGGTTTATTAATTCTTGATGCGGATGCGCTTAATAGAATTTCTAAGTCGAATTTGGGATGTAAATTCTTCTTAGAAAGAAAGTCTAAAACTTGGATTACACCTCACAATGAAGAATTTATGAGGCTATTCACTGATAAAGATTGTAATAACAAAATTGAATTGGCTATTAAAGCAGCTAGAGAATTTAATATAAGTATTCTGTTAAAGGGAGCAAATAGCGTCATTGCAAGTAATGAAAAAGCGTGGCAACTTTGTGGAACTGATGCTGAGACTGCTAGAGCAGGTTTAGGAGACCTTTTATCTGGATTTATTGGTGGATGTTCATCTATAGACTTGTCTTATTCTGGAAATTGTATTAAAACTGAATCTTTAGCAAAATTCGTGTTTTTACACTCTTTAGCTGCATCAAAGTGTAAAAAAGGATCAACAGCATCATTAATAGGAAACCAATTATCTAAGTTAATGAGAAAAACAAAAGCGAGACAAATGTCATGAAAGAAACAATTATTAGCAGTTTTTTATAGTTTTAAACACATAACTATACAATTTATACCTGAAATCTGAAGCAGGTATTAAGTAATCGTGTATTTTCTAAAAAATGTAGGAAAGTTTTAATACCTCATTATTAGGTATAAAAATGGCTTCGTCAGTATCAACATCAACCGAACCGCAAAAAAGAAGAGGTAATGACCCAATTAGTTGGTACCTTTCTAATATTGGCCGTGTTCCTTTATTAACACCTGCTGAAGAAATTGAATTGGGTAATCAAGTTCAAAAAATGATGACTCTTACTGAAGATGGCCAATTAAGCGAAAAAACAAATGAATTTACTCCGCAACAAAAAAGAACAATAAAAATTGGCAGAAGAGCAAAAGAGAGAATGATGAAAGCTAATCTAAGGCTAGTTGTTAGCGTTGCAAAGAAATATCAAGGTAAAGGATTAGAACTCTTGGATTTAGTTCAAGAAGGTTCTTTAGGTTTAGAGAGAGCTGTTGAAAAATTTGATCCGACACGAGGATATAAATTTTCAACATATGCCTTTTGGTGGATTCGCCAAAGTATGACAAGGGCAATTGCTTGTCAGTCCAGAACAATTCGTTTGCCTGTTCATCTAAGTGAGAGACTTGCCACTATTAGGAAAGTGAGTAGGGAATTAGCTCATAAACTTGGAGCAATGCCAAGCAGAATTGAAATTGCAGAGGCAATGGAAATTGATGTAGAGGAACTTGATTCAGTATTAAGACAAGCTTTGTCTACTAGTAGTTTGGACGCACCTGTGAATGGAGATGATGGTAGGAGCTTCCTAGGAGACCTTATTGCCGATAGTAACAATGAAGAACCCTTAGACCAAGTTGAACAGAAAATGCATCAAGAGCAGTTAGGGAAGTGGTTAACTCACTTAAGTGAACAAGAACAACATGTTCTGAAGTTGAGATTCGGATTAGACGGCAATGAGAGACATACTTTAGCGGAAATAGGAAGATTATTAGAAGTTTCTAGAGAAAGGGTGAGACAGGTTGAACTGAAGGCTCTTAGGAAATTAAGAAATTTAACTAGAAAACTACCTAGTGGAATCTGATTTAATCTTCAGCCCAAATATATTTAGTTAATTCGTTAGAAGGAGGTTCTGGTGCATTCAGGGCATTTTCAACAGACTCTGAAATTTCTAAATCTATTTTCTTTTCTATATTCTTTAACTCCTCTTCCTTAGCAAAATCTCCCTCTATCATGAGCTTTGCTAATTTTTTAATAGGATCTCTTTTAGCCCAGAATTCTTTTTCTTTTTCAGCTCTTAATTCATCTGGATCTGCCAAGGAATGTCCCCTAAATCTGTAAGTTAAGCATTCGAGTAAAGTAGGCCCCTCCCCTGCTCTTGCTCTTTCAACAGCTCTTTGTGCTGCCCCCCTCACGGCCAATACATCCATTCCATCAACTTCTTCACCATGCATCCCGAAAGCTGAGGCTTTTTTCCATATTTCTGGGTTGCTTGTGGCTCTGTCGTGAGCCATGCCTATAGCCCATTTATTATTTTCAACTACAAAAATTATTGGTAATTTCCACAATTGAGCCATATTCAAACATTCAAAGAATTGCCCATTATTGCAAGTCCCATCTCCAAAGAAAGCAGCTGTTACTGAGTCGCTTTTGTTATCGCCTGCTACTTCTTTTTTGTATCTACTTGAAAAAGCCGACCCCAAAGCAACTGGAATGCCCTCTCCAATAAAAGCATATCCTCCTAGTAGATGATGTTCTTTTGAGAACAAATGCATAGAACCACCTCTGCCTTTACTGCAGCCTGTAGCCTTACCGAACAATTCGCTCATAACTTCAAAAGATGGGACGCCTGCACTTAGCGCGTGAACATGATCGCGGTAGGTACTACAAAACCAATCATGCTTCCTTTTCATTGCACCTATGACACCAGTGCTTATAGCTTCTTGGCCGTTATAAAGATGCACGAATCCAAACATCTTGCCTCTGTAGTACATCTCTGCACATTTATCTTCAAATCTTCGACCAAGTGTCATGTCTTCATAGAGAAATAATCCAGTTTCACGATCTAGCTTCGCTTTTTTTAAGTCCTGAAGATTTGAAATTCTCTCTACGTGTGTTTCCAAGAAAGTACCTTTATGAAGTTTTGATTTGTTAACATTCTAAGCTTCAATGGACAATTTTTATGTTTTTTTTTAATAACTCTCCAATACCTTATGAAAATAAACTATAAATTGATAAAATTCACGTAAAGGATTTTCAATAGGATATTTGTTTGGAACTTCCATTAGACCACTTTCGTTTAATTGGCGTAAGCCCCTCAGCAACATCTGAGGAAATATTAAGGGCTTTTCAATTACGTTTGGATAAAACTCCTGATGAAGGATTTACCAACGAGGTTTTAACTCAAAGATCAGAACTACTCCGCCTTACTGCTGATTTGCTAACAGATCCAGACAGTAGGAGAGAATACGAAAATTTATTGCTTAACGGAGCTGCAGGATTAGATTTGTCTTCTAATAGGGAAGTTGCAGGATTAATTCTCCTTTGGGAATCAGGTTCCCCTAAAGAAGCCTTCAAAATTACAAGAAAAGCATTACAGCCGCCTCAAACCCCGGCTTTAGGAAGTAGCAGAGAAGCAGACCTTACCTTATTAGCAGCATTGTCATCTAGAGATGCTGCAATCCAAGAACAAGAGCAAAGATCATATTCGAATGCAGCAGATTTTTTACAAGAGGGTATACAGCTTCTTCAAAGGATGGGAAAACTTTGGGAAATACGTAAAAATCTTGAGGAAGACTTGGTTTCGCTTCTCCCATATAGAATCCTTGACTTGTTAAGTAGAGATTTAAATCAAAATGAGTCTCATCAAAAAGGTTTAAGTATGCTGGAAAATTTGATAATTAAAAGAGGTGGATTGGAAGGGAAAAATAAATCTGAATATATTAACTACCTTAATCAGCAAGAATTTGAATCTTTTTTTCAACAAATAAAACCATTTTTAACTGTTCAAGAGCAGATAGATTTATTTTTAGAATTGCAAAAAAGGGGTTCAAGTGAAGCAGGATTTTTAGCTTTTTTATCTTTAACAGCAATCGGTTTTGCTAGAAAAAAACCTGAAAAATTATTCGAAGCAAGAAAAATATTAAAAAAACTTAATTTATCAGGACTTGATTCAATGCCTTTGATAGGTTGCCTAGATTTACTTTTGGCAGATATTAATCAATCTACAGCAAGGTTTTTAAGTAGTTCCGATGATAAGTTAAGAGAATGGTTAAATAATTATCCTGGAGAGAAATTAGAAGCTATCTGTATTTTTTGTAAAAATTGGTTAGAAAATGACGTCTTAGTTGGTTATAGAGATATTGATTTAAAGGAAATCGATTTAGATTCTTGGTTTCAAGATAAAGAAATTCAAGAATTTATTGAACAATTAGAAAATAAATCAAATAGAACTATATTGAAATCTAGACTACAAAATCAACTGTATTTTAAAGATCAAGAATCTTCAAAAGGTTTAAGCTCCAATCCTGAGATTAATTCAAATAATTTTGAAGAAGGACGACTTCCATTGCCTGGAGGATTTAGACAAGATCAAGAACAAGAAAAAGTTATAGATGAAAAGAGCCAAGCAGAGGAAATTATTAAGAATAAATCAATAGAGTTTTACAAGTACGCAATAGAGAAAATTGCCGAATTGAAATTTAATTTTGGAGAAGCTTTAGAGAATAATAAAATATTTAATAAATCTCCATACTTTACTTACCTTTGTGCTTTTTTGATTTTGTTTGCTTTTGGCCTTGGGGCGGGACTTTTAAGAAATAGTTTCAAAAAACCGTTGCAGGAAAAAGAAATAGTAAATAATTCATTATTATCAAATACCAATAAGAAGAAGATTTTTAATGAAGATTTAAAGCAAAACTATAAAAAAAAAGCTTTTGATAATTCAAAAATTATTCTCTCCGAAAAAATAAATAAAATTCCTTTTCCAGTAGAAGAAATAAAAACTGCTTCTCCCTCCTTAGAACAAATCAAATATTTAATAAATACATGGCTTCTTAACAAAAGTAATTTTCTAGCAGGAAAAAGTGAAATTAATCTATCAAAGATAGTTCAAAATGATTTAATTTATAGACTAACTAAGGAAAGAGAGAGTGATATTCAAAAAGGTATTTATAAAAATATCAACACTAATATTGAAAATATTGCACTTTTAACTCAAACAGCATCTAGAATAACAGTCTCTGTTGATTTGAAATACACAGAAAAAATATTAAAAACAAATGGAGAAGTGATAAATGAAACAACTTTTACTCCCATTTTAAAAGTAAAATATATTCTCGGTTTCTCTAATAATTCTTGGAAATTAGTTGATTACATAAGCGGTGTTTAGGATTAGTTTTTAATATCATCTATAATGGTCATAAATAATTATAAATAATGTTTGATGAACTTTCTTCTCGCTTTGAAGACGCTGTAAAGGGCTTAAGAGGTGAAGCTAAAATTAGCGAAAATAATATTGATGATGCTTTAAAGCAAGTTAAAAAAGCATTATTAGATGCAGATGTTAGTTTAGCGGTAGTTAAGGAATTTGTTTCAGATGTAAAAAATAAAGCTATTGGAGAAGAAGTCGTAAGAGGTGTTAATCCCGGACAGAAGTTTATAGAAGTAGTTAACAAAGAATTAATCAATATTATGGGAAATGAGAATTCCCCATTAAACGAAAAAGAAACTCCGCCTACTGTTATTTTGATGGCAGGTTTGCAAGGTGCTGGAAAAACAACAGCAACAGGTAAGTTAGGCCTTTATTTGAAGGAAAAAGAGAAAAAGGTTTTATTAGTGGCCGCTGACATTTATAGACCTGCAGCTGTTGAGCAACTTAAGACAATTGGTAATCAATATGACTTAGAAGTTTTCTCTGCGAAAGAAAAAAATAGTAAGCCTGAAGAGATAGCAAAGGATGCTTTGAGTTATGCCAATGAAAATAATGTAGATACCTTAATTGTTGATACTGCCGGAAGATTGCAAATAGATGAATCAATGATGGGAGAAATGGTTCGTATAAAAGACGTTACAGAGCCTGATGAAGTCTTACTGGTTGTTGATTCTATGATTGGACAAGAGGCAGCTGATTTGACTAAGTCATTTCATGAAAAAGTTGGAATAACAGGAGCGATATTAACAAAGTTGGATGGCGATTCAAGAGGTGGAGCTGCTCTTTCAATAAGAAAAATAAGTGGAAAACCAATAAAATTTATAGGTACTGGTGAAAAGATAGAAGCATTGCAGCCATTCCATCCAGAGAGAATGGCAGGCAGAATTCTGGGTATGGGAGACGTATTAACACTTGTTGAAAAGGCACAAAAAGAAGTGGAGTTGGCTGATGCAGAAGTAATGCAAAAGAAACTTCAAGAGGCAACTTTTGACTTTAATGATTTTGTAAAACAAATGAGATTAATGAAGAGAATGGGATCTCTTGGAGGATTAATTAAACTAATACCGGGGATGAATAAAATTGACGATGGAATGATAAAAAATGGGGAAGAACAACTAAAAAAAATTGAATCAATGATCTCCTCCATGACCTTAGAAGAGAAACAAAAGCCTGAGGTACTTGCTGCTCAACCATCAAGAAGACAGAGGATTGCTCAAGGCAGTGGATATCAAGCAAAAGATGTAGATAAAGTACTTGCTGATTTTCAAAGAATGAGAGGTTTTATGAAACAAATGTCAAATGGCGGAATGCCAGGAATGGGCGGAATGCCAGGAATGGGCGGATCGAATAGTAATAAATCATTTAAAAAACCAAAATCTAATAAGAAGAAAAAAGGTTTTGGGGATTTATAATTTATAAATGGCTACCTTCAAATGATATTATTAATTAATATATACTAATTCAAAATGATTAAATTGCGCCTCAAGCGCTTTGGAAAGAAAAAAGAAGCAAGTTTCAGGATCGTTGCCTGTAATAGTACTTCCAGAAGAGATGGGAGACCTCTTCAAGAGTTAGGTTTTTACAATCCAAGAACTAAAGAAACTAGGCTTGACACAGATGCATTAAGAATCAGGCTTACTCAAGGAGCACAACCTACCGATGTTGTAAGAACTTTACTAGAAAAGGGTGGATTATTAGAAAAGAAAGCTAGACCTTCTATAGCTATTGGTAAGGCAAAGTTAGAAAAGGAAAAAATTGCGAAGGCCAAGATTAAAGAGGCTGAAAGTAATAGTAAAGAAGCTGAAAGCTAAAACAATTGTCAAATTTATTTTTAAGTATTAATTAGATGAAAGAAGTTTCCAAAACTGGTCACTTCATCATAGATTTGCCAAGTGCCGATGCTGCTACTGCTTTATCTGGTCCTGGAAATTCTTTTTTAAAAAAATTTGAAACTCTTACAGGTGTCTCCCTAACTATAAGGGGTCTACAACTTGAATTGAATGGAGTTATACCTAAACTTGAAAGGGCATCTGCATTGGTAGAGCTAACAAGACCAATTTGGGAACAAGGTTTAGAAGTTCCAGAGGTGGATCTTAAAGCTGCTCTTAGTTCTTTAAATATGGGAGAATCTTCTTCTCATGCTGAGCTTGGAAAAAAAATTCTAGCTCGTTCAAAAGAGGGAAGATATTTAAGGCCTAGAACTATAAGTCAAAAAGAATTTGTTGAATCTATAGAGAACTTTGATTTAACTTTTGCTATTGGTCCTGCAGGAACAGGTAAAACCTTTTTAGCAACTGTTTGTGCCGCCAGATTATTAAACGAGAAAAAAATTGAAAAAATTGTTTTAACAAGACCGGCTGTAGAGGCTGGTGAAAATTTGGGATTTTTGCCTGGGGATTTACAGCAAAAAGTTGACCCATATCTACGTCCTTTATTTGATTCTCTTCATAGTATTTTTGGATACGATAAAACAAATGCATTAATTGATAAAGGCATTATTGAAGTAGCGCCATTAGCATTTATGAGAGGTAGAACATTAGATAATTCTTTAGTTATTTTGGATGAAGCTCAAAATACTACCACTTCTCAAATGAGAATGTTTTTAACTAGATTAGGAGAAAGATCAAAGATGGTGGTAAATGGCGATATCACTCAAATTGACTTAAAAAATGATCAGTTAAGTGGTTTAGTAGAAGCCTCAAAAATTTTTTCAAATACTGAAGGAATTAAGTTTTGTTATTTAACTGTTGATGATGTAGTTCGCCACCCATTAGTTCAGAAAATTATTGAGGCTTATGAATAAATTATTACTCGGGTGATCCGTACACTGAAATATAAAAAATTAGGTAGAATGATATTAATCAAAAAGGTATAACAATGCCAGCAAGTAGTAATTTTAATCAAGCTATTCGAGATGCTCAAACTAGCTCAGTCGTTGGACCAAATGTAGTACAGAAAGCCCTTCCTTATGTAGGCGGGGGAATGGTTTTGACTTCTTTAGGTGTATTAGCAGGTGTCTCATTGATATCTACCAATCCTTCCCTGTTTCAACCTCTATCCATTATTGCTTTAATAGCTGAATTAATTTTATTTTTCGTAGCAACAAGTGCTGCCAATAATGCAAATAATGCTAAAGCTCTACCTTTGTTAACCGGATTCAGTTTGTTAACAGGATTTACGTTAAGTGGAATAGTAGCTTTGGCTATTGGCACAATTGGTATTGGATCTGTTGGTACAGCGGCATTAGCAACTGGGATTACTTTTGTAATAGCTTCTTATACAGGTCAAAGAATGAGCGATAGTGTTGGACAAGCCCTTAGCGGAGTTGTTGGACTTGGCTTAATTGGTTTGTTGATAGCTATGTTTGTTCAATTAATCGGAGGATTCTTTGCTCCTGGTGTTTTTGGAGGCACAGGTCTTGAATTAATGATTGCAGGATTTGGAACAGTTCTGTTTGTTGCGATGTCTTTTTTAGATTTTTATACAATGCCAAGAAGATACAGTGATGAGCAATATTTAGCAGGAGCATTAGGTATGTATTTAACCTATATAAATCTATTCGTATTTATTTTAAGATTGATGATTGCTCTTCAAGGCGGTGGGAGAAGAAATTAAGAATTAAATTTAAATTTCTTAGACAAAAAAAAGCGTAGTCCTCAGCTACGCTTTTTTATTGTGCAATATCGAAAACTTGATATTTTATAAATTCTTTTTGCTTATCATCATATTTTTTGGAACTATCGAAGCTATTTCCAAGATTGTCTAAATCATTCATTATTTTGTTAATATTTTTAGTGACTGAATTCGTCTCTAAAACTCGCAAAATGCTTTTACATCTTTCTGATATTTTTTCAGAATTAGATTTATACTCAAGATTATTTTCTCGTTCATGTACAACAATTTGAGCAGAACTCATAATTAGATTTTTAACTATAATTTCAACTACATCATTTCCACCCTCGTGAAATTTGAAAACAACTGAGAAAGGAAGCTTATCTAATAAATAGCAATCTTTATCTGACAACGCATAAGCAAAAAATCCTCTTAATCCGTTTTTTGTTTTAATTAATTCTGCAATTCTATCTGCCAAGACTTCTTCGCTTAAAAGATCTTGTCCCCATTCTTTACACCATTGAGCAGATATATTTATTGCCTGAGTAAAAGAAGTTTCTTTTAAGTTTATGGCTTTTTCTTTCATTTTTGATCAGAATTTTAATATGGATATTTTAAAAGTCTTTTGAATAATTATAAATCTGGTTTTGTAACTTTGCTAGGAAGACCGAATGTAGGGAAATCTACTTTAATAAACAAGTTAATTGGAGAGAAAATAACAATTACTTCCTCTGTAGCTCAAACTACTAGAAATAAATTAAAAGGAATACTTACTACAAAAATTGGACAAATAATTTTTGTAGATACTCCAGGAGTTCATAAACCTCATCATCTTCTAGGCGAAATACTTGTAAAAAATGCTAAATCAGCAATAAATGGAGTTGATATAGTTGTTTTAGTTCTCGATTCAAGTGTTGAACCAGGAAGAGGGGATGAATACATAAAAGATTTTTTAGTTGCAAATAAAACTGAATTTATTGTTGTACTGAATAAATGGGATTTAGTGAATAAGGAATTCAAGAGTCTGCGTTTAGATCAATATAAAAAAGTTTTTGGAACTAGTAAAAGTTTTCAAATTGTAAGCGCTTCTGAAGGTGACGGGTGCTCTGAATTAATTGACACAATTTTTAATTTTCTCCCAAAAGGTCCAATGCTTTATGAGGAAGATACAATATGCGATCAACCGTTAGATAATTTACTAGCGGATTTAGTAAGAGAGCAAGTATTGAACAATACTAGAGAAGAAGTTCCTCATAGTGTTGCGGTGAAAATAGAAAAAATCAAGGAAATCAAAAGAGGAAATGGTAAAAATTTTACAGCTATTTTGGCTACAATTTTTGTTGAAAGAACTAGTCAAAAGGGAATTCTAATTGGAAAAAAAGGTTCAATGTTAAAGACTATTGGTCAGGCTGCAAGATCTAATATGAGGAAGTTAATAAATGGGCCTGTTCATTTAGAATTATTTGTCAAAGTCATACCAAATTGGAGAAAAAAAGAATCTAAATTAATGGAGTTTGGTTATGAGGTGGATTATTAAATGACTAATTTGAATTTTGACATAATTACTTTGTTTCCCAAAGCTTTTGACTTAATAAATAATTCAGGAGTCATAACAAGAGCTTTAGAGAAAAATCGTTTTAATCTGAATTTACATGATTTAAGAGAATACGGAGAAGGTTCTTATAAACAAGTAGATGATAAGCCTTATGGAGGAGGTTCAGGGATGGTTTTAAAACCAGAACCGATCTATAAGGCTCATGATTCAATAAATAAATTACCAAATACCAAAACTTTATTAATGACTCCACAAGGTAAAGTCTTAAAGCAGCCGGATCTTTTAAGATGGTCTTCTTTGGATCAATTAATAATTATCTGTGGGCAATACGAAGGTTTTGATGAAAGAGTTAGATGTTTGGCTGATGAAGAGGTTTCTATAGGTGATTATGTACTTTCAGGAGGAGAAATTCCTGCCATAACAATAATTAATGGTTTGACAAGATTATTACCAGGAACTCTTGGAGATCCAGGATCTTTAATAGATGAGAGTCATAATTCATATTTATTAGAATACCCTCACTATACGAGGCCTCAAATTTTTCAAGGCATGAGAGTCCCAGATATCCTTGTTAGTGGTAATCATGAAGAGATTAAATTATGGCGGAAACAAAAAATGTTTGAAAGAACTTTAGATAGAAGAAATGACTTAATTTTCAAAGAAGACTATAAAAAATTACCAAAAAGTAAGAGAATAAAGGAAGACTCAAATGAAATGATGAAATTTCGTATAGGCAATGGATATGATATTCACAGATTAGTAAAGGGCAGAAACTTAATAATTGGAGGAGTTAAATTGCAACATCCTGATGATTTAGGACTGGATGGTCATAGCGATGCTGATGTTCTTAGCCATTCAATAATGGATGCATTATTAGGAGCTTTATCTCTTGGTGACATCGGAAAATATTTTCCTCCAACTGATAAAAAATGGAAAAATGTAGATAGTTTATTTTTGTTATCTAAAGTTATCGAATTAATTAGAAAGCAAGGTTGGGAAGTAAATAATATTGATAGTGTTATTGTTGCTGAAAGACCAAAAATTAACCCCTTTGTGGAACTAATGAAGAATAATATTTGTAAGATCTTGCAAATAGAAGATAGTTTGATAGGAATAAAGGCTACAACAAATGAGAAATTGGGACCTGAGGGTAGAGAGGAAGGGATCAGTTGTCACTCTGTAGTATTGCTTGAGAAAAAAGAATGAAAATAAACTTTAAAATAATAGAGAAAATAAAAAACCTTTCTTTTTTATTTATTTGTCTATTCGTTTTGCTTTTTCAAATCAATTCTCCAATCCTTAAAGCTCTTCCCATGGATACTTATGAAAGTGGACTTATCACAGAAGAATTAAGACTTAAGATTCCTTCTGAGTTTAAAAAAATATGGCTTCAGGCTGAAAAAGAAGTTTGGGATCCTTGGTTATCTGTTCAAGATGGTTTTTTGGGGAGACAAATTTTTTGGGATAAAGAAAAAGAAGAAGCATTAATTTTGGTAAATTGGGAAAATAAAAAACTATGGAAAAGTATATCAATGAATGAAGTAAATAAGATACAAGAAAAATTTGAAGAAAATGTTAAGACATCTTTGAAGATAAATGTTAATCCTTTTGAATTGATTTATGAAGGAGAGTTAGTTAAAGAAGGATGAATTTAGATATTAGGTTTGACTTCCAAAGAAGAGACAGAATTGGACTTATTGAAGCGATTTGGGGAGCAGATAAAAGTATAGATCAATTAAAAAGAGTATCTGATGAAGTCTTAGAAAAAAAAGAAGTAGTTTTCATTACTCGTATCGACAAAGAAAAAGCTATGCATTTATTGGATATGTATGATGATGCAATATTCTATGAAGAAGCAAATTGTCTCATAATCGGGGAAAATTATTATAAATATTCGACAAACAAAAAAGTAGCAATAATCTCGGGGGGCTCTAGTGATTTGGCAGTAACACTTGAAGCTAAATTATCTCTTGAAATCTATGGAGTGAGCTGTCAATCTTTTATAGATGTAGGAGTAGCAGGTCTTCATCGTTTATTAAACCAGATAGATGAAATTAATAAATATGATGTTCTAATAGTTTGTGCGGGAATGGAAGGAGCTCTAGCAACTGTTATTGGAGGATTACTACCTCAACCTATAATAGCGGTACCGGTGTCTGTAGGTTATGGAGTTAGTAAAAATGGGAAAGCTGCTTTAAACAGTATGTTATCAAGTTGCGCTCCTGGGATATCTGTTATGAATATAGATAATGGTTATGGAGCCGCAATGGCTGCGCTAAGAATTATAAAAAGGATTTCCTAAAAGGTTAATTATTTTTTTCGATTTCTAATAGATTCTCTATCCATAAATTGAGTTGTTTGGAAAGTATTCCTTCTTCCCGCATTTTTATAGCTTTTACAACAACTTGCGTATTTACCCATTCTGGAAACCTTTTAGTCATTTATTTTATATTCAGTAATTATAATTTGATATAAATTTCTCTAAAAACAAGCTCTAAGTAACAAAATTAATTTATTGTGTTCGATTTGGTACCTAGTCTTGATAATTCTGAAGAGGTATCATCACCTTCTACATTTTTTAATCTTTCGATTAATTCGGATAAATCTTTCTGAGCCAATTCACCATTTGGCTCCCATTTCAAAGATCTAGAATTTTGATTTGAATTTTCTTTCATTTTCATTTTGGAATATTAAGAATATAAAATGAAAAAATTTAAATTTGGGTTATTGTTTCAAGCTTAAAGTTAAAAAAATATGAAGATTTTAATATTTCTAATTTCTAATTAATTATCCGCCTCCAACAATAGAAACTATTTCTAACCTATCTCCTTCTTTTAACACTTCATCCTCCCATTTTTTTGAGTTAATGATTAAGTTGTTAACTTCAACAACTATAGTATTTGGTTTATACCCGAGCAATTCTAAAGTACTAGAAAGTAAAGCCTTTTCATTTCCTAATTCTATATTTTTCTCTTTACCGTTAACTTTAATTTTCATTGGATAATTCTTTTAAGATAATGATAGCTTCTTCTTTTGGATCTTCTGAATTTAAAAGCGCAGAAACTACTGCAACTTTATTAATTTCATTATTTTTTAGAGAAGAAATATTTATTTTGTTAATACCTCCGATTGCAAACCAAGGAATGTTTATATCTTTTGTTAAAGACTTAATCTTCTCTATACCGAGAGGTTCTTTATTCTTTTTTGTTGAGGTTAGAAAAACTGGTCCAATGCCAAGATAATCACATTTATCTTTCAAAGCGTTAGTGATATCAGTTGGATTATTTGCTGAAACTCCAATAATTTTTGAGCTGCCGAGCAATTTTCTTGCTGTTTTTATATCTATGTCATCTTGCCCAAGATGAACACCATCTGCATTCGATGCCATTGCTATATCTACTCTGTCATTAACGATGAACAAAGAATTATATTTTTTACATAATTTCTTAATTTCAATAGCCTCTTTGAGGTGGTCTTTATCATCACCTTTTTTATATCTGTGCTGAATAATTCTTACTCCTCCTAATAATATTTTTTCAATAGTTTCTAATAAGTTTTCTCTATGATCTGTTATCGAATATAAATTGTTTTCACTTATTATTTGTTTTGCTCTCTTACGAGTATTGAAATTTAATAGTTCAATTTCTAAGGTGTAAATTTCATATCTAATCTCCGAGGCTATTTTGGAAAGTTCATTATTATGACACCTTGAAAACTCTTCAATAACTCTAAGAGCTTCTTGAACCCTTGCAGAATTAGAACTTATTACTTTAGAGGGACTATTCCTGTTAATTTGTTCAGAATGAGATAAGCCTTTACATTGATCTTCGATATGATTTCTTGATGTTTTGTAAATTTCTAAATGATTTTTACCTAATATTTGTCGGAAGTTTTTTATTCTGATAACAAAATCTTCATTACCTAAGCCAAATCTGGCCCAGTCCTCTAAGACTCTTAAACCTTCTCTAGCTCTATCTAGATTAGCGTCAATAATTTGAGATATTCGTAAATCTTCTTGTTGAGTTGTTTTTGAGTTTTCCATTTTAAAATTTATTTTTTATTTTTAATAAGAACTTTTAAAGCATTATCCCTATCTTTCGTAATTTGATTAGAGAGTTGATCAATATTTTGAAAATTTATTTGAGACCTTAGCTTCTTAATTGGTTCTACTGATAAATTTAGATCATATAGATTTACATCTTTATTAATTAAATGAACTTCAACGGCGGATGGCAAGAGAGGATCAATAGTTGGTTGAGAACCAAGATTCATAACAGAAGCGATTTTATTGGGAGAATTATTTATGGTAGACCATGCTGCGTAGACTCCTTCCCCTGGTAAGAATTTTCTTCCATCTATTTCAAGATTTGCAGTAGGGAATCCTAATCTTTTCCCAATCCCCTTCCCTTTAACTACTTTTCCTTTAAAACTATACGGTCTATTAAGTAATTTAAAAGCATTTTTCAAATCACTTTTTTGTAATAAATTTCTTACTCTGCTGCTGCTAATTCTCCCTTCATTATCCTCTAAAATTGAAATGATTTTTAGTTTTATATCCATGTCTTTAGTGGCAAGTTTAATTGTATTAATATCTCCACTTCTTTTAAAACCAAATCTAAAATTAGCACCTACTGAAATACTTTTTGCTTGTAATTGATTGATCAAAATTTCTTTTATAAAGTTTTCGGCACTTAATTTAGAAAGTTTCTTATCAAAGGGAATTAGAACCAATTGTTCTATACCAAGATCTTCAAGGATAGGGAGCTTTTCCTCTGGAAGATCAAGTCTAAGTCGTGTTTCTTTATATAGAACTTCTCTGGGATGTGGCCAAAAGCTAGCGATTGTTGGAGTGTAATCATTCTCTTTAACAACACTTTCTATTAATTTTCTGTGCCCCGAATGTAGACCATCAAAACTACCAATAGCTATTGAGGTGGGATGCTTAACTTCTGATGGTGATATTAAAGAGATCACAAGATAACGTGCAATTTTATGATTTAGATGGCAAATTTGAATAGACTATAGTTTATTCAATCAAATGAATGTCTGACAAAATTGATTTTCAGTCGCTTTCATTTGGAATGAGGCGCATTGGCTGGATACGCTTTTGGATTCAATCCATTTTAGGTGTTGTTGTAACAGCTGTTTTACTTTTTTCAAATGTTGTAAATAATAGCGAAGGACAGCTGAGTTTGACTCCAGGACTATCACTAACAACAATATCTTTAATTTTACTACTTTTTAGTTTGTGGCAAGGTTGGTTAATAGTAAGAACTGGCAGAGCAATTGCTAGTAATGCTAGACCCTCTAGAGGGCAAACAAGCAAATTAATAAAAAGAGGCTTAATAAATGATTTGTTGGGTATTTTCTTTGGATTAATTGGATATCAAGCACTTATGGGTGCACTTTTCATACAGGCTTCCTCTCAAACAACGGGCCAACTTATTACGGCGTCATCAGATATTCCTATTACTGGGCTTGAAATTTTATCAGTACTAAGTAATACACAAGTTATTGCAGCTCATTTCTTTGGACTTTGCTTTTCTTTATGGTTATTAAGGAGTATTTATAAATGAATTATTAATTTTTGGCAAGACGTCTAAACTTCCTCTCCAAAACAAGTCTGGTTCTACAGGTGTGAGAGAAACTTTATTTTCTTGTATTTGAGATACATCACTAGGCCAATTTTTGGGACCATAACCTTTAGATTTTAGATCTAAAACAGCATCACCGGCTAACCAATAATAATCATCTCCTCTTGGATCTTCCCTTTTAGAAAATTGGTTTTTATATTTTCTTATTGATAATCTTGTCCAGGACAATTCCTTTATTTTATTTTTCTCACATGGTGGGATATTCAAATTTAATAGAAGTGCCTTTGGCCAACTATCTTTGATGGCTTGCTCTGCAATGTTCATTGCAACTTCACTAGCGAATTCAAAGTTTTTCCATTTAAAACTTGCGACACTAATTGCCATAGATGGAACATTTTCTAAAGTGCCTTCCATTGCTGCAGCTACTGTTCCTGAACAAAAAATATCTGTTCCCAAATTTGGCCCATGATTTACTCCAGAAAGAATTAAATCAGGCTTTTTATCTAATAATTCTGATAAGGCTAATTTTACACAATCAGCAGGAGTGCCTGAACAACCCCAAGCTTTAATACCGGGTTCAAATAATTCATCTGCTCTCTCAACTCTTAATGGAGATTGCAAAGTAAGTCCATGACCAGTAGCCGATCTCTCTTGGTCAGGACAAACTACAGTTACTTTGTGACCTTTTTTGAAGGCGGATCTGGCTAATGCTCTTATTCCCTCAGCAAAAACTCCATCATCATTACTTATTAAAATATTTAACGATTTCATTAATCAAGACATTTTATTATGGACGATATTTAAGTAAGATGAGTTTATACTTATTTTTACTATATCAGTGAGTCAAACTGAATCATTAAGCCAAATAGAGGAAAAATTAAATAACCTTTCTCTCTTAGCAAATGAGAATATCAAGAATGCTAAGAGTGAGTCTGAATTGGACCAATTAAGAGTCTCTTTACTAGGTAAGAAAGGAGAATTATCAATAATATTGAAAACTATGGGTAAATTGTCCTCGGTTGATAGACCTATTATTGGGCAGAAGGCAAACTTGATAAAGATAAACTTGCAAGATTTAATAACGAAAAGAAAAGATCAACTTATTAGTGAAGCTATAAATCAACAGATTAAAGATGAAAAAATTGATGTAACAATTCCTCCTTCAGGAACCCCTTCAGGTAATAAACACCCTTTAATTTCAACTCAAGATGAGATTATAGATATTTTTTGCGGACTGGGCTACTCAGTTGAAAATGGTCCCGAAATAGAGAGTGATTTTTATAATTTCGAGTCTCTTAACATACCTAAAAATCATCCTGCAAGAGATATGCAGGATACTTTTTACTTAGATGGAAATCGTCTGCTGAGAACCCATACATCACCTGTCCAGATTAGGCATCTTGAAAAAAATCCTCCTCCAGTAAGAATTATTGCGCCAGGAAGAGTCTATAGAAGAGATGCTGTAGATGCTACTCATTCTCCTGTTTTCAATCAAGTAGAGGTTTTATGTCTCGATCAAGATATAAATTTTAGTCATTTGAGAGGCACTGTACTTACTTTTTTAAAAACTTTCTTTGGCGATATTCCTGTAAGATTTAGAGCTAGTTATTTCCCATTTACTGAACCTTCCGCAGAAGTTGATGTTCAATGGAAAGGTAAATGGTTAGAAGTAATGGGTTGTGGAATGGTAGATCCAAAGGTTTTAGAAAAATTAGGGATTGATTCTGAGAGATGGACTGGATTTGCAGCTGGATTAGGTGTAGAGAGATTTTGTATGGTGAGACATCAGATTGATGATATAAGGAGGTTTTATACTAGTGATCTAAGATTCTTAGAGCAGTTTTAATATAATTAGTGTTTTAAATTAGGTTTCTTTATCAATTTAGTTTAAAATATTAATAGTTTTGAATTTATCGATTGGTACGTAAAGCTGGACTAATCGTCAATGATGGTAAAGAACTAGCTGTTCAAACTGCAATTTCTGTTCAAAAAAAATTGGAAAAATCCAATTATGAAGTTGTAAGAGTAAGTAGTTCTGGAGGGATGGTTGGCTTTGCTAATCCTGATCAACACGTTCGCCCTTTGGGATATTCGAATTGTGTACCAGAAGGTTTTGATTCATCTATGGAGTTTGCGATTGTTCTAGGAGGAGATGGAACGGTCCTTTCTGCTGCTAGACAAACAGCACCTGCAAAAATTCCAATTCTTACAATAAATACTGGGCATTTAGGTTTTCTTGCAGAAGCCTATCTTTCTAATCTAGAGGAAGCAATTGATAAACTTATTATCGGTAATTGGGAAATAGAAGAAAGAAAAAGTTTAATTATTAGCGTAATGAGAGATGAGCAAAGAAGATGGGAATCCCTTTGTTTAAACGAGATGGCCCTTCATCGAGAACCCTTGACTAGTATGTGTCATTTTGAGATTTCCATAGGTAGACATGCACCAGTTGATATATCTGCTGATGGGGTCATCCTTTCTACTCCAACAGGCTCAACAGCTTATTCTTTAAGTGCTGGTGGCCCTGTTATTACACCCGATTGCCCAGTAGTTCAATTAACTCCAATTGCACCTCATTCCTTAGCTTCAAGGGCATTAGTTTTTAATGATTCGGAACCCGTTACAGTTTTTCCTGCAACACCTGAAAGGTTAGTTATGGTCGTTGATGGAAATGCAGGTTGTTATGTTTGGCCTGAAGATAGAGTTCTAATTAGAAAAAGTAAACATTCTGTAAAGTTTATAAGACTTGAGGATCATGAGTTTTTTCAAGTCTTAAGAAATAAATTAGGTTGGGGCTTACCTCATGTGGGTAAACCAAATAAATAATTTATATTAAACAAGTTTCTTCCCTCTCATCAAAAAGACAGGATTGTTTGGTTCTAATCTTATCCCCTCTGAAATACTTAAACATTTATGATTTTGTATGAAATTTAAGCTTACTGAGAAACTATTATCTATTAAGGCCTCTCTTAAATCTTTGATAATTTGAATATCAATTAAAGGTATAGCAATAATATCTCCATAATTCATTTTTTTAGATAATTCATTAATGATTCTTATTTTGGTATTTTTATCACAGCCACCAATAATTACTCTACTAGCATTTCTTAAATAATTTATATGATTTGAAATTAATAGATTATCAATATCCTCCTCAAAAATATCCAAATTACTAATTCCTAATCTTCTTGCATTTTCTGCGATTAATTCTTTAGATCCAAATCTTTTATCAATACTTATTAATTTTAAATTAGGTCGTAATTTTAATGCTTCTAAACCAATTGAGCCACAACCTGCGCCAATATCCAAAATTATTCCATTCTCTGGTAATTCTAAATCAGCTAATAATTGTATTCTAATTTCCCTCTTGGTTAATAAATTTGGTCTGTCTTCAAAAGTATTAAAGGTATTGTCTTTTAAACCAAAGAGCGGGATATTTTGCTCTCTTAGTGGATCTTCTTTTTTTAAAAGAATAACAATATTTAGTTCTGAAATATCAGAGGGGAATTTATTTTTTATATTTATTTTTCTTATCCTTTCTTTTTTTAAGCCTAATTCCTCACAAAGCCAAAATTCATAATAATTATTGAGATTTAACTCTGATAAATTTTGTTGAATAATTTCTAGACCTTTATTTTTTGTATCTGTAAGGATTGCTAATGTTGAAGGCTTTGATTTTAAAGTAGTTATTAATTTAGCTGAATCTCTACCATGAATACTTACATAGCTAGCCTCTTGCCAAGGTACTTTAAGTTTACTAAATGCCATTTGAAGACAAGTATTAGATGGATAGAAACATAATTCTTCTTTTGAAAAACTCTCTAAAAGTATTCTTCCAATACCAAACCAAAGAGGATCACCTCTCGAAATTAAAATCACATCAGTTTTTTGAGATTTAAGCCAATTAATTAGATTCTTGTCACTTTTACTAGCAAACAATAATTTTTTTTGGTTAGAATTTCTTTTGGCCCATAATTGAATCTCTTCAAAATAAGAGTCTGGAATCGCAATATTAATTGTTTTTAAAAATAAATTTTGTAACTTTATCGGTAATTCTTCAAATTCAAAAGAATTAATTCCTATTACGTGTATTTTTCTTTTTATCTCAGTCATAAATTTTTAAGATGAATCATTCAATATATTTGTATGTTTAATTAAATTATCTTATTATTATGCAAGTCATAATAATAAATTATTTGTCCGACAGGAGAAAAAGATTACACGAATTATTGTTAACTCTAATTAATAAAGAAAGTAATTTTGAGTTAATAGAGGAAGACTCTAGTGATTTATCATCTAGTTATTCTGAAAAAGATACTGCCAATTTATCCCGAGTTATCGAAAAAAATCGTAAAATCATTAAAAGATATCAATCTCTTGTTAGAACAGCGGTAACTTTAGATGCACTTATGGATTCTGAAAATGAAGAAAATTACAAAATTAAATAAAAAAAACATTTTACTTAAAGGTTTATTTCCTCTGGCAATTATAATTTCTATTGTTTTTAACCCATTAAAAGTTTATGCAGAAATAGCAGAAACAGAAATTAATGGAGAATTAATGAATGCAAGTAGTGAGTTTCTAAGAGATTTAGATTTTGAAACATGGCAACTCGTCGCGTACAAGTCACCACTTTTTGAAGATAAATTGATTCTTAGGGTAATAGGATATCCTGGCAATCTTAGAATCGATCATCCAACAAGTTTGCAAGTGGATTCTGGCAGAAAACAATGGTTATTAAGTGATAAAACATCATTAAATTTTGAATTAGCTAGCGATGGAAGAGAAGCTGCTGCTGAGTTTGATCTGAACCAACTAATAAATTCTATTGATAAAAACAGACCACTTAGATTATCTTTATCAGGTGTTTTTTCAGAATTACCTGTTCCACCCTTCTTAGTTAAAGAATGGAGATCTTTAATTTGATTTTTTTTGAGAGATGATTGATAGCAATATTAGTGATATTAAATGGATGAAAAGAGCTATTTTTTTGGCCTCGTTAGGTAAAGGTACAACAAGCCCTAATCCTATGGTAGGGGCAGTGATTTTAGATAAAGATGGAAATCTTATTTCAGAGGGATTTCATTACAAATCAGGAATGCCTCATGCTGAGGCAATGGCTTTCAAAAACTTAAAAAAAGATGCAAGTGGAGGTTCCATATATGTAAATTTAGAGCCTTGTTGTCATCAAGGTAAAACTCCTCCCTGTGTAGATAAAATCATTTCCTTTGGAATAAAGAAAGTATATGTTTCTATTGAAGATCCAGACAAAAGAGTTTCAGGTAAAGGCATTAAATTACTTAAAGATGCTGGGATAAAAGTTTTTCAAGGCCTTTGCGAGAGAGAATCTTTTGAACTAAATAAAGCTTTTATTCACAGAAATATTAACAATAGTGCTTATGGTGTTCTGAAATGGGCAATGAGTATGGATGGAAGGGTTGGACTCAAAAACGGGAAGAGTAAATGGATAACAAATAAAGATTCAAGATCACTGGTCCATTCACATAGGGCAGGCTTTGATGCCATAGTTATTGGTGGCAATACATTAAGAAAAGATAATCCTCTTCTTACTTCTCGAGGCTTAAGTAATCCTGAGCCTTTAAGAGTAGTGTTCACAAAAACTTTAGATTTTCCAGAAAAATCAAATTTGTGGAATTGTAACTTAGCTAAGACCCTTGTTGTCTATGACGCTTCTACTGCAAACAAAAAATATCTCAAGAGAATTCCAGAATGTGTAGATATTGAAGCAATACCATCTGACAATCCTAAATTGATTTCTGATTTATTAGCTAAAAAAGGCTGTAATAATGTTTTATGGGAATGTGGACCTAAGTTGGCAACTTCAGCTATTAAAACAGGATGTATTCAAGAATTAATGACTTTTATTGCTCCAAAGATATTAGGGGGTGTTGGTAACATGAATCCCCTTGCTGACTTTGAATTTACAGATATGAATGAAGTTTTTAATTTGAATTGTCCAGAAATTGGTTTTATAGGCGATGATATTTTTGTAAAAAGTACTTTTTATTAAACTAGGAATGATTTTAGATTGAAATACCGTTCGGTTCTTACCCAAAAAAAAGTATACAGGTACGGAACTCGTTCGTTTAGTTTATAATATATCCACAAACGATAATAACTATGCCAATAAGACAAGACGATAATCAACCTAATAGAAGATTTGGAATAGTAAATATTATTTTAATTAGCGTAGGAGCATTACTTCTATTCAGTAGTTTATTTCCTAATCAAAACATGCAAATACCAAGAGTTCCTTACTCTTTATTTATAGATCAGGTTAATGATGGTGAAGTTAAGAGAGCATATATTACTCAAGAACAAATTAGATACGAATTAAATGGAGCAGAGGAAGGGGCTCCTTCAGTATTGGCGACTACACCAATTTTTGATATGGATTTACCACAAAGATTGGAGAGTAAAGGGGTAGAATTTGCAGCTGCTCCACCAAAAAAACCAAATTTCTTTTCAACTATTTTGAGTTGGGTTGTCCCACCTCTTATTTTTATTTTAGTCTTGCAATTTTTCGCTAGAAGAAGTATGGGTGGGGGAGGAGCTCAAGGAGCATTAAGTTTTACTAAAAGTAAAGCTAAAGTTTATGTCCCTGATGATGAATCGAAAATAACTTTTGAAGATGTTGCTGGTGTCGATGAAGCAAAGGATGAATTAACAGAAATAGTAGATTTTTTAAAGAGACCAGAAAGATATACAGACATAGGTGCAAGAATTCCTAAGGGCGTTCTTTTAGTAGGTCCTCCAGGAACAGGAAAGACTCTTCTTTCTAAAGCAGTTGCTGGAGAAGCAGAAGTTCCTTTCTTTATCATTTCAGGTTCTGAATTTGTTGAACTTTTTGTAGGAGCTGGTGCAGCTAGAGTTAGAGATTTGTTTGAACAAGCCAAGAAAAAAGCTCCTTGCATTATTTTTATAGATGAACTGGATGCTATTGGGAAGAGTCGTTCTGGTTCTATGGGTGTTGTTGGTGGGAATGATGAAAGAGAACAAACTCTAAATCAATTATTAACAGAAATGGATGGATTTGCATCGGCAGATAAACCTGTGATTGTTTTAGCCGCAACAAACCAACCGGAAGTACTTGATGCCGCGCTATTGAGACCTGGTAGATTTGATAGGCAAGTTTTGGTTGATAGACCAGATTTATCTGGCAGAAAAACAATTTTAGAAATTTATACCAAAAAAGTAAAATTAGCAGAATCAATTGATTTGGATTCCATAGCTCAAGCAACAAGTGGATTCGCAGGTGCAGACTTAGCAAACATGGTAAACGAGGCTGCTTTGTTAGCTGCTAGAGCCAAAAGAAAAAGTGTTGAGCAACAAGATTTAAGTGAAGCTATTGAGAGGGTTGTAGCAGGTCTTGAGAAAAAAAGTAGAGTTTTACAGGATGATGAGAAGAAAGTTGTTGCTTATCATGAAGTAGGTCACGCCATTGTTGGACATCTCATGCCAGGAGGATCAAAAGTAGCAAAGATCTCAATAGTACCTAGGGGAATGAGTGCGTTAGGATATACACTTCAACTTCCCACTGAAGAAAGATTTCTTAATTCTAAAGACGAACTGAAGGGTCAGATAGCAACACTCTTAGGTGGCCGTTCAGCAGAAGAGGTAGTTTTTGGCAAAATTACTACAGGTGCCTCTAATGACCTCCAAAGAGCAACTGATATAGCTGAACAAATGGTAGGTACTTTTGGAATGAGTGATATTCTGGGACCACTTGCTTATGACAAGCAAGGTGGTGGGCAATTTTTAGGCAATGGAAATAATCCAAGAAGATCTGTTAGTGATGCAACAGCCCAAGCAATAGATAAGGAAGTAAGAGATTTGGTAGATGATGCTCATGAAACTGCATTAAACATTTTAAGGAATAATTTACCTTTGCTTGAATCTATTTCTCAAAAAATTCTACAGGAAGAAGTCATCGAAGGAGAAGATCTAAAAAACCTGCTTGCAGAAACTAAAATGCCTTAATAGTAGAATCTTAAATCTTATTACAAATATTTATGCTAAAACCTAACAAGCTTGGTAATAAAAACTTTTTATCAAGCTTGGATATATCAACTGAAGAATTATTCCATATTTTAGAGCTTGCAAAAAATTTTAAAAATAAAGTTCTTAATATTGAATTTAAAAGAAAAGTTCTGGGTTTGATTTTTAATAAATCATCTACTCGTACAAGAGTAAGTTTTCAGGTCGCTATGTCAAGACTTGGAGGGACTACGATAGATCTAAATCCAGAAACCTCTCAAATAGGAAGAGGTGAGCCAATTAAAGATACAGCAAGAGTTCTAAGTAGATATTGCGATGTCATTGCAATTAGAACTTTTAATCAAACGGATTTGGAAGAATATTCAAAGTGGTCTGCAAAACCAGTTATTAATGCTCTTACAGATTTAGAGCACCCATGCCAAGTATTAGCTGATTTTTTGACAATTAAAGAAGAATTTATTGATTTTAAAAATGTAGTTTTGACTTTTATAGGTGATGGTAATAATGTTGCAAATTCTCTTATTCTTTGTGGTGCATTATTAGGAGTGGAAGTTAGAATTGCTTGCCCTAAAGGGTATGAACCAAATTCATTTGTAATTAAAAAGGCACTCGAAATATATGAAGATAAGAATTTATTAAAAATTACTAATGACCCACATAATGCTGTTGTAGGAGCAAATGTGCTATATACAGATGTATGGTCCTCTATGGGAGAAGAGAAATTTAAGGAAAATAAAGATAAAGACTTTAATGGATTTACAATTGATAAGAATTTAGTAAACAAAGCTAATAAAGATGCAATTATTCTTCATTGCCTTCCTGCTTATAGGTCTAAAGAAATAACTGATGAAGTAATTGATAGTAGTAAAAGTAGAATTTTTGATCAGGCAGAAAATAGAATGCATGCTCAGCAAGCTCTTTTGGCGTGCTTGCTTTCCTAATGAGCACTTGCACTAACATTAGAAAAGAGGTACAAATGTATTAGCGAACATTTGTATTGTGGTTAATTATTCTGAAAATCTCACAGAGGCTCAAAATGAGCTTTATGGGTGGATAAAAGATTATATGAAAGACTTTCAACATAGCCCATCAATAAGACAGATGATGCAGGCGATGGGATTAAAATCTCCTGCTCCAATACAAAGCCGTTTAAAACATTTGCAAGAAAAAGGTTATATTTCTTGGCAAGAAGGTAAAGCTAGAACACTTCAATTAATTGATGAAGTAATGGAAGGTATACCGGTTATGGGATCAGTTGCAGCAGGAGGTTTGATTGAAACTTATTCTGATGTTAATGAAAATTTAGATATTAATGATTTTTTAAAAAAGAAAGATGTCTTTGCTCTTTCAGTCAACGGTGATTCAATGATAGATGCATGTATTGCTGATGGAGATATGGTTTTGATGGAGCCCATAACTGATTCATACTCATTAAAAAATGGAACAATTGTCAGCGCTATGGTACCTGGTTTAGGAACAACTTTAAAATATTTTTTTAAAAGAGGTGAAAAAGTATTTCTTGAGGCGGCAAATCCAGCTTATGAAACGATTGAGTTAAATTTAGATGATGTAGTTTTTCAGGGTAAACTTTTAGCAGTTTGGAGAAAAATTTAAATTTAAAAATTCATAACCCATAAACAAATTTCTATAAATTGCATTTAAACCATTCTATTGTTTTCATAAGCCCTTCTCTTAATTCAATTTTTGGCTCCCAATTTAAGATACTTTTAGCTAACTCTATAGATGGTTTCCTTTGCTTTGGATCATCTTTGGGCATTTCTTTAAATTCAAATTCTAAGTTAGGATTTATTAATTCCTTTACTATATCTGCCAATTCTTTTATTGAAAATTCATTTGGATTGCCAATATTTATAGGGTTTTGAAAATCACTTTCCATTAAAAGTATCATCCCTTTTATTAAATCATCTACATAACAAAAAGATCTAGTTTGTTTACCTTCACCATATAGAGTTATTTTTTCATTTTGAAGAGCTTGTTTAATAAAATTACTAACAACTCTTCCGTCATCAGATCTCATGTTTGGACCATAAGTATTAAATATCCGCATAATTCTTACATCAACGCCATGTATTCTTTGATAATCCGAACATAATGTTTCAGCTACTCTTTTACCTTCGTCATAACAACTTCTTATGCCTGTAGTATTGACTGAACCTCTATATGATTCAGTCTGTGGATGTTCCAAAGGGTCGCCATAAACCTCACTTGTACTTGCTAACAAAATCTTAGCTCCTATTCGTTTTGCTAGTCCCAACATATTATAAGTTCCCATAAAACTAGTTTTGGTTGTTTTAATTGGATTAAACTGATAATGAATAGGGGATGCTGGACATGCTAAATGCCATATTTTATCTACTTCTAGTTTTATTGGTTCAGTGACATCATGCCTTATTAATTCAAAATTAGGATCTTTTAAAAAATGTTGTATATTTTTCTTTGTGCCTGTAAAAAAATTATCTAGACATATTACTTCTTCTCCTTTTTTAAGTAAATTTTTAGCAAGATGTGAACCTAGAAAACCACTCCCACCAGTAATTAAGTTTCTATTTTTTTTAATCATTATTTAAAATTATATAACTATCAAGTCTTTATTTTAAGTTATTAATATATTTTTTTGTAATAATTATTTTCTTCCCATGTATTTTAATATTGGTAAAACTTCCTTATACTGTGTTGATAATTTTTGAAAATTGTTTGTTTAGAATCATATGAATATTAAAAAAACTAGAAATATAAAAAATATCTGTTGTATTGGAGCTGGTTATGTTGGAGGTCCAACAATGGCAGTGATTGCAGCAAATTGTCCTAATTTAATTATCAATGTAGTAGATATTAATGTTGATAGGATAAAGTCTTGGAATATTGATGATTTATCTAAGTTACCAGTTTTTGAGCCAGGTTTGAGAGATATAGTTGAAAAGTGTAGAGGTAAAAATCTATTCTTCTCATCAAATGTTGAAGAAAATATCGCAAATGCAGATATTATTTTTATTTCCGTTAATACCCCTACTAAAACCAAGGGTATCGGTGCTGGCTATGCGAGTGATTTGAAGTGGATTGAATCTTCAACAAGAACAATAGCAAAATATGCAAGAAATCATACTATCGTTGTAGAGAAAAGTACCTTACCGGTTAAAACAGCTGAAACTATTAAAAATATTTTGCTTTCATCAGATGAATCTTTTGATAAAAGCGCAAAAAAAAGTTTTTCTATATTATCAAATCCTGAATTTCTTGCAGAGGGAACAGCAATAAATGATCTTCAATATCCTGATAGAGTTTTGATTGGAGGAGATGATAATAACGCGATTAATCTACTGGTAAATATTTATAAGAAATGGGTTGATACAAAAAAAATTATCACTACAAATTTATGGAGTTCAGAATTATCAAAATTAGTAGCTAATGCATTTTTGGCCCAGAGAATATCTTCTATTAATTCTATTTCTGCTTTATGCGAATCTACTGGAGCAAATATTCAAGAAGTAAAAGATGCTATTGGAAGTGATACTAGAATTGGAAATAAGTTTCTTAATGCTGGACCTGGTTTTGGAGGGAGCTGCTTTAAAAAAGATATTTTAAATCTTGTTTATTTATGTAGACATTATGGTTTGAATGAAGTTGCTGAATATTGGGAACAAATTGTAAAAATTAATTTATGGCAACAGAAAAGAATATCTGCATTGGTAATAAAGAATTTATTTGGTACTCTTTCAAATAAAAAATTAGTAATATTAGGATTTTCATTTAAAGCAAATACAAATGATACGAGGGAGTCTCCTAGTATTAACATTTCTAAAGAGTTTTTAAAGGAAGGCGCACAATTGCATTTCTATGATCCCAAAGTTGAAAAAATGCAAATTTTAAGAGAATTTAAAGATTTTAAAGATTCAAAAATATTTGTATCTAAATCAGCTTTAAGTGCTGCGGAAGGTGCCGATGCGGTTTTAGTAATGACTGATTGGGAAGAATTTAAATATTTAGATTGGATTAGTATTTATAAAGTAATGAGAAAACCTGCGTGGGTTTTTGACACTCGAATTTGCTTAAATCAAGAGAAAATAAGTAATATTGGATTTAATGTATGGACTTTGGGAAGGATATAATATTTAATATGTTTTACAAATCAAGTTAGTTAATGAAGCAATTTAGTAAAGGGAAATTTATTAAATGAGATATGTTAAGGAATCTCCAAATCAATAAGCAAAAAAAATTATTTTTATTTTTTGGTTTTTTAAATTTTTTAATTACCAACGCGGTACTACAGATTTCTTTACTTTTTACTCCAATTTTCTTTTCTACAATTTTAAGTCAAATGATTAATCTCTTGATTGGTTATTATTTGTACGGAAAAAAAGTTTTTAAATTAAATAAATTAACAAATTTGGTTTTTAGAAAGTACTTTGTATTGGCTTTCATAATATGGATTTTAAACTTTAGTATTATTCGATTATTTTTTTTTCTTGGAGTAAATAAAAATATTTCAGCATTATTTGTTATACCTTTATTGGTAATGATTTCTTATTTTTTTCAAAAACGTTATGTTTTTAAGTGATTACTTTTTTGGCAATAATTAAGTTATCATTATCTCTATTTTTTAGAATGAACTTTATAAAATCCCTCCAGTTTTTTCTTTAATCTAAACAAATAATTATTATCCAATACTGTTTAATAGCTCATATGTAGATTTTTTCGAATTAAGTGCGCTTTAAATAGTTATATTTTAAATATAAATCCCTATGAAAAAAGTTATTGATTAAATTATAAAAGAATTGTCTCTAATAAATTTTTTGCTATTTGTAATATCATTTTACCTTTTAAGGATTATTCTAATAAATATCGATAATAATACTCTATGAAAAAATTACATAAAAGATATTTAATATGTAATGGTGATGCTAATTCATACAATACTCACGGAGGATTACCATATAATTTTTTTAAAGCTGCAAAACAATATGGCTTAATAGATAAAGCTATTAGTCTTGATTATCATAAATTAAAATATTGGAAATCAATATGGAACCTAATCCAATTATTGAAGTATGGAAAACCTCGAGGGTTTCAATGGAGTGAAGTTTATGCAAAAAAGTTAATTAAGCAAATAAAACATTTAGAGCACCAAGAATTAAGTATATTGAGTATTTATCCACTTTTACCAAGTTATCCATGGCCCCAAAAATGGGATATAGATTTTTATATCGACGCTACAATTTCACAAATACTTGATGAATATAGACTATCAAATCTAATAAGTAATTCTTATAAAAGTGAAATAATTAATCGAGAAAAATTAAATTATTTAAAAGCAAATAGAATTATTTGTCGTTCAAATTGGGCTATTAAATCTTTAATCAAAGATTATCAAATTGATAAATCTAAGATTTATTTTATACCTGGAGGTGCAAATTTAGATATAAAAGAAATTGATAGAGCCAAATTACGTTCCTTTCCTCCAAAACCATCTGTTAATAATCCTATTGTAGTAGGATTTATAGGCCTAGATTGGGAAAGAAAAGGTGGTAACTTCTTAATAAAATTGGCAGATACTTTTAATGAAAATAATATACCTTTTGAAATTAGGGTAATTGGTCCTAAACAGAATACTTTACCTAACCACTCCTGCTTAAAGTATGTTGGTTTTATAGATAAGTTTTTAAACTTAGATCTTTTCATAAAAGAATTGAAATCTTGGCACTTTGGGACTCTATTCTCAAAAGCTGAGGCTTTTGGGATTTCTAATAGAGAATGTTTAATACTTGGAGTTCCAGTAATTTGTCACGATATTGGAGGTATTTCTTCAACGTTACCCAAATCTAATTTTGGGAAAATGTTTGATGCTAATCCAAGCCCCTTAATTGTTTATAGTTGGCTTATGGATATTTTTAATCCTTATGAAAAGTATATAAGTTTAAGAAAAAAACTTTTAAAACAATATAAAAGTTTTACTTGGGATAGAACAATAACTAATTTAATAAAAGTCTTATAGAAATTAAAAGTATGGAATAATTTTTTCTTTTTATAAATAAAAATTTATAGTAAAAATTAATTCCCAAAGGGAATGTTTAACTACTTTAGTTGGTTAAGATGCAGTAAGATTATTATTATGTGCCTATTACATAATGTTATCCGTCGTTCATTTAAGCAATAACGATATAGTCGGTGGAGCTTCAAGGGCTGCTTATAGAATCCATAGATGTCTAGAAGATAATAAAAGTGATTATTTAGTAGATTCTTCCATGAAGGTTATTAAAAAATATAGTACTGATCCAACTGTCACTTGTTTAAATAATAATTCATATTTTTGGAAAAGATTGCAACCTAGGATATCACGGTTCTTGAAAAGTAATTTTAAAACATCTAATCAATCCGCTCATAATATTGCTTATCCAAATACTGGATTATTAAAAGAAATAAATAATAAGCAATCATTTAATGAAATAACCCATCTGCACTGGTTAGGCGATAACACAATTTCAATTGAGGAAGTTGGGAAATTAAAAGGACCAATTTTTTGGACACTACATGACCAATGGCCCTTTTGTGGAGCTGAGCATTATACTCATCCACCTATTTATAAAAATGGTCTTCAAATTAATGATTTTAGATATAGACAAAATTATTCCTCAAAAAGTAGGATTTTTGATGAAAAGGGATTTGATATAAATAAATGGACTTGGGAGAGAAAGAAAAGATCCTGGACAAAACCAATAAATATCGTAGCAACTTCTAGTTGGTTATTTGACTGCGTAAAAAAAAGTTCATTAATGAAAAACTGGCCAATACATTTAATACCCTATCCAATAAATACTAAAAATTGGAAACCTATAAATAAATTAGAAGCAAAAAATATACTTGGGATTGATAAAAATAAGAAGGTTGTTTTATTCGGAGCAATTGGTGGTACTAAAGATACTAGAAAAGGATCTCATGTTTTAGAAGAAGCCTTAAATATATTGAGAGATTCTTATTTTCAAAATAGTGAAAATAGTATTCAAATTTTAGTTTTTGGAGAAGCAAGTAATAAAAAAATTATAAATAATTTGCCAGTAGATTTCTTGGGTTCTTTTAGTGATGACTTGTCTCTTAGAGTTGTTTATTCAGCAGCCGATGTAATGGTGGTTCCATCAATACAAGAGGCTTTTGGACAAACCGCCTCTGAAGCTCATGCATGTGCAACACCTGTTGTGGCTTTCAATATTGGAGGTTTAATTGATATAGTTAGTCACCAAGAAACAGGATATTTGGCAAATCCCTATGATCCTAAAGCTTTAGCATATGGTATAAATTGGATTTTAGAGGATAAAGAAAGAAATAATAAAATTGCATCACAAGCGAGATTAAAAGCTAAAAAATATTGGGATTCAAGAATTATTGCTCAAAAGTATATTGATGCTTATAATTCTGCTTTAAGTATTTATTAATAGAAAAGATTTATATCCAATAAAAATTCAACTTATTTGCTTAAATAAATATCTCAAGGTAATTTTAGTTAAAAGTCAATCTTTGCATTATTTTACTTAAAATATCTTTTCCATTTCTTAATTAATATTTTAAGCAGGTGTTGAGTGACTTCCAATTAGCGTAAGAAAGTTTGCTAAAACTTCATAATTAAAAGGTTTATTATATTGTGCAGAATTGATTAATAAAACGCTATAAAGTATTATATTCTTTACGGCAGTTAAAAATCTTGAGCCTATTTACTATGACTGCTTTTTTAAGTTTTGGGGCCATAGCTCAGCTGGTAGAGCACCTGCATGGCATGCAGGGGGTCAGCGGTTCGAGTCCGCTTGGCTCCATTAATAAATATATTTGAAATTAAAAATAATTGTTTATAATACTTATTTTTCATAAAGGTTATTTCCAAATCAAAAATTTTTATAGATGCTACTTAATTAAGTCTAAAAATTTGATTTATAGTTTAAAAAACTTTTTAATTAATTTTTTAAACGCTAATTTTGGATTTTTAAATTGTCTCATTAAAAATTGTTTATATTCTCTAAAACTATTTTCTAAAAGAACTTTTTTACAAATATCTTGTGCTGCATCAATACTTTTTTCAATATTTTTATTGGATTTAATAAAAACTTCATAATCTAAACATTCCTTCAATCTTTCTTTATCCTTAACTGGTTTATGACAAATTGTATTTGAAATCGATCTCCATTTTTTCAGATTTGGTTTAAACATAGTTAATTCTTTTTCAATTAAATCATTTCTTACAAAAAAAGCATCTAGTTCCTCTACAACCCAAATTAATGTATAACCATATTTTTCAGCGACTAAATTCAATGCCTTAAGTGATGCCCCATATAACCTATCCCCTTCATAGGGATTTGAATTTTCTATTTTTGTAATAGCTCTTTCAATTGGGTAGTTAGTATTGTGTTCTACAGAAAATAACTTTGCTTTATACTCTTTTAATAATGCATCAAATAGCCATAAATCAATAGAATCAACATCTATAGAAATATAATCTACATCTAATGGGACTTTATATTTTTTGAAAATCTTACATATATTTTTCGAGCTTAACAAGTGTTTGTATAAATTTTTAGAAGGATTTTCATTATTACAATCAAAAAGTGTATAATCCCACTCGTGATCAATAATTAATTTTGTGCAGTTTCCCCTATTATTTTTATATATACTATTGCAGTTATATCCAAATTCTACACAGAAAGGATTTTTGTTTTTTTTAATATTTTTGAAAATTAGATCAATTAAAGAATCTTGATAAGATTGTGAGTAGCTTCTATCTTTTATTAATTTATTTTTATCAATTTTGTTAATCCATGAATCCACGTAGAAAATTATAATTATTAAAATTTTAAATTAATATATTCAGATTATTATGTTCAGCATAAACTTTATTAAAAATTTCTAAAAAAATATATTAATAATTAATCTTCATAACAAGAAGGCAATGATGATCTATTTCTTAGAAATAATACATAATAATTCAGGTGCTAAATTAAATATTTTTAATAACGGTTGAATTGGAAAGATAATTAATCTCAAAATAAATTTTAAATTTTTTGGATTTTTTCCTGAATGTATCAAAGCAGCATAAAAGGAATCAATACGATTGATTGAGGATAAATATTCAACTTTAAAACCTGCATTATTAGAAATAAATTCTATTGCTCTCTTGTTGTATAAGTGCACATGAATGGGGGGGTCCCATCCATACCATTTTTCCTTAAAAATATATCGCCAAATAGAATTTGCATTTGGAATAAAAATAATAATCTTAGTGTGATTCGATATGTTCTTTCTTAAAATAGACAGAAAATTATATGGATCAATAATATGTTCGAAAACGTGATTCAATATAATATTATCTACTACTGAAGCATATTTCATAGATATTTTTGAGCTTATATCACTTGCTATCATTTCTATTCCAATGCTCTTTGCAAAACTAATTGAACTTTGATTTTGTTCAATAGAAATAACATTAAAACCTTTTTCTTTTGCAGCTAGCGAAAAAAACCCGTTCCCAGCCCCTAAATCAAGTAAATTTATTCCACGAAGCCTATTTAAATATGGAAAGTCTTCTTCCCCAAACTTTAAAATATTTCTTAAAATATTTTTCAGACTTTTTTTATTCTGATAATAATCTTTAATCTTAAAAAGAAGAGCGATAGTTTTTTTATTTGAAATATTTTTTTCTTTTTCTTTATTTAAATACTGATAATGCTTTGAAATAGTTTTAATATCTGGAGTTGGTAATAGACTTATGACTTCGCAATTCAAGCATTTACCAAAAGAATAAGATGTTTCAGTTAAACGGATATTTTCTTTACAATTGGAAGCTACTGTAAAAAAATTACTTTTTTTACAGATAGGACATATACTTTGCATTAATATATTTATGGCAAAATTGATATCTCCCTATATTAATAAATAAATTTACAAAAATCTTATTTTTATAAAAAAATATCATTTATAATAATTAGCAAAAATATAATTATTTATTTTTGTAAAATTTTAAATTTGTTGTAAATTATTTTCTTGAATAATTGAATTAAGATTTAATTCTAAGTAAATCATATAAATCTTTTCGGGATTTTTTGACCATAACAAAATTTGGACCTATTAAATCATCTAAATCCCATTTATATTTTTCATAGAAATCAACTCCATTAGGATAAAGTTTACCAATATAGAAGTCATGAGAGTAGTCATTAAAATAATCTTTGAGAAAATATTTGGCCAATAGGTTTGCTTTTCCATACTCAAATTGTATTACATTAATTCGTGAGATCATTTCCCTAAAACCTTTTAATACCTCTGATTCATAACCCTCTGTATCTATTTTTAATAATGAAATTTGATTAAGTGCATTATTTTTTTTTAAAAATTCATCTCCTGTTGTTACTTTTACAGAGACACACTGACTTTCTTCTTTATTTGCTATGTAACTATTTTCTAATAATAATGTAGAAAGTTTACTATCTTTGGGAACCAGCATCTTTTCTTCCTTAATATCACTTCCAAGTGCAAAATTAAATGTTCTAATTTCTTTATTTGAAAGGTTTTCTTGTAAATCGATAAATGTATCTGGTACAGGTTCAAAAGCAAAAATTAAACATTTTTCATTTATATCTCTTGCTAATATTGAATAGGCTCCAATATTAGCTCCTACATCAAAAATGCAATTGAGATTATTGCTATGATTTAATTTATTTAATAAAAATAATTCACCATTATACCTACAATCATAATTAAGATTTTCATATATGGAGTGATAAATTGTTGAAAATTTATCTAAAAACCGAAGTAGCTTGTTATTTCTATGTCTTGGAATAGACTTTTGCAAGTAAGGGAATAATTTTCGCCAAAAAAACATATTTGTAGTTTTAAATTATTATAAAGTAATTTCAACTTTTATATTATTTGTTTGAAAAAAACCACTATATTATTGTTAATTATTACAAACTTTAGATATACGAGCGAGTTGAGTCTCCCCTCCCAATTTGGTGGCAGAGAAAATAATCTTTAATAAGATTTTTGGAGAGGATAAGAAGTCAATAATAATTAAAATAATTGTAAAAAGTTTTACTAGTTTTTTATTTAATTTATATTTTATAAATGCAGTAATTGAATTAGGTTTTTGTGCTTTTCTCAAAAATCGATAAGAGAAAAACATCAACAGAAATCTTTTCAGGGAAAAAGTCTCAATTTTATGTTCTAAGAGATTTAGATTGTTAATAGCACAATATTTAATAAAAGTATTCTTAGACCATCTACCGATATGATTTGGAGGCATATCAAGTAATGCACCATTTACTTCATTAAATTTGATTATTTTGTCATTTGGAACAGCTATTAAAATTTCTCCATTTTTACTTAATAATTCTTTTAATCTATCTGCTAATTTATGAATATTATCTAAGTGTTCTAGTACTTGAAAAAGACATATAAAATCATATTCTTTATGTGGCAGATTATTTTTTTTGTCTTTTATATCAATTGATAGACAATCAATGCCAAAATTCTTTATTTTTGATTTGCCAAATACCGAATACTCAATTGCGGTAATTGAATTTTTATTAGTTATTCCTTTTTTTACTAATTTTCTAATAAAAGCTCCATCTCCTGAACCTATTTCAAGTATCTTTGGATTTCTGAATTTTGAATTTTTAATAATTTCAATACTCTCCATAAATTCCCATCTATTCTGAGGGTATTTATTAGTATTTGAAAAAATAAGGTCATAAAACTTTTTGTCACCAGACAAATGTGGAAAACTATATATGAAACCACATTCTGAACATTTATTTAAATAAACAAAAGATGATTTTTGTAAATTAAATATATGCTCTTTTAATTTCTCGAACCTATCCCTATTTACTAATGGACTTAAGAAATGAGAAGCCTGTTCTGAAGCTGATGCTTTCCATATCTGAGTTCCTTTTTCGCAAAAGCATAATGGGCAAGTAGATAGATTTTTCATGGTTTCGATTCTTAATCAAATAGAAATGAATTATCTTTAATCTTTTAGATTAACCAATAACAAATTTACATTAAATAAGTCTTAAGTTAAGTAAAATAAAATTATTTGTAAGTTATTTAAACTATTGCAATTCAATTCTTTTTATTAGATTTAAAACATCATCATATTCATTAAAACTTGCGTCAGGAATAATATTATAGATTTTACTTTCATCTTTAGATTCGTATTTATACAATGTTGTTAACCCACAATTTTTACCACCTAAAACATCTGCATTTAGATTATCTCCAATCATCCAGCATTCATTAGGAAGCAAATCTAATTTTTTAAGTACAAGTTCAAAAGGAGCTTTACTTGGTTTATCAAAACCAGCCTCTTCAGAAGTTACAACATAATCAAAGTATTTTTCGAGTCCAAAAAATATTATTTTTCTAAACTGAATTTGCGAATTAAGATCTGTAATTATAGCAGTTTGTATATTCAAATTATTTAATTTATCAAGCAGTTCTCTTACGTTAGGAAATAATTTGCAAGATTGTAAAAATGTTCGCCAGTATGTTTGTTCTAAGTCAAGGGTTAATAACAGCTGTGTTTTAAAACCAAGAAGTTCTATTGTTCTCTGAATATAAAGTAATCTGCTATGAGAGCTTGCTTGATTACTGATTCTTTTTTTTATTTCAAGTCTAGCTTCTTTAAATTTTTCTTCAAACAAATTTCTATTTATATCCAATAATATTTCTGCTTTATTGAAAACTGAATTTAAAGCTAATTCATTAGCAGGTGCATAAGAATATAAAGTATTATCCGTATCAAATATAATTGCTTTTGGAAGCTTGCTAAATTTTATAGCATTTATTAATTTTAAAGGCATTTAATTCTCAATTTTATATTTAAAAACATAAGCGATTTGCAAAAGTATTATTAATTGCATTAGACCAATTATATTAGATTGCCATTTTGCATTGTAATCAATAATTTCTTCTAGATTAGGCAATAATCTACTTGCTGCTAATTTTATATCTTCAGCCCAAATATCGCCCTCAATAGAAAGTTTTGCAGAAAAATCAGTATTTGAGATATTTGAATTTAGTTTCACTCCACATATAGAAATTAAGGCTTTGGATAAATTTTCTGCATAAATTCCATCTTTAAGAAAAACATCCATTTTTAATGGTAAATTTTGAATTTTTTTATAAGATAATATATCTTTATTTATATAAGAGAAGGAAAAAATTAAATCAGAAGAATTTTTTTGTTCATAATATAAATCCTTATATTTTTTTAAATCTTTATAACGTTCTATCTCTGAGGAAGGATATTGAGAATTAATTTTATTTTTAAGCCAATTTTTGTTAAGTTCTGGTTCTGGATCTAAGAAGATTTTTATATTAAAAAATTTATTTAAGGCATCTGGTAGGAAAATATGATATCCGTTAACAACTATGAAATCCTTAGAGAAAGATTTCATAGTTTGGAATTTAGTAATGGAGTTATTAATAGTTTTTCTGTTAAGAACATTTTTATTCAAAATTAAATCCAAGTCTGCATTTAATTTTAATAAATCATTTGTTTTGATATTAATGGAATTATTTTTTTCTTTATTACTTGAGTTTTTATTCCATTTAAAATAGTCCCTCTCTCTAAGCAATAAAGTGGAATGTTCTCCTAGTAAATCTACTATTGATTTTGAAAGCATATCTTTACCAGTTGACGGTCCTCCTGATATACCAATAATAAAAGCTTTTTTATTTAGTTTGTAATAATCACTATTTTGTATTGATTCTCTATAAAGTCTTATTGCGATTATTATACCTAAACTAATAAAAAAAGTATAAATTAAATCCGCATTAAGATCATTTATAAATGTTGTGTTGTATTTATAAGTTAAATCCAAAAAATTTAATTTTGAAAAAATATTATTCGGGAATATAACAACAATTGGTAAAATTGAAAATAGTGATATAAGTAATTTTCCATTAATATCAGTTTTTATTTGATAAATTATCAAAAATGGTAGAGCCCACAAGTACCATCCTGGAGATGGAGGCATCATTAGTGTAGAAAGAAGGAAAGCTAAACCTGTAATTGAGGTTAGCAAAGTGAAGTTTGATCTTTTTAGTCTCCAAATCGAGTAAATAATAAGAATAAATATTAACGGTAATATAAATACTGTTAAGTTTTCGTTAAGTGAAAAATTAAAAGATATTAAAGATGCTTTTTCTGGCGTAGATAAAACCATTTCTCTGTACCCTCTAGATAAAACTGGCGTTAAAACAAATAATATTAATATTTTTGAAAGAGATTTTATAAAAGGATTAAAACCAAAAGATAATCTTTTATTTTGCCAAAGGTAAATTATTGGTAAAGGTATAATCAAAGCAAAACTTAATTTTGTTGCAATTGCTAAACCAAAAAAGTATCCACTATTTTTAAATTCGTTTTTATATAGTTTAAAGTACCCAATTAGTACAATAGTTGTTGGGATAATATCTAATTGTCCATAAATATAAGTTACATAAAAAATTAATGGAGACAGCCAATAAAAGAATATAATTTCTTTTTTTTTATTGTTTAATAACTTTGATAAAACTAATAATGAAATCAAATCAAATATTAATAAGTTAGATCTAAAACCAATACTTAAAAAATAATCTTCTAAACCAAAAGGTATTCCTAAAGTCCAAAAAATAAATGATAAGGGTATAAATATTAGGAACATTATTGGACCATATGGGAATCCCAATGAGTCGCCATTGTTTAATAAATAATTCGACCATGGATCTAAACTAGGATTGTTGATTGAATTTTTTATAAAATCTAAAAACCATACATCTTGAATACTTGGGGTTACCAAAATTATAAAAAATATCTTAATTAATAAGAAGAGAGAAAAGATATAATTTTTTGTATTTGAAATCCTCATTTATCCCAAAAATTAAGTTTCTTAGTACAAACAGCATCAAAGTACATTTCATTAGATTTTATGTAATATTTTAAATCCAGACATTTTGAATGTGAATGTCCTTGTAGTTCTGGAGAAACGAAACATAATTTAAAATTATGTTTTTTTAGGATTTTATACATTTCAAAATCTACTGGAAATTTTGTGAAGAAATCTATCCAAACCCAATCTAATTTTTCTTTTAAAGATAGTACTGTATTAATAGATTCATATTCTGATAATCTTACAGCACATCTCTTTTCTCCATTTTTTATTGTTTTTATAATGTAAGGGAAAGATTGATCAAGAATGAAAAAATTCTTTTTCTTAAAAGACTGCATTGTTTTAAGCAATTCCTCTTCCAACCCATTTTCTTTTACATTCAATATTAAAGTTCCATGCTTATAAAAGTTTAACCAGTCTTTAAAATTAATGGAATCTAAGAATGGATCATGTCCAATAATTAAATTTCTATCATTAGATCTAATATCAACCTCAACTCCAAAGCTGATGTTTAAATTTCTTAGTTGATTAATCGTATTTATTCTATGAGCAATTATTTCCAATTAATTTAAATCACCTTATTCAGTTTTAATTTAAAGCTATATTTGATTGTCCGCAAGATGAATCTTATCCTCGAAATAAAATTTATATTCCATTTAGATTGACCTGATATTCTTTTATGAAAATCAACATTTATTCTTTTAATTTTGTAATTGTTTTTTTTTGCTAAGTAATAGGAATATAAATCTAGAGAAAAATCTTTAGGAGGGTTAATCCAGGAATCAAAAAATTTTTTTGGAAAAATTGTTGGTTGAGCATTAATATCATAAATTAATGTTCCTAACAAACATGTTTCAAATAAACTCATACCAAAAGTGAAAAATTTATCATTTAGAGACCTATTCTTTCTATTACCTTTAACAAAGGTATTTTGATATTTTGATTTTTTTTCATATTCTTTGAATGCTTTAATACAATCTAATGGATCTGTTTGGAGATCTGCGTGCGTCCAACCTATAATTTCACCTTTACAATGACTTAAACCTTTTAAAATTCCTCCACCATATCCAAGATTCTTTTTTATATCAATATATTTTGCATGGGGATAATTAAATATAATTTCAGAAATTATCGCTTTCGTATTATCTGTTGAGCCATTATTTACAAGAATTAATTCAATATCATTATCTATAAAATTATTTTTTGTTCTCTCAAGTATTAATTGAATTGTTCCTTCTTCATTAAAGCAAGGAATTACAATAGAATATTTCATTAAAAAATCTTTATAGAAATAATTTACCCTTTCATATGAGATTTAATATATCAAAAATTGAAGCTTAGATAAAAACAAAATATAAAATTAAATAATTATTTAAAAAGGATTAATATAAAATTATCAAAAATTGAATTTATTTATTCTAGGAGTAAATTTAAAATGTTTTTGTTTTTAGATTTAAATAAAATAATTATTTTTTTAGTTCAGGTTTTTTATATGGATGATCCTTCCATTTGTTAAAGCATGATTCCCAATAATTATATGTTTCTAATTCATCAGGTGTTCCCCAACATATAAAGTAATCAATTTCAAATAGTGCTACTTTTAATCCTATTTCTATTGATTTGTTAATTACACTATCAATATAATATTCACCATTTACTTTTTCTCTACTAGCAATACTAAGTTTTGCTGATTTTAAAAAATAATTTGCTTTCTTAAATGTAAATGTACCAATTAAAAGATAATCTTCTTTTGGATTAATAAGATTTTTCTTCACTGAAATTTTAGAAATATAATTTTCATTTTTGTATATCCAGCTATACATATTTGGATTTTGTTGAGCACCTGGGTATCCTTTACATCCCCAAACTAAAATATCTATTTCTTTTGAAGATAGAAGGTTTTGATATTTTTTTTCATCAAAAATAACTCCCATATCACAAGCACTTATTATTAAGGGCTTTTCTAATTTAATATCATTATCTTCAAAAGCTCTTAAAGCAGTACGAGCTTGACCATCAGTATTAGTCTTTAAAGATTTTACACTGACATTTAATTTTTTATCTTCAATATCAAATACTTGTTTTTTATTTTTAATTATTTCTTCTCTTGTCACTATTTTTAGTTTTTCCATTCTTGGTAAATCTTTAATTGCCTTTATATACATTTCAGAACCTGATATTTTAATAAATGGTTTAGGAATTTTATATCCTTTTTCTTTAAATCTAGAACCTTTTCCAGCCATAGAAATTAATAAACATCCTTCATATATATTGTTGGAATTACAATTTTTATTATTTATATTTTTGAAAATATTTGAATACCAATTGAAATTCTCTAAATCTGAAGGGGTACCCCATTGCATAAAATAGTCAATTAGAAACGTATTTATTTTTAGACCATCTTTCAGCATAGGTTTATAGGCCATAGAAACATAAAATTCACCATTAACTTTAAGATCTAAGAAAAGTGTTTTTTTAAAATATTTCAACATCATTTCAGCTGATTTAAAGTAATATGTTCCACTTGAGACTTCTTCCATCATTGGGTTTTCAGTAAAAGGCTTTTTTTCTTGTATATCAATAACGGAATTATCGTGTTTTTTTACATAAGCATAATTTGTGTTATTTAACATATGGGGATGAAAACCTGTATAAGTAAATACACATCCATCTGGGTTATCTTTTTTTAAATAATTTATAAAATTTGGATAATTAAAAAAAGAATTGAAATCGCAATAATTAACTATAGTAGGAGTCAAGTAGTCCAAAACTGATTCAGACTCTAAAACTGCATGAATAGGACCTTTTTTGTGAGGCTTTATAGAAATTATCTTTGTTTTAGGATGAAGATCTTTTAATATTTTGTGAAGATTTAAATTTATATCATTTAAATGCACTTCATTGCAAATGAAAATTACTCTTTCTATTTCGCCAAACATATTGACTACATGATTTATTATCTCTTTACCTCTTACTTTTATTAGTGGTTTCGGGGTAGTGTATCCCGCATCTTTAAATCTTTGTCCAATGCCTGACATTGGCACTACTAACTGAATTCTCATGTTTTCTAATTATTTAATTTTTTTCTATGAATCTCTAAATCCCAATTAATTAATTCATTTCTTTCTTTTTTAGTTAAATAATTTATTGAAGCATCTTTCGGTAATCTTGAAATGATCATTGATAAACCAACCAAAGTATCTTCATTAACTTCTTTAAAAGTTCTTGGAATAAGTATCCCTACATTTGGGATCAATACAACAGGTAATCTATTAGCTCTTAATCTAGATGACAGGGTAAGTTCCTCAGGTGAATTTATTATCATTAGTCCATTTTCTATAAAAACAGCTTGATCTGGGAATAAATCACCTTTTGTTGCTATTAAGGAATGAATCTTTGAAAAAGCAATTTTATGAATAGATTCATTTTTAGGTAATTTATACTCTCTAAATGAAAGATATTTACTAAATATTTCTAAATCAAGCGTCTTTTTGTCTAACTCGAATAAATATAATTTTTCTGAAATACTTTTAATTATTTCAAAAACACTTTCAGCAGATTCTGCTCCTGCAACTATTCCATGATTTTCTAATAGAATTACATCTACAACTGATTCTCTTATTATTTTTTTTATTTCATTTGATAAATGCAGACCAGGTTTTTTATAAGGAACTGCTTTCCAATTAATTCCTTTTAATATAGTCTTTATTTTTCTTTGATAATTTTTTTGTATTACCCAACTAATAGTATTTACGCAGTGAACATGAAGTACATATTTATGAGGCATTAATGCATGCATTGTTGTTTCAATTGATGGGCGCATTAAAGAACTTTTGTCCCAACAATTTTCAATTGGATCTGGATCATTTTTTTCTATGGATGAGAGGATCTTTTTATGATTGGTTTTAACAAAAATATTTTTATTTTTAGCATCTGACATTTTTTCTCCAGATGCTTTTATGTACATAAAACCATTATTTTTAAAAGATATATTACCTCCTGGACCTTGGACAAGATTTATATCTCTCCCAATTTTTTCAGTTATATTAATAAGAGATTTTGATATTTCCAATTTTGAATTTTTATAA
>QCGN01000008.1 GCA_003279875.1 Prochlorococcus sp. AG-388-D03
AGGGTATCAATCCTATAACATTCAATCCGTAGGACAGAGATTGACAGCAAGGATTAGAAGAGAGCTTTTTGAACACTCTATTTCTCTCTCTCTGAAGTATCACGATAAAATGCCTGTTGGTAAATTGCTTACAAGACTTACCAATGATGTAGATGCCTTGGCAGAGGTTTTTGGCAGTGGGGCGGTCGGAGTTATTGCTGATTTTGTAAGTCTTATCGTTATTTCATTAACCATGCTTTCAATAGATAAAGGGCTTGCAGTTTTGCTTCTCTTAACTCAAATTCCAGTTTCATATTTTATTATTTGGCTTCAAAAACGCTATAGAAAAGCAAATTATCAAGTAAGAGAGGAGTTGTCCCAGCTCAACTCTGACTTCCAAGAGAACCTTCAAGGATTAGAAGTCGTTCAGATGTTTAGGAGAGAATTTTTTAATAGTAAGAAATTTTCTAATACAGGTATTGCGTATCAGAAAGCAGTTAATGGGACCATTTTTTACGATAGTAGTATATCTGCTTTTATAGAGTGGATATCTCTTGCGGCAGTATCGTTGGTATTAGCTGTAGGGGGGTATCTAGTAACTTCGGGTAATATCGGTTTAGGAACATTAACAACTTTTATTCTTTACTCACAAAGACTCTTCGAGCCTTTAAGGCAATTAGCAGAGAGATTTACACAGATTCAAGGAGGGCTTACGGCTGTAGAGAGGATAAATGAATTGTTAGATGAAGAAGTTGAAATTAAAGACTCTTTTTCTGCTCAACATCAGTCAGGGGGTATTTTAAGCAAGAATTATAAATTTAAAGGGAAGATTGAATTTCGTAATGTCAATTTCTTTTATAAAAAAGGTGAACAAGTAATAAAAAATTTATCATTTTTAGTTAATCCAGGAGAACATATAGCTTTTGTTGGCCCCACTGGTTCTGGTAAATCAACAATTATAAGGTTACTTTGCAGACTATATGAGCCTCAAGATGGCCAGATTTTAATAGACGATGTAAATATTAAACATATACCAATAGCAAGACTTAGAAATATGCTTGGTGTAGTCCTTCAAGATACATTTATTTTTAGTGGTGATGTTGCCGATAACATAAAATTAAGTAAGGATATAAATAATCAAGACTTAGAAAATATTTGTAAAGAGTTGGGTCTGAATACTTTATTGAAAAAGTTACCTAATGGTTTGAATACGTATCTGAGAGAGAGAGGAGGCAATCTTTCATCAGGAGAAAGACAACTTCTTTCAGTAGCAAGAGTAGCCATAAGAAATCCAATTATTTTGATAATGGATGAAGCTACTGCATTTATGGATCCCTCTACAGAAGCGACTTTGCAAAAAGATCTTGAAAGAATTTTGAATAAAAGAACGGCATTAGTAATTGCTCATAGATTAGCTACTATTGAAAAGTCTGATAAAATTTTGGTCTTAAAAGGAGGAGCTTTAATTGAAGAAGGAAATCATAGAGAGCTTAGACTTAAAAAAGGTTTATATTTCCAGCTCTCTGAGCTTCAAGAAAAGGGATTCGCTAGCTTTTAATGATTTTTAGGAACAAGGGATCATCAATAAAAAAAACAAATACTCTTTCACAAGACGAGCTTACTAAATTTTATGGTTCGAACTCTTTTGAATTCACTCTTAAAAATAAAGAAGAGATATTTGTTTGTAGTAAATATAAGGAGTTTGATCTAATAGAGTTAGATCAACTTTTGCAGACTGTTGGATGGAGTAGGAGACCAATAAGGAGAGTAAAAAGAGCCTTAGAATTTAGTATTTTAGTTGTAGGCTTATGGCGTCATGATGAAAAATTCCCTAGGCTTGTAGGTTTCGCAAGATGTACTGGTGATGGAGTTATTGAAGCAACTATATGGGATGTTGCTGTAAATCCTGTTTATCAAGGACTAGGTTTAGGTAAAGAATTGATGAATTATATTTTGAAAGAACTAAAAAAAACTGGGATATCAAAAGTTACACTATTCGCTGATGCCGAGGTTGTATCTTTTTACAAAAGACAAGGTTGGGTCTTGGAGCCAAAAGGTTCAAAATGCGCTTTTTGGTATGCAAATTAATTTAATATTTATAATAGTCACTATATAAAGATTTTGTAGATTCCCCTCTTAACCACCTTTTTCTGTAATTCCAATTTTTGAATGCTTGGGAGATAATATTAGTTTTTTCCCACTTCCTACTACTTGTGTAAAGTGGAATAGATAACATTTTTAGCTTTACATTATTCTTTAATCTTTTTATAAAATCCAAATCTTCCATTAAAGGAATTTTTCTATAACCTTTATTTCTAAAATATGTTTCCCTGTGAATAATAAGTCCTTGATCTCCATAAGGATCTTTGAAAATGAAACTTCTAAGGTTTACAACTATTTCAAGAAATCTATAAATGATCTTTTCATTGTTAATCTTGAATTTAAAAAAATAAGTAAAAATCTCATCATTCCTAATTACTGAATTCACTTTTTTTAACCAACCATGACTAAGCCTTGAATCTGCATGTATGAAAATAAACCATTCTCCCTTAGCTTTTTTTGCCCCAATATCTAATTGCAATCCTCGATTCTTTTTATTCGATTTATAAATTTTTGTTCTATATATATTAGCTATGTCTCTAGTCTTGTCTTCGCTATTACAATCCACAATTATTATTTCTATTCCCTCATTGAATACTAATAAATCTGAAAGAAGTAAAGATAAATGTTGCGATTCATTATAGGTAGGAATAATAATTGAAATTTTAGGCAACTTAATTATTCTCTTTTTTCGATATCTATTATCGTATCAATATCAATTTTTCTATGAAGAAAGTTATGTGTTAATTCCATTGAAGTAAGGTTATTCATAGTTTGTTTAAGTACAGTTTTGCTACCCCATTTAATATTTATAAAAGGTAGATATGAATTAGTAGATAATAATCTTTTTGAAAAAGCAATTAGCCAATATCCGCCGTCATTTGATGGACCTAAAATAAGATCATTCTTTTTTAGTTTTTTAAGGGTATTTAATAAATCCATATGACAAAAATCTGGAAGATCAGTTCCTATAAAAATAATATTTCGTGTTTTTGTAAGGTTAAATTTTTTATTCAGTATAATTTGCCTTCTCATCTTTTCTCCTAAGCATCCCTTTCCTTGTAAATTAAAGTTCATAATTCCTAACTCATTAGACCATCTTTTACTCTTTTTGAAACCAAGACCAGAGATAGCTAATGAAATATCAATTAAACCCTTATTTTCAATAGATTTTGCAACAGAAATCGTATGCTCGGTCATTTTTTTTTGAATATTGGCAGAACAAAATTTCCCTATATCTTTTGATAATCTAGTTTTACAACGACCATAAGCATGCCACTTAGCCATCACAATGAGCAGAGCTTTGTCCAACAAAACTTAAACAAGTTGTAATTATTATAAGGTTTCGATAATGAATAACTTTTTTATTTTTTAAAATTTATAATAAGCATTGTTAATAAATTTTAAATTTATCGTGATCTTACGATTTGAGAATGACCAATTAATAAATCCCTACTAGATTAAATATCTATTAAATAAATTTAGTGCAAGCAACCAATCCTATTTGGGCAGAAGTTCAACAATTACTTCAAAAGAATTTAAGTAAGCCTTCCTTCGAAACTTGGATAAGGCCAGCTAAATTTAATTGTTTTGAAAATGGTTTGTTAACTTTGAGTACTCCAAATAACTTTACAAGTGATTGGCTTAGAAAAAATTACAGTGAAACTATTGAAAAAGCTGCACAAGAAATTTGTGGACACAATGTAAAAGTAATTTTTAAGTCTGAAACTAATATTAATAACAATTCAAATATTCCTGATTTTGTTAGCCAGCAAAGTATTAATTCTCAGACAAAGTCTTTTCCTTCAAGTCAGGGTAATAATTTAATTAATAGATCAAAAAAATCTCATTCTTTAAATACACGTTATGTGTTTAAAAGATTTGTTGTAGGTCCTAATAGTAGAATGGCTCATGCGGCAGCTTTAGCAGTAGCAGAATCTCCAGGAAGAGAATTTAACCCTTTATTTATTTGTGGTGGTGTTGGTCTTGGAAAGACTCACTTAATGCAAGCTATAGGTCATTATCGAGTAGAAATTGATCCAGAAGCAAAAGTATTATATGTCTCTACTGAAACTTTTAGTAGTGATTTAATTCAATCCATAAGAAAAGATGGAATGCATGTCTTCAAAAATAAATATAGATCAGTTGATCTACTATTAATTGATGATATTCAATTCTTGGAGGGGAAGGAATATACTCAAGAAGAATTTTTTAATACTTTTAATTCTTTATACGAAGCAGGTAAACAAATAGTTATTGCAAGTGATAGGCCTCCTAGTCAAATACCTAAATTACAAGAAAGGCTAATCTCTAGATTTTCAATGGGATTAATAGCAGATATTCAGCCTCCTGATATAGAAACTAGAATAGCAATTCTGCAGAAAAAAGCTGAACAAGAAAGAATGAATCTTCCAAGAGATTTGGTTCAATTTATAGCAGGAAGATTCTCCTCAAATATTAGAGAGTTAGAGGGGGCTTTTACTAGAGCAGTGGCATTTGCATCAATAACAGGATTACCTATGACAGTTCAATCAATTGCTCCTATGCTTGATCCAAATAGTGTTGGAGTAATTGTTACCCCAAAGCAGGTAATCAAAAAGGTCTCAGATTTCTTTGAGGTTTCAGCTGAAGAATTAGTTAGTTCTAGCAGAAGAAAGCCAGTTAGTCAGGCAAGACAAATAGGCATGTATCTAATGAGGCAAGGAACGAATCTAAGCCTTCCAAAAATTGGAGATGAATTTGGAGGAAAAGACCATACAACAGTAATGTATGCTATTGAGCAAGTTGAAAAAAAATTGTCAAGTGATCCAAATGTTGCAAGTCAAGTTCAGAAAATAAAGGATTTGCTTCAAATTGACTCAAGAAAAAATTTATAATCTATAATTCAATATAAAGTTTGAAGGGTCTTGATCATATCTATGTTCAACTGGAATCCTATCAGTTATGGAAGTAATATTGGGAGATATTATTTTGTTTAATGATTGCCTTAATAACCTTGCAGAAATAACAGGCATGTCTCTTGGGACTGAAATTCTATTTTTAAAGTAGTTTATAGACGCAATAGCTTTGTTTGGGACTTTATTAAGTTCACGGGTAATCATATAAGTAAGAGCAGACCTTAATGATTCCTCAAATAAGTCTTTTTCATAAGGATTTGCATTGATGATATTATCTTTATGTTTCAGGACTCTATTGAGGGCAATTTTGGCGTAATAATCTAAGTTCACAGCATGATTAAATTCCAAGTTCCCAAGCCCTTCTCCAACGTCTATTAGATTAGAAAAGGATATCTGTTGATTATTAACCTCCTTAAAGCAGCCACCCATTTGAGGAGGTAGATCATGGGAATGTGTATGAAAATCACCTTGTGTTCCTTTATATTGACTCAGATTTTCAAGGAGGGTTAACCATCTATCAATGAAAGGATAATTATTTCTTAAGTTGAATCCTTTGTAATAGCATAAAGAAGCGTTCATTCTTTCCATATAGGGAATAAAAATAATATCGCCAGTACCTGGTTCTAATTTTTCTGAATTATTTATTCGTGAATCTATAAATCCTGTTTTGGATGAACTTAATATTTTTTCAAGTTTCTGAATAGATTTTCTAAATTTATTTTTACTAAAGGATTCATCCAGGAAACTAAAGCTTTTTCTGCAAAGCCAGTTACACCATGATCGAAAAATTTCTCTTTCTAAAATTCTTACTTCACGAATATCATTTGATAAAAGAGATGAACCAACTGTTCCGAATTCATTTTCTAAACGAGTAATTATATTATCACTTTCTGTTATTATTTCCCCATTCAATTCTATTGCAGGTAATTTACCTGAACTGACTTTCTTGAGATACCATTTTTCTTTTTGACCATAACAATACATATTTATTTTCTTAACTTTATATGGAATCCTCTTAAATTCAAGCCATAACCATATCTTTTGGCAGTAAGGGCACCAAGAATGTCTATCTCTATATAAAATAAGATTCACTTCTTTTTCACTATGACCAAATAACCTTAAGTTTGAGTAAGAATTATTTGTCCCATTAACTCTATCAATATCACCACGTTTGAATTTACTTAAATCTGTCCAACTCAAAACGTTATTCATTATTTGATCTTAAGCCTTATATTTACGATATAATAAATGTTTTAAAAAGGTTTTGGAATTTGAATTTGATTTAGTTGTTGTTGGTGCTGGTTCAGGAGGGTTGGCTGCTGCAAAACGCGCTGCGAGTTATGGAGCAAAAGTTGCAATAATAGAAGTTAATAAAATAGGTGGAACATGCGTCATTCGAGGTTGTGTACCAAAAAAACTGATGGTTTATGCTGCGAATAACAGAAAGAATATGAATTCTTCTGAAGGTTATGGACTGATAGCTAAAGAAATAGCTTTTAATTCTAATGTGTTGATGAACAATGTTAGAGAAGAAGTTTCTAGATTAAGTGCCTTACATGCAAACTCTCTAAAAAAGTTAAATATAAAAGTTTTTGAGGGCTTAGGAAGATTTCTAAATCAAAATACATTAGAAGTGGTATGTCCAAAAACAAAAAATATTTTAAGAAAAGTAAGTGCTAAAAAAGTTCTTATTTCAGTTGGTGGTAAACCCAAAAAATTAAATATTCCTGGGACAGAATTAGCATGGAGTAGCGACGATATTTTTGAATTAAAATATTTTCCTAAGAAATTATTAATAATAGGTGGGGGCTATATTGCATGTGAATTTGCATCTATTTTTAAAAATTTAGGAACTGAGGTTACTCAATTAATTAGAGGTAAGAAATTACTAAATGGATTTGATGAAGACTTGTCAGATTGTCTAGAGAAATCAATGACTTCTATCGGAATTGATTTAAAATTCAAAAATCAATTAAAGTCAATAAAAAAATTAAATGGAGATTTAGAGTCAACATTGGAATCAGGAGGTAAATTTTTAACAAATAATATACTTATTGCAACAGGTAGAGAGCCTGCTCTCAAAAGATTAAATCTAGATAAAGTAGATCTAAAAATGGATGGTGTTTATTTACAAGTCAATGAACTAAATCAGACAAGTAATTCCAATATTTTTGCTATTGGAGATATAATAAAAAAGCCTAATTTAACTCCTGTAGCAATAGAACAAGGGAGAGTTTTTGCTGATAATTATTTCGCTGAAAGGCAAAGAAAAGTTAACTATAAAAATATTCCTAAGGCAGTCTTTACTATCCCAGAAATTTCAACAGTAGGACTTAGTGAGGAAGAGGCAAAAGAAATCCACTCCAAAGAAAATATAAAAATTTTTAAATGTTCTTTTACTCCTATGTCCAATACCTTTAAAAAAAACAAATCAAAATGTATGATGAAACTTGTTGTCAACAAAAAAAACGATAAAATTTTAGGCTGCCATATGTTTGGTGAAACAGCATCTGAGATTATACAAATGGTTTCAGTCTCTTTAAATGTAGGAATAACTAAAAAGGATTTTGATACTACTATGGCTTTACATCCAACTATTTCAGAGGAATTTGTAACTATGTATGGCTAATGAAATTATGATCTAAAATTTTTTAACCTTTCTTGTGCAAAAAGAAATAATGTGAATAAAGAAAAATAAACAAAAATACAAACTCTAAATTGATAGAGATTGTTAAATCCGTTTAAGAACAATAACTTATCCATGATGTAAAAAATATAAAGATTCAAAAGTATAAAACCTTCAATTCTAGTGATTTTACCTTTTGTCCAAAAAATTGGAAGGCACGCTAAAGTTGTTAAAACCATGAATGGCAAGTCAACTTTTATTAGGCTTTGATCAATTGTTAATCCTCTTAAACCAGAAAAAATACTACAACTTCCAAGAATAAGAAGTTGATTAAGCAAATTACTTCCTATGACATTACCAATAGCAAGATCTGTCTTACCTTTTAAGGCGGCAATTATTGAAGTGACCAATTCAGGAAGAGAGGTTCCACTAGCAACTATAGTAAGACCAATAATTATTTCGTTTACGCCTAGTAGATTAGCTAAGGATTGAGAACCATTTACTAAAATATTTGAAGCGAAACTTAGAAGAAGAATTCCAGATATCAATTTAAAAATAATGTTGAAATTACCTCTCTCACTTCCTTTATATTCCTCTATCTCAGGCTCAGCATTTTTAGTATCTTCCTCATTTTCTTTAATTGTATTTATTTCCCAAACTGTATTTAAAGTTAAACAAAATATTAGAAAAATTCCTGCTTGCCAAGTTAAAAGGCCTGTTGATGACATTGCCCAGACTGCACATGAAATAGCTATTAGAAGAGGGACATCTCTTCGGACAATCCTACTTTTTACTTTTAAAGGTGTTATTAATGAGCTTATTCCTAATACAACAAGAACATTAAAAATATTGCTTCCTATTACATTACTTGCTGCTAGTGAGTCGCTACCCTTAAAGATTGAATTTAAACTTACTAATAACTCAGGAGAACTTGTTCCTAAGGAAACAACAGTTAAACCTATTACTATTTGAGGGATTCCTAAAATTAACGATAAAGAAATTGCCCCTTGAATGAATAATTCTCCCCCTGCAAAAAGTAAAATAATTCCTATTAATATTTCTATAATTGGCAATATAAATTCACTCATATTTAAAAGACTTATTTACATGATTATATCTTTAATTTATTCAATAACTTTCTAAAAACTATTGTCAATATTTTTTTGCTGTTAAGATGAATTAAATAATTAAAATTTTGAAAGAATTAACCATATTAAAACCTGATGATTGGCATTTACATTTAAGGGAGGGCATTGTTTTAAAAAATATTATTAGGTTTACCTCTGAATTTTTTGGTAGGGCTATTGTGATGCCAAATACCAAAAACCCGATAACTTCTATAAAAAAATGTATAACTTATAAAAAACATATCTCTGAAGGATTGTCTGAAAATTCTAAATTTGAGCCATTAATGACGATATATCTGACGGATGAAACAATAAAAAATGAATTGATAGATGGCTTTAACAATAACGTTTTCTTTGCCGCTAAATTATATCCTGCTAATGCGACAACAAATTCTAGTCATGGTGTTAAAAAAATAGAAAATCTTTATGAAATATTTGAAGTAATGGAAGAACTTGGAATGCCCCTTTTAATTCATGGAGAAGTAACTGATTCTTCAGTTGATATTTTTGATAGGGAAGTAGTTTTTATAGATAAAGAACTTTTACCTTTAATTCAGAGATTTCCAAAATTAAAGATTGTTTTAGAGCATATAACTACATCTCATGCAGTTTCTTTTGTTCAAGAGAATAATTTAGGAGCCACTATTACTCCACATCACTTACATATAAACAGGAATGCAATGTTCTTTGGAGGATTAAATAGTGACTTTTACTGCTTACCAGTCGCTAAAAGAGAAAATGATAGAATTGCTTTAAGGAAAGCTGCTACAAGTGGAAAAGAGTGTTTTTTCTTAGGCACTGATTCTGCCCCCCATATGAGAGAGTGGAAAGCGTTTTGCGGATGTGCAGGTATTTTTAATTCTCCAGTAGCATTAGAAAGCTACATTAAAGTTTTTGAGGAGGAAAATGCACTTGATCAATTCGAAAAATTTGCCAGTTTGAATGGCCCTAATTTTTATAATTTGCCTGTTAACAAAGAAAAAATAAGATTAGTATCTAAGGCAAATGAAATACCAAAATTTATTGAAGTAATTGATAAAAATAAGGTTGTTGGACAAATAAAACCATTTCATGCGGGTGAAACCTTAAAATGGCAAGTACAAGGGATAATTAATTAATAATTAAATCTAATCTAACCATTCATGAAAAGTGTAAATTTAAAAATTTTTATTGGTTAAATGAGTTACTTTCGGCTACGATTGAAAAGCGCAAATTCCATTAGGGAGTGTGGCGGAATTGGTAGACGCGCCGGACTTAAAATCCGTCGAGCGCTTTAGCTCGTGGGGGTTCAAGTCCCCCCACTCCCATTCTTAAACTATTTATTTTTAGTTCTTACGATAACTTTTTAAAATTGTTATCTTTTGACTAAGAAAACAAAAATTTAAATGGAAAGTATTCTTAATAATTCAGTTGCCACATTAATTGCCTACGTTGGTATTATTTCTATTTATTTATTTGTTATCCCTATAATACTTTTTTACTGGATGAATAATAGATGGAATGTTATGGGTAAGTTAGAGAGATTAGGCGTATACGGATTAGTTTTTCTTTTCTTTCCAGGTTTGATTTTATTTTCTCCATTTTTAAATCTTAGATTAAGAGGAAATAGCAAAGGGTAAATACTTGACTAAAGGGAAAGTTGTTCAAATAGGTTTATTAATCTCTTTGTTAGGGATATTAAGTTATAAATTATCACCTCAATTTGGTATTGATAATTTTACGGCCAGCACTATCTCAAACTTTATCTTAATTTTCATTGTAATAACATGGATATCATCTTACATTTTTAGAGTTGTAAATGGAAAAATGACTTTTATGGAACAAAGAAGGCGTTATAGAAAAGAATATGAAAAAATTGTGAATGATAAACTAGAAAGTAAATTCAACTCATTATCAAAAGAAGAGCAGGAAAAACTAATGGAAGATTTAGAAAAAAATCCATAAACTTCTTAAGAATTATTAAACGAAAGTCTCAAAAAATCATGAAAGAAAAAAAGAAACCGCAAATTACTAAAAATAAAACTTTTTCAAAAATAAATGATAAGTTTTTGGAATTAAAGAAAAGCAAAAAATTAGCTTTGATGCCTTTTATAATGGCAGGTGATCCAAATCTTGAAAAAACATCAGAGATTTTATTAAAGTTACAAGAAAAGGGTGCCGATTTTATTGAACTGGGAATCCCTTATAGCGACCCTCTTGCAGATGGACCGATTATTCAATATTCAGCATCTAAAGCTTTAAAGTCAGGAACTAACTCCATAAAGGTTATTGAATTATTAGAGTCTCTAAAAGATAAGTTGCATATTCCAGTTATACTTTTTAGTTATTTCAATCCTATTTTAAATTTTGGTATTGAGAATTTTTGTGAGTTAGCATCTAAAGCGGGTGTGGCTGGATTAATAATTCCAGATCTTCCCTTGGAAGAAGCATCTAAATTTTCGAAAATTATTAGTTTCTACCTTATAGACTTAATATTATTAGTTGCGCCTACTACTTCCTTTGAAAGAATGAAAATGATATCTAACAAAACAAAAGGGTTTACTTATCTAGTAAGTGTAACAGGAGTAACAGGAGAGAGAAACAAAATGGAAAATAGAGTAGAAAGTCATATTGTTAAATTAAAAGAAATAAGTATTAATCCAGTCGCTGTTGGTTTTGGAATATCTTGCCCTGAACATGTTAATAGAGTTCGTAGATGGGGTGCAGATGGAGTAATTATTGGAAGTGCATTTGTTAAAAGAATTTCTAACAGTAGTGAAATAGAAGTTGTAAATGAAATTGGAAATTTTTGCGAAGAAATGCGTAAAGCTGCTGATCAATAAATGAAATAATAAGCTAAATTCATAAACTTAATTGATTTATACCTTTAGGAGTCAAAAGTAGGGTATTTTTTTTATTTAAACTAATTCTTAATCTGATTATTCAGTGGGTAATAGTCTTATTTGTTTTCTCCCTAGCTTTATTTCAAACTCATCGCCTGCTTTTAAGTCTAAGAGTGCTGTATATGCTTTTCCAATTAAAAGATTCCCATTACCTTGTACTGTTGCAATGTAACTTAATTTTCTACCACCCTTCCCAATTCCTGCGACTCCAGCATCACCTAGGTTAATACCTTTTGCTTCAAGAAGTGCTTCATAAAACGCTGTAAAATTCAAACGTTCAGTACCGTTTTTTTTTGTGGAAACATATCCGCATGCACGAACAAGATCTGACTTGCTAACATCACCAAGTTCTTTAACTTTAGATAGAAGGTCGCTACCAGTGAGCATAATAAATTAATACAAAGTTATTCTTAATTAACATAGCAATTAGTGTGTAATTTGTGCAATTATAAATTATGTATTTATTAAATTAGTTATCTTTTAATAATGGAAAAATTTATAGTTTTTGGTAAGTACTGTGAGGATGCAATTAATAAAAGGGAACCATTTCGTCAACAACATCTTAATAGACTTGGAAGTTTAAAAGATAGAAATATTTTAGTTACTTTAGGTCCCACTAAATGTACAAAATATTTATTTGGTATTTTTAATGCTAAAGATAAAAATGAATTAAGAGAGTTAATTGAGAAAGATATTTATTGGCAAGAAGGTATATGGATTTCAATGGATATTTATCCATGGATACAAGCATTTTAATTTAGTTTGTTTAATAAAAAATAAGATAATCTATTAGCTACTTAATATTTAGCAAAACAATCATCAATTAAATTTTTGATTCTTTAAAAATAGTTTTTTAATTTATGGAAACAAATGATAAGAAATAGTATTTGTTATTAACAAATGATTTTATAAATATTCTTTTTGTGCAGATATGTAAGCTTAAAAATTATTAGTTAACATGAAATAATTTATTTATGACTGTCTTTTTTTATTTGGTTAACTAAAGAGTCTATGTCTAATTGATTATATGAATGGGTTTCATTTTCTTTTTCAGAATTTGTTGGAATATTGTTTAGCCAATTTTGTTCTATCTTTATAAGATTTTTTACTATATTGAAAATACCTCCTTTTTTATGAAGGGCTTTGAACTTTTTTGTAATTTCAGAGGTTCGACTTGACTTAATATTTAATTCATTTGCTAGGTCTTTTTGTGTATATCCATGAAATTTCAACCAAACTTTAATAAAAACTAGTAGTTCTTTTTCTTCTTGCTGAGATAATATATTCATTAAAAAAAAGGGAATAATTTATTAAGTTTCTTTTCTGCTCTAGTTTTTATTGAAGGAGTCATATACTTACTCCAAATACTCAAGACTGCAGTAAGGGCAACGAAGTCATCACTAAAGCCTACTAAAGGCATAAAGTCAGGGAATAGATCAAAAGGCATTATTAAATAAGCTAATGCGGCCATTAAGGAAACTCTTACTTGTGTTGGAGTGAAAGGGTCAAGGGCCATCTCTAAAACTTCTAAAGCAGGTTTTGCAATTGCCCTCCCAGCTTTTATTAGAATTTTTACAACAATATTTTCATCCAATGATGAACTTTCTAGAACCTCCGCATCGTAAATTTTTTCATTTTTTTTTGTATTGGACTCATTCATATTTTTAAATTAGTTAAGTAGAGAATTTTAGCTAACACTATCTACAAGTCCATTTTGAATCCCTGCTTTCCTAAGCTTTCTCAAGGCCCTTTGTACAACTTGTCTGCAATATTCTCTACTACAACTCATATGTCTAGCAACTTCAGCTAAAGTTCTCCATTCATTAGAGCCATCTAAACCAAATCTTAGACTTACAATTTTTCTCTCTTTTTCAGTAAGATTAGCTTTATCTAGTAGTGTCCAAGCAGAGTCTGTTCTCTCTGCTAATTCTGCTAATTCCATTGGAGGAGTTTGATCACTTGGAAGAATATCAACAAGTTCAGATGGATCGGACTTGGATTTAACAGTGCCTTGAAGACTAACTGTTATGCTTCTCAACTCACAGGAAAGTAGTTCATCAATTTCCTCTTTAGTAATTTTCATTTCTTCTGCTAACTCAATGCTTGTTGGAGGAAAACCTTTAAGTTGCATTAACTTTGATTTTGCTGCTCTTAATTTAGTTAGCTTTTCGTTAATATTTACAGGAATTCTTATGGTTCTACTTTGAGTTGATAGTGCTCTATTCAATCCTTGCCTTATCCACCAGTAAGCATAAGTGGAGAATCTGTGCCCTCTTGAAGGGTCGTATTTTTCTACAGCTCGTGTAAGACCAAGAGTGCCTTCTTGAATTAAGTCTAATAATTCCAAACCCTTCCCCTGATATCTTTTTGCAAGATTAACGACTAATCTTAGGTTTGCTGTAATCATTTCATTCTTAGCCTTTTCACCCATTTTGATTTTCTTTTTTTCTGCATCAGAATATTCACAAGCAGAACCTTGACCTCCTGCCGTTTGACATCTATTAATTAATACAACCATTTCTTGGACTTTTCTTCCCATTGTGAGCTCCTTCTCTGGTGTCAAAAGTTGATGACGACCTATTTCTCCAAGAAAATCGCTCAATGAACTCACGATTTACACCTTTAGTTAATACATTTAACTTATAGTTAATTTCTTAATAAGCTATACATGTAATAATTAATTAATATTTAATTAATAATTATTTTTTATTAAATTGATGTGATTTCCTGATTTATAGTTTTTAAATATAGATAATTTGACTATTTATTTTTTCTTCTTGATTCAAGAATAGTTAGTACATCTCTCCACTCAACTCCCTTATGCAGCAATGCAACTTGAAGATGATATATTATATCGGCAGCTTCATTTGATATTGAATTTTTGTCATTATCTTTGCAAGCCATAATAAATTCTGCAGTTTCTTCTCCCATTTTTTTTAATATAGTATTACTACCTTTTGTTAATAAATGATTGGTGTAACTATTTTCTAAAGGATTTATTGATCTTTCATTAAGAGTATTAAATAATTCTGAACAAATATTAGAAAAAGGATTAATTTTCTTTTCTTTTTTATTAATAAAATTATTATTTATTTCATTGAAAAAACAACTTTTTTCACCTGTATGGCATGCTCCTGAGCCATTTTGTTCTATTGACAGAACTAGGGCGTCATTGTCACAATCAAATCTAATTTCTTTAAGTATTTGGATATTTCCGCTTGTTGCTCCTTTTCTCCATATCTCTGATCTTGATCGGCTCCAGTAATGGACATTTTTTGTTTCAAGTGTTTTGTTTAAGGATTCTTTATTCATCCAAGCCAACATAAGAATTGAACCGTCTAGCCAATCTTGTGCTATCGCAGGGATTAATCCATAATTATCAAAGCGAAGTTCTTCTATTGAAAAATTAGTTGAATAAGTCATTATATTTAAAGTGTTAACTCATCTTTCTTTGTTTTACCAGAGATTATCTTAACAGCTAATTAATGAATATTTATTCTTCACAATTTTCTTGCAGTAAAAGTTATGAGGATTTTCCCTGTTCTCATAGGCAATGGCGTCATGATGGACACTGTAGGTTTGTTCATGGCTATTCGAGATCATTTACTTTTTGGTTTCTTGCGAAAGAATTGGACGTAAATGGTTTTGTAGTTGATTTTTCTAAATTAAAACCCCTCGAAAATAGACTAAAAGAACAATTTGATCATACATTCTTAGTAAATCAAGATGATCCTTTATTAAATTACTGGCAGGAGTTACATGATTTAAAGGCTTTAAATTTGAGGGTTATGGATAATGTTGGAATGGAATTTTCTTCTAAGATTATTTGGGAATGGGCTAATGAATACTTAAAGGAAAAAGATAAAGGAAGAACATGCTGCTGTAAAGCAGAATCAAAGGAAAATATATCTAATTCTGCACATTATGAAAAATTGCCAAAGTGGTTCTAAGGTCTAATTAAAAAGCTTTTATTTATTATTCCAAATTTAAATTTGAATCACTATGTTATTCTACAAATAATTTTTCATCCTTAATAGAAATATCAACGTTTTTTTTATTTAAATAATTGTTATTAAGAATATTGTTTGCAATTTGCGTCTCAATTTCATTTTGAATAATCCTTTTTAAGGGTCTTGCTCCATAATTAATATCAAAACTATTTTTGACTAAGTAATCAACAGTCTCATCGGTAATTTGTAATTTTAAATCTTTTTTGATGAGTCTTTTTTCTAAAGTTTTTAATTGTATTTTGGCAATTTTTTTTTAGTTCATTTAATCCCAAATTTTTAAAAATTACTACCTCATCTATTCGATTTAAAAATTCTGGCTTAAAAAATTTTTTTAATTCCATATCTACAATAGTTTTAATTTCATGTTTGTCTTCATTCCTTATAGATAGATCGTTTATTGATTGACTACCTAAGTTACTTGTAAGAACAATAATTGCATTTTTAAAACTTATTGTTCTACCTTGACCATCAGTAATAATCCCATCATCAAGCACTTGCAAAAGAATATCTAAGATATCTTTATGAGCTTTTTCTATTTCATCTAGGAGTATTAATGTGTAAGGATTTTTGCGAACAGCTTCTGTTAATTGACCTCCAGATTCAAAACCAAGATATCCTGGAGGAGCCCCAATAATTTTGCTGATTGAATGCTTCTCCATGTATTCAGACATATCTAATCTGGTAATCGAAGAACATGAGTCGAATATTGTTTTAGCGGTTACTTTGCTAAGTTCTGTTTTTCCTACTCCAGTTGGTCCTAAGAATAAGAAACTAGCTAAAGGTCTATTAGGATCATTTAGTCCTGTCCTTGATCTCTTTATTGAGTTTGCTACAGCGGATATAGCATTACTCTGACCAATAATTTTTTCTTTGAGAGTTAATTCTAAATTTAAAAGCTTGTCTTTTTCAGATTGGGTTAAATTATTTACTGGAATTGAGGTCCATTTCGAAACGACTTCCGCAATATCATCAAAGGTTACTTCCTGCCTCAAAAGATTTTTCCCTCCATTTTTAAAAGAATCTTCTTTAATATCACCTTTTGATTTTAATTTTTTTTGTAACTCAATTAAGGTTCCAAATTCTAATTCTGCTGCTTTATTTAGATCAAAGCTTCTTTTGGCTTGCTCAATTTTTAATTGTGTAGATTCGATTTCTTCTTTTAAATTACTAATCTCATCAATTTCTTCTTTCTCTTTTTTCCATTTTATGTTTAATTCAGATTGCCGTATCTTGAGATCTTCTAGCTCATTATTAATTCTTTTTATCCTTTCTAAAGAAAAATTATCGGATTCCCTTTTTAGAGATAAATTTTCCATTTCTAGTTGCAAAACTTTTCTATCGATTTCATCAATTTCCTCTGGTTTGGAAGTTATTATCATATTTAATCTTGAAGCAGCTTCATCAATTAGATCTATTGCTTTATCTGGCAGAAATCTATCATTAATATATCTTTCACTTAAGCTTGCAGCTGCAACTAGAGCATTATCAGAAATTCTTACACTATGGTGAACTTCATATTTCTCTTTGAGTCCTCTTAATATTGAAATAGTATCATCTACTGAAGGTGCGTTAATTTTAATTTTTTGAAATCTTCTTTCTAGAGCGGGATCTTTCTCTATATTTTGTTTATGTTCATTAATTGTTGTAGCACCTATACATCTTAATTCACCTCTAGCAAGCATAGGTTTTAAAAGATTGCTTGCGTCTAAAGATCCTCCGCTCGCACCCGCTCCAACAACTGTATGAATTTCATCAATAAAAAGAATAATTTTACCGGAAGAACTTTTAACTTTTTTTAAAATATTTTTAATTCTTTCCTCAAATTCTCCTCGGTACTTAGCTCCGGCTATTAATGCACCCATATCTAAAGATACTAACTGCCTATTATGTAATGAAGAAGGTACATCTCCGTTAACTATTCTTTGTGCCAAACCCTCCACTATTGCTGTTTTTCCTACGCCAGGATCGCCTATTAAAACAGGATTATTTTTTGTTCTTCTACTTAGTATTTGTATAGTTCTTCTTATTTCTTCATCCCTTCCAATAACTGGATCTAAGTCACCCTCTCTAGCTGACTTAGTTAGATCAATACCGAATTTATCAAGAGATTCATTAGGACTTTCAAATTCATTTTTAATTGTTGGATCGGATTTCATCTGAACTATAATTTCTAAGAAGTCTGTAATTTTTTTCTTATTTAAAATTAATTTCCCGCATTTTTCATCATAAGATAAACCGTAAATTAAGTGTTCTGTTGATATCACTACATCATTTAGGGAAATCCTTAAATCATTTGATTTTAAAAAAATGTTATTGAGGCTTTCTCCAATATAAAGTATTTTTTGCTTACTCTTCATCTTTGGTTTTGAGTTCAATAAAGCAATTAATTCTTTTTCTATTTTTTGAATATCTACTTCGTTCTTTTTAAGTATTGCTCTTGCAAGACTGTCTTCTTTTATTATCGTAAGTAATAAATTTTCTGAATCTACATTTTGCTGAAAATTATTATGAGCTATTTCCTTTGACATAATAAAATAGCCCCAAGCAGAATTTGAAAATTCACTTGGGACTACTTTCATTAAAGCCAGGATAAATTACTTTAATTAATTCAAAATATTCAAAAGATTGATGAATATAAAATAAAAAAGTTTATTATTCAACAACAACTTTTCCTACCATGCCTGCCCCTCTATGAGGCTCACAGTAGTAGTCATAAGTTCCCGCTGTATCAAAGGTTTCTTCCCAAGATTCACCTGGAGCAAATGCTAGATCAGCATGACTTAGTTCTTCATGGCCATCAAAAACAGCGTTATGAGGAGCTAATTTATTATTGATGAATTTAACTGTATCGCCAGCACTTATAGTTACAGAACTTGGCTCGAATGCAAGCATACCAGCGTCAGTTCCAAGTTTAACTTCAACAGTTTTAGCTGAAACAGAGGATATACCAAGGCCTAAAGTTAAAACTATTGCAAATAAGCCTGTAAAAAATGAACGTAACATAATTTAAATTAACTATATATATATATTACAAGGGGTTGGGAACTAAATCGCGAGAAGTTTAATTGTTATTACAGCTTGGTAACTTAGCTAACCTTAAAATATCATTAAGTGATTTAGCATAACTTTTTAAATTAAATGTCTCTGGATTGGTTATTGGATCATGGTTGAAGTCGTATTTTTTGATACTGAAGCTGTCCCATGGAGTTGCTTTAATAGGAAGAATTCTTAATAATATTTTCATAATTTTTTTAGTAAGAGTTATTGAAAAATATCTATTCATTTTGTTTCTTTTTAAAAGAATATTTATCGCATCATCAACTGAAATAAAGTTTTGACCTAATACAAATTTCTTGAACCCTTTATAAGTATCTTTTTTATGATTTTTAATTAGAAATCCACAAATTTGAGCAATGTCATTGGCATGTATAAAGTGAAATTTTGAATTAAGCTTTAAAAATCTTGCCAACCAAAGCCATTTATTTATCTCTACTAATCCGCAGGTTAGATAACTCACTGGATACTTACTTCTTTTATGAAGAGTTCCTCCAAAAAACCAATGTAGGGAAAACTGCGAATGTTTTTTCTGCAAAAGTGCTCTCTTTAAGTCTTTCAAAACACTCATATTTTGTTTGAATATATTCTGTTCCATAAGTTAAGGATTCTCTCATTAATTCAGTTTCTTGATTAAGTATGCTTGCTGTTGAAAAAATAAATTATTTTTTCTAATTTATTTTCTTCAAGCATTCCTAATAACTCTTCAAAAGCTTTTATGTTTACTTCATAGGCCCTTTTTGGATCACCCCAAGCTGTAGCAGTGTGTATTAGAAAATTTATTTGACTAATTTCTTTACTGAATTTTTTGCATTCTCGAATATCGCAGATAAGCAATTTAATTCTTTTATTTTTCTGAATTGATAGCGATAATTTATTTTTATCTCTAACCATTAGATATAGCCTAAATCGAGTATTTTTTAAAAACCAATCAATTAAATATTGACCAACACATCCATTTGAGCCAGTAATTAATAAGTTTTTAATAGCCAAAATATAAATTAATAAGTAAGTTTTTTTCCGTGTTCAAAAAATGTTTGGGCATTTTCTTCAGGTGTGCCTGGTAAAATCCCGTGACCTAAATTAAGAATATACTTTCTATCTTTTGCTTTATTAAAAGTATTATCTATCCTATCTTTAATTGATTCTTTATCTCCGAATAATATACCTGGATCAACGTTACCCTGGATCCCAATCCCAGAGGGAATTCTCTTGCATGCTTCCTCAATATCGACAGTCCAATCTAATGAAATAATATCCACTCCAGTTTTAGCCATCCTTTCTAATACTCCAGCACTTCCTGAGATATATAAAATAATAGGAGTATTGGGGAATTCTTCTTTCACAATATCAACAACTTTTTTTTGATAAGGACCAGCAAAAATATCATAGTCTTGAGGACTTAATTGTCCTGCCCAGGAGTCAAATATCTGTACAACTTGAGCACCAGATTTGATTTGATATTTTAAATACTCACCTATAGATTTTGCAAAGTGATCAAGAAGTTTGTGAAGCAAATTAGGCTCTTTGAAAGCCATAGACTTTATTAATGAATAGTTTTTACTGCTCTTACCTTCAACTACATATGCAGCAAGGGTCCAAGGTGCTCCTACAAACCCAAGAACTGTCGCTTCATTATTGACATCTTTTTTTAATGATGAAAGAACATCTCCAACAAAACTTAGGCTCTCATTGGGAATTAATTCTTTTAAATTTTCTATTTGGTGAATATTTCTTATAGGATCTTCTATTATTGGTCCTTTACTTTCAATTATTTCAAAATTGATACCCATTCCAGGGAGAGGGGTAAGGATGTCAGAGAAAAGAATCACTCCATCTGGCTTGAAAGCTTTAAAAGGTTGCATTGAAATTTCATAAGAGAGTTCTGGATTCTCAGACCTTTCCCTAAAGCTTGGATAGCGCTCTCTTAAATCTCTATATATTTTCATATACCTACCCGCTTGTCTCATCATCCATACTGGAGGTCTATTAACTTTATTGCCTAAGGCAGCAGATAGTAAAAGTGGTAAATTTTCACCCATTTTGGAGTTCAATATGTTTTTAAAAAAAATTTAAAAATCTTTAATTTAAAGATTTTACAACGTTGAGCAGATTAAAATCATTATGTGAAGAATTAAATGGAACTTACTAAGTAAAAAAGCTTTATTTTTTCTTTGGCTGATGCTTGAAGATACTAACGCTTAGAGGTGGTAATACAATTTCAAGAGCATTTTCATAATTATGAATATTATATTTTTCAGTTTCTTTACCTCCCATGTTCCCTTTATTACTTCCTCCATATCTAGAACCATCCGAATTAAAAATCTCTTTATAAAATCCCTCTAAAGGAACTCCAATTTTATATGATTCATGAAAATTAGGAGTAAAGTTTGCGACAACTATAAGCCATTCATTACTTTCGTTTTCTCTTCTCATAAAACTTATTACTGAATTAGAGGTGTCATCACAATCGATCCATTGAAATCCATAAGGATCAAAGTCGTTTTTCCATAATGAAGGCTCATTTTTATAAAGTTTATTTAAGTCATCAACCAAGTTCCTAACCCCTTTATGAGGTTCGAATTCTAAAAGTTCCCATTGAAGATCATCCCAAACGTTCCATTCTTGCCTTTGACCAAATTCCATACCCATGAAAATTGTTTTTTTACCAGGATGTGTCCACATATAAGTAAGTAAAGCCCTTGTATTAGCAAATTTTTTCCAATCATCTCCTGGCATTTTATGTAAAAGATGACTTTTTCCATGAACTACTTCATCATGGCTTAGTGCAAGCATAAAATTTTCTGTGTAATTATAAGTTATTGAAAAGGTCACACTATTTTGATGGAATTGTCTAAACCATGGGTCTATTTCAAAGTAATCGAGCATATCATGCATCCAACCCATGTTCCACTTTAAATTGAATCCTAGTCCACCTACATTTGTAGGTTCTGTAACCATTGGCCAAGTTGTGGACTCTTCAGCAATAGATAGCGCTCCAGGGAAATGTTGAAAAAGGACATGGTTTGCTTGCTGGAGAAATTTAACAGCTTCTAAATTTTCATTACCTCCATTTTCATTTGGAATCCATTCACCCTCTGGACGCAAATAATCTCTGTATAACATTGAAGCTACAGCATCTACCCTTATCCCATCAATATGAAACTCTTCAAACCAATAAACGAGATTTGCTACTAGAAAATTTCTTACTTCATTTCTACTATAATTAAATATTAAAGTACCCCATTCTTTATGCTCTCCTATTCGAGGATCACCATGCTCATAAAGATGGCAACCATCAAAGAATGCTAAACCATGTTTATCTTTTGGGAAATGACCAGGAACCCAATCGAGAATTACACCAATACCCTCTGCATGACATCTATTTACAAATTCTTTGAATTCATTCGGGGTACCATATCTACTTGTTGGAGCATACCAACCTGTGACTTGATATCCCCAAGAACCATCGAAAGGGTGCTCTGAAATAGGCATTAATTCTATATGGGTAAATCCTCTTTCTTTTACATATGGAATAAGTTTTTCTGTTAACTCTGGATAAGTTAAAAACCTAGTTCCGGGTTTTAAATCTGCCGCAGGAACGGGTGCTCTTTGTTGTCCGTTTTTTTTCTATAAATTTATTTTCAATTGAGTCATGCATCCAACTGCCTAGATGCATCTCATAAACTGAAATAGGTTTATTAATTTGACTAGATGAATCTCTGTTAGATATCCAAGAACCATCATCCCAACAGTAATTGTTCAATTTAGAAATTATTGAACCATTCTGAGGTCTAATTTCATGAAGGAAACCATATGGATCTGCCTTCTCATATATATGTCCTTGTTGTGTTCTTATTTCATATTTGTATGTATCTCCTTCTTTCATTATGGGCATAAATAATTCCCAAATACCACCCAGTCTTTTTTGCATAGGATGATGCCTACCGTCCCAAGAATTTATTTCTCCAATTATTGAGATTGATTTTGCATTTGGTGCCCAAATACAAAACATTACACCTTTTTGATTAACATCTTCTAGGAGGTGAGCCCCCATTTTCTTCCAAATATGATGGTGATTCCCTTCAGCAAAAAGGTGTCTATCGACCTCACCCATCCATTCCTCCCTATATGCCCACGGATCTTGCTGTGAATGAGAAACCCCTCCTCTTGATACATTTATTTGATAATCATTCTTAGGATTTTCAAGAAGTGTTACTTCAAAAAGCCATTTATGATTTGAATTGGTTGTTTTATATATTTTATCTTTAAAAGTAATATGTACTTCATCAGCCTCTGGCATCCATACTCTTACAATCCATTTCCCGTCAAAGTAATGTGGCCCTAATATATTTAATGGATTATCATTGCAACAATTTTCGAGGTTGAAAGCTTCTGATTTAATCCAGTCTGCTTGAATAGTTTCTGTCATGACTGGTAGCTATTAAGAGATTAGTTTATCAAATTATTAACCAAATAAAAATAAATTTAATTGAAAAATGGAGTCATTTTTACAAATGTTTTATTCAGTTTAAAACTTAAAGTTATGATTTTGTGATTAATAGTGGGAGCACCAAGCTTATCCTCTCCAAATCCTGAATTAACACCAATAGCTGGATATGCAGCAGCTGATATTGATAATCTAAGTTTTGCACCCTTGAGAAGAGAAATATTTGTAGGATGCATTTCAACTTTGCACTCACATTCTTCATCTGGCTTTGAGTTTTTAACCCTTAAAAATCCAGTTGAAAATTGATTAACAGTTTTTTCTTCTGCATTAACTAAAGACAAAGCAACACATATGTCAAAGCTTGTCTGATCACTCATTACCGAGGTTTCAAGTATGGGGATTCCTGAAATCTTAAGATCTTCCTGGAAAGAACTGGTTTGAAAAACACCGACATCCAATCTCTTATCAATAATGTCCCTATTAAATATTCCTGGATTTGCTCCTAAATGGCCACCTTCTCCTTGAGATGGTCTCCATGGATCATGAACAATTGAAAACCAGCCCGACCCTTTTGAATTTTTTAAAAGGCTTCCATCAATAACTTCGAAATTTGCCGTTCCACTACTTTTTAGGCCAAATTTGTATTCAGAAACCTTAGAATCTTTAATTACATCCCATTTCTTTAATGAAATATTCCAAATCTTTCTAAGTTTTAAAGAATTTGTTTCATTAATTTCTTGATCGCTTTTTAGGTGTTTATCAAAAAAATCTAACAAAGTATTTTGTGATCCTTCCCACCAATTCAGATGTGTAGCGTCACCAATAACTATATCAGGATTTCCTCCAACAGCTTTTGATTTTTGATAGAGATCAAGTGCACCTTTTAAATGAGGATCCCAAAGACCACCAATAATTAACATGGGTTTTTTTAACCATGATGAGATTAGCTTTATTTTTAAAAAATCATTATCATTATTTAGATTTTCAAGCCATTCAAGAACAAAGCTATTAGGATCGTATTTTTCTAAAAGATCTAATCCTTTTCTTAAATAACTCTTGTTTTCAAGTGCTGAAATTATTTCATTCCATCCTAAAAAATTATGCTCCCTTCTCATTTTTAAGGCGGCTAATTGCAATCCCCACGCAATATTATTATTCCACCAAAAAGCACCACCATCAGAACTCCAGTGATTTTTAAAATCTATTCCAGTCATGGCAGGAGATAAGCAATCGGGAGGCTTTGAATCTTTGATTCCTGTAAGTTGTGTTAATCCTTGATATGAAAAACCGTATAAGCCAAGTTTCCCATTACATTCTTTTAATGATCTTACCCATGCGTGTGTTTCTGAAGTGTCACTAGCTTCTTGAGAGAAGCCTTTGAATATCCCACTAGATGCACCTTGACCTCTAACATCCTGAATTACTACTGTATAACCTTTTGAAGCCCACCATTTAGGATGAGAATAAGTTATTGTCGAAGCTATTTCTCTACCGTATGGTTGCCTCATTAATAACGTGGGCCATGAACCTTCATATTTTGGTGTCCAAATTCTTGAGACGAGTTCTACGCCATCTTTTAATATTAGAGATTTGTCAACCCATTTTACTTCCCGCATTTAAGAGTTTAAATAACCTGAGGACAATGAAGCCCAATCACATAAATTGAGAGAATTTCAGCATTAATAGGACTTAGTTTATTTTTTTTTGAAACAAATTCTATAGCTTTGTCTGAACTGGCAGATACCCCTTTTGAGTTTAATTCTTTAAATTTATTGCAAATTTTAATAGCATTTTCAGGGTTTTTTTTGACACTTTCCAAAAGATTTGATTGACTCAAAACAGGATTTATAGAAATTAAGGATAGAAATAAAAATAAAAAAAAGTTCTTCATTTATTTATTATCTTTTTTCAAATTCTACATTATAAAAAAATTTTTAACAAAGATTTCAAATAGATTTACTGATTTGATTAGCTCTTTGTATCCAATCTTTTAAAATAGATAAAGTAATTTTTGTCTGAGTTTTAGTTCTAAGACTTCTTTCCAATCTTCCAATTCTTTCTTTTAGTTCATAAGGGTTTAAAATTGAAAGTGATTTAATTGAACTTATCCCACAGTGTAAAAGCAAGTAAGATTCATGAGGGGATATTGAAAGCTCATTTTTGAAAATAGCAATAGCTCTGATTTTTCTTAAATTATTCAAAGTACATAATGAGGCAGATTTTTGAATAAAATTCAATTCAGAATCATTAAGCTTACTTAATTTTTTAGAATCGTTTAGTTTGTTTTTAATTAAAAAAGATTTTTCATGTCTAAAATTTTCAGGTAAAACTTCTAAGAAGATTGTTTCTATCATTTATATAGTTAATTCATTGTAAAGCTTTTTTCTATTTCTCCAATAATAATTGGCTTACTAACGTCTTTTGATATCTTCTCAAGTTTCCTTATTTTGATTTTTACTTTTGATCCTGATCTACTACCTTTTTTAAGATTTTCCGATAATTGTTTTAAAGTCGGTAATATTGCTTCTTCAGGAAATTCATTATCTGCTTTTGTAACAATTAGATCAAAGCCGTTATCATAAACAGTCTGCACATATTTTGCTCCATCTATTTTTATATTATCTGTATAGCTTTGTATAAAAGCCCAACTGCTTAATGAGAGTAATAATGAAAATATAGTGGCACCTGTAATTCTAAATTTAAAAGCAAAATTAAAAATAAATGCAATTAAAGTAACAATAAAAAGAAATATTCCTAAAAATCCAAATATCTTGGGAGTATTCTCTAATAGTTCAAAAAAAGACATTTAGTGGCTTTGACCTCATTAATTTCTTATATTTTGTAAGCCTACTCTATTTTGGGATTCTAACTTGAAAAAAATTAGATCTCTAAATTTTAATAAAAAACTTATTTTCTTAGGGACTGTTTTGTCAATAAGTTTTTTAGGTGCCTTGTTATTAAATAAATATCTTGAACATTTTTATAAGTCTAGAAAAATCCTATTAGAAAGTAAGATAGAGAAATTTTTAAATAAAAAAGTAGATTTGGGAGATTATTCAGGATTAAGATTTCTTGGTATTTCTTTAAATAACTCAAAAATTATTGATAATAGGAACTTAAATTCTGAAATTGTAGCGAAGAATATTTATGTAGGAATTATGCCAATCCGATCAATTTTAAATCAAAGATGGATTTTTAATATAACTCCTAAAAAAACTAAAATTGAAATAAATAATGATTTTTTTAAACAAAGAGATTTATATCAAGAAAAAAGAATTTTAAAAAATAAAATAGAATATGATCTAAATTTTAATTTAAAAGAATCTGCAAACTTTAAATTAAAGGATCTTGGAATAGAAACTAAATTAAAAGGAAAATTCATTTACAAATCAAAATTTAATCAGGTTATAGGAAATATTAAGTCATTTAATAAGGGTAAAGGTAATTTAGAATTCAAATTAAATGCTAAATTAAATAAAGACTTTTTGAATCTCGAGATATTATCTAGTGGTTTAAGTTTAAAGGAAACTGCATATAGTTTTCGTGATACTAAGTTTGCTTTTAGGGGAGGCAAAATTAAATCTAGTCTGAAATTTTATAGATCCTCTAAAAAAAGCTTTTGTAAAGGAAATCTTTCTTTGAATAATCTGAAGTTAAGAACTTCTAATTTAGAGGAGGAAATAAAGGCTAATTCTATTAGTTTGTTATGCAAAGATAATAATTTAATTGCCTATACAAAAAATCTTAATTACGGAACTGTAATCTCAGATTTAAATCTAAATGTTCCTTTAAATAAAAATATAAACAATATAAATTTAAAAGGTAGTATTGGATATTTAGATAGTTTAAATCCTGAAATTCAATTATCAGGGAATATGCCATATTGGTTTGATAAGAGAGGTATAAATTTTGGAAATATTAATTCAAGCTTTACTCTAAATAGAACGCAATTATCTAATTTAAATATTTTCCGTAAAAATAGTATAAGAGGATTTATAACTGCAAAAGGAGAATTAAAAGGTGATATAAATAAACCTGATATTCAAATCAATTTCAATGTAGATTATCCTCATTATAAAGGTATAAGAATTAGGGAAACATGGGAAGGCGAGATCAAAAATCAAAATAAAAAATATGTCTTAAACATGAAGAATAGATATTCACCTGTGCCTTCTTTCCTATCCTTAAATTTTGATTCAAAAATTAAGTTAGAAAGTATAACCTTTAGCAGAATATTTAATTCAAATAAGGGTACTTTAAATCTCTTTAGGGATAATGATTTATATAGATGGAATGCAAATAATTTCCCTATAGACGAGATTGAATTGGCGATTAGTAATAATAAATTTGATAGAATTAGCGGAATAGTTAATGGTAAAGGTTCTATATCTAGAGATCAAACATATTTCAATGGTCGTTTAGCTTGGAGTTTGGGCAATTATAGAAATATAAAATTTGCGAATTCATTATTTGAGTTTGGCTTTAATAATAAATCTTTTTATATTAATTCATCATTATATCCAATTGATGGTGGGATGATTGATTTTGAATATGATTCTAATAAAGATAATAAATTTAATATAATTTTTAATAATATTAGTACTAAATGGTCTTTTCTAACAGCAATAGATATTTTAAATCTTGATAATCAAAAAAAAATTCTTCCTAATAGTAACTATAAAGGTTTGGATACTATAGAAATAAATAATATTGAAAAATCATTAAACGAAAAGATACTTTTTATAAATAATTTTTTGAATGATAATACTATTTCAGAAGATAAATTAAATTTTGAAAGATATTTAAGTAAATTTGAAAGTAGATATGATGCTGATATAACGATAGAAGGTAATAACTCAAAGAATTTAAAATTAAAAACTAGTTTAAATGGATACCTTGAGGTAAAAAATGATATAAAAAAAGGTTCTAAAGAGAAGTTTTCAATGGATATAGAAGGAGGGATTGTTACAGGAAAAGGTTTTTTAAAAATTAATAAATTTCCTTTAAAAACTATAAATATTTTTTTAGATAAGCCTAGGGATTTTGAAGGGAATTTGGATATTAATCTAATTTATGATTTAGATAATAAATCTTTTTCTTCTAATATTGATTCAAATAAAACTTCAATTAATAATAGCCCTATCATTCTTGATATTGGGGATGTTGAATATAGTAAATCTATTTTTGATTTAGAGTTATCTTTATTCTTGAACAATTCAAATACTCCAATAAGTATTTTAGGTTCTATACCTATTAATAGAGAGGATAAATTAGACTTAAGATTAAATGGTAATGGAAAGTTTGTTGAATTAATTGATATATTTGCTGATGATTATTTCATCTTTAAAAATGGTGATGTAAACCTTAGAATGATTATAAAAGGAACGATTGATAAACCTATTGCGAATGGATTTGTTGTTATCAAAGATTCTGAAATTGATATTTATAGCAATATTATTAAAAATATTAATAGCACCATAATTTTTGATTTTGATCACGTAGAGATTAAAAGCTTAAAGGCTTCAGATGATGCTTCTGGGAATATTTTTATTAAGGGATCTTTACCTTTTTATCAAAAAAGTAGTATTGATGAAAAAGATATTAGTTTAATCGCAAATAAATTTCTTATAAAATCAAATAATATTAAATTTCTAGTTGACTCTAAAATAAATATCGGTGGATCATTTAAAGAGCCTATTTTTGGTGGAAACTTAGCGCTCAATAATGGTTTTATTAATTTAAATGATGCTAATAAAAAAAATATTAAAAAAAATAATTTTGAAGAAATAAATGATAAAAAGAATTGGCCAGAACTTTATTGGGAAAAAGATGAAAAAATTGAAATAATTTCAAACGAGAATATACTAAATTCTTTTCTTTTGGGAGAAAATGCCCCAAAATATCTTGAAAATTTAAGTTTTAAGAACCTTATATTGAAACTTGGTCCAGATTTCAGAATTCAATATTCAGAAATAATTAGAGCCTATTTAGATACTAAGTTAGATTTGAATTTCAATGGAAATGTAGGAAAAGATTTAAATGCAAGAGGTCTTATCAACTTAAGTAAAGGTACAGCTAACTTATACACAACACCCTTCAAATTAGATAAAAATAAAGAAAATTATATTTTATTTGCCTCAAGAAGCGGCGTAGTTCCTTTTATCAACTTTTCACTTACTAGTAAAGTTCCAGATCTAATAATACCTATAAGTCAAAATAATCAAGATCTAAATGTTTCAAGTGGTTTAGATGTAAATGCTATATCAAGTGGTATTGGTGCGGTCGGAATAGGAAATACAAGACTCATAAGAATTGAGGCATCCTATGAAGGATTCCTAGATCAATTATCCTTTGAAGATGAAAATAAAAAAATACAGTTAAGAAGTACTCCAAGCTATAGCAGATCTCAAATTATTGGCTTAATAGGAGGAAACTCTGCAAATTTAATTAATAGAGCATTTATTTCTCAAATTAATAGTTCAGATGGATTTAGTGATAGATTTCAACTTTCTTTATATCCAGCTTTAATAGAAAATAATGAACCAATAAATAATGTTTTTTCTAATGAAAACTTTGAAGTAAATGACAATGAAGAATCATCTTCAAATAATGGATTTTCTTCTCAAGCTTGGATTGCCGAAATAGGGCTTGATATTACAGATAAAGTAAACTTTGCCGTTCAAGCCACTCCAGATAGGGATGATTTACCTCCTCTGGGTATACTGACTTTACAAGCCAATCCTAACCTTGAATTATTAGGATCTGTAGATTCTGAAGGTGAGTGGAAAAGTCAAGTTCAATTGTTTTTTAGATATTAATTCCTAAAATAAAATGTTTTAAGAATGCTTATTTTGAATTATTATTAAATTTAACTAAATATAATTATGACTGATATATTTGAAGTACCTACTCCCGATAAAGATCTATTAGATAAAGCAGAGAGACTTCGTATTGCATCAATTAAAACAAGCCAAACAAATAATATTGACAGAATTAGAGCATTGAACTTAATGGCTGATTCCTTAGAAAAAAACTCTCAAGAAATAATTGAGGCGAATATAGAAGATTATAAAAAAGCAAAAAACAAAGGAATTTCAAAGGCCTTACTTTCTAGATTAAAGTTATCAAAACAAAAACTAAGTTCAGGAATCGAAGGGGTAAGACAAGTTGGAAATTTGGCAGATCCAGTAGGAAAAATACAAATAAAAAAGGAACTTTCTGAAGGGTTAAATTTAGAGAGAAAAACAGTTCCCATTGGAGTAATAGGCGTAATTTTCGAATCAAGACCTGATGCTGTAATGCAAATAAGTTCTTTGGCAATTAGATCTGGTAATGGAGTAATGCTTAAAGGAGGAAGTGAAGCAAATTTAACTAATCTCGCAATAGTTTCTGCGCTAAAGAATGGTTTGCAAAATTCAAATCTTGATGAAAACGCAATTTGTCTTTTAACAAGTAGAAAAGATAGTATGGCGATGCTTAAATTAGAAAAATTTGTAAATTTAATTATTCCTAGAGGAAGTAATGAACTAGTGAAATTTATACAGGAAAATACAGAAATTCCTGTCCTGGGTCATGCTGATGGGATTTGTCATTTATATATAGATAATGAAGTAAGTCTCGATGTTGCTTTAAAAGTCGCTTTAGATAGTAAGATTCAATACCCAGCTGCATGTAATGCTGTTGAGACTCTTTTAATACATAAAGATATCGCCGCTGACTTTTTGAAAAAAGCCATCCCAAGTTTTAATTCTAACGATGTTAAATTGATTGGAGATAGAAAATCTGTTCAAATGGGTGTTGCTTTTGAAGCTAATTATGAGGACTGGAAAACTGAATATTTAGATCTCATGCTCTCTGTAAAAATTGTTGATAATTTAGAAGAGGCAATTGATCATATACAAAAATTCAGTTCAAAACATACAGATGGAATAATTACTAAAAATATTAGTAATGCTAATAAATTTATGAATGAGATAGATAGTGCAGGTGTTTTTCATAATTGCTCAACAAGATTTGCAGATGGGTTTAGATATGGCTTTGGAGCAGAAGTGGGAATATCTACACAGACATTACCCCCAAGAGGGCCAGTAGGACTGGAGGGATTAGTAACTTATAAGTATTTTTTAAGAGGCGAAGGTCATATAGTTGATGATTTTTCATCTGGAAAATCAATTTTTACGCATAAAGACGTTTAAATGTTTTTAAAATGGATACTTATTTAAAAATAAAGGATATTAAACTTTGGGCAAGAGTTGGTGTATTAGAAGAAGAGAGAGAATTAGGTCAGCTTTTTAGTTTAGATGTATTTTTATGGGCTGATTTTGAAAATTGCACTCAAAATGATGATATAAAAAGTACAGTTGATTATTCGCAATTAGTTGAAATATTAAAATATCAATCCAAGAAAATATGTTGTTACACGATTGAAAAATATTCAAATGAAATTATAAAAATGATTAATAAAGAGTTTCATCTTAGCCGAATTAAAATCAGATTAACAAAATGCAAACCACCAATTATTGGCTTTGACGGAGAGGTTTCAATAGTAAGAGTTTTTGAAAATAATTAACCGTTTTGTCAAAGAGAAATCCAATAATACTAATTCATGGTCTCTGGAATACAGCAGATATCTTTTCCTCGATTACGACGAAACTTGATGAAATTGGAATTGAATATTTTGCCCCAACTTTAAAGCATAAATATGGAATGACATCTATTGTTGAATTAACTAATTTTTTAAATGAATTTATTTTAGAGAAATATGGCTTAGAAAAAGAGCTCGATATATTGGGATTCTCGATGGGGGGAATAATTGGAAGGTATTGGATTAAAAAATTTGATGGTTACAAAAGAACTAGAAGATTTATAACTGTTGGTTCTCCACATAAAGGAACACTTACATCTCAATTAGTTCCAAAATATCCCTTTAGAGGAATATCTGAAATGAAAATAAATAGTTGTTTATTAAGAGAGCTTTCAAGCTATGATTATCTTCTTGACAGAATTAATTGTATTAGTTTTTTTACTTATTGGGATCTTATGGTTTTCCCAGGATGGAGATCTTATATGAATAAAGGAGAAAAGGTATCATTAAATATCTTTAAACATAAAAATTTAGTGAGGAATCCATTAGCAGTGGAAAGAATTGTAAATAGGCTCCTTAAGTAGATGTTGATAGGCCTAAGTGTCTGATTAAAGAGTCGGTTTTTGGTTCTCTTCCTCTAAATAATTTAAATACCTCTAGAGGAGATAAACTCCCTCCTAGACTTAAAATTGTGTCTTTAAATTTTGCCCCAATGTCCTTTATATTTTGATTGTTTTCTAAATCAGCCTCCTCAAACATAGAAAAAGCATCGGCACTTAGAACCTCAGCCCATTTATAAGAATAATATCCAGCCGAATAACCACCTGCAAATATGTGACTAAAACAGCAAAGGAATTTGTCTTCTTGTATCGGTTCGATTACAGTTGTATATCTTGCAATTTCTTTTCTAATCTCATTGGAATTTTTACCTTGGTTGCTTGTGATATTGCTATGTAATCTTATATCAGTAATTGCGAAATGTAATTGTCTTAAAGTAGCCATCCCACAATTAAAAGTTCTATTCTTTACTAATTTTTCGAAATTTTCATCAGATAAGCTTTCCCCAGTTTCATAATGCTTCGCGATATTTAATAAGGTATTTTTGTGAAAACACCAGTTTTCCATAAATTGGCTAGGAAGTTCAACAGCGTCCCATTCAACGTTATTAATTCCTGCAGCTTGCGGAAGATTTACAGTGGTAAGCATATGTTGAAGACCATGACCAAATTCATGGAAAAGTGTTTGAACCTCATCAAAACTCATCAAACTTGGCTTGTCTTTGGATGGTGGAGTTTGATTACAAACTAAATACGCAACAGGCAATGTGTTTCTACCAATATTATTTTTGTTAAGGCATTCATCCATCCACGCCCCCCCTCTCTTTGACTCAGGACGTGAGTAGGGGTCAAGATAAAATGAAGCTATTTTTTCGTCATTTTTATTTAGGATATTAAAAAATAAAACATCATCATTCCAAGTAGGGGCTTCATTACTGGCTTCAATTACTTTAATATCGAATAGTTTTTCACTGAGATTAAAAAGACCTTTTAAAACATCATTAAGAGGGAACCAGGGTCTAAGTGATTCTTGATCTAAATTTAGTTTTTCTTTTCTGAGAAGCTCAGACCAATAGCTAATATCCCAAGATTGAAGAGTTTCGGTCTTTGGAAATCCATTCTCCTTGGAAAACTCATTAAGTATTTTTATTTCATTTTTGGCTGTTTTAAAGGCGGGTTCCCTCAACTCCTCTAAAAGTGTTTCAACATTTTTTATTTCTTTAGCCATCTTTGTTGAAAGACTTAATTCTGCCCAGCTTTCATAACCAAGAAGCTTAGCCTGCTTAGTCCTAAGAGATAAAATCTCTTCAATAATTTGAGAGTTATTTTTTTCTCCTTCAGAGGCTCTGCTCACAAAAGCTTTATATAATTTTTCCCTTAGATTGCGATCATTTGCGTATGTCATAAATGCGGTATAAGTCGGAATATCTAAACTTAATTTCCAAGGACCATTTTTTGGGTCAGCTTCTCCACCTTTTTTTAAATATTCAAGAGCTGATATTGCCATTAATTCTAAAACTCGTTCTGGCAATCCATCTATTTGAGATTTATCATTTAAGATTAAAAACCAATCGTTAGTTGCATCTAAAACATTATTGCTAAAATTTGTTGATAGTTTCCCAAGTTTTTCTGAAATAGTATTAAATTCTTTCTGGTCATCAAAATTTAATGAAATACCCCTATGTTCCATTTCGAGGATTTCTTTATCTAATATTCTATTTTTAATTTGATCAAAATTGTTTGTTTCTTTAAGCTTCACTAAAGAATTATAAATAATTTTACTTTGTCCAAACTTATTACTTAAATTAATAATTTCAGGTAAAAACTTTGAGTAAATTTCTCTTAAACTTTCAGAATTTTTTACTCCATTAAGATGACTTATAACTCCCCAACTCCACCTGAGAACCTCATTGACTTCATTAAGAGGATTAATTACTTTATCCCATTCTAAATTTTTATGGTTTAAGTAATTAGATAAAAATTTTTCAATATTTTTGAAATCTAGATTTATTTTATCTATTACAATTGGAAATTCTTTATTAATTCTATTTGTTGTAAATTTATGAAAATCTGGCAATTCTCCACTTTTAAAAATTGAAGTTTCCATTTTATCGAAGATTAAAATTGACTAATGTTTGAGATTAACCCAACTAACTTAGCTAAAGTTAGTTGTTGACTGAGAGCGTTGGTTGAAGATTCATATAAATTTATGGCAATTTTTGGCCAAAAACCTATTACTAAAGTAGGAAATAGTAAACTAAACCCAATTGTCAATTCTCTACCATTCATTTCTTTTACAGTTGCTAATGCAGGAATTCTAGGCCCAAAAAATACTCTTCTACACATCGAAAGAAGGTATATGGGCGTCAGCACAAGACCAATTGCTGCTATTAGAATTGTTATCGATCTGAAGAGGGAACTAAAACCCTCTTGACTTGTAATTCCCAAGAATACGGTGATTTCGCTTATGAAACCACTCATTCCCGGTAATGCTAGAGACGCTAATGAGCTAGCAAGGAAAAAGGCAAAAGTTATTGGTAAAACTTTTGCTAAACCGCCCATATTGGGAATTGATAGTGTATTAGTTCTCTCATAGAAGGAACCTGTGACGAAGAACATAGCAGCTGCTATAAGTCCATGACTTATCATTTGAAGCATTGCTCCGCTTATTCCTAAAGCATCAACTGCTCCTATTCCTAGGAGAACGAACCCCATATGACTTACTGAACTGCATGCGATTCTTCTTTTTACATTATCTTGTGCAAATGCATTCAAGGCTCCATAAATTATATTGATGATTCCAAGAATGATTAAAGCAGGTGCAAGTTTTAGATGTACTTCAGGTAAGATTTGAACATTGAATCTTAAGAGAGCATATCCCCCCATTTTTAAAAGGATTCCCGCTAATAACATTGATACTGGAGCATTAGCTTCTCCATGAGCATCAGGCAACCAAGTATGTAATGGGAAGATAGGAAGTTTAACTCCAAAACCTATTAAAAACCCTATGTAAGATAATAATGCGAGATTACCTGTTACATGTTTATTTGTTAGGTCGGTAATATTTAGGGTGAATGTATCGCCGCTCAAGGCAAGTGCAAGCCCACTGATGAGTATTAGTAATGAAGCTAGAGCAGTATAAAGAATAAATTTTGTGGCTGCATATAATTTTTTCTTACCTCCCCAAATAGCAATAAGTAGATAAACAGGCACTAATTCTAACTCCCAAGCCAAGAAAAATAATAAGAAATCTTGAGAAAGGAAAACTAATGCTTGAGCTGAGGCTTGAACTAATAAAAGAGCAAAATATAAATTAGATTTTTTCTTAATCTTCCAACTAGCGGCAGCTGATAAAAATGTAATTAATCCACTCAAAGCTACTAATGGTGCAGATAATCCATCTACACCTAAAGACCATTCTAGGCCTATTGAGGGTAGCCAAGTTGCCCTTTCAATAAGCTGTAGCGAACTATTAGTGGTATCAAATTTCTGGAAAAGTACTCCTATTATCAGTAAAAAATCTATAAATAAAAAACTTAATGAGACATTTCTTGGGAGTGTATTATCTTCCCCTTCCTTGGAACTTAAAAAAGGCATTATCAATGCCCCAATTAAGGGTAAAAAAACAATAGAGGATAGTAAAGGGAAAGATTCGGAATTCATCAATATAATGAACAATTCTATTATTCTAGTTGAAGTTGTTCTAGCTTGAGACTATAACATTAAAAATGCCTAAGTAAAACTACTTACCTGAGATATCCTTAAATAAACTTCCTTTTGTTTGGACGTTCAAGAATGGTGCTCTACTCGCCACGCCTGACTTTTCCCAAGCTTTTACCATGGCTTGGCTGATTTCTCTGCCATTATCATTTTTACACAAAGCTAAGATACTTGGCCCAGCCCCACTAATTGCACAGCCTAAAGCACCTGCTTGTAGTGCCGCATCTTTTACTTCCAATCCACCTTTAATAAGCTTCCATCGGTATGGTTCATGTAATTTATCAAACATTCCCTCTTTTATTAATTCATCATTACCTGTTTTTAAACCGTTTAGTAATAATGTAAGTGCCCCCATATTTGTTACTGCATCAGAAATAGGTATATTCTTCGGCATTACTCTCCTTGCTTCACTTGTACTAAGACGAATAGCAGGTATCGCAACTACAGCTTTAATAGAATCGTGCCAGTCACATCTAATAATTCTCCATCTATGTGAGGATGACCTAGCCGTTAAACATAGCCCCCCCAAAAGAGAAGGAACTACATTATCAGGATGACCTTCAATATCTATTGCCAGTTCTAAAAGTTTTTCTTTGGGTAAAGGTGAATTCATAATCGCATTTGCTCCAATTAATCCTGCAACTATTGCTGTAGCGCTACTCCCTAGTCCTCGAGCAGGAGGAACTGCTAATTTTACTCTAGCTTCAAGGGCGAAAGGTTCGATATTGGCACTTTCCCATACTTTTTGTGCAGCCCTAAAAACTAAATTTTCAGGCCCTCCTCTTAAGTGATTACCATCGGTACTCTCCATTATTAAATCAAATCGATCTCCGCCTCCATCTATTCTTGTAAATATAAATTCGTTATATAGATCTAATGCCGCACCAAGACAATCGAATCCGGGACCTAGATTAGCAGTTGTGGAAGGAACTGATACTATTATTTTTTTTCCTACTTCTGGAGAAGACATATAAAAAATTTTATTTTATTAGCAAATGCATCTTCGCTCTGCAGGCTGCGCTAAATAGTCCAAACTCTTCATCTAAGATTACATTCAAAGGTATATTTTTAAGAATATCTTTTAATCTTCCTTTATCTGAAAATTGTTTCATAAATAAACTTGATTTAAAGTTTATTAAATGCTTTGGAGCGGTCCCTCCAGAAATCCATAAGCCTCCAAAACATAATTCTTGAAGAGCAACGTCTCCCAGTAAAGAAGCGTAAGCATCTAACCATATCCTTTCCACTTGGATCATTAGAGGATCCCCCTGATTAGAAAGATTACAAATTCTTTGAGGAAGTTCTTTTCTCAAATTATCAGTTATTTTCAATTCTTTTAGGTATTTTTGTAGAGGATGATTTTTAGCATCAGGTTTGCTAAGTCTCCATTCGGCTATTCTTGTTAAACCAATCCCACTTATAATTCTTTCGCAAGATATTCTTTCAACTTTTAAATAATTTTTGAGCCAATTCTTTAATTCCCATTCTAATTCTGACTTTGGCGAGTATTCTACATGACCTCCTTCACTAGCTAAGACTGTTACTTTACTTCCAGATATTATTCCTTTGGAAATGCCTAGACCAGTCCCGGCTCCAACAATGGTATGCAAATCTTTATTGCCAAATACTGACTTATCTCCATTTTGAATAGTAGAGTATTGACTTTTTTTTAAAAAAGGTATTCCATAAATTTGCACTGCAAAATCATTTACTAGCTCGCAACTTTTAAATTTAAATTTCTTTTTTAATCCATCGCCAGAAATATTCCATGACAAATTAATAATTTTTGCATTGTTGTTAGATACTGGACCAGCTACTGCGAAACAAGCAGAATAAGGATGAGTAATATTTTTACATTCATTTTTTAAGAAATCTTCTAAAATTAAATCAAATGAATCCCATTCGGAAGATATATATTTCTTTTTAAAAATTAAACTAGGAGACCCAAAATTCTTTTTGAAAATACCCAATAGAACTTTTGTACCTCCTAGATCACAAGCAAGACAATTCATATATTAAAAATTATTCTGTTCTTCCTTTTTTTTCTATTATATTATCCATAAATTTATACAGATCATCTAATTTAAAAATTCCCAAATTTTTCCCATTCAAAGCTCTTAAAGCAACTGAATCAACTTGTTCTTCTTTGTCACCAATAACGGCAATTAATGGAATTCTGTCTATAGTTGCCTCCCTTATCTTATATCCGATCTTTTCATTTCTAATATCAACCTTTGAACGATACCCCTTTGTATTTATTAGTTGATTAAATTTTAGACATTTTTCAATATTCCTATCTGCAATACTCAACAAAATTATTTGATACGGTGCAAGCCAGATTGGGAATTTAGCTTCATATTGTTCAATTAATATTCCGATAAACCTCTCAAAAGAACCCAAAATTGCCCTGTGAAGCATTACTGGATTTTTTTTCTCATTATCAATATCTACAAATGTTGCATCCAATCTTATAGGCATAGAGAAATCAACTTGAATAGTTCCACATTGCCAGACTCTATTAAGACAATCTTTTAAAGAGAATTCTATTTTTGGACCATAAAAAGCTCCTTCACCAGGTTGAAGTTCCCATTTCAGACTTTTATTATCAAGAGCCTTGGTAAGTGCTTCTTCTGATTTATCCCAAATATCTTCGCTACCCACCCTTTTTTCTGGACGGGTTGATAATTTGATAATAATTTCATCAAAACCAAAAGTTTTATAAACCTCGAATACAAGGTCAATAAAAGTAGAAACCTCATCTTGAATTTGTTCTTCTGTGCAGAAAATGTGTGCGTCATCCTGAGTAAAATTTCTTACTCTCAGTAAGCCATGTAATGCTCCAGATGGTTCATTTCTGTGACAAGAACCAAATTCAGCAAGCCGAATAGGTAAATCTTTATAACTTTTTAAACCTTGATTAAATACTTGAATATGGCATGGACAATTCATCGGTTTAATTGCATAAGTTCTATTTTCTGATGCGGTAGTAAACATGTCGTCTCTGAATTTTTCCCAATGACCCGATTTTTCCCAAAGTGATTTATCTACAGCTTGAGGGGTTTTAATTTCCAGATAATCATTTTTTTTAAGTATTTCTCTTATATATTTTTCAAGTACTTGGTATATTGTCCATCCTTTTGGATGCCAAAAAATCATACCTGGAGATTCTTCTTGAATATGAAAGAGTGAATGCTTTTTTCCAAGTTTTCTATGATCTCTTTTTTCAGCTTCTTCGATTCTTGTTAAGTAATCATTGAGTTCTTTCTCTTTAGCCCATGCAGTGCCATAAATTCTCTGTAATGATTCATTTTCACTATTACCTCTCCAATATGAACCAGATAATTTTAATAATTTAAAATGTCTTAGATGTCTTGTATTTGGCACATGAGGACCTCTGCACATGTCAATATATTCTTCGTGTTTATATAAATTGATTAGACCTTCGTCAGGAATTTCTTCAAGTATTCTTAATTTAAAAGTCTCATCTCTTTCTTTAAAAGTATTAATAGCCTCTTTTTTTGTAACTTGTAAAATCTCAACATCATAATTTGTTTTTATTAGTTTATTAATTCTTTTTTCTATTTTTATTAAATCCTCAGGCGTAAATCTATATTCTGAAAAAATATCATAATAAAAGCCATTATCAATTACTGGACCAATTGCCATCTTTATATTTGGATAAAGTTGTTTAACGGCATGACCAATCAAATGTGCAAAGGAATGTCTAATTATCTCAATGCCTTCTTCATCTCTGGATGTAATTATTACCACTTCAGAATCATTATTAATTGGAATTGTTGCATCAAAAAGAACATCATTTACTTTGCCTGCAATAGTTGCTTTGGCTAATCCCTCACCAATACTATGGGCAATTTCTAGAATCGTAATGGATTTTTCGAATACTTTTTTTGTACCGTCTGGGAGTGTTATCTCTGGCATGATTTATTGCTCCATGGAGAAAAAACCTAACTCTGATTTGATCCTACTGAGAGTTTTATTTGCAACCGCTTCAGCTTTCTCCCTACCTTCGAGAAGTATTTTATTCAGTTCATATGGGTCGTTAATCAGAATTTTATACCTTTCTTGAATTGGATTAAGCGATTCTATAAGTTGTTCTGCAAATATTTTTTTAAAGTTGCCCCATCCTGTTTGGGATAAAGTATTCTCTAATTTAGAAATCTCTTCACCACTCAATAATGAATAAATCATCAAGAGATTTCTGGATTCAGGTCTCTCAGGATTATTAAATTCCATTCCCATATAACTATCACTTTTAGCTCTTTTTATTTTTTTTAAAATTATTTCAGGACTATCTAACAAATTAATTCTACTACCCTCGTTAACGTCACTTTTACTCATCTTTTTTGATCCATCATTTAAGCTCATTATCTTTGAACCCTTTTTCATAATTATTGGCTGAGGAATCTTCAATATACTTTTCTCTTTATTAAATTTGGCATTGATTCTCTGTTGTGCAATATCTCTAGCAAGTTCTAAGTGTTGTTTTTGATCTTCTCCAACTGGTACATAATCAGCATCGTATAGCAAAATATCCGCAGCCATTAAAATTGGATAATCAAATAATCCAATAGAAACATTATTTCCTTGTTGCAAAGATTTTTCCTTGAATTGGATCATTCTTTCCATCCAGTTTATCGGAGTCATACAATTTAATATCCAACAAAGTTCTGAATGTGCAGATATCTGACTTTGAACAAAAATAGAACAAATTTTAGGATCTATACCGCAAGCAACATATAAAGCTGCTGTAGAGAGCGTGTTTCTAGAAAGTTTTTTTGGATCATATTCTGTTGTAATAGCATGCAAATCAACAACACAAAGGAATGTTTCGTGCTTTTCTTGAAGTGCAACCCAATTGTTTATTGCTCCAAGCCAGTTCCCAATATGTAAATCTCCTGTTGGTTGAACTCCAGAAAGAATCCTTTTTTTATTTGTCATCCACTTCTTCTTTTTCTTCTTTTTTTGTTTGAATCTCTTCACTAGGAGTATTTTTAACTGGCCTTGCAAAAGGATCAGGTGCTACAGTTTTAGTCTTGTTTTCAGAAGTTATTGATCTATTAGGTAAAGATGAGTTTTTGTTATTTTTTGCGAATTTTGTAACTGCTTCCATTAAGAGTTTATCTTCAATCATCTCGCTAAGAGTCCTTACTGAAAAGCCTAGTACCGCGACTGTTGATTTAAGTTGGAAAGCTTCTTGTATTGATTTAACTGCTCTCATTTCATTATCACTTAACCTTATTCGAAATCCACCTCCATCTCTATTCCCTCCAGATCTATTCCTATAATTATTTCTATCATTATTATTTCGACTTCTGTAGTTCTCCTGGACGGAATTATTATCGTAATTTGAATTTGACATCTTAGTAATCATTTTATCTAGATAGTCTATTAACTTACCACCCAGTTTTGCAAGAAGTCTTATATTGAATCTTAAAAATCTTATCCATAATTAAAGAGTTATGTAATTTTGCTTTTTTTCATTCACAACTTGCATTACAGTAGAAAAAGAGTATTAAAGTATTGTGTTTGATATTAGTAAAGAAAACTTTTTAAAAGATTTAATAAAGTTTCCTAAAAAAAATATTTTTATAATATTACTTCTATTAGGTTTTGGAGAATGGTTTTTGAGTGATTTAATTAATTTTGCAGGCGGTTCAATAGGATTTTTCATTCTATGTTTTGGGGGATATTTTTATCTAAAGAATGAAAAGCCAAAATTTAATGAACCAAGGGACTTGTTTGGTTGGACAAAACTTTGTAATGAAGATTTAGATTTCTTTGAGGAACTTGAATCAAATAATAATTTGGAAAAACAAAATATTAAAAGGCAAAAATCTCTTGAATCTATACTCCACAGAGAAAAAAAAGAAAAGATTTATTGTATTGGGCAGAAAAATTATGATTCTAATATGGCTTTATTCAAAAATCACTTTAAAGAAGAAAAGTTTGACTTGAATTTTATTGAAAAACTTCCAAAATATAGTTCTTCTGAATTAGTTCCCGAGGAAATCTCAAAAAGCGATGCTATTTTATTTTTTTTAAAGTTACCTTTATCAGCCAATGATTTTTTGTGGTTAGAAAAACTTCCTAAAAGTATGCCCATTTGGTTGGTTGCTTTATCTGAAAATGGTTTAGATTCCAAAATTGAGTTAGAGGAACTTAAGTCTCAGATCTCTGAAGATTATCTAAACAGAATACTTCTTTTGGATACAACTAAAAATGAATTGTTTAATATACCTTTTTCTTTACGTAAGTTTTTTATAAGTTCAAGTAACAATATTGAAAATACAAAAAAAAGACTACTGAAGAGATTGCATACTAATTGGCAATCTGAAATTGAGGGAATAAGAAGAATGCAATTGAAGGATTTACAAAGGAGAAATCAAGTTATCGTAGCCACCTCTGTTTTCTTGTCTCCAATTCCATCAATAGATGTTTTATCTATGACTGTTTTAAATTCTCTGATGATTAAAGAAATTAAATCTATATGGGGATGTAACTGGTCTCCAGAAATCTTGGATAAAGTATCAAAACAAATTATAAAGACTGCAATTGCTCAGGGAGTAATTGAGTGGAGTGGGCAGACACTAATAGGATTAACAAAGCTGCATGGACCAAATTGGTTAGTAACTGGAGCCTTCCAAGCAATAAGTGCAGCATATTTAACAAGAGTTGTATCTAGTTCTTTGGCAGATTTCATGGCAATAACAAAAGGAGTCTCAGAACCTGATTTAGAATTTATAAAAGAAAATTCTGAAAAGATTGTTGAGAAAGCTTTTGAACATGAAAAAATAAATTGGAAATCTTTAATTACTGAATTAAAAAATCCATTAATGCGACTCACTTAAAAATTTATAATCATTACTTTTTTAAAAAAAAATGAGAAAAAATTATTTGTTTTTATTTTTATCCTTTTTAATCTGTCTTAATATATCTTCTTGTAAAAGAACTTCATATAAAAAAGAACCTAATAAAGAAATTATTTTGGCAAGTTTCACAGTTCTTGCAGATATTATTGAAAATGTTGCCAAAGATGATTTTGTTGTTAGATCAATAGCTCAACCTGGAATCGAAGTTCATGGTTATCAGCCAACTCCAAGTGATCTAATAAAAGCTTCTAAAGCCTCTGTTTTCATTGACAATGGATTTGGCTTCGAATTATGGGCGGAAAAATTTGTTTCTAATTTACAAGTTAAAAGAGTAACTATTTCAGATCAATTAGATCCGATTTTTATAAGTGAAGATTTTTATGAGGGAAAACCTAATCCTCATGCTTGGATTTCCCCCAAAAGAGGAATGATCTATGTAGATATTATCGTTGATTCTTTATCAGAATTACAACCATCTAAGGCAGAATCATTTAAAAATAATGGACAAATTTACAAGAATAAGATTTCAAAAATAGATAAAGATTTCTCACTTTTTGTTAATAATCTTGAGAAAAATAATAAGTATCTAGTAACTTGTGAAGGAGCATTCTCTTATCTCACAAATGACTATGGATTAAAAGAAGCTTATTTATGGCCAGTTAATGCTGAAAGTCAAATAACACCTAAAAGAATGGCAAGAACTATATCTTTGGTAAAAAATAAAAAAATCCCATCAGTTTTTTGTGAGAGTACTGTAAGTAATGAATCACAAATGATTGTTGTCAGTGAAACAGGAGCAAATTATGGCGGAGATCTTTTTGTTGATTCGCTTTCTCAAGATAATGGGAACGCGAATACTTATTTAAAAATGCTTCAACATAATTTGACTCTCATTAAAAAAGGCATCGAATAAAAAATATGAAAGAACATGATTATAAAACTTATAGAATCGAGGCAGAAAATATCTGTGTTGATTATCACGGTAAAGTTGCTTTATATGATGCGAATTTAAGATTAAAGGCCGGACAAATCTGTGGATTAGTTGGAATGAATGGTGCCGGTAAAACAACTTTCTTTAATGCCTTAACTGGGTTTGTAACTATCTCTAAAGGTAAAATAAGAATAAATGGTGAGTCTTTAAGAATCGCGCAACAAGATCAAGCAATTGCATATGTTCCTCAAAGTGAAGGTATTGATAGTCAATTCCCTGTAAGTGTATGGGATGTTGTCATGATGGGTCGATATGGGTCAATGAATATTCTTAGATGTCCAAGAGAATCAGATATTCAGGCTGTAAAGGATGCAATTCAGAGGGTTGATCTTCTGGAACATTCATCTACTCCAATTGGAAACTTATCAGGTGGACAGAGGAAAAGAACTTTTTTAGCACGAGCCATTGCAC
>QCGN01000009.1 GCA_003279875.1 Prochlorococcus sp. AG-388-D03
CAGCTGCTGCTAGATCAAGTGGGAAGTTGTGAGCGTTACGCTCATGCATTACTTCCATACCTAAGTTAGCTCTGTTAAGAACGTCACCCCATGTAGGAACAATCTTACCGTTTGCATCTACAACTGATTGGTTGAAGTTGAAACCGTTAAGGTTGAATGCCATTGTGCAGATTCCCATTGAAGTTAACCAAACACATACAACTGGGAATACAGCTAGGAAGAAGTGAAGACTTCTGCTGTTGTTGAATGAAGCATATTGGAAGATCAAACGACCGAAGTAGCCATGAGCTGCAACGATGTTATATGTTTCTTCTTCTTGTCCGAACTTGTAACCATAGTTCTGAGACTCTGTCTCAGTTGTTTCTCTGATTAGAGATGAAGTAACAAGTGAACCATGCATAGCTGAGAATAAAGATCCTCCGAACATACCAGCAACACCAGCCATATGGAATGGGTGCATAAGAATGTTGTGCTCTGCCTGGAAAACAAACATGAAGTTGAATGTTCCAGAGATACCTAAAGGCATTCCGTCAGAGAATGAACCTTGACCGAATGGGTATACAAGGAATACTGCGAAAGCTGCTGAAACTGGTGCAGAGTATGCAACACAGATCCAAGGACGCATACCTAAACGGTATGAAAGCTCCCACTGACGTCCCATGTATGCTGAGATACCAATAAGGAAGTGGAATATTACTAGCTGGTAAGGACCACCGTTGTATAACCACTCATCTACAGTAGCTGCTTCCCAAATTGGGTAGAAGTGTAGACCAATAGCGTTTGAAGAAGGAACAACTGCACCTGAGATGATGTTGTTTCCGTATAGGAATGAACCAGCAACTGGTTCTCTAATTCCGTCAATGTCTACTGGAGGTGCTGCGATGAAAGCAACGATGAAACAAGCCGCTGCTGCAAGTAGGCATGGAATCATTAAGACGCCGAACCAACCAACATAAATTCTGTTGTTAGTTGATGTTACCCACTCACAAAACTGAGGCCAGCCTTTTAACAGCGAAGTACGCTGCTGCTGAATAGTTGTCATGAGTTCGTTATGTTATTGCCTATTTAAAGACTTTTAAGTAAAAACGGATAATTTAATTTCCGTCCCACAAACTATAAGTCAAAGTCTTAGTAAATGTGCAGAGCAAATCTTATAGCTTTGATAACTTATCCTTATCTATTAGTCTATTTTTCTAGTTAAACATTAAATAAACATTGTGAGGAACTAAATTTTTCTGTCAAAACGATTAAATAGATAACTTTAGTGGAGTATAAATATTTTTAATTTTCTGTACTGTCAATAAAAGATTAATTATTGAAATTATATTTAAATTCCACAAAATCTTTGTATCAACATGAACCTAATGAATAAGATCTAGCATTGCTAATATATAAATTGCGTGGTCAATATTGGCATCGTTCCGCCGATATTCCCGCCCGGATTTGAAACTATTAAATGTTGATCTAAAGTAGAGGGTATTGAACACCTCTTTTTTTAATGGATAAAAGATTTATAGCTGAAAAGATAATGACTCTTCTTATTTCTTTTATTGGTTAAAGAATGGAATTACTTCATCAAATATTTCCTCCTTGGCATATCTATCTTGATGTTTTTCTACTTGGTATTGGTTTATATATTTACCTAAGAATTACTAAAAAAATAAATACAAAATAAATTCCTATCTTACTTTTTAAGTTCAATTATCTCGTAAATATCAATAAATTAAAGATGGTGTAAATACTTCAGTTAATTGAGATTTTTTCTATTAGATTAATAACATCAGAAACTCCTCACACACTAATTTCTGATCACTAAACGCCCCGATTCGTAAGAATTAGGGTGTTTTTTAATGCGATTGAGTCTGAATCGACATAACTGGCATATGTGACAATTAAGTAATATTACTCACCCTCTTCCACGAAAAGGAAATATATGGCATAGTCTGGTTGAGTGTGTAGGAGAGGTTTTACTGAAACAGTGGAAACAAGGAAACACTTGATTCGGTAAAACCAGAAAAAGACCTCTAGAAATAGGGGTCTTTTTTTATGGAAATTAAATAAATTCAGGGGTACCCCTCCGTATATAGGGAGAAGACAACAAAGACAACAAGTAGCTATTAACTAATATCCTCAGCGAGACGAAGTCGAGCGGGCCCAATAGGAAAAACTATAAGAATCATTTAGTAAACTATAAAAGATCCTTGGGAAGTATTTGTATTAGGTTTATCTCAGTAAATGACACTATATTTTCCTAATGTTTATAATTCCTACTTCTCTCGATCTGTTTCTTATTACAAACTAATTAATATGATTAGCTTTGTTTCATATTATTAACATGGTAGGACGGTTTGGTAGGGCAAATTGGTAGGACAATATGGCAGGACAGCTGAGAAATAACACAAAATAAAAAGGCTCAGAACGCTGCTATAGCAACAATTCTAAGCCTTTCACCGAATCCCCGCCAGTTCTCTGATGCATCGACCTGGAAAAGCCAGTAGAGGAGTCAAAGTGGGTTTTCGTTTCCAATTACATGATTGGTTTACGTCCACATCACGACAGTCTCCTCAAGTCGAAAAAGAGTCAGATCAGAGCACATAAAGAAGAACTTGACCAAAGATCCAGTATTTAAATATTAGCTTATTTTGTTAGTCATTTGGAGCAGGCCAAATCTCTCTTACCTTAGTTAATATTTCTCTAGATTTTTCAATTCTTTTCAAATGATTCTTTTCATTTAGTAAAAACGTAATGTGAGCCATTTTACGTCCAATCCTTTCTTTAGATTTTCCATACCAATGAAAATTAGAACCTTTGATTTGAGTTAATAATTCAATCCTTCTTTTTATTGGTAAAGGGAAATTTTTTTTCAAACCTAATAAATTTATCATTAATGAACCATGAGAATTCATATTAATATCTGGAGGCTTGACACCTGAAGATATACATATATATTGATCGAACTGGCTTGAACTACAAGCTTCTATTGAAAAGTGAGCGGAATTATGGGTTCTAGGGGCAATTTCATTAATTAATAGTCCATTGTCACCATAGAAGAATTCAATTCCCATTACTCCGACATAATTAAGTTCATTTACTATGGAAGAGAAAATATTGATTGCAAAAGTTTTCAAGTCATAATTTATTTCTGCTGGAGATAGAACCCAATCACAAACGTTATTTTTTTGAAATGTCTCGACAATGGGAAATAGTCTTATTGTGCCATCAAAATCTCTTGATCCAACTAAAGCAAGCTCATTTTTATAATCGACCCATTCTTCAATTAGCCAATCATCTGAATCAGTGCCAACCAAAAAAGAATTTAAATCTTCTTTATTATTAATTTTTTTATTACCTTTGCCGTCATATCCCCCCTTGAGAGATTTAACCATTAGTGGGAAATTCCAATCCTCAATATCTTTATCCTCAAGAATTTTAAAATCCCTTATTGATATCCATTTTGGTAATGGAAGACTCATTTTCTCTATTAATTTTTTTTGAGAAATTCTATCTACCAAAGATTGGATTGATTGAAGGCTTGGTACAAAAATATTATTAGAATCAATTAAATTTAATTTTTCTATTTTAATCCATTCATTTTCAAAAATAATTTTTTCGCACTCTTTAATTAAATCTTTATTTCCTTTTATCTTTAAAGGATCAGCTTCAATTACATAATCTGCTTTTGAACCTGCGGGGTCATTGTAAGAGTTAGTTTGAACACATACTTTTATCCCTCTTTTTTTTGCTGCTTCAGTAAGCATTAAAGCCAATTGACCACCTCCAATTATTCCTAGTGAATAATTTTTCTTAATATTTACTATATTTTTTTTTTGGTTCATATGATGATCTTATTATGATTTTTAATTCTTAACAACTGGTTATTTTAATCTAAATTTTAAGTCGATATAAGGTTAGAATAAATACAAATAAAATCTAGATACAAACAAAAAACTCTACTAGGTCATGTATTGTGAATAAAAATAAAATTGTAGTTCCTTTAAGTAATAATTCATACGAAGTTACAATTAGACAAGGAATAATAAATAATATTGGGGAGGAACTTACCCTAATGGGGGTTAGCAATAATAGAAAAATACTTATAGTTTCTAATAAACAAATTTCAAAATTATTTTATGGAAAAATTCTTAATAATTTAAAAAAATATAATTTTAGTGCCGAAATATTCAATATTAAAGCAGGAGAATCTTATAAGAACTTGGAAAGTTTAAGAGAGATATATAATGCTGCTTTTGAGTTTGGTTTAGACAGAAATGCCTTACTAATTGCACTAGGGGGAGGCATTGTTGGAGATGTGACTGGTTTTGCTGCCGCCACCTGGTTAAGAGGTATCGAATATATTCAGATCCCTACAACATTATTATCTATGGTTGATTCATCGGTAGGTGGAAAGACAGCCGTTAACCATCCTAAAGGTAAAAATCTAATAGGAGCTTTTTATCAGCCAAAAGCAGTTTTTATTGATCCGGAAACTCTAATAACTTTACCTAAAAGGGAATTCAAGGCAGGCATGGCAGAAGTTATTAAATATGGAGTCATAAGAGACAAAGCACTTTTTGAATACTTAGAAATTGATAAAAATAGAGATAAAATTCTCAATCTCAATAACGAATCATTAATAAAAATTATCAATAATTCAATTAAAACAAAGTCATCTATAGTTTCAGAAGACGAGAAAGAAAATGGTATTCGAGCAATATTAAATTATGGACATTCATTTGGCCATGTAATAGAAAATTTGTGTGGATATGGAGAGTATCTTCATGGTGAAGCAATATCAATTGGAATGAAAATTGCAGGAGATATTTCAATTGAAAAAAATTTATGGTTAAAAGAGCATTCTTTAAGACAAAATAACCTTATCGAAAGCTATGGCTTACCAACTAAAACCCCGAAAATTAAAAAGAATGAAGTAAAAACTATACTTATGGGTGATAAAAAGGTTCGTGATGGAAAAATTAGATTTATCCTACCTAAAGAGATTGGAGAAGTTGATATATTTAACGATGTAGAGGAGTCGCAATTCTTAAAATATTTCGATTAAATAATACAACTTGAATTTATTTTTATTTTCTTTTTTTTAAATCTACTAAAAACAAACCATTTAAAATCGCCCAAACATATTGGATCAACTAATCTCAATAAGGCTTCTCTTTTAGAAAGCGCTTTAGATATATCATTCTTAATTTCATTCTGAATTTTAAAAAGTCTTTCAGCCAAACCAAGTAACAATAATGCCTCACCTTGTTTGACTATTCCCAAAGTTTCAAAACCTATAGTTTCCGAATCATAAATTAGAGTCTCAATACAAATATGAGAAGTTAAATCACAATTTCCTGGAGACTCAAAAACATCTTCTATTATTTGTTGGTTTTTATAAGAAATTAACGTTCCTTTACTATGACTAATTGAATAATATCTTTTAGCTTCTTTGGCGTAGTCAATTACGAGTAATATTCCATTATTAATTTTTTCATAAACAGTCTTTAACCAATTTTTATTATCTATATGCCACTCTGTAGTCCATCCTTCAGGAGCATCCTTAGGAGGAATATTAATATTTAATTTTTCCTGTGCAAAAGATATACCTTCTTCTAATTCTTTAGAAATTTTAATTTTTTCAAAAAATAATCTACCTGATTCTTTATCTACAGAGACTGCTTGACGATATGTTTTGCCTTTTAAATTTATAATTCTTTCTACTGGCAAAGCATCAAGTACTTCATTCGCTAATATAACGCCATTTAAACTCTTATTTTCCAACTCTTCTATACTTCTCCACATAATATTAATTCCCAATTTTAAATATTTTTCTAATTTCTTTTTCTGTTTTTTTATCATTCCTATATTTGGTTCGATAATGATAAAACATACGTTTTTTAATTTTTCTTTATTGCAATTTAAAAAATACTGAATAATTCCACTAATTAGGCTCCCGTCTCCTGATCCAAACTCAAGAATAGAAAGATTATCATTACAAATTAATTTACTTTTTATTTGAATCAACCACTCGTCAATTTGTTTAGATAATAAAAAAGCAAAGTCATCAGACATCGATGATGACGTAACAAAATCACCCTTAGATCCTAAAATAGCTTTACCACTGCCATAGTAGCCATTATTTGGGTCATTTAAAACAAAGTTCATATAGTCATAAAAACTTATAGTTCCTCCCTTTTTTATTATTTTTTTTATTAACCAATCTGGATTATTCGCGGGTAGGCTTTTCATCGGCGAAAATACAATAAGATAAAAAAACTGCTATGCATCCAAAGATTAACTATTTCTTAGGAATAATTCTATCTCTAGTAATTTTAATTTTTAATCAACCTTCTTTAGCTATTAATAATCCAAATCTTTTACCAGAAGAAAAAACACCTGTTATTGATCTAGCAAAAACATTAAGTCCTGATCAGAAAACATCTTTAGAGAAAAAATCTTAATAACTTAGAAACACAAAGTGGTTGGAAGATTAAATATTTATCTCAATTCGAAAGTGTCCCTGGAATTGCAATAAAAGACTATTGGGATTTAGATGAAACAAGCTTATTAGTAATTGCAGATCCAAGGGGAGGGAATTTATTGAATTTTAATGTTGGTGAAGCATATTTTGCTTTTATGCCTAGATTATTTTGGGTAGAACTTCAAACAAGATTTGGGAATCAATATTATGTAAAAGATCATGGAGAAGATGGCGCTGTATTAGATGCAATTAATTCAGTAAAAATTTGCCTTGATAGAGGAGGTTGCCAAGTTGTTCCTGGATTACCTAAAGAACAATATGTTTGGACTTTATGTACTTCTATTTTAGGAGGATTAGTCGCTGGTTTTGCTGCTGCTCCTAGAAAAGAAGGTCAGTTCATATCAGTTGGATTTTTAGCTCTTCTTTCTCCTCTCTGGGGAATGTTATTTGGTATTTTTGGTTTAGCACCAATAATTTCTAGAACGAGTGAAATATTACCTTTATTCAAAAATGGTCTGGCATTTTCTGCAGCAGCAATTACGGGATACCTTTTATCTCAAACAGTATTTTCTAGATATCAAAAACCGAAAAAAAGTTAAAGCTTTTCTATCCAAAGTTTCAATTTCTAAAAAGAACTTCTTCTTCACATATCTCTCCCCATTCTGAATACCATCGTTGGGAAATATAAGTGAGTTTATTTTCTAAAAACTCAACCCATGAAAAGTTTATAAATAATTCGCCCTTTTTATTAGTCTTATATCTCGGCACTATTGCAGAATTCAAATAAGCTGTACCTTCTTTATCAATTTTGAACATTTTCCTAAACCCTTGATTTCTTTTCAGACGATTATGCATATGCCCAAAAATAACAAGGTCAATTTTTCTTTTTTTTTGTATTTCTGAAATCGCAACAGCTAAATCTCTATCTCCCCAATCACATGAGGGCTCCTTCCAATCTTTACCACAAATACTTGATGGATCTGATCCCAATCCTGAAGGGCCGGCATGTGACATAACGATAAGAGGAAAGTCTTTAATAATTTTTTCTGAAGATTTAAGGATTTTATTAACTGACTCTTGTTCGCTTATTGGCCCATATACAGCCTTTACCTCATTTGAAATATAATAACCACCTCCTGAACTACAGGGTCTAGCACTTAAAATATTTAATTGATTATTAAAAATCCTTAATTCCCAAGCACAATATTTTTCTTGCAGAACTCGAATTTGTTTTAAAAGGGTTTCTCCTGAAGGATCTTTACCTCGATCATGATTTCCCAAAATCACAAATGTGGGGATATTTAATAAATTAATTTTCTTTATTGTTTTGATACTACCATCTGAAATATCCCCAACAAATAAAACAATGTCTGGTTTTACAAGAGATAAAACTCCAACATCTAACTCAGACCACTGCCCATGACAGTCACCAACAATAGCAATTTTTAAATTTGTCAGAATTTTTTCTATTTAAAGGCATATAATCTATTAAGAGACATTGTAAATCCTGACCAGTATAACTTCTACTGCAAAACAGAAATCCAATAAAAACAAACAAGATTTGATTTCTGAAATAAAGGAGCTTTGTTTAAAAGCCAATGCGATAATTCTTGCTCATTATTATCAAGCACCAGAAATTCAAGATATTGCTGATTTTATTGGAGATTCTTTAGATCTCTCTAGGAAAGCAGCCAATAATGATGCAGACATAATAGTTTTTTGCGGTGTTCATTTCATGGCAGAAACTGCAAAGATACTTAGCCCAAATAAAACAGTATTATTACCTGATATTGATGCAGGTTGTTCTTTAGCTGATGATTGTCCAGCAGATGAGTTCCAAAGATTTAGAAATAAAAATCCAGATCATTATGTTGTAAGTTACATAAACTGTACTGCAGAAGTAAAAGCTCAAAGTGATTTAATTTGTACTAGCAGTAATGCCGTTTCATTAGTAGAAAAAATTCCTAAAGATAAAAAGATCATATTTGCTCCAGATAAAAATCTTGGTAAATGGGTTCAAAAAAAATCAGGCAGAAAGCTTAAACTTTGGCCAGGTAGCTGTATCGTACATGAAACATTTAGTGAAGAAGCTTTATTAAAGTTAAAGTACAAACATCCCAGCGCAAAAGTAATAGCACATCCTGAATGTAGTCAAAATTTGTTAAACCTTTCAGACTTTATTGGTTCAACAAGTAAGTTACTAGATTTCGTTAGCAATGATTTTTCTGATTCCTATATGGTTCTTACTGAACCAGGTATAATTCATCAAATGAAAAAGAGAGAACCTAATAAAAATTTTATTGAAGTTCCAGATATTGATGGTTGTAAATGTAATGAATGTCCATATATGAAATTGAATACATTAGAAAAAGTTTTAGATTGTTTAAAAAATAATTCACCATCAATCGAATTGGAGCCTGAAATAATTAAAAAAGCTTACAGTCCCATAAAAAGAATGCTTGATATGAGCGTCTAATTTAACGAATAAACGAAATTATTATCTCTCTTTTTAAAAAATGCTAATACATTTGCTGAACGAGGTTCAAACTGGCTTACTAGCTTATTCCTTTTAATAATTTTAATAAGTTCTTTCTCTCCGGATCGATACTGCCTATCTCTTCTAGTTCCAATTTCTTTCTGAAGAATTGGATTAGAGTTCATTTTAACTTCTATGTCTGGAGTAATTCCAAATTTATTTATATCTGTTCCATTAGGAGTTAGGTATTTTGCTACTGTAACAGTCAAACCTGAACCATCAACTAAAGTTCTCATAGATTGAACAAGACCTTTACCAAAAGTTTTCTTCCCTACTAATTTACCCCTATTGTTATCTCTAATTGCACCAGAAACTATTTCACTCGCACTTGCTGAACCTTCATTGACAAGAACTATTAGAGGTTTTTTAGTTAAAGCCCTTCCATTTCCTCTTTTTATTTCTCTCAAACCATTCTTAGATAAGGTACTCACTATTATTCCTTTATCAATAAATTGACGAGATATCTCAATACTTGATTCTAATAATCCTCCAGGATTACTTCTTAAATCAAGAATATATCCAGAAACCTTTTTTACCTCTAGATCTTTTAAAGTATCTTTCATCTCTCTTGATGCATTAGCATTAAATTGCTTTATTCTCACGTACCCTATTAATAATCCCTCTTTAGTCTCATTGATTTTGCTTGTTACTGATTTTATTTCTATCTTTTCTCTAGATAAGGATTCAAAAAAAGAATTACCATTTCTAAGGATTTCAAGCTTAACTTTGGTACCTTTTGGCCCCCTTATTAATTTAACCGCATCCTCAATATCCATATCTTTAGTAGAGACATTATCAATTGATAAAATTTTATCTTTAGATTTAATTCCGGCATCATAAGCTGGTGTCCCTTCTATTGGAGAAATAATTATTAAATCATCAGACTCCTTATCTTTAACGATTTGTATTCCTACTCCAGTCAATTCACCTGAAGTATCTATTCTCATTTGATTGAATTCTTTAGGGTCTAAAAATCGTGTATATGGATCATCTAAATTTGAAAGCATATTTCTAATAGCATCGTAAGCCTCGTTACTGTTTGAATATTTTTTTGCTAAAAAGTCCTTTCTGATATTAATCCAATTAGACTTTTTAAATTTTCCATCCGAATCAAGGAAGTCTCTATATACAATTTGCCATACATGATCAATAACCTCTTTATAGTTATTTTCTAAAATTGTCGCCTTTGTGTAATCACTAATTAATATTCCTGAAAAAGTAGTAACTAATAAGAAGACAAATTGCTTTTTAAATAATTTTTTTATCTTCAAAGCTCGGCACTCAGTTTGAAATTTTTATTAATTAGATTATAATTTAAAAATTTGTTTATGGATCAATCCATTTACCATCATCTTTAATGAGTCTAATTAGAGCATCTACCCCCTCATCCTCAGGTACTCTTTTTATCTCTTCTTTTCTTCTGTAAAGAGCAATTGTACCTTTACCTTTTCCTACATAGCCGTAATCAGCATCTGCCATTTCACCTGGGCCGTTTACTATACATCCCATTATTGCAATATCTAAACCTGTTAAATGGGAAGTGGCATTCCTGACTTTATCTACAACCTCCTCAAGATTAAAAAGAGTTCTTCCGCAACTAGGACAACTGATATATTCAACCATTGTTTTTCTTAATCCTAAAGATTGCAAAATTGAATAGCAAACTGGAATCTCCTTTTCAGGTGCTTCTGTTAGAGAAACCCTAATAGTATCTCCAAGGCCTTCAGCAAGAAGTGTTCCTATACCAGCTGTACTCTTAATCCTGCCATAATCTCCATCACCCGCTTCAGTAACCCCTAAATGTAAAGGGTAGTTATATCCTTCTGCATCCAATCTATCTGCAATCATTCTATATGCGGCCAACATCACTGGTGCTCTTGAAGCCTTCATAGAAATAATAATGTTATGAAAATCAAGCTCATCACAAATTTTGACAAATTCCATAGCTGATTCTGTCATCCCTAAAGGGGTATCTCCATAAGTAAAAAGCATTCTCTCTGATAAAGAACCATGATTTACACCAATTCTTAGAGCCTTATTCTCCGACTTCAAAACTTCTACAAGTGGAGTAAACCTTTTTAAAATTGTGTTTTTAATAGTTTCAAATTCCTCATCAGTATATTTAGTTCTTGAAGGGTCTGATTTCTCAAAAACAAATAATCCTGGATTAATCCTTACTTTATCAACATGTTTTGCAACCTCCATTGCAATTTTCATTCCATTGTGATGAACATCTGCAACTAATGGGGTAATTATATTATTTTCAATTAACTTTTCTTTAATTTCTCCAACAGCCTTTGCATGAGCTAAAGAAGGAACCGTAAGTCTTACTATCTCACAGCCAACATCATGAAGTCTTTTAATTGCTAAATAAGAATTTTCTACATCCATTGTATCCTCGTTTATCATTGATTGGACCCTTACTGGATACTCACTACCAATTCCAATATCTCCTACCATTACAGTTCTAGTTATCCTTCTCTCAATATGAGTTGAATATCTTTTTGAGAGACTATTCACCTCTTTTGATTGAGTTAATGACATTAAATTCTAGAAATTCAAAAAGTCTTTCTCAAATTATAAAGCATATAGTTTACTACTTACATTCTTAAGGTCTTTTAAAGTTAGATCATATGGTTTACCAATTTCTTTTGAAGGAAATCTCAACAAATAAGATGGATGAAAAATAGAGATAATATCTCGCCCATCTTTCTTTACCCATTTTCCTCTTGACTTAGAAATTGGATTCTTTATCTCCAGCACACATCTCATTGCAGTCGAACCAGTTAAAATAATAATTTTTGGATCTACAAGTTTAATTTGTTGCAATAACCAAGGTTTATGAATATTTATTTCATTATTAGTTGGTTTTCTATTATTTGAAGGACGACATTTAATTACATTGCAAAAATATGCATCTTTTTGAAAGTCAATTCCTGCTTTTATTAATAATTCATCCAATAATTTCCCTGATTTGCCAACATAAGGTTTGCCCTCCAGATCTTCTTGAGCCCCAGGTGCTTCACCAATTATTAATAAATTTGCAAATACATTACCTCTGCTAATGACTAACCTTTTCAAAACAAATTTACGTTGAAACTTACTAATAATGATAAAACTAAAGATTAAAAAATTTATAATAACCTTATAATAAGCAAATACAAATATTAGTTTTTTAGAAAAACTATATGAAAATAATTTAAATTAAGAAAATGAACTAAATCAAACCAATTTGTGATAATTTTACCTATTCTTAATCTATGATTAAAAACATTTAAAAGTTATATCTAAAGAACTGTATATCAAATGAGTGAAGTAAATTTATCGAAAAGGGCATTATCAATTGAGCCTTCACTTACTCTGCAGATCAGTGCTAAAGCTAAACAACTATCAGCTGAGGGAAAAGATATATGTAATTTAAGTGCAGGAGAACCAGATTTTGATGCGCCTAAAGAAATAATAAACTCAACAAGTGAGGCTATATTTAATGGATATACAAAATATGGTCCTGCAGCAGGAGATTTAGAACTTAGAAAAGCTATTGCAAAAAAACTCCAAACCAAAAATAATCTAAATGCTAACTTTGAAAATATAATGGTAACAAATGGAGCTAAACAGGCAATTTATAATCTTTTTCAGGTATTACTGAATGATGGTGATGAAGTTATAATACCTGCTCCATATTGGCTGAGCTATCCTCAAATGGTTAGGTTGGCAGGTGGTAAGCCTGTATTCCTAAATTCATCCGCCGAAGATGGATTCAAAATAAATATGGAAGCCTTAAAAGCAAAGATAACTTCAAAAACTAAATTTATAATTATTAATTCTCCCAATAACCCAACGGGTAGGGTGATCCCAAAAGAAGAATTATTACAAATTGCCGAGGTAGTAAGAGAACATAAAAATATTAATATTCTTTCAGATGAAATTTACGAATTAATTTTAAAAAAAGAATTTCATCATTTAAGTTTAGCTTCTTTAGCAACTGATTTAAGAGAAAGAATTTTTATAATTAACGGCTTTGCAAAAGGTTGGGCAATGACTGGCTGGAGAGTGGGTTACTTAGTAGGACAAAGAGATGTCATAAAAGCATCATCTGCATTACAAAGTCAAAGTACAAGTAATGTTTGTTCTTTTGTTCAAAGAGGAGCTTTAGAGGCCTTAAAAACAAACCAAGAATTTTTCTTGAAAATCAATAAGCATTATGACCATAGAAGAGAAATTCTTTATCAAGGTCTCAAAAATATAGAAGGATTATTTATTCAACCACCTAATGGAGCTTTTTATGCATTTCCAAAATTACCTGATAATTCAATGACATCTGTTGAATTTTGCAAAAGAATGTTAGAAAATTATGGTTTAGTAGTTGTGCCAGGAAAACCTTTTGGAGACGATCAATGCATTAGAATTTCTTGTGCATCTTCAAAAGAAAATATCATTGATGGTTTATCAAGATTGAAGAAGGCTATTTTTAATTACTATTTTTAAAAAAAAATGTTAAATATAAAAAAATTATTTATTGCTTCTTCTTTATTTTTTTCTGTTCTTTTTTCACCTTTATATGCAAGTACGAAAGTTTTAAGAATTGGTGCAATTCCGGACCAAAACCAAGATGTTTTAGACAAGAGGTTTAATTTGTTATCAAAAGAATTATCTAATATCCTTGATATAGAGGTAAGGTATATTCCCGTTATTAATTATGTTGCAGCGGTTACTGGATTTAGAACCAATGATTTAGATTTAGTATGGTTTGGTGGTCTAACAGGAGTTCAGGCAAGGTTACAAACTCCAAATTCAATCGTTATTGCTCAAAGAGATATAGATAAAGAATTTAAAAGTGTTTTTATAGTAAATAAGAAATTAAAACTCGATCCAATTTCAAATAAAAAAGAACTTAATAAGCTTAAGAATCTAAGATTTACTTTTGGTTCTGAAAATTCAACTTCTGGAAGGTTAATGCCAGAATATTTCTTGAATGATGCTGGTATAAAAATTAAAGACTTTAAAGGTGGAAGAGCAGGCTTTAGTGGTAGTCATGATGCAACCATCGCTTTAGTTAACAGTGGAGCCTATGATGCAGGAGCTTTAAATAAACAAGTATGGGAAAATAATTTAAAAAATAATCCAAAAAGAACAAAAAATGTTAGATTTTTTTGGATGACGCCTGCTTATGTTGACTATCATTGGGTAGCTCAAGGAAATCTTGACAAAAGATTTAGAAAAGGTTTTACAGAAGAACTTAAAGCTACAATCATTAATTTAGATATTAAAAAACCAGAACATACAAAGATATTGGACATGTTCAACGCTAAAGAGTTCATAGAAACAAAATCTGAATATTATAAAAATATAGAATTAGTAGGGAGGAAATTAAAAAAAATCAGATGATCGATATTCTTCTGGAATTAAAAGACGTTAATTATAAATATAAAAATAATCTCATCCTAAATAAAATAAATTTACAAATTAACTATGGAGAGAAAATTGCACTAATGGGTAAAAGTGGAGCAGGTAAAACTACCCTTATATCTATTCTTAATGGAACAATAAATCCAACCAAAGGTAGAGCTAAATTCTTCGGCAGAGAATTTGATAAATTAAATTTTGATCAGAAAAGTAAGATATCAACTATCTGGCAAGATTTAAGATTAATAGAAGATCTATCATGTGAACAAAATGTTAATTGTGGACTCCTTGGAAAAGAAAGTTTTTTATTTGCTTTGAAAAATCTATTAAATATAAGTTCTTTTAATAAAGCACATAACTATATGCAAATTTGTAATCTTGAGAAATCTATTTATTCAAAAAATATTAGAAAAATTTCTGGAGGACAAAAGCAAAGGGTAGCAATTGCAAGATCATTAATTCAAGAATCAGATATCCTACTAGCTGATGAACCTTTTAATAATTTAGATCCTAAACTTACTTCAAAAATTAAAAATCTACTATTAATTTCTAAAAATAAAAATAAAATAAGAGTACCTCATACAATTCTAATCTCATTACATAGGTTGGATTTATTAGATGGTTTTAATAGAGTTATTGGAATGAAAAATGGTAAGATCTTATTCGACTTAGAGAAAAATAAATTAAAAAACTTTCATTTAAATAAGATTTATTAGCTAGTTGAATAAATTAAAATTAAATCCTTCTTCAATAACATTTCTACCAATACTAGTTTGTATTCCATTGGCATACGAACTTTTAATTAATTTCCATATTGGAGGAATAGAACTATTTAAAGAATTTATTATTTCTGCTTTAATTCCAAAAATTAATAATGAAATCATTATTACCTTAATAAAAAGATTAAATGAAACGATATTTATTGCATTTTCTAGTTGGCTAGTAAGTATTATATTTGGAATTATTTTCGGAATATTATCCTCAGATATTTCATATAAATTCTTGAGTTTACCAATATTTTTAAAGAGATTTATTAAGTTACTTTTGATAATTACAAGATCGATTCATGAAATAATTTGGGGACTTATATTAATGCAAATATATGGTATTAATTTTTCAATTGGAATAGTCGCTATTTGCATTCCATATATTGCTATAAATGCAAAAGTTTTCAGTGAGCAAATTGAAAATATTAATCTTAAAACCATTCAATCTATCAAACAAATTAATGGTTTTAAATTTTCCTCACTAATAACTTTATTTTGGTCTCCAGTTATAAAAACCCTTAAAAATTTTGGGTTATATCGCTTAGAATGTGCCATAAGAAGTACAGCAGTTTTGGGATTGTTTGGAATTGGAGGAATAGGTACAAGTATATTTTTATCCTTTCAAACTTTGAATTTCAGAGAGCTATGGACTTATCTATGGGGTTTAGCTTTTTTAATAATTATCTCAAAAGCAATATTCAAAAAAATTAACCTCTTTAATACTCCTAAGAAATTCTTGTTCAATTTTGTAATAGTTTTATTTTGTATTAGTTTGTTTTCTTTATGTTTTTTTGTTTATTTTATATTTAATAAAAATATAATACCTTTTAACTCTATCAATAATCTATTGATATTAAACTCTAATTTTAATTCATATGATTTTTTAAAGCTATTTTTAGAAACAATACTTTTAAGTCTTTTCTCTTCAGGAGTAGCTGTAAGTTTTCCTCCATTTTTTATCTTAATTTTTAATAATAAAATAGGTATTTTAATAATAAGGTCAATATCATTTCTATTTCGTTTAATACCACCACCTATAATTATTTTAGTACTTTTGATGTTTAATGATCCTTCAATATCCCTAGCAGCATTAACATTAGGATTACATAATGCTGCAATAACAAGCAAATTACTTTTAGTGAATTTATATACTCAAGATAAAAACGAATACATTGCGATGCAATCACTAGGAGTTGCAAAAAGGACTAGTTGGCTTTTCGGATTATTTGTTAAACAAGCAAGGAGTTACTTAGCATATTGTGCTTACAGATCTGACATCATTATCAGAGAAACAGCTATATTAGGAGTAATTGGTAGTATTGGCTTAGGTTGGCAACTTCAAGAATCATTGAGTTCATTCGCATGGGATGAAGTCATAATAATTTTATTTGCTTATAGCTCAATTGCAATAATTGGAGAATTAATAAATGGTAAAATCAAAAGTAATCTAACTTGATTATTAAGAAAAAATTTTTTAAATCAAGTAAGTTAATTTTAACGAATTTAGTGCCCGTTTTACCAAAACAATTAGTCGTAATTGGAGATAGTTCAGTATATGGATGGGGTGATACTGAGGGGGGAGGATGGTGCGAAAGACTTAGAAAAGATTGGTCCAGAATTCAAAATGCTCCAATTATATATCAACTTGGTGTAAGAGGAGATGGAATTGAAAAGGTTTCTTCTCGTTGGGAAAAAGAATGGTCTTCAAGAGGAGAAACAAGAAGAAATAAACCAAAAGCTATTCTATTAAATGTGGGGCTTAATGATACTCCAACAATTGGACAAAAAAACGGTAGGCATCAATTAGAGATAAATGGTTTCGAGTATGGATTAGAAAGATTAATTTTTGAAATGAAATCCCAAACACAAGTTTTTGTAATTGGTCTAACACCCGTTGATGAGGATAAAATGCCTTTTGCTGGATGTCTTTGGTATTCAAATGATTTTTGTCATTCTTATGAAAGGAGAATGGAAGAAGTATGTATTAATCAAAATGTCCCTTTCCTTCCAACATTTAGAGAAATGTACTCTGATCTTAGAACTAAAAATTGGATCTCCAATGATGGCATTCACTTAAATTCAGATGGACATCTTTGGATTTATCAACGTATAAAAAGTTGGGATATTTTAAAAAAATGGAAGGAATCTTAATACTTATACCAAGAAATTTAATTAGTAAGATTTAAATAATAAATAAACATAAAAATAGCAATTGTCGATGAGATACTTGTTTGAATAGCATTTACTAATTCATTACTTAATTTATATTTTTCTTGGAATTTAGCTCCAATAATACTTTCAGAAATTGTTGCTAGGAATCCAGAAATTGAAACTATCAAAAATTCATTACTTGTAGTAACTATAGATAAAAAAAGCATTATTAATGACATAAATATTGATCCTATTGCACTTGCTATGGTTCCTTCTAAACTTATTCCTCCTTCTGTTCCTCTATCAACCTTTCTAAGTGAAGTAATTAGATATGTATTTCCCCCAAATCTTTTTCCTATTTCACTACCAAAAGTATCCGCCAACTTTGAAGCGAAACTTGCAGCAAAACCAATTTTATAAAAAAGTAAATTAGAAAAATTCAATTTGATCATAATCGCAAAAAATAAGCCAGTTGCCGCTGATCCCCAAACATTCTCAGGTCCTCTCCTTCCGCCTCTCTTTTCAGCTATCCCTTTATTTCTTTTGAATTTGTAACCTATTTTGGTTACGATAGATCCAAATAATAAATAAATTACAACCGATATCCAGCCTTGCCATGATAAACATCCCCACAAGATAGAACCTAAAATACCAGCACTTATCCATCCCTCTTTTGTCATCAAGGGGAGTCTATGAAACAAAAAAATTAAAACAAAATTAATGCAAAACCCAAAAACAAAACTATTAGAAAATAAACTCATTATTTATAGATTCTTAATCAATTTAAAATCATTACGCCATTGATTAAGAATTGAAGTTGCATTAACAGTGGCTGTTGAGGTTCTTAAAATTGTTTCTGAAAGTTTGACAAAAGGAATTTTATTTTTATTAAAAAATTCAATTTCACTTTTTGACCAGCCGCCCTCTGGTCCAATTACATTCCATAATACTCCACTTTTTTTATTCAAATGATTTTGTTGTTTTTTAAGCCAAAGATTTAAATTTTCGGAAGTATGATTTCTAGTAACAGAGATAGTAATCATATCTTTGAAATCTCTAGAATCTATCCAATCTATTAAATTAACTCCACTAAATAAATATGGTCTCCATAATCTTTCACTTTGTTCAACAGCTTCATTAATTATTAAATTCCATCTTAAAGTTTTTTTTGAAAAATTAGTAAATTTTTTAACCTGTCTTTCCGAAAATAAAGGTTGTATAAAATCAATCCCTATTTCAGTACACATTTTAAGAATATCTTCAAAGCCATTCTTAGGAACTACAACAGCTATTCCTAATATTAATTTTTCTTTTTCTTGAAAAAAGTAAGGCTTATTAACATTATTTATCTCTATAAAATTATTTTCCAAATTCTTTGCTTTCCATAATGAACCTTGACCATTAGTTATAAATATTTCTTTTCCAATTTTTATTCGCATTACTTTATTTAAATAGTGCGCTTCATCTTTTGTAAGTTTTAAATTATTTTTCTTATTACTAATTATTCTATCGTTATGAATAAGTAACCTTATTAAATCATCCATATAAATATTAATTTTTAAAAACTAAATCTTCATGCTCCTCAATAGACCAATCACTGTTTTCTCCCCCAATTATTAACTCATCAATTTTCACATAATTATTAGATATCTCTCTTAAGGAATTTATTAGAATATCTATAGAAAGAGAATCAGAGGTACCAAAATCGACCCAACATCTAGACCAAAGATTTTGATATTCCATAACACCTAAATTATGCATCAATGCTGGAAGGGCGGATTCTTTTTGCTCATTATCATACGACATCCAACTTAAATCGGAACCTTCTTCATGAGTTTGTAAATTCTCAGAATTAAAACCTCCTAACCTTCCTAAAACGTACCAACTATCAAAAACACCATCTAAATAATTTTTTTCTGCTTCAGTAGGAATCTCAAGAAATTTCATCCAAATCCAACAATTAAAAGGATCAACTTCCCTAAATACAATATTCATTTTGACTGTTAGTTTTTTTTAGTTCTATAGTTATTATAAGTTGGTAATTCAAAGTTTAAAATTCATACCTACAACTATATTAATAATGCTTGATTTAAAGGGAATAACTTATCAGCCTCAAACAGGAAATAAAAAAATCCTAGACGATATTAGTTTCAATATTAATGAGAATGAAGTTGTATTAATTTGTGGAAATAGTGGTTCAGGTAAAACAACTCTACTCGAAATAATAAGTGGGCTAACTATTCCCCAAAAAGGAAGAATTACATGGAAAAATAAAACTCTTTCTGCGAGACAAAGAAGATGGATAAGTGGAGTAGTATTTCAATTTCCAGAAAGATACTTTTTAGGAACGACAGTTGGTAAAGAATTAAAAATTGGTCATAAAAGTTTAAGAGAAACTAGTATAGATATTGTTTTAAAAAAAGTTGGGTTATCTGGTATAAAGTTGACCCAACCGCCAGAACAACTGAGTGGGGGTCAACAACGAAGATTAGCAGTAGCAGTTCAACTAATTAGAAATCCAACAATTCTATTACTCGATGAGCCCACTGCTGGGCTTGATTGGTCAATGAAAAATGATGTTAAAAATTTAGTTCTCAATCTAAAAAATAAAAATACAATAATAATTGTTACTCATGAACCCTCTATATTTGAGAATATACCGTCTAAAATATTAACACTTGAAAGAGGGAAGATTAAGAAATTAATGAAAGAAAATCATGCGTGATAAAATTGTCCGAGCAACTGCAGCTAAAGGAGGCATAAGATTAGTTGCAGTATTAACAACAAACGCTTCTAAGGAGGCTAAAGAGAGGCATAACCTATCATATCTAACATCTTCCATACTAGGCAGAGCTTTCAGTGCCTCTCTGCTATTGGCTAGTTCGATGAAAGTAATGCATGGTCGAGTAACTATAAGAGTAAGATCTGATGGACCTTTAAAAGGTTTATTAGTGGATGCCGGTAGAGATGGGAAAGTTAGAGGGTATGTAGGTAATCCCAATTTGGAATTAGATTTAGTAAAAACAAACCCAAATCAATATTCTTTTGATTTCACAAAAGCACTTGGTACAGGATATTTAAATGTTATTCGAGATAATGGCTATGGTGAACCTTTTACTAGCACTGTTGAGTTAGTGAACGGGAATATTGCAGAAGATATAGCCTCATACTTATATCATTCAGAGCAGACTCCCTCAGCTGTATTTATTGGGGAAAAGATTCAAAATAAAAATCTTATTTGTAGCGGAGGATTGTTAGCACAAGTTTTACCTAAAAAAGAAACTGATCCCTTACTAGTTTCATTGCTTGAAGAGAGATGTAAAGAAATTAATTCTTTTAGCGAAGATTTATTTGAATCAAAAGACAATCTATTATCAATAATAAAAAAAATATTTCCAGATATTGACGATAAATCAATTTCAGAGAAAGCTCGAACTCAAAAAGTTAGATTTGAATGCAGGTGCTCTAGACAAAGAAGTTTAAATGCGATGAAAATGCTTGATAAAAATGAATTAGAGGATATTTTGAAAAAGGATGGAAAAGCCGAATTGGTTTGCGAATTTTGTAAAAATAAATATCTAATAAGTTCAGAAGAAATTGAAGCTATGATAAAAATTTAATTTAGAGAAAGATTACTCCAATCCATAAAATTATCATTGCTGGTAAACTTTGAATTTTTTGAATTGATAATGAGTTATTTGATATTTCTTGAATAAATGAATTATTTTCAAATAAACCTCCAAAAATTAACCCTATTGAAAGAAATGTTACACTCCAACCTAAAGAACTAATAAATCTTTTACCCGATTTAATTTGAATATAAGTAAGTATTAGTGTCGATATAGAAAGCAAAAGTCTATTGTAAGAATCAGGACTTATTAAAAGTAATATTAAAAATAATAATCCAACAGATAATTTTATTGAAAGATTATCAAAAGATGGAGGTGTGATTTGTGGAAGACTGTATTCATTTGACTTTTTAACGTTATTATTTAAATTTTTAATTTTTGATAAGAGGGGGAAATCGTTATTAATTAGTTTATTAATTTGTTTCTCTTTCTTTGAAGCATTTTGCGCTTCGAAACTAACATTACCAGATTGCCTTGCTTTTAAACTCCCCATTAACAACTGATCAAAAGATGATTCGATTTTTGCCTTAAGTAGTAAATCTTCACCAGCCTCCTTAACTTTAGTATCTCTTGCTTTTTGTATATCTTCAAAATCAGCTCCTTCGTTAACACCCAATATTTCATAAGGAGTTTTATCAGGATTGTTTTTTCTCTTATCTGAATCCAATTTTTTTTTTTTAATATTTATAGATTAGCCAATTTTATTATCCATTAGGACTTTATAAAACAATTGGTTCAACTCCACTAACAACTGGAGCTACCTTTTTTAAATTTAAATTTGCATTATCTTCAATAAATTGATTAAGATTCCATTGATTTTTAAAAAGAATCACTGGCCTATTCCAACAATCTTTTACTATCTTACAATTAAATATCCTTCCTAATTCATCAATAGCTGACCATCCATCCGACATCCATCGTGCCAGTTGGTATGGCATTGATTCAAGATTAGCTTCTACGCCATATTCATTTTTTAATCTATGAATCACTACTTCCAATTGTAATTGTCCTACAGCTGCAAGGATAGGATCTCTTTTGCTCTCATCAAAGTCATAAAGTATTTGAACAGCACCTTCTTCACGAAGTTCGTTTACTCCTTTCCTAAAGTTTTTAAATGCTGAAGGGTTTGGATTTCTTAGCCAGCTAAATATTTCAGGACTAAAAGAAGGTATCCCCTCATACTCAAGATGAGTTCCTGTGTATAAAGTATCTCCTATAGAAAACATTCCAGGGTTATTTAGTCCAATAACATCTCCAGGATAAGCATCATCGACGACTTCTCTGTCTTGACCAAATATTTTCTGAGGTCTAGATAACCTAATAGTTTTTCCTGTTCTAGAATGTTTAACTGACATATCCTTTTCAAATTTTCCACTACAAACTCTTATAAAAGCAACTCTATCTCTATGTTTTGGATCCATATTTGCCTGTAACTTGAAGACGAAACCACTAAACTCATCGCTTGCAGGATCAATATCTCCCTTATTACTATTTCTTGAAGTTGGTTTTTGAGCCATTTTTAAAAAACTATCTAAAAAGGGTCTAACCCCGAAATTAGTCATTGCCGAACCAAAAAAAACAGGGGTAAGAGATCCATTAAAAATTTCTTCTTTATCTAATTTCGATCCTGCCTCGTCCAGCACTTCGAGCTCTTCAAGAGATATATCTAGTAATTCTCTCTCTACATATTTTGAAAGTTCTTTATCATCTAAATTCATTCTTTTCTCATTAGACTGTTTCCCCCTAGCAGCCTTATCAAATAAGGTAACCTCTCTTGAAAACCTATCAATAACCCCTCTAAATTCCTCTCCAATACCAATAGGCCAATTGACTGGCAAAGTATTTAAACCAAGCTCTGATTCAATTTCATCTAGTAAAGAAAAGGGTTCTCTGCCTGGTCTATCCATCTTATTAATAAAAGTAAAAATAGGTATTTTTCTCATTCTGCATACTTCAAATAGTTTTCTTGTTTGAGGTTCTAATCCTTTAGCAGCATCTTCAAGCATAACTGCATTATCAGCGGCGGCTAAAGTTCTGTAGGTATCTTCAGAAAAATCTTTGTGGCCAGGAGTATCCAAAAGATTTATTACTGATCTTTTATATTCAAACTGCAAAACAGTTGAAGTAATTGAAATACCTCTTTGTTTCTCAAGTTCCATCCAGTCAGAAGTAGCTTTCCGTTGATTACCTCTTGCTTTTACAGCCCCTGCCTGCTGTATCGCACCTCCATACAAAAGAAGTTTTTCAGTAAGAGTTGTTTTGCCAGCATCAGGATGGGAAATGATTGCAAAATTTCTTCTTTTATTTACAGCATCTAAGATATCCTTATTATCTAATTTTTTACTACTTAAACTCATTAAACTCTATCTAATCAATCTAACTAACTTTAAACCTTACCATAAATGACCAAATACTGATCATCTTCTTCAAACACTTCTAAAGAGGATAATTTCTTCTCTAAAAGGAAGTTTTTTAATTCTTTTAAAGTATAAGAAGCCTTTAATGAAGAGTAATAATCATTAGTTAAAATATCATTATTGGTCTCTGCGCATTTATCTCTTAGTTCTAGGGCTGACTTTTCATCAATCGGTCTTTTTAAATCCTTATGAAAATTTATAGTCTGATTACTTGATAGTTTATCTAAGCAATTAAAAAATTCATCAATATATGTAATGTGGTGAATTAAACTGTTGCTAACCAATAAACTTATTTTTTTTTCTAAAGAAATATCACATGGTTTTAGACTTTTTATATCAGCGCAAATGTAGGATAAATTTTTCAATAGACTCAGATTTGGAGAGGATTTCTTATTTTTCTCGGCTAATCGAATCATTTCTTCAGAGCCATCAATCCCAACAACGGTAGCTCTAGGCCACTTTATGGATAACTTTTCAGTTATATTTCCTGGTCCGCATCCCAAATCAACAATTAATTCGTTTTCATTCAAATTAATATTATTTTTAATCAAATAATAATTTATTTGATTAATAAATTTATTCTCCCCTTCTGAAAAGTCAGCTTTAGCATAAGAAATAACCTGGTCTTTACTATCCATTAATTCAGGTTCAACAGTTCTTTCCATAAACTTCCGTGAACAAAGATTTCATAATAAACATATTTTTACACAAACCGTTAAATAGTGGTAAGAATGGTTGCAGACGCCACAGGTAGAGTTATTCTTCCTTTACAGGTAAATTTACATACTTTTTAATCGTGACAATTGCACCAAATAAAGCTTCTTCTGAGAGCAATTCTAATAATCTTAGAAAAGATGATTTCCCAAAAACAGCTCCAGCCGCTTACCCTGTCTTCTTTAGGTCATATAGCAGAAAGACAGCTTCCGGCAAAAGAGAGAATTGGAGTGAAGTTGGAGAAAGAAATTTATCTGGATTAAAAGAATTAGGAAAACTCTCTGATCAAGAATTGATCTTAATGAGAGAAATGCAACGCAACCAAAAGGCTCAACCATCAGGAAGATGGTTATGGATTGGAGGTACTCCTTGGATTAATAAAAACCAGAATTTTTCAGGAGCTTACAATTGTACTTCGACAAATTTAATTGATTGGGAAGCCTTTGCCTTAATGATGGATCTAGCAATGATGGGTTGTGGCACAGGAGCAATAATAGAGCCTCATTTTATAAATAACCTTCCAATCGTCAAAAATAAATTAAATATTAAATCAGTTAGCGAAGTAGGCATAACTTCTAAAGACCAAAGGCAGGAAAAATCTTCTTTGGTAATTAAGGGTAAAGATATTTTTATAAAAGTTGGGGATAGCAGGAGAGGCTGGGTAGATAGTTATAAGTACCTTCTTGAGGCATCAAGTAATGAAAGTCTTGAAAAAGAAATTAATGTTCATATTAACTTAGAAGATATTAGGCCCGCAGGAGAATCATTAAAAGGTTTTGGAGGGATGGCAAATCCTATTAAATTAAAAGATCTTTACTCTAGAGTTGCTTCTCTTTTAGGTAAAGCTATTGGTAGAAAGTTAAATACAGTTGAATGTTGCTTACTAATTGATGAAGCGGCTGTAACTATAGTTGCGGGAAATATAAGAAGAAGCGCTGGAATGAGGCAGTTTGCATCTGACGATAAAGAAGCAGCTTCTGCAAAAGAGAATCTATGGAGTCAAGATGAGGATGGAAATTGGAGAATAGATCCCGAAAAGGACGCTCTTAGAATGGCCAACCACACAAGGGTTTATCATACAAAACCCTCTTATCAAACAATTTTGGATGCTGTAACCAAGCAATTCCATTCAGGGGAGGGAGCTATTCAGTTTGCACCAGAAGCAATAGCAAGATCAAACGCAGATATATTAAACCGAGAGGAACTCAAAAATGAATTTATAGAAATATATTCAGAACAGGGTAAAGAAGAAGCAAAAAATTGGATTAATATGAATTATGGTCCTTTTTCGGAAGAAGAACTAAATCATAGGATGAGTAGGTATGGGCTTAATCCTTGCGGAGAAATCTTGGGTAATGATTTTCATTGTAATTTGGCCGAAGTTCACCTAAACCAAATTGACCCAAAAAATATTGAGGAGCAAAAAAAAGCTTTTAAAGCTGCTGCTCTTTCAGTTGCATGCTTACTTAATCATGAATTTGAAGTTGAGAGATATAGAAAAAGTAGGGAATATGATCCTATTGTAGGAGTTAGTTTTACAGGATTATTTGATTTCTGTGTTCATGCCTTTGGAACTCCATGGTTAAAGTGGTGGGAAAGTGGCAGACCTGATAACGAAGAGGGGAGGGAATTTAAAAAGCAAGAAGCTAAATTCTTAGACTCATGGAGGCAAACTGTAAAAGAAACTGTTTGGGAATACTGCGATAAACATAATCTCAGAAGGCCTAATAGATGCACAACAGTTCAACCCGCAGGTACCAAAAGTCTTTTAACAGGAGCCGCTCCTGGATGGCATCCACCTAAAGCGCAAAGGTTTTTAAGAAGAATAACTTTCAGAAAGAACGATCCAATTGCATTAGCTTGTATGGATTATGGTTACTCCGTAGTTCCCTCTCAATCTGATAAAGACGAAAACGGCTGCTTGCTCGATAATCCATTTGATCCAAGATGTACCGAATGGCTAGTAGAGATTCCAACAGAGGTAAGTTGGGCCAATATAGAAGGAGCAGACCAAATAGATATAAATAATTTTTCTGCCCTAGCGCAATTCGATTTTTACATGCAAGTTCAAAAGTTTTATACAGAGCATAATACTTCTGCAACAGTTGAATTCAGAGAAAGTGAAATTGAGGATTTAGCGAAAGCCATACATAGTGCGATAGAAAATAACGAAGGTTATATATCTGCCGCATTATTAGCTAGATTCAGTGCAAATGCTACATTCCCAAGATTACCTTTTGAACCAATAAGTAAAGAGGAATATTTATCTTTACAAGAAAAAGTAACCGAAAGGAAAGTAAGTAATGATTTCTTTGATGCTCTGAATAAATATGACGTTGGAGAGCTCTCTGAAGCAGGCCCAGCAGGTTGTGATTCAGACAAGTGTCTACTCCCCCTAGCGAAACCAGAAAATTAAATATTAAATTTTTGTAAAAAAAAGAAATTATTGTTTTTAAAAAATTGATTTATAGCTACATCTAAAGTAGGTATAAAATTGATTATGACATTAAGCTTAAATATTAGTAATTTATTTAATGATTCATCTACTCATGAATTGGTTGATCAACTTAGAAAAAGAACTACAGAGGAAGAGATTTTAGAGTTTGAAAGAAAATTTAATTCTACAAACGAAAAAAACCTACATATTTATATATGCAGGTTTCTGAAAAACAGATCCATATCAAGAGCTTTGGCTTCTAAGTGGCTTATTACAATTATTAATAACAAAGAGTCAGAAATTAAACCCTAAAAAAATCAAATAATTAAGTTAAGGCAGAAAGCCTCCAAAGAGCAATCCCAAAAATCGAAACGCCCATTATTAAAGTAAAAGCCAAAGCATTCACAACCTGAACCTTCTCAGTCATAACATTCGCAAATGGTAGTAACTGAGCAAACAAAGGTTTTTCTTCAACAGCGGTAACTCTTTTACTGGGAGATTTTTTGTTTTTTGAAAACATAAAACAACTTTATAATCTTTTGAATTTTACAGTTAAAAAGTAAGTTTATTAAAAATAAAACGATTAATTGAACAAAATGTAACCTGCATAAATATATTTAGATAATGGAAACAATTTATTTTTTTTATATAGTTAAAGACTTTTCGATCAAAACGATAATAAATAATTTATTGAAAACCTAGACAAAAAAATTTACCATATGCTAATGTATATTTGTAGCAACCGCTACCAAAACGTTCAACTCGTATATGCGGGCCGCAAGTCGATTTAAGCCATGGAACGGGGACTTAAGCGAAACCGGAGAAAAAAATGACTCTAATTTATCGAGGTCAAAAGTACACACAAAATAAAGAAGCTGCTAAGAAGCTGCATTCTAATCTTGTTTACAGAGGAAAATCTTACACAAGCTAGTTTTAAAATATTTTTAAAACTACCAATCATAAACCCCAATATTGATTGGGGTTTTTTTATTGGAAGTTTCATTTCTAAAAGTTAATTATCATAAAGAATAAGAAGCACTTTAACTTTCAATATGAAAGAAAAAATTGATTCTAACGATTCTAAAGGTACTCTAATTGGTACAAATCAGGATGCTGTCGTATGGGGACTTAACGGATATTACACATTTGATGGTCCTATAGACAGTCTTAGCATTGGATATCAGCTATCTGATATGGAGCAAGAAGCAGACCGAACAAACTGGTTTGCAGGTGTTTCATCTTCTGAGATTGGACCAGGAGCTTTTAATATTGCTTTAGGTACAACAACTCCAATATTAGAGAATGCTGAAGAAACACTTCAATATGAAGCATCATACAGTTGGGACGTTAATGACTCGACATCAATGACTTTTGGTGGTTTTATAGTTGAACGTTCTGGAACTACTGATGATTTCACTGGTGTAGCATTATCTACAACTTTCTCTTTCTAACTTAAAAAAAGGAAAAGCAAAAAAGAGGCTTTAATAGCCTCTTTTTTTTTATATTAAGAATAAAAGGTGGTCATTAAAAAAAATAAAATTAAATATAAAATTGGATATTTTAAATGCTTTTTTAGTGTTATAAATTTTCTCATTGATTAGCATCTTTTTTTTTATGTAATCATGATTTAAGTAATTAAACATTTACTTATTAAATACGACTAATTTTAAAGAAAATAAATTAGAATAAATAACTTAATATTTCTAAATTTTAATATGGAAAATAAAAAATCTCTTTTTGAAAAACCCTATGATATAAAAGACGTTAGTGTACTATTTGGGATCGTTGCCTTTTTACTCATAATATCTGCACTTCTTGGAAATAATCTATTTGGTATATTCCAAGAAAATATAAATTTCGGATAAAATAAGATATTACCTTAGATAAAAAATATTCAAAAATATATAAATAGACAACCAAATTACGAAATAAAATTCAACTAACAATACTCTAATTTATTAAAAAAATTAAGTTTTTTATTTAAATTAATTTAAAATTAATATCAAATAAGTATATTACTGATAAAGCCTTTTTTAGAAAAAATTTTAATCCAAATCTATATAAAAGGTTATAGAGAGGAAATAATTAATAAACTTTTTACACTCATTGTTATTAGTTCTTTACAGATATTAAAAAAAGTTTTGCATTGTTAACTTTTTACAATATTCATTTATAAACTTAGTTTCTACTCCTGAAATTATAGAAGCTTTTTGCTCATATAACTTAGATGTTTCTTTATCGATCATAAAAGCTTTCATCTTTGCACAAGCTCTTAAATCTGAATCATATTTGGCTGATTCTTTTAAACTGCCTGAAATAGAAAATAAGAAATATGCATTTGTAGCTAAAAGTATGATACTTAAGTTTTTTTCAAAAAATTTACTCATATCTAATGTTATCATTATTTTTAGTTAATAATAATAACTAAACTCAAAATTAAAAAGTATATTTAATTGCTTCAAAAGTAATGAGACTAATCTTTATTAGATTATATTAAATTAAATTAAATTATTTATTTTTTAAACCATTTAGATATTTAAAACTTTTAAAAGTAGGTTCATAAGACAACTAACTTGGTACGAATATAAATAGTTTTTTAAAAAATGTCATATATGACTCTCCAAATCCAAAATAGGTTCTTAATAAAACTACAGGTAAAGGGAAAGATATTTGAGGGGTTAAATTCAATCCAAAGAAACAGGCAGGAGTTGCAAGCATTAAAAATGTTATCCAATAATTTAACACCAAAATAAATTTTTTATTTAAAGTATATAAAATCAAAATAGACTCTAATATAAAGAAATATGTAAAGGACATTGATCGCCAAACATCTCCATTAATCATTACTATTGAGCTGTAAAAAAGAAAAACTAAAAAATGTAATCCAAAATAATCCTTAAAGTTAAAACCATATATTTTCCTAAGATTATTTGAACTTTTTTTCAGTAATTCAATAATCAAGAATAAAGGAAAAAAGTAAACCCATCTGAAAGAGCTTAAATAATTTAAAATCTGTGGCGGCCAATTTTTTAAGATAAATACCCAAAAATCAGGAATTTGTTGGGTAACTATACTTATATCAGGAGTAGGAGCAATTATTCCAGCATCAATTATATAACGGCCTAAAATCCAAAAAATAAGCCCAATAAACATTGAAAAGGTAGTAAGTAATAAATTTCTATTTATTTTTAAATTAAAAAAATTAGTTCCAATTTCATTTAAATAATTACCACCCATTAGATCTCTTCTAATAAGAAATAACCATAGAAAAGTGCAGGCAAAAATAGATCTTTCATCTACAAATAATGAAGATGGGAGTGCGAAAATAAAATAAGTGGGATTAATCTTAAATGCAGCCGGTAATAAAAGTAATAAGTGTGATACAGAATCTGTAGTGTTCCAGAAAGCCGTTCCTTCTGTAATAAACCACGTTAATGAAATTCCAATTACACAAATTACACTAAACAAAATATCTTTTGTACTTTTTCTAATGATTCGACTAATTAAAAATAAATTAATTAAAGATGATATCACAGGTATAACCACCACGTTATAACCTCTTAATCCCAAAAAATAATTCAATGTTGGGACTAAAAATCTATAGCTTAATATTTGCGCAGTGAGAGGAAGATCTCTATTTAAAGGGTTTTCAGATTGAAGCATCTGATATGTCAAGCGGCCTGCAGTATCTTGTTTAAAATAAAGCCATAAAGAAGGAAACACAAAAAAAATAGTTATTGCAAATGCAAAAAGTGCTATTTTAATATCTATTTTCCAGCCTATTTCTTGAGTAGAAAAAATTTTTAGAATTAAATTATCACATCTTTTAAAAAACAATTTATTTTGATCTTTAAGTAAACTTTTCATAATATTTATAAATCAAAGATTAAGGATAAAAATATTTCATTAAATTTAGGATTAACTAATTTTTTGTTACTATTCATTCTACTATTATAAGTAAATTAAATAAGGATAAATTTCATATAATAAGATTTACACAAGTATATTAATTTGTAAAATTGCTGAATTCTAAAAACAAACTAGATATTATTATTCCTGTATTTAATGAAGTACATATTGCTAAATTATTTACCCTTTTAGAAAAAGATGTTTCCTCAAAATTCAGAGTTTTACTTTGTTATGATGATGAATCAGATAAAACGTTAACTTCGTTTAATAAAGAATCTTTTAATTTCAAAATTTACAAAATTAAGAATAAATACACAGGACCTCATGGCGCTATCCTTTCTGGTTTTGAAGAATGCAAATCAGAGGCAGTTATTGTATATCCTGCTGATGACTTCATAAATACTAAAATTTTGGATCTAATGTACGAAAAATTCTTGATGGGAAACGATGTTGTGGTTCCAAGTAGATTTATACGAGGAGGTGCAATGAGGAATTGTCCATTAATAAAGTCTGTTTTAGTCAGATTAGCTTCTTTTTCATTATTTTATCTATCAAGTATTTCTGTAAAAGATGTAACTAACGGCTTTAGACTTTTTTCTCTTAAATATCTAAAGATGATCAAAATCGAATCTACAAAGGGATTTACTTTTTCAATTGAGTTACTAGTTAAAGCGAACAGATTAGGTCTTTCAATTGCTGAAGTACCTTCTTATTGGGAAGAAAGAAAATTTGGCAAAAGTAGATTTAAGATTTTTGAATGGGTTTTTGACTACATGAGATGGTATTTATATGGTCTTGAAACTTTTTGGTTAAGGAAATCTCCAAAATCAGTAAAATTAAAAAATTTATAAATCTTCTTTAATAGGATTGTATTTACTTAATTTTGATATGATAATGAAATTATGTGGTGAATAATTTTTACAAATTCCTAAGAGCAATTATGTATAATAATATATTAAATCTTTTTTACTCAAATATTTAAATTATTTTAAAGCCCTATGAATAATAATCATAATCTGAGTAATGGAAAAATAAATTGTTGTCAAATATGCGGTAATAAGGAATTAATAAACATAATAAATTTAGGGCATCAAGCACCATGTGATTCTCTAATTTGGCCAGAACAGTTAAGTCAACCAGAAAAAAGATATCCTCTCAATTTACTAAGATGTGAAAAATGTGGTTTAGTTCAAATAGACCATGTTGTAGAGCCTGAAGAATTATTTTTTGCCGAATATCCATATAGAAGTGGTATTACTCCCACCCTCGCTAATAATCTAAGAAATACAGCATCAACTATTGTTAAAAGATACAATTTACCAGAAGGTGGGTTAGCTGTTGATCTTGGTTCAAATGATGGAACATTGCTAGAAGGATTCCAGAGAGAGAAGATGAGAGTCCTAGGTTTTGAGCCTACGAATATTGCAAATTTAGCAAATGAAAAAGGAATTAAAACAATTCAAAAATTTTTTAATAATTTATTAGTTTCTGAAATAACTAAAGAATATGGCAAAGCTGAGGTAATTACTGCTTGTAATATGTTCGCTCATGTCTCCCAATTAGGAAGCTTGATTATGGGTGCTGAAAATCTATTAGTGGATAATGGTTTATTTGTTACTGAGTCACATTACTTATTAGATTTAATTGATACTGTTCAATATGATTCAATTTATCACGAACATCTTAAGTATTATTCTGTTAAATCAATTATAAAACTTTTTGAGTATTACAATTTTACTGTTATCGATATAGATAGAATTCCTAATTACGGAGGATCAATAAGGGTTTATGCAAGAAAAGGAAAATCACATAAGGTCTCAAACAAAGTGACAAATCTTCTTGAAGAAGAAGTTGATAGAGGTTTATATAAAAACAAAATATATCATGAGTTCACAAACAAAATAAAAAATTCTAAACTTCAACTCCAAAATCTTATTTTAGAAGGAAAAAATAATAATCAAAAAATTGTAGGAATAGGTTGTCCTGGAAGAGCAACAACATTATTAAGTTACTGCAATCTAGATTCAGATGCTCTGAGTTATATAGCAGAGCAATCTGCATCGCTAAAACTAGGATTATTCACCCCTGGAACATATATCCCAATCGTTGATGAGGAGATTATGTTTGAAGAGCAACCAGATATTGCAATTATTCTTTCATGGCACTATTGGGAACCTATTGTTAGTAAGCTCAGAGCAAAAGGTCTAAAATCCAAAATTATTATCCCACTGCCTGAAGTTAGAATAATTGATTAAATAAAAAGACATGCGATTTGGAATAATAGGAGGAGGATTTGGATATGAATGTCATTTCAAAGCTTTAAAAAATATTAAAGGTGTAGAAATAGTTGGTATAGCTGATTCTGGTTCAGGTAACCTTCTTTCAAAACTTTCAAATCCAGAAATATATTTAAACTCTGTAGAAGCATTAATTAAATCTAAACCAAATATAATTACAATAGCTACTCCTCCTAGGAATCACTTTAATTTAATCTCAAAAGTCGCTCAAAGTAATATTCATATTGTTTGCGAAAAACCATTTTGCTTTTCATCTACTCAAGGTCAAAATGCAAATTCATTGGTTCAAGAGTTAAATCTTTCAAATTGCATAAATTTTCAATATCGTTTTGAGCCTGGAATTCAGTTTTTAAAATCTAAACTCAATGATCAAAGTATCGATATGATTGAATCAGTTGAAGTAATTTGGCTAACATCAGGAAGAAGTGATCCTAATAGTTTATGGACTTGGAGGAATGACAAGGAACAAGGTGGAGGGGTTATAAACGCTTTTCTAATACACATAATTGATTTAATTCAATGGTTATTTAATAGTGAAATAAATGAGGTCGTTAAATCAACAAATAAAATAATAATACCTTACCGAAAAGATTATGATTCGAATAATAAACCTGTAACAGCAGAGGATTTTGCTGAAGTAAATTTTATTTTGAAAAATAATATTTTGGCTTCATCTAAAGTTAGCAATTGCAATAAAAATTCAATTGGCATGCGTATTACTATAAATGGAAATGAAGAGAAACTAATATTCGAGCATAAGCCTCCATTTAGAGCATGCGATCAATCAGTTTTTATAGAGAAAGAAAACAAAAAAATTTCATTATTTAATGCCTCAAGTATAATACCAGCTGCTTATGAGGACACCAGAACATTTTCATTGAGGGAACTATACAAAAAATTTATCTTATCAGTACAGGGTTACAATCAAAAAGACTTGCCCACATTTGAGAGGGGTTATCAAGTTAAAAAATTAATTGAAAAATTTAATAATTATGGATAACCTTTGATTTATAATTTATTTAAATATTCTTTACAATAAGGATGTATTAATACATCCTTACAAATATTTTTATTGTACCAAATATATTCATCATGCTGATCATTGAAAATCCCAATGTTTGACTTTTTTAAAACTTTCAATGGAACCACATATACTATTACAACGTAATGACTAGAAAATTGTTTATTTCCAAAAACATTTTCATCATAGAAATGTTGAAAAACTCCCAATAAAGAAAACAAGTTAAAATCTTGCTCTGCAATTTCATAATTTAATTCACCATTTAGAATCCTTTTTGAAGCAATAAATAATGTCTCCCCTTTCCTAATTCTTCCACCAGGAACAAAGAAAAAATTCTTTGCTGGATGATTTATTCTCTTACCTAAAAGAATTTCTTTAGCGTCATTAAATATGCATAAATCTATAGCCGCAATTGGACTATTCTTTACGACATTTTCAAATAGTTTTTCGTTTAAAAACATTTTTAATTTTCAATAAAGGGAATTTATTTAAGAAAGTTTGTAACTTTATAAAAATAAGATCAACATTTCACTTTCTAATATATTTCAAGCATTTATTATTGAATTAATGATTATTTATAAACATTCTAAAAAGAAATTTACATAAATTTTATGTCAGATTTTAATAACTCACTATTTAATGATTGGAGTAGAGAGAAAGTTCTAATAACTGGAGGAGCTGGTTTTATAGGATCAAATCTTGCCAGAAAGATTGTTGATTTAGGAGGCGAAGTAACAATTGTAGATAGTTTAATTCCAGAATATGGGGGGAATTTATTTAATCTAAATGGATATGAATCAAAACTCAAAATAAATTTTTCTGATATTAGAGATAAATTTTCTATGGAATATTTATTAAAAAATAAATCAATAATTTTTAATTTAGCAGGACAAACCAGTCACTTAGATTCGATGACAGATCCTAATACTGATTTAGAAATAAATTGTATAGCTCAACTTTCTCTTCTTGAATCTTGCAGGAAAGTAAATCCATCTGCAAGAATAATTTTTGCTAGTACAAGACAAATATATGGCAAACCAAGATATTTGCCAGTAAATGAAGTACATAATATAAATCCAGTGGATATTAATGGTATTCACAAACATGCTTCTGAGTTATATCATAAACTTTATAGTAATGTATACGACTTAAGTACATGCACTCTTAGACTCACAAATACAATTGGTCCAAGAATGAGAATTAAAGATGCAAGACAAACTTTTTTAGGGATATGGATAAAGAATTTAATTATAGGTAAACCCATAGAAGTATGGGGGGGAGAACAATTGCGCGATTTTAATGATGTTGAAGATGTTGTCACTGCATTAATTATTTGTGGCAAGAACCAAAAACTTATCTCTGCCCCATATAATCTTGGGAGTAGTGAGACAATAAAGTTATTAGATCTTGCAAATAAGCTTATAGAAATATATGGGGAGGGAGAAATAAAATGTATGGAATACCCAAAGGTAAGGAAGAAAATTGATATTGGAGATTATTATTCATGTTATGAAAAATTCAAAAGCGAGACAGGTTGGGAACCTATCAAAAATTTAGAATATACATTAAAGAAGACACTAAATTATTATTCAGAAAATTTTAATTCTTACTTATGAATAATAAAATAAAAAAGGTAAGAGATTATCTCTTTAAAAATAAATTATCAAGAAATTCCAGATATAATTTTCCTCTATCTGATGCAAAATTTTATCAACAATTTCTCATAAAAGCTCAATCTAGAATAATTAATAATGGGCAAATAATTCTTGGATCAGGAGTAAATGAATTCGAAAGAAACTTTTCACTATGGTTAAAGAATAATCTCGATAAAAAACAAATATTAGGAGTTGCGAGTGGAACTGATGCTTTGGAACTTGCCCTGAGAGGTTTAAAAATATGTCCTGGGGATTTGGTTGCTATTCCTTCACACACTGCTTATGCAACTGCAGCATCTATATTGCGTATTGGGGCTAAACCTATTTTTGTAGATATAAATAATATAAATTTTACGATTTGCCCAGAAAGTTTAAATGAAACATTAATAAAGAATCCGAATATTAAAGCAGTTATTACCGTTCATCTTTATGGCGGATCTTGTGAAATTGATAAAATATGTAAAATCTGTAGTAACTTCAGTATTCCTTTTATAGAAGATTGTGCTCAAGCTTGCGGTACAAAATATTTAAATAGATCAGTAGGAACTTTCGGAGATTTTTCTACTTTTAGTTTTTATCCCACGAAGAATTTAGCGGCATTAGGAGATGGAGGTGCTTTATTAATAAATAAAAGTGATTCCAATATTATGGATTTCAGAAGTCTTAGAACTTATGGATGGAATTCAGATCGTGAAGCCATAAGATTTGGAGTAAATAGTAGGCTAGATGAATTACAAGCAATACTACTCTCAGAAAAACTGAAAGATCTAGATATTCGAATTAATCAAAGAAGAAAGCTTGCAGAACTTTATCATAAATTGTTATTTCCATTAATTGGTAATAGTGATCTATTGTCTTTGCCAAAAAGTCAAGAGAATGAAACTCATAGCTATCATTTATATGTAATTAGGGTTAATCATAAAAAAAGAGATTTAGCTAGAAAATTTTGTCTTAAAAGAAATATTCCAGTATCTATTCATTATCCAAAAGCTATTCATCAAAATAGTTTTTTTTCAGGTCACAAAACAAGCCTACCCAATACAGAAAGAATAGTTAAAGAAATATTGTCCTTACCCTTAAGTCCTTATATGAAATATTCAGATGTTTATAAAGTAGTTGAGACTTTATTAAAAATTTTATAAGGTAGTTAAATTTAAAAATTGATTTTACATTTATCTAAAGTAAAGAAATAAAAAAAATCTATAATAATGCAAAACAATTTATTTATGATTAAGTTATTTTAAAAATTAAATATTTAAAGTGAATAATATAAAAATTGAAAAAGATTTTGCATTAAGTTTAATAATTCCTATTTATTCTAGTCAAAAATCTATTCCGTCTCTTTTAAATAGATTAGAGAAACTCAAATTAGCATTTGATTGGGAAGTTATATTTGTTGAAGATGGGAGTACAGATGAAAGCTTTAAAACTTTATTTAATCTTCTTAAGAAGTCTAAATTAAATTCAAAATTAATTAGACACAATAGAAATTTCGGTGAACATCAAGCAGTCTTAACAGGTTATAGATATTCTAATGGAGATTATATTATAAATTTAGATGACGACCTTCAAAACCCTCCTGAAGAAGCTATAAAACTCTTTAAGTGGGCAATAAAGAACGACTTAGATGTTGTCTATGGAGAGTATGAAGAAGATAAGCATGCTGAATGGAGGAATTTTGGAAGTAAGTTTGCCCATTTAACAGCTCATATTTTTTTAGATTTACCAAAAAATGCTGGTCTCTCAAGTTTTAGATGTCTAAAAGGTTCTATCGCAAAAGAAGTTGCGAAATATAATGGTCCATATCCCTATATAGATGGATTGGTTGCCCAAATATCACAATCAATAGAGAGTATTAAAGTAAAACACGATAAAAGGTTTTTAGGTAATAGTGGATATAATTTAAGAAGATTAATTAGGCTTTGGATTAATATCCTAACAAGCTTTTCCTTAATGCCACTTAGGTTATCAAGTATTATAGGAACTGTATTTGCTTTCGCAGGAGGAGTAGGAATATTAATTGTAATTTTAGAAACTCTTATAAAGGGAGTAACTGTTTCAGGATGGGCATCAGTATTATCTACAGTACTTTTATTTGGAGGAATCCAGTGTCTTTTATTAGGTTTGGTTGGCGAATATCTTGGAAGAATTTACTTAACAGTATCAGGAAAACCTCAAAGCAATATTAGAAGCGTTGATAATTTTAAAAAAAGATAAGTAAAGAAGATCGATAAAATCTATTTTTAAATTAGAATAAAGAATCAAATATATATAATCTAAATCTTAAATTACAAAAACTATTTTTTTTTCTGAAAATTTACAAGCTTGCTCATCATTAAGAATGAAAAAGTTCCCCATATTATTAATGTAGCAAAACCTATTGATATACTATGCATTCCAATCCAAACAAATAAAAAACTAAAAATATAAGTACTAATCATACAAATTATCTGAATTAAAATATAATTTATAAGAAATCTTAAGCCGTAATTTATTTTAAAGCTAAATCTTGCGTGCATATATGAATTAAATAAAATACAAATTAATCCAGAGGGTAAAACAGAAAATGTGCTTCTGTATCCTAAAGATGTAAAAATAGCAAACAATAATAGATAGAGAATTTCCCCTATAATTCCAACACCAACAAACCTAACTAACCTTCTTTTAAAAACTTTTAATAAACTACTTTTTAAGTTTTTCATTAATTACTGAAAATAAGAGTTTTACTTTCCTGGCTTGTAAGCAGATAAGAATAAAGAAGATCCAAATGGAAATGAAATTATATTTTTTATAATATTTTCAAAAGAAAGAATTTTTGTTAAAACTCCTCCAAAAATAACATTAGTAGTTTTTAAGGAAGATTTATCTTTATTAGAAAAAAGTAATGATTTAGGAAATAATCTTTGCCATTTGCTTATTAACCAAATAAAAGGAGTAAGAAAACTGTTCCAATAAAATATTTTATTAATTTTGAATCCCTCTGATTCAATTAGATATTTTATTTGCCTAAAAGTAAATCTCCTGCCCTCCATAACTCTTTCGCTATGATTTCTTTTAAGAGAGGGCATTGCAGCAACATTTATTACAACCATACCTCCTGGTTTTAATAATTTAAAAAGATTTTTTACTGCTTTTAATGTATTTACATTTTTATGATAAAGAACATCAATACATAAAACAACATCATATTTTTCCTTTATTTTTGAAAGATTTTCAATAGAATAGTTCTTCACTTCTAAACCTCGTTTCTTCGCATATTTACGAGCCAAAGGATGAGGATCAGTTCCAATAGCATTACTTACAAAGGATTTATTTTTTAATCTGTAAATTAAACCTCCAGTTCCACAACCAATATCAAAAATACTTAAGGAGCTTCTTAATTTTTTTGCCTCATTATACAAACTTTCTTCTATTAAATTATGTAAGTGCTTGTACCACCAATGATTTAGCTCTAATTCTGCCATTACTTCATATTCTTTATTTTCCATAATATATTTTTTAGTAAATTTAATAGTATATTGTTATAAAATCTTTTTTAAGTAATTGATAAATATTATTATCATTTTTTTTGTTTTTTTGTTAATTATTATTTTGAATCTATTAAGTTTAAAAATCAGGAATAATTAGTTATTCATACTATTATATCCTATATTCTATAGTCTTAATTCTTAGAGTTTCTTATAAATGTTGAATAATCAATTTAGAATTTCCGTAAAATCAATATTTATTGGATTTATTGCATGGTTATTTAGTTTCTTTTTTTATTCACCAAGATTTATTCTTTTTTTAGGACTAAACTCTGGAACCACAAGGAGAGATAATCTTTTATTGCAGTGTTTAGATCCATTTAGTAGAAATTTATTTGGTGAAGAAAAAACCCAACTATACTCAAGAATAATTCAGCCTAGTATTGCTAATTTCTTAGGTTGGTGTGGTGATAGAAGAGATATTTTATCTATGCTTGGTTCTCCAGGTATTGCCTACATTGCACTAATATTAACTCTATCATTTTTTTATTTAGCAATATCAAAAAGGTTGACAAAAGGAATCGCATTATCTTCAACGTTTGCCATCTCAACTACTATGGTTACACAATGGACAAACACTCATTGGGGACACCCTGATTCTCTTAGTTTTCTCCCCATTTCTATTATTTTATGTTTCAGAAAATGGTGGATTATTGTTCCATGCACTTTCATTGGATGTATGAATGATGAAAGATTTATTTTGTCTATCCCATTCTTAATTCTTTGGTGGTGGCCAGCTAATATAAAAAATATTAAATATATTTTTTTGAAATTATCTAAAATTTTATTTTGTTTTTTTATAGGTATTCTTATTTTTATTTTAATAAGATTATTTTTAACAATTGGATTAATTGGTCCAGGAATTGAAGGAGAAAGTTCTAACCTTAGATATCTAATCTATGATGTAGGACTAAATACGATTTTGAACCCAGATAGATGGGGAGGATTTTTATTTATAGTTTTTCTTTCTTATAGATGGTTATGGTTAATTCCCATAGTTACAATAATAATTATGATTAGGAAGGAAAGATCTCTTAGAGTTATTTTTTTTATAGTTTCTATAATTTCAACTATTATTGCTTCAAGTATTAATGCGGATGTAAGTAGAACTCTTGCTTTTGCATTCCCTATTATCCCTTTTTCCTTATCCGTTATTTATGAAAATCTTGGGTGGAAGTGTAATCGTATAATAAGACTTATAAATGTTTTAACTTTTTTAAATATCTTAACCCCAGGAGCCAAGGTTTATCATCTACCAAAAGATTGGCTTTCTAGAAACCCCCTAGAGTGGGCTAGTCCAGCTTTACCTTTACCTATTAATCTTTGGAGATGGTTTACATCCCCAAATGGATTTTCTACTTGGTAATTATTTTAAAGCATACAGATAAATGAATTTCTCACCTTACTAATTAGCATTAAGAATATATGATTAATTAAATACTAAAATTTAATTTATTCATATAAAATTCGTATATAAAATTTTTAAATTTTATTTAAAAAGTGATAAATTTTTCTCAAATTTCTTATCAATAGATTTTTATCTGATTTATATATTATTAATTTGTAAATTTTACTCTGTAAAAAGCATATCAAAGTAATTTTTAAAATAGTTAAGGTTCTGATTAATTTTATTTTTAATGTAAATTTTTGATGCCAATACTTATTAAGAACTAGAATTGGCTTAGTTGGAACATTTGTTTTAACATCAAGAATATGGGGGATTATAGGAGTAAATAATTTATTATTTGAGGTGATAAAACGATCTTTTCTGAGTAAAGTTAACTCCATAACTTCTGGAATATTCATTTTGGTTTTTTTATCTATTAAGCAAATTCCACAATTATTTCCATGAACATGAACTACTATATGATTATTTAGTAATTTATTAATTAAACTTTCAAAATTATAAGAGCCAATATTTTCGTTTAAGTACTTATGTACTTGGTGAATCTCAATAATAATTATTCTAAATCTATTGAGTAATTCACTTGAACAATTAACTATATTTCTGTACTCAGCTTCTTCTATATCCATTTGAAGAATTAAATCTTTTTTTGATCCTCCACAATATTTGCCAACCCAATTCTCTAATCTAATATTATCCTTATTATCATTTACATCTAGCCATTTTTTCTCAAATGTCTGTTTCGATTTAATAATAGGAGTACTCAATTTTTTTAAATCTGTGCTGAAGTCACACATATGACAATCAATATTAAATTTTCGCGTGAGATCGTCTTCAAATAATTTACTGTCGCAAACTCCTGGAGAGAAGCATGCTTCAATATTTTGTAAATCGTCTGGGAGAAGATAAGCACCATCTCCCCTTCCTCCTAAACGAATTAATTCATATGGCATACTCTGAGGCCTTAGTTTATGAAAGTCCAAATTTTTTGCAAATAAATTTCAAATTTATTAAAGGCTAAATCATAAAAGCTTTTAATACTATAAATATTAATTTTAACAAGGAATTTAAATGGATTTAAACTAAATAAATCAAAAAAAAGAATTTTTATTTACAGTCCTTTTTTTAAAGTTAAAAGTTAATAAATACTTATTATTCTCTTAAAAAATTTCTTAGTTTTTCTTAAAGTCAAGATAAAATAGTCAAATTTCCAAAAGTAATTTTGTAATAAAAAATATCTTATTGGTGCAAATTTTTTCCAGTCTTTCTTTGTCCATTTAAAATGACTATAAATATCCCCATGCCACATATAAGTATGTTCTGGATAAATTACATTTTTAGCATCAGCTAAAAAAGCTGCAAGCCAGTGATATGAACCTCCCGTTAATATAAAATTTTTAAATCGAGCCGCATATTTCAAGGTGTCTGTTGCGTCGGCAGTAATTATTTTGAAGTTATGTTTTTTTGCTAACTTTTTAACCATTTTATGATTTGGCGTATCTGAAGCTATATATCCTTCAATTTTTGTGCTTAATCCTAATTTCTTTTGCATATCTGCAATAGCTTCTTTATAGAAATCATATGGGGGAGAAAGATGTGCCACATCGGCAAGTCTTATCATAAGGATTAATTTTGAACTATTAAAAGCAGGATCTTTTTTATAGCGAAACATTTTTTTTATTTTTGATTTATTTCTCAATAAAAATTCACCATTTTGGAAGTTGCCTTTGAAAACAAATGAAGATTTAGGTTCAAATTGATCCTCAAACAAAATATCAATATCTTTATCTTCATAAATATTCAAAGGGGATTTTTTTTCTAATACTCTGCCTTCTCTCCATAGATTTAAATTAAATTTAAGAATCTCTGGGTTAACTTTATAACTAGATACTTTAAGATTAAGCTTTTCACCTAATAAGGATAATCCAATATTTTGTATTAAATTATTAGCAAGCCTTCCAGAAAATTTTGAAATTATCATAAGTTAATTTGCAAATTATTTTGAATTTATTTTAATTGAATATATTATCCAATTAAATACTTCTAAATCACAATATCATTTATTAATTTTAATTATGGAGTTTATATTAATTTTGATTATCTGAAATACCAAACCATTAGAAAAGTTTTAATATGAAAAAAATATATTTAAAGTTTTTATACTTTAATAATTGATTTATGCTTATATCATATAAAGTTTTTATACTTTAATAATTGATTTATGCTTATACCATTTACTTTTTTTAAATTTAACAATATAAATGGGATTATCCATATTGGGGCTCATGAGGCTGAAGAATTAATCCCATATACAAGAGGAGGAATAAATAAAATCTTGTGGATTGAAGCAAATCCAGAAAAATATAAAGCTTTAAAACATAAATTGAGCTTTTACCCTAATATGATTTTAGGAGAATTTGCTGCAGGTGAAAAAGAAAATTTTCTTGATCTAAATATAGCTAATAATAGTCAAGCATCATCAATTCTAGAACTTGGCACTCACAAAAAAAGTTATCCTTCAATTACTTATACATCAAAAACAAATGTTCCAGTTAAACCTGTAGATAAATGGTTAGATTCTCTGAAAATTAATAAAAGCGAATTTAATTTCCTTAATTTAGATATTCAAGGATATGAATTAAGAGCATTAAAAGGTTTAAAAAACCAACTTCAATATATTGATTACATTTACACGGAAGTAAGCATATGTGAGCTATATATTGGAGTAAATAAACTAAATGAGATCGATTCTTTTCTTACAAATTATGGTTTTAAAAGAGTTGCGACTAAATTAACAAAATATGGTTGGGGAGACGTACTATACACAAAAAGGAATAT
>QCGN01000010.1 GCA_003279875.1 Prochlorococcus sp. AG-388-D03
ACAACCAAAAGATTCTTTTCTTTTTAGTAATTCCTTAATTAATACCTTTGATAAATTATCATCATTTTCTCCAAAAATAAACTTTGAAAACTCTTTTTGCAATTCTTCTTTTACAGGTTTAATTAAATTTTTTGCTTCAAACTCGTTTTTAGCTTTTGCTGTTATTCTAAGCTTAACCTCTCCTAAATTAGAGTAGGGAGCAACAGTAGGATTTGTGAGTTTCAAAAGGCTATCGATTTTTTCTGAAACCGTAGATTCTCCAATACCAGATAATTTAAGAGTATTTGAGAAAAATATATAACCATTTGAAAAATTCTTTAGAATATAATTAACGGCTGTTTCTTTCCACATGGCTTTCATTTCACTTGGTACGCCTGGAAAAGTTAAAATAGTAAAACCCTTTATTGGTTCCCAAATCATCCCGGGAGCAGTACCTCTGGGATTATTTATTATTTGAGCATCTTTTGGGAAAAAACATTGTTTTTTTAAACTAGAATTATTAAGAATAGGCCTAGAAAGTGCCAGCTTTTTTTTAATTTCGTCCCATAAATACTCTCTCTCAGAAAGTGAGGTATTAAAAGATTTAGCAATTGCCTCAGTAGTTAAGTCATCTGGAGTAGGGCCCAAACCACCTGTAGTAATTAATAGATTACTTCTTAAAGATATTTCTTTAACTAACTTAATGATTCTTTTGGAATTATCGCCAATAGTTGACTGCCTGAAGTGATTTAATCCTAATTTTGATAATTCCTCAGATATCCACTGAGCATTGGTATTGACAATGTTTCCTAAAAGTAATTCAGTTCCTATGGAAAGAATTTCAACTCCTTTAATGTCAGGATCATTTAATTGATGGTTCAAGTTTACCTTCATAAAGGGGGAAAAGATTACATAAAGTTAATACTCTTTCCTTGCATTGTTTTTCTATTAATAAATCATCAGGGTTGAGTAATCTGTCAGCGATAATTTCACCAACTTCAATAAATGCTTCTTCATTAAAGCCCCTAGTAGTTAATGCTGCAGTTCCTAATCTCAAACCACTCGTGACAAACGGCGATTCAGGATCAAACGGGACAGTATTTTTATTTGCTGTTATGTTAACTTCACTTACAAGTAAGTCGGCAACCTTACCTGTCATATTAATACTTCTTAAGTCAAGCAAAACAATATGATTATCAGTACCTCCACTAACAATATTTATCCCTCTTTTGATTAAAGTTGAAGATAGAACTTTTGCATTTTTTATAACCTGTTTTGAGTAACTAATAAATTTGGGCTGCAAAGCTTCTCCAAAGGCTACAGCTTTAGCTGCAATAATATGTTCTAATGGTCCGCCCTGAGTTCCAGGAAATACAGATTTATCAAATTTCTTTCCAAATTCCTTATCTTTACATAAAATAAGACCTCCTCTTGGACCTCTCAAGGTTTTATGCGTTGTGGTGGTTACTACATCACAATATGGAATTGGATTAGGGTGAAGTTTACTCGCTACGAGTCCAGCTATATGAGCAATATCAGCCATTAGAAAAGCCCCTGCTTCATCAGCAATTCTTCTAAATGATTCAAAGTCAATTGTTCTTGGATAAGCAGAATATCCACAAATAATTATTTTTGGTTTTGTGGCTAATGCAATATCTCTTATGACATTGAAATTTAATCTATTAGTTTCTTTATCAACTCCATAATGTACAGCATTAAACCACTTTCCACTCATGTTCACAGGGGATCCATGCGTTAGATGCCCACCATGAGATAAATCCATTCCTAAAATTGTGTCTCCAGGATTAAGTAAACTTAAAAAAACAGCTGCATTAGCTTGAGCTCCACTGTGAGGCTGAACATTCGCCCAATCTGCATCAAAAAGTTTTTTAGCTCTTTCAATTGCTAGCTCTTCTATCTCATCAACAAATTCACATCCACCATAATATCTTTTTTGAGGAAGACCTTCAGCATATTTATTTGTTAAAACAGAACCCTGAGCCTGCATTACTGCAATTGAAGCAAAATTTTCACTAGCGATCAATTCAAGATGAGTCTCTTGTCTATTTTTTTCTGAACTTATTAAATTAGATATTATTGGATCACTTTCTTTAAGATCTTGAAGGATATTCATTGAAATAAGAAAAGTTACCTTTTAAATATAATAGATTTTTCAAAGGAAAATATAAAAAAATTATTTCATAATTTTAAACGCGCCTGGAGAGATTCGAACTCCCGACACCCTGATCCGTAGTCAGGTGCTCTAATCCACTGAGCTACAGGCGCATATTTATGTAATATCTCTGGTCTTGGGTCTCTTAGTCAACTGGATTTCAGTTAAACTATCTAATATTAACAATCTAAATTTATAATTATGCCGATTAAATGGTATGGCAATGGTGATTCAGAAGACCCCATTTACAAACATTTTTCCCGAATAGTAAATTTTGTAATTCATTGCATGGTATTTACTGCAGTTGTAAGTGGAACTTGGCTTTTTAAAGAGATTAAACATGATTTGGTTTTTTTTAATAATTTTGCAATTGCATGGGCAGTTATTCTCTCCTCACATTTACTATTTGTACTTATAAAAAAACCTAAGGATTTAAAAAAACAATCAACTTAAGTCTTAATTATGAATTCTCAGATTCAAATCAGTGATCTAGAAAATATTATTTCAGAAAAAATTTTTATAAAAATAGAAAAATGGAACCTGTATCTTGGAGATGCTGGTTTAGCAAGAAATCTTGCTCTGGAATGTATTAGTAATTTAGATAAAGGTAGCCAGCAGGCTGCAAAATTAAGTTTAGAAGCTATTAAGGTAAAAATTGGAGATGGAAATCAAACAATTATTTTGTCTAAGTTAATAACTGCATCACAAATTTGTGATTTAGAAGAAATACTTGATAATTTATAAATACTAATCATATTTTGATTAATGGATTTAATTTATTTACCCCGAACAACTTGGTTATCGAAAAATAAATTATCAAAAACACCAATAATCCCATAACAAGTATAAGTAACTCCCAAATGTTCGAATTTAATCCATTTATATCCTTGATAAATGAATAGCAAATTGCGCTTGTGATAGAGCAGGCTAATGATATAAGAAGAAACTTTTTTAATAAAATAGTTTTAGGGATATTGATTCCGTAAGTATTAAAGTTTGTAGTAAGAAAAATACAAATAATTAGGTTAACTATTCCCGAAGAAAGGATTATCCCAATAACACCAAAATTATAAGGAGATAAGTTTCCAAAATTTATAGTTGGAGCTCCTACTAGAAACCAATCGAAAAAAACATTTAGTATTATTCCTGCAAAAGACAATTGAAAGGGTAACTTTGGGTTCTCAATTGCATAATAAGTTCTAACTAATAAATCTCTGTAAAGATAAAATGGAATTCCAAAAGCATAAGCAATTAAAATATTTTTTACTAAAAATACGGCCTCGGAATTAAAAGCCCCTCTTTCAAAAATAAATTGCACTATTTGATTATTGAATGTGATAAAAAAACCAGTTAAAAAAATAGTTGTTAAAAAACAGTATTCTATTCCTGAGATTAAAATCTTTTCTAAATTTCTATTCTCTTGATTACTATTGAATTTTGAAAACTTTGGAAGTAGTGGCAAGATCAAAGCATTTGATAAGACTCCAAGTGGAGCTTGTATAAGAAAATTGCCGTAGGCTAATCCCGATGCTGCACCTTGAAAGGTTGAAGCAAAAAACATATCAACAAAAACATTAATTTGTCCTAAACCTGATGAAATTGTTGCAGGAGCGATTAATTTAAAGATTCTTTTCTCTTCATTTTTAAATAAATGCCAAGCTGAAGTGAATCTAAATAAGCCGATCTTATTGATTTCCCAGCACTGAACAGCAAATTGTATACAAGTACCTGTTAAGGTTGCTTTTGCTAGTAATCCTGAATAAAACAAATAATTAGAATTTGTATTTTGATGACTAAAGATCCAATTGGCTGAAATAAATAAAATTGTTGTCAGACTTGTTAAAGCTGGACTTATGCTTGATATGAAAAATTTATTTCTTGAATTTAAAGCTCCAAAACTCAACCCTATAAAAGCAGAAAGAGGAATACAAGGAGTTAGGATTCTTAATTGATAAGTTGCGATAGATTTAGCTTCATCACTTAAATTTGGAGCTATAAAATTTATTAGAAAACCAGAATTAAAATAAACAATTATTCCTATAATAAAAAATAATAAAGTTAATTTAATACTTACTTTTGTTAAGACAAGTCCCCCCTCTTTCCTCTTAAGTGGAGTTAATACAGCTACAACAGCATTATGTAATGGGCCATTAATTCCACCAATAATAATAAGTACAAATCCAGGGATTATGTAGGCATAGTTATAGGCATCGTATGTTATTCCGATTCCAAAGGCTGCAGCGATAAATATTTGTCTTATAAAACCCGCAAATTTACTAAGAGATGTGGCAAACGAAATTGAAGCCACATTATTTTTAAAATATGAATGCATGTGATATTGATTTAAATCTGTTCAAGAAGATTTAGATTCCATTATATTTTGTTTTTAATCTACTTCACACTTTATGAACGATCGAATAATCGAATTTGAACCATTAATTGAAGGCGTCTTAATTAAAAGATACAAAAGATTTCTTGCAGATATTAAAATTAATGATGGAGATATTGTTACTGCTCATTGTGCTAATACAGGGCCAATGAAGGGACTTTTAAAAGAAGGAGCTAAAGTTCGTGTTAGCTTTTCTTCCTCTACTAAAAGAAAGCTATCTTGGACTTGGGAACAAGTGGAAGTATCAGGAAGTAATAATGAGGAGGTTTGGGTTGGAATAAATACTTTATTTGCGAACAAATTAATTAAAAAAGTTATTGAACAGAATCTACTAAAAGATAAGCTCGGGGATATAGCTGAAATCAAGTCTGAAGTGCCTTATGGCAAAGATAAAAAAAGCAGAATTGATTTTCTTTTAACTCCAAAATCTTCAAATCCTGATAATCGTAACATTTACGTTGAGGTTAAGAATACCACTTGGTCAAATAATAATGTAGCTCTTTTCCCTGATACAGAGACGAAAAGAGGACAAAAGCATTTGATTGAATTGAAAGGTTTAATTCCTGAAAGTAAAAGTGTTTTAATTCCTTGCATTACAAGAAAAGATATAGATTATTTTGCCCCTGGAGATGAATCAGATCCATTGTACGGAAAGCTTTTTAGAGAATCAATTAGTGCAGGTATGTTATTATTACCATGCTGTTTTGAGTTTCATTCGGATCATATTACTTGGGAGGGATTTAAACCCTTGAAATTAAATTAATGTTTGGGGATTTTTGATTTTGATTTAGGAAAATATTTTAATTTAACAAATATAATTTAGTGTGCAACTATTAAATTGGTATAAACGACTACTAGACATACATAAGTTTTCTGAGCAAAATTATATATGAAAGGAAACAGGACCTCCTGTTTTTTTGCAGACTAATTTTTTATTTATGACCACTGCTTTGCAAACGCCTCAAAGGCGCTCTAGGTCCAAGCTTCAAGATGCAAGTCTTGTTAATGGACCTATGCTCCTTTTGAGGAGTATTCGTGGGTTCAGTTCAAACCGCTCAATGTTGTGGCTTGCAACTGTCCCTCTAGCTTTGTTTGGTTTAGGTATTTTTAATCTTTCAGCTCACGCAGCTGATTTACCTGAGTTGAATGCAGCTTTTCTAGCTAACAATTTATGGCTTTTGATCGCTACTATTTTAGTGATCTTCATGAACGCCGGTTTCGCTATGGTTGAAGCGGGTATGTGTCGGTCTAAAAACGCCGTCAACATTCTTGCTAAAAACCTTTTCGTATTTGCTTTAGCTGTAACCTCTTATTGGTTTATTGGCTACTCATTAATGTACGGAGGAAGTGTTGCTGACGGATGGCTATATTTTGGAGGCTTATTTTTTGATCCCACAGTAACAGCCGATATGGTTACTGATGCTGGATTAGTTCCAACAGTTGATTTCTTATTCCAGTCTGCTTTTGCAGGAACTGCAGCAACTATCGTTTCTGGTCTTGTTGCTGAAAGAGTTAAATTTGGTGAATTTGTTGTTTTTGCGATTGTATTAACAGCATTTATTTATCCAATTGCTGGTAGTTGGAAATGGAATGGTGGTTGGCTTGATTCTCTTGGTTTCGTTGACTTTGCAGGTTCTTCAATTGTTCACTCAGTTGGAGCATGGGCAGGTTTAGTGGGAGCTATGCTTCTAGGACCAAGAATCGGTAAATACTCCGATGGAAAGCCACAGGCTATGCCTGGTCACAATATGGCTATTGCTACTTTAGGTGCTTTAATTCTATGGATAGGTTGGTACGGATTTAATCCTGGTTCTCAACTTGCTATGGATCAATGGGTTCCATATGTTGCTGTAACAACTACTCTTGCAGCTGCAGCTGGTGCTATTGGAGCAACTATTGTTTCTACTTTAACTTCCGGAAAGCCAGATCTTACTATGATTATTAACGGTATTCTTGCTGGTTTGGTAAGTATTACTGCAGGTTGTGGTGATATGACTCTTGCGGGAGCTTGGTTCGCTGGACTAGTTGGCGGTATTATCGTTGTATTCTCTGTTGCAGCACTAGATGCAGCTGAAATTGACGATCCTGTTGGTGCATTCTCTGTTCACGGAGTTTGTGGTGTATGGGGTACCCTAGTTATTGGTCTTTGGGGAACTGCAGTTCAAGGTGATGGAGCAGGTATGGGATTGTTCAATGGTGGTGGTATAAATCTACTTCTTGTTCAAGCTCTTGGTGCAGCAGCTTATGCTATTTGGACACTTGTTACTTGCTGGATCGCTTGGTCTATCATCGGAGGATTATTCGGAGGAATCCGTGTATCTGAAGAAGAAGAGACTCAAGGTTTAGATATTTCAGAGCATGGTATGGAATCATATCCAGACTTTGCATCTGCTAAATAAACTAAATTAAAATAAAACTGAGAAACTTGACTTTTGTCAGGTTTCTTTTTTTTTTGCGAAAAATTAATTTTAATGATGTAATATTTATATTATGGATACTCAAGCGATAAAACACGCTATACAACATTCGGGCAGATATAACCGTAAAGGATTTGAATCGCCTACTCAACGGGCAAAGGCTTTAGGAGAGTCATATCAGAGTGATTTAATAGCAGCAATAAGAGAAAATGATTTTAGTTTTGAAGAAGGTAGGTTACAAATAAAATTAGCTAAATCTTTTGGTTTTTGTTGGGGAGTTGAGAGAGCAGTAGCCATGGCCTACGAAACTAGAAGACATTATCCTAATGAGGTTATTTGGATGACTAATGAAATTATTCATAATCCATCAGTTAATAATCATCTCAGCAGAATGAATGTAAAAATAATATCTACAAAAAATGGTATAAAAGACTTTTCCTCCGTTTCAACTGGGGATGTTGTAATTCTTCCTGCTTTTGGAGCAACAGTTCAAGAGATGCAATTACTTCATGAAAAAAAATGCCAGATAATTGATACTACTTGTCCTTGGGTTTCTAAAGTTTGGCATACTGTTGAGAAACATAAAAAGCATACTTTTACTTCTATTATTCATGGTAAATATAAACATGAAGAAACACTTGCTACTAGATCATTTGCAGGAAATTACTTAGTCGTATTTGATTTAGCTGAGGCTGAATATGTATCTAACTACATTAAAGGACATGGTGATAAAAATAAATTTATGAAAAAGTTTGCAAAAGCTTGTTCAGATGGATTTGATCCGGATATTCATCTTGAGAGAATAGGAGTTGCTAATCAAACAACTATGCTCAAAAGTGAAACAGAAGAAATTGGGAAATTTTTTGAAAAAACTATGTTAAGCAAATATGGTCCAGCAAATATTAATAATCATTTTTTAGCTTTTAATACTATTTGTGATGCTACTGAAGAAAGACAAGATGCAATGTTTTCTTTAGTCAATGAAGACTTAGATATTCTCGTAGTCATTGGAGGTTTTAATTCTTCAAATACGACTCATTTACAAGAAATTGCAATAACTAATAACATTGAATCTTTTCATATTGATATATCTGATAGGATTTCCGTTGAGAATAATTCTATTTGTCATAAACCTCTAGAATCTGAGTTAGTTTTGAAAAAGAATTTTATTCCAGAAGGTAAAATTAAGGTCGGTATCACTTCCGGAGCTTCTACTCCTGACAAGATTGTTGCAGATGTTATAGAAAAATTAGTTGCTATTACAAAGTAAATATTAATTTTTCTGCTTAATTTTTGACTTTATCAAGTTTATATTTCCTAAATATATACGTTATTATCTAGAATAATTAAAAAATTTGAAGTATGGAAGACACAACACAATCAAATCAAGATCAAATAGCTAAAATGAACGCCTCTAAAGTTCCTCAAAAAGTTGAGGTTGTTGTAGCTAATCCTTCATCAAATTCGGAAGTGAATATTTTAGGGGAATTATCAATTTTTATTTTAAGGATCGGTTTTAGTCTATTGATGATTCATCATGGTTTGGAAAAACTTCAAGATCCTCAAGGATTTGCTGAGTTTGTTGTAGGAAAATATTTTCCTTTTTTACCTGGTGATCCAGTAATATGGACCTTTGGAGCTGCTATTACTCAATTAGTATGTCCATTAGGATTGGCTTTAGGAATATTTGCAAGACTTTGCTCACTTGGTCTGTTTTCTACAATGGCATTTGCTGTTTATTTTCACATGTTAGATACAGGTTTAGAGGGGTTCCCATTAGCTGTAGTTGAAGGTCATAATTATGCTTTTGAGCTTTCTTTTATATATGGAGCTATTTCTCTTTATTTTTTATGCGCAGGGCCTGGAAGGTTAGCTTTACTTCGTAAGACTAATAAAATAACTTATTATCCAAAGACAAATTAACTTAATGTAGAAAATGTCTTTTTTGGGTGAATATCATTGAAATTCCTTTTGAATCACACATCTTAATGCTTTCTTCATCCCTTATACTCCCTCCCGGCTGAATGATAGACCTTATTCCATACTTATCTGCAAGTTCTACCGTATCTCCGAATGGAAAAAATCCATCGCTTGCTAAAACTCCTCCAAAATTTATTTTTTTGGCTGCTTCTAAAGCTATTTTTGAAGCACCAACCCTATTCATTTGTCCAGCCCCTATTCCAAGAGTTTGTTGATCTTTTGCAATCACAATTGCATTAGATTTAACATGTTTACAAATTTTCCAGGCAAATTTCAAATCTAAATATTCCTGTTCACTTGGATTTTTTTTAGTTACTGAAATCCAACTTTCAGATTTTTCTTCACTATCATCAGTGTCTTGAACGAGTAATCCTCCCATTATTGATTTAGTAGAAGTTTGGTTCTTTTTTGGGATTTGATCTTTTGAAAACTTTAAAATTCTTAAATTCTTTTTGATTTTTAAAATTTCTAAAGCCTCTGCATCAAAAGATGGTGCTACGACGCATTCTAAGAAAATATCTTTAAGATTAATTGCGGTTTCATTGTCCACATTTGAATTAAAAGCAACTATTCCTCCAAATGCACTAACTGAGTCACATTCCAATGCATTCAAAAATGCTTGAGAGGCTGAATTACCAACAGAGGCACCACAAGGATTATTGTGTTTTAAGATGACAGATGCAAACCTGTCTGTTGTAAGTTCATCTTTCTCTTCATAGCCAAATTCTAAAACTGTTGAAATTGCTGACTCAAGATCCAATAGATTGTTATAACTTAATTCTTTCCCTTGTAACTGTTCTGCTGAGTTCCATCCAATATTATTAGAACCATACCAAAAAGCTTTTTGATGAGGATTTTCACCATATCTTAAGGTTTTGATTAGTTGATAAGATTCAATATATTTGGAAGCTTGTAAACCTCTTTCTTTTCTTATCCAATTAGATATCGCAGTGTCATAGTCAGCTGTATGTTGAAAAGCTTCAAGGGCTAATTTGGCTTTATATGATTCTTTTAAATTCCCTTTTTTACTTTCTTCAAGAAATTCTTGATACTGTGAAGGATCGACTAAAACAGAAACGTCTTTATGATTTTTAGCTGCAGAACGAATCATTGATGGTCCTCCGATATCAATATTTTCAATAGCATCTTCCCATTTAGATCCCTTTTCAACAGTTTTCTTAAAAGGATATAAATTGACAACTACTAATTCAATTAATTCAAGATCGTAAGCCTCAATGTCTTTTTTATGTTCATCATCTGTTCTTTTAGCTAATATCCCCCCGTGGATTTTCGGATGTAAAGTTTTAACTCTTCCTCCAAGAATTTCTGGAGAATTAGTAAAATCTGAGACTTTGATAACTGGAATTTTTGCCTCTATTAGATGTTTAGCAGTACCTCCACTTGATAGAATTTTATAATTAAATTTTTTTACCAATTCAGTACAAAATGGGATTATATTTTTTTTATCAGAGACACTTATTAGGGCTAATGGTGACATTATTGAAAAGTTAACTTACTTAAGAATATAAACATGAAATATCATATTGATCATGAATTTGTCTCGATTAGTTCTCAAACCGCAACTCATAGACTAATTTTGCTACATGGCTGGGGAGCCGATGCAGATGACCTTTTAATATTTGGAAAGGAGATTATTGAAAAAATAAATCTTGATTTTGAGGTAATTTCTTTGAGGGCTCCTGGATTACATCCAAGTGGTCAGGGAAGACAGTGGTATAAATTATACCCCCATGATTGGAAGGAGGCTGAGGTTGAAGTAAATAAGCTTTTAGGTACATTAAAAAAATTTGATACTGATCAAATTCCTATTGGAAAAACAATTTTGTTGGGTTTTTCTCAGGGAGCCGCTATGGCAATTGATGCAGGATTTAAATTAAATTTAGGACTAATTGTTGCTTGTAGTGGTTATCCCCACCCAAACTGGGCCCCAGAAGAAAAATGCCCACCATTAATTGTTAGTCATGGTTTATTTGATGACGTGGTGCCTATAAATGCTTCAAGAATTATTCATGAAACGGTAAAAAGTAAGTCTCTTAAATTTTGTGAATTAATAGAATTTGATGGATCCCATCAAATTGATTTAAATTTAATTGATTTTATAAGATCAAATATAAAAAATATTTTTTAAACGAAGGCATATTCGTATTCTTCAATCTCTTCCCAATCATCTGCAGTAAGTTCAAGACCTTCAAATATTTTTTCTTCCCCAATCCCCTCAACTACGACTTTTAGTGATGGAAATAGAAAATGATTCTCTTCAGCATATTGAGCGCTAAATAAACCTTTTTCACCCCAAAAAAACCTATCAGTGGTATGTTCGTTTCTTCGAACATTGAAAACTGAAGGGGCAGATAACGCATTTTCAGCAATAAATCTTCTTGCAGCTGTTACTGGTTTATGTTTGCCGGTTTCGATATGATAAATAGGTACATGTGCCATTACTCTTTGGCCAGCCAACCTTCTTCTGCTGATTCTTTTTCTCTTTTTTGACATTGATTGGTACTCCTGAAATTATTAATTAGATTAGCCTTATTTATTTTTACTAATCTTATATCTGTGATTTTGAATTCACTTAAATTACATAGAGGACCCATCAACCCCTGATGTAGCTTAAAATATGATTAAATATTCATATTTAAGGCTGGCTAAAGTCAGACCTCTTTATATATCTTAATACTTTTTTCATATTTTACAAGTCCTTTTTCAGATTTTTTTTAAATTTCACTAATTATGAAGCTCTCAAAAAAATTTGAAGAATTAATCACAAAACAGCTAGAGAGTTTTGGTTGCTCAATGGGAGTAACTCATTTGGTTATGTATCTTGCGTCAGCTGAGAAAGAAACTAAAGCATCTTTTGAAATGATTGGTCAATGGCCACAGATTGATAGGCTTTTAATATCAGTAGAAGACGATCCTTCACTAAAAGTTTCTTCTCCTAATAGAAGATGGTACCCGCTTCAAGAAAACGATATCCTTCTTGGTGTCCTTAGGGTAGAAACTGATTTGAAAGGGGGCAATTGGCCAGTATCTCTTGACTCTAGATTAAAAGCACTTTCACTATCTTTAGCTAAATGCGTTTCTATTGAATTAGAACGTCAAAATAAAAATGAAGAAATCAATTATTTAAAAAATCAAGTCAATGTCATAATCCATCAATTAAGGAATCCACTTGCAGCTCTTAGGACATATGCAAAACTACTAATAAAAAAACTTGGTTCAGATAATGACTCTATTGAAATAGTAGAACGCATGATAATAGAGCAAAAACAAATTAATCAATATATGGACTCTTTTGCTCAACTAAATTCACCTATTCAACTTCCAATAGAAATTGGAGAAGAGAGATTATTATTACCACCAAATTTAGATAATAAAAAGCTAATAACTGTTCAGAGTTTATTGAGGCCAATTTTAGAAAGGGGTAAAGCTAATGCGAACTTAGATAATAGAGATTGGACTGAACCTTCTCTTTGGCCAGATTGGACTTTATCCCCTTTAAAGGCTAAATATGCTGTAATTGCTGAAATTGTGGCTAATTTATTAGAAAATGCGTTTAAATATGCCCAAAAAGATGCTGAGATTGGACTCGCCATTACGAGTAAAGGTCTGTGCATATTTGATAATGGTAAAAAAATAACCAAAATTGAAAATGAGAAAATTTTTCAAAAAGGCTTTAGAGGATCTGCAGCTAAGAAGAAAGATGGCACTGGTGTGGGACTTTTTTTAGCGAGGAAATTAGCAAAACAAATTGGAGGAGAGTTGAGATTGATTGAAAACTCCTCAGTTAATGATCTTAAGGATTTAAAAAATTTTAAGATGACAAATATTTTTTATTTAGAACTTCCTATAAAAGAATTGCATTCATAAATAACATTGCAGTTTCGACTAGTACAACACTAGCACCGCAGGCATCTCCATTGAAGCCTCCAATTTTATTCCCCAGTATGTTTGGAATAGAATAACTAAAAAGAATGCCAATCAAAATTAAAAATAAAAATTTAATTAATATTGCTTGGGAGGTAATTGAAACTAATTGGTATAAAATAAAAATTAAAAGAAAAATAATGGAAATAAAAGATTCTTTTTTAAATCCATTCCAAAACTTTTTGTGACTAATAGATTTTTTCTTATAACTCATATATTTAAACTTTTCTATAAAAAACAAATTTGAAAATCTTCCCCAAAATAAGCATATTGGCAAAACAATAATTATTTGGGTTTGAATTTTGAGTATGCAAGCAATCTGAATTAAAGTTATAAAAACTAAGGATTGAACCCCAAAGGATCCAACTTTACTGTCTTTCATAGCTCTTAAACGTTTCTTTTTACCGGCAAAAATACCATCGAAAGTATCCATTAAACCATCGAGGTGTAGACCCCCAGTAATTAAATATCCTGAAGCTAAACAAATTAATGCAGAAGCATAAATGGACCAAGAATTTGCTCTTAAAAAAATAAAAATATAACTCTGTATTGTTCCAATAAAAAATCCCAAAGGTGGTGCAAATTGTGCAATATTTTTAAATTCGGGATTAATTAAAGGTATCTTTGGAAATGTCGTATAGAAAATCCAAGATCCTGCCAAATTTTTAATTAAATATTTTTTGATGAGATAAAAATAGATTCAATATTAAATAATAGGGTAGATTATTAAAAAAGGATCAAAAAATTTTATAAATTATCGTGTTTGAATTTAAAGTTTCATCAATTTGTCGTAATACAGAAGCTAGAACTGGTGTATTTCATACTCCAAATGGTCTAGTTAGGACTCCTAGATTCATGCCAGTAGGTACTTTAGCAACGGTTAAAGGTATCTCCTCTAAACAGTTGAAATCTACTGGTTCAGAAATGATTCTTTCTAATACTTTCCATCTTCATCTGCAGCCTGGTGAAAAACTTATCAAAGAAGCAGGTGGAATTCATAAATTTATGAATTGGGATAAACCTATACTTACGGATTCTGGGGGATATCAAGTTTTTAGTTTAGCTAAACTAAACAATATTACAAATAAAGGAGTGGAATTTAAAAATCCTAGAGATGGGAGTCATGTTTTTTTGTCTCCTGATAAAGTAATGCAGATTCAGATGGATCTTGGTTCTGATATCGCGATGGCTTTTGACCATTGTCCTCCTCATACAGCGACTGAAAATGATATTCAAGACTCCCTAGATCGTACACATTTATGGTTGGAAAGATGTGTTCAAACTCATAAAAAATCTAATCAAGCACTATTTGGGATTGTGCAAGGGGGACGATATCCAAAACTAAGAGAACTTAGTGCTAAATTTACCAGCTCTTTCGATTTACCTGGAATTGCAGTAGGAGGAGTTAGTGTTGGAGAGTCACTTGACCAAATTCATAACGTTATTAATTTTGTACCAAAATTTTTACCTAGAGATAAACCGAGATACTTAATGGGTATAGGCTCCTTACAGGAAATTACAATTGCGATTGCAAAAGGATTCGATCTGTTTGATTGTGTTTTACCAACAAGATTAGGGAGGCATGGCACAGCCTTTTTTAATGATGAAAGATGGAATATACGAAATGCACGTTTTAAAAATGATTTCTCTCCAATAGATAAAACTTGTAAATGTGAAACTTGTAAATCTTATTCTCGTGCATACTTGCATCATTTAGTGAGAAATGATGAAATATTAGGTCTCACTCTTATTAGTCTGCATAATATTTCTCATCTAATACGATTTACAAACGCAATTTCTGCCGCAATTAAAGATAATTGTTTTACAATAGATTTCGCTCCTTGGAAAAGATCCTCTATTGCTCACCATACATGGTAACGTCTTAAGATAATTAATTAATTTTATTAAGAAGGTGCTAACTCTTTTAAATACATTCGCTGAATTGCCTGAAGCATATAAGGCTTTCGCTCCAACCGTTGATGTTCTTCCTTTAATACCATTATTTTTCTTTTTATTAGTATTTGTTTGGCAAGCTGCAGTTGGATTTAAATAAAAAACTATTTATATATTAAATAGGTATTTCAAGTGATATTGCATCACCTGAGTTTTCTACTGCGCACTCAATAAAATCTGCAATTTTTAATGCCCTTGAGGCTTGTTCTCCATCTACCTCTGGAGATTCTTTACCTTGCACGCATTTCAGAAAATGTTCTAGTTCGGCATATAAAGGTTCTATAGAGGTTGTGCTTACTTCTTCAACATATCCATCATTTCTATAGACTAATTCTCCATGTTCCGCTGTATAAGATTCATGAGCTTTTCTATGGATTTGCAGAGAATGATTTAAGAAGTCAGTTTCAACAAGACCATTTTGGCAATGTGCACTTAAACTCCTGATTTTTTTATGACTCATTTTGCTAGCAGTCAAGCTTGCAATAATATTGTTGTTGAAAACTAAAGTAGCATTTACATAATCTATTAAGCCATCACTATTTCTTCCTCCGACAGCGGCTAATTTCTGTATTCTTGAATTAACTAATTCAAGAACTAGATCAATATCATGAATCATTAAATCCATAACTACAGATACATCATTTGCTCTGTCAGCGTGAGGACTGTGTCTTCTTGCTTCTAAAACAACAATTTCTTCATTTTGAACGATTTTATTTAACTCTCTAAAAGCAGGATTAAATCTTTCAATATGTCCAACTTGTAAGAGACAATTACCAATTTTGGAAGCATTTATTAAAGATTTTGCCTCTAACTCATTTGCTGCGATAGGTTTTTCAATGAGAACATTAACGCCTGCTTCAAGACAATCTAGGCCTACTTTATGATGCAGAAGTGTAGGCACAGCAATACAAATTGCATCAACTTTAGAAATTAGATCATGATAATCTTTGAACCATTCACATTGAAATTGCTCTATGGCTAATTTACCTCTGGCTTCGTTTGGATCGGCAACTCCCACTAAATCTGCATCTTTGAGCAAACTAAGCACGCGTGCATGATGCCATCCCATATTTCCTATCCCAATGACTCCAACCTTTACTGAGGATGAGGTTGGTTTCATATCTTATAGTCCATGTATATTTAGTTATTATCCATCATTGGATGTCAATTTAACCTTTTGGCAGAAATATTTTTACACGATCAATTTTGGGACCTGACATTGAAATTATTTCAAATTTAATATTTTTAAAATCTAAACTATCTCCAATTTTTGGAACCATTTGAAATTTTTCAAGAAGAAAACCTGCAAGTGTATGATAATCAGCTCCCTCTGGAAGAAAACATCCCAACTTTTTGTTGATTTCTATTATTTCTGCTTTGCCAGCAATTGACCACTTCATCGATAAATTATCTAACATTTTCATATCAGAATATATTCTGCTTTTCAGCATTTCTTCTCCAACAATTTCTCCAGTAAGATCAGCTGCAGTAATAAGTCCCTCTGTCCCACCGTGTTCATCGACAACTAGTAAAAATGGATTGTAATCTCTAACTAGAGGTAATATTTCTGCTAATGAGCATGTCTCTATTACTTTTGTAACAGGCAAAAGGAAAGGTTCTAATAATGTATTAGCTTCCATTTCGCTCTTAGATATTGGTTTTGCTAAATAACGTAAATCTAAAACTCCTAAAACATCATCTAGTGAATCACCTATTACAAAAAATCGAGCATGCCTTGTCTTATCAACCTGTTTCATAAGTTCAGCAAAAGTAATATTTTTTGGCAAAGTTACCATTTCAGATCTTGGAATCATTACTTCTTTAACTTGAGTATCCTTTAAAGCAAAAACACCTTCTAAGATGTTTTTCTCATCAGGCTTTAATCCTGTGACATTGTCTGTCTCTATTAATGTTTCTAATTCTCCCGCTGATAATACTGAATTTAATGAATCCCATTTGTTGTTTAAATTAAATAATCTTAAGCAAGCACTTGCAAAAAATTCGATTACGGAGACAACAGGTTGCATCCCTTTGCGAACTGCATCAAAAATTGTAGTTAATCTCAATGCAGCTGACTCTGGATTGTTAATTACTAATGCTTTAGGAATAAGACCTGAAATCAGCGTGACTACAAGTACTATGAATAAAAATAATAAAAGATCATATATTCGATTTGAAATTTTAGTTTCGTTCCAAAAATTATTAGCCAAGCCTTTACTTAACCAACCAATAGCTATAAGAGAAATTGTCACCCCAAATTGAGAAGCTATTAAGGAAGATCTGAATCTTTTTTGAATTTTTAAAATAGAAAATGCTCCTTTTCTTTTCTCTTCTATCAGTCTTAAAACTTTACTTGGTCTTATTAATAAAAATGATAGTTCACTTGCAGCAAAAAAAGCTGGAAAAATTAAAAGTAAGAAGAGTAAAGTTATTTTCATTCGATAACAAATTAGTGATGGGGGTGGCGAGGATCGAACTCGCCTTAGCCAAATTATGAGTTTGGTGCATTCACCAGATTGCTACACCCCCAGAGTTTTGTAGTAATGATTAATTACATTCAACTTACATACAATATAAAAATAATATTTCAAAAAGCACCAACTTAGTAAGTTTTTGTGAGATTTCTTTTTTTTCTCCTAATCTTGAAATATAAGCTGAATTTACATTAATGAAAAATTTTGTGCAGAACAAGAATATAAATAAGGATAATTTGTTAAAACTTTTAATTGAAAAATCTTATAAGAAAGGTAACTTTACTTTGGCATCTGGTAAACAAAGTGCTCATTATCTAAATTGCAAACCTGTATCCTTGAATGGCACAGGTTTGCAATTAATTAGTGATTTGTTTTTAGAGTTAATGGATCCAAGCTCCAAAGCTGTGGCTGGATTGACTTTAGGCGCCGATCCTTTGGTGAGTGGTGTAATCGTAATGGCTGCTTCTAGAGGATTATTACTTGATGCTTTAATCATCAGGAAAGAAATTAAGGAACATGGAACAAAGGCTGGATTAGAGGGCCCTATATTAGAGGAGGGGACTGTTGTAACTGTCTTGGAAGATGTTGTGACTACTGCTGGATCAGCTATTAAAGCAATTAATAAGTTACGGGAAAATAATTTTTTAGTTAAAGAAGTTTTGTCTATTGTTGACAGAAAAGAAGGAGGTTATGAAGCCTTGCAAGAACAAAATATAAAATTAAAAAGCTTATTTTCAATAGAAGACTTTGTCTAAACAATGTCAAAAATTAAAGAAAACAAAAAACACATTTGGCTTGAAAAATTTGATTGCTTTTCTATTACCGGAAAAGATAGTAAAAGATTCTTAAATGGAATAACGACAGGTAATATTATTGATTTAAATAATAAAGTTTTAAAAACTTGCTGGTTATCACCAAATGGAATTTTAAATTCAATACTAGAGATTAATTGCTTTGATAATCAATTAGAAATAATTATTATTGTGGGAAATACTAGTGAAATCAAAAAATACTTTAGTGATATTATCTTCCCATCCGATGATGTTTCATTAAGTGATACTTTTTCAATAAATAGGCTTCAGCACGTAGATGATATAAATTCATGGAGAATCACTCAACCTATTTTTTTTAAAAATGAAGATAAAAAATATGATCTCCATAAAAAAAATTCAAAAATAATGAATATTAATGAATTGCAATTATGGAAGATTAATCAGGCCATACCATCTTTAGATAATGAAATTAATGGAAAAAATAATCCACTTGAATTGGGACTCCTAGATCTTATAGATTTCAATAAAGGATGTTATTTGGGACAAGAAACAATGTCAAAAATTAGGAATGTTTCTTCTTTAAAGCAGGAGATAAGAGTATGGACAGCTAAAGACAAAGATTTAAATTTAGAATCTGAGGATAAGAAGATTTATATTAATCACAATAAAGAAAAATCGGTTGGTTACATTACCAGTATATATAAATTAGATTCCCGAATACTTAAAGGCTTGGCAATGATAAAGAGGAAATATTTAGACGAGGAGAATTCTTTTTTTTCTGATAATTTTGGCCAAATTTTAGTAGAAAAATCTGTAGGTTCACTTTTTTTTAATTAATATTTTCGTATTTTTTGATTAACCACTTTGCGATTTGAAGTGTAGCCAAACAGTCATCTCGATTATATTTAATTATTTTTTTTAGAAAAAGAACATTTAAAGTACTTTTATATTGAATCCACCAATACAAAGCTTTTGATCCACTTACATTTTTTTGTTTCCACTTGAATCCCATCCAATTAGCAACTGTTTTTAAACTATAGTTTCTAATCGGTAATATCCAAGATCCTCTTACTATTAAATGTAAATCTATGAATCTGGACTTCAGAATATCAATTTCTTTTACATCAAGATCTAATTGCCTAGCTAAATTTAAAATTGCTATTCTCTCAGTTTCTCCATAATGTAAAACTGGCCAGTATTTTTTAGAAAAAAGTTTTTGGATAATTTCTTGATTAGATTTTGTATTATTATTTTTGAGGTTTAATATCGGATCATAAAAATCATCTTCAATATTTTCAAACAAATTATTGACTTTTAAAAATCCATATAAAAAATCATGTTTCTCATCTGGATTTGACTCGATATCAAAAATAAAGAATCCTGAATCTTTGTTTTTTAAAAGATAAGATAAGTTTTTATTTTCATAAATTCGAATTGGTTTTCCTGATAAATATGATTTTGATTGATTTATAAACTTTGAAGCTTTTTCAAATTTTTGCTCTTTGAATTGAAAAAGTTTTTCTCCTAAATCGATTTTTTTAGCAGCAGCAAGTTCTTTAATATTTGAGATTCCATTTTTTTGAAGAAAGAAGGCTGTTTTAGAACCGATACCATCTATATCAGTTAGATATCCATTATCTTTTGCTTCTGTATCGCAAAACTTTTGCCATGAACATATTGTACATTTTTTTCTATCTTCAGTAATATCTGGAATAGATCTTTTTAGATTTTCATTTAATTTTAAAAAGGTATTTAATACTTTTTGTCTTAATTTTTGATTTAAATCAATTTTTTCAATATTAATTTGATTTGATAAATTTGAAATTACTAATCCTTTTTCAATTTTTGATTCTTGAAAGGGCTCTAATAAAATTGAACAAAAAGCTAAATCGAATAGATGCTCTTTTGTAGTTCTATGGCCTAACTTATATACAACAGGTATGTATTTATATTCTCCCCATTTGCTATGACCGCTTACTTTTTTAAGTAATTGAGGTTGGATTTCTGTATTTATATTATTGATTACTTTAGATCTTGCTTTTAATCCGATTACCCCACTTGAACCTTTCTTACATGCTTTGGCTCCAGAATATAAATCTCCATCACTTAGTTTATAAAAAATTTTGTATCTATTAATTATTTCTATAGATTGATGTGGTGACCAAATCTTATGCGACTTATTGCCCTGATAATCAAGCCAAGCTTTTCTTTTGCATCTTATAAAACTTTTTAAATAAAGATTATTCAAATTTTTTTGCAAAGGCAGTTTAAATTTTTACTCCTATAAATTAATATAGATAATTATTGGAAATCAAGGAACTATTTAACTTTGTCTTCAAATGTACTAGATGAAATAAAATTCGGAACTGATGGCTGGAGAGGAATAATTGGTTTTGATTTCAATCTATCAAATCTTTCTAGAGTTGTTGTAGCTTCATGTCAGGAATTATATTATCAATACTTCGAAGAAACTAATTCACGCAAAATACTCATAGGCTACGATCGTAGATTTATGGCAAATGAGTTTGCAAAGGAGATAGCCTCTTTTGTTAGGGGATGTGGTTTTGAACCCATTCTATCTACAAGTTATGTAACAACACCTTCTTGCAGCTTATACGCCAAAAGATTTATGTTTTTAGGCTCTTTAGTTATTACAGCCAGTCATAATCCATATAATTGGTTGGGCTTGAAGATTAAAAGCTTTAAAGGATGTTCTGTAGATGAATCTTTCACAAGAGAAGTTGAAAAAAGATTACTTCTAGGAAACTCAATTGAAAGATCACAAGCTTCTTATGAAAAAGTTGATATCAAGAAGTTTCATTTAGATCAGATTAAATCTCATTTTAATGTTGATTCTATTCTTAATAAGTTAAAGAAAATGAACTTGCATATTTTTGTTGATTCCATGCATGGTGCAGCAGCAAATTGTATTAGTCAGATCTTTGATGATTATAATTCAAAAACATTTACTGAAATTAGATCAGATGGTGATCCTTTCTTTGGAGGCAATCCGCCTGAACCACTTCAAAAATATTTAGATAATTTGACAGAAGTATTAAAAAGTAATTCCAAAAAAGATTTTAAAACCTTAGGAATCATATTTGATGGTGATGGAGATAGAATTGCTGTAATTGATGAGAAAGGAAGATATTGTAGTACTCAAGCTTTATTGCCATTTTTCATAAATTATTTGGGAAAAAAGAATAATAATTTATATCCAGTGCTTAAAACTGTTAGTGGCTCAGACATTATTAGTAATATCGCAAAAAAGCAAAATAGAGAGGTTGTTGAACTACCTGTGGGTTTCAAATATATTGCAAAAAAAATGAATACGGAAAAAATATTTATTGGAGGCGAGGAATCAGGAGGTGTGGGTTTCGGAGATTTTATGCCAGAGAGAGATGCTTTATATGCAGCTATGATTTTATTAAATGGAATCGCAGAAAATTCAAAATATCTTTATGAAACTTTAGATGAAATTCAAGAAAAATTTGGTCCAAGTTTTTATAGAAGAATTGATATTAAATTTCCAAACCAGTTAGAAAAAGATACTTTAAAAAAATTTATTAATAAAAATATTCCTGCAGAAATATGTGGACATAAGATTCTAACAATTTCAAAGATAGACGGTTTAAAATTGAGAATGGATAATAATTTTTGGCTATTATTTAGGTTCTCAGGCACTGAGCCTCTTTTAAGAATATATTGTGAGGCAACATCAGAAAATAATTTAAATCAGGTGTTGGAATGGAGTCAAAAATTCATAACTATATTGAAAAATAAAAAATGAAGAGTTTATATTTAGCAAGTAAAAATCTGGGGAAAATAGAAGAATATAAAAAATTATTAGTTGACGTCAATTGCCAATTATTGCTTCAACCAGAATCAATAGAAGTTGAAGAAAATGGCGTTACATTTAGGGAAAATGCAAAAAAAAAAGCGAGTGAAGTTTCCAAGATGATAGGCAACTATGCTATTGCCGATGACTCTGGAATTTGTATTGATGCTTTGGGTGGTAAACCAGGTATTTACTCATCAAGATATGCAGATAATGATAAAAAAAGAATAGAAAGAGTTTTAACTGAACTCTATGGAGTAGAAAATAGAGGTGCGTTTTTTATCGCAAATATTTGTGTTTGTTGTCCAAATGGGGATGTGATTTTAGAATCAGAAGCTAAATGTTTTGGAAATATTATTCAAAAACCAAGAGGAAAAAGCGGTTTTGGCTATGATCCTATATTTGAGGAGCAATCAAGTAAATTAACTTTCGCTGAGATGAATAATGATTTAAAAGATTTATGTAGCCATCGTGGAAAAGCAGTTAAAAAAATTATTCCCCAATTGTTAAAAATATTTGATTGATTAATGGTTAACCCAAGATCCATGTAAGCCATGTGGAATAGATATTGGTAATTCATAAACAGCTAACTCTCTTAAATCTTTAGAGTCTAATATAACTAAATCAGTTCCTCTTCTTAATCCGTTCCATAGAACTATAAATAAAAACCCATTATCTTCTTCAGAGGTGTTTTCAGATGGAACCATAATTGGTTCACTTACAAATCCACTTGGTCCTGAAGACCAAGATATCTCTTCCTTAGTAAGTAAATTAATTTTTTTTATTGCTTGAAGTGGAGCATTCCCAATCTTTTGGTTTGTACTTGCCATCCAGGAGTAAGATGCTTTTAATCCCAAAAATTTAGGATTAACAGTAGCAAATTCGCAGCATTGTTCACTTATAGTCTCTAGCTCACAAGTTTTTTTCTTTAAATCAATAGTTGATCTTTTCAGTTTTCCTTCTGGATATTTATCAAAGTCAATATCCCTAAAATTCTCGTCTGGACCAACTGATGGAAAATCATCATAAAAAATACTATCTAATATTATTTTGGAATCTTTTTCGTATGCATTTACATGATGAAAAACGAATCCTTCTGGAGCATCTATTATTAAAGGTGGCTGTCCTCTAAACAATCCACTTTCTCTGGGTATGATAAAAAACTTTGCTTTCTTTTTTGGATTCGACTTTAAGCATTGTGCTGCACCTTTTTGGCCCATGACAAATGGAAGGGGGTTAAAGTCGATAGCATTCTGTAAGAATATTGCCCAATTAGTTGTAATTGCGAAATCATGAAGGAATGCAAAGCCATTAAAACTATCTTTTCTATCAATTAGGAGTTCACCAGAACTTTCACCAGCATTATTAAATTCCATTAATCTAATAGTACTTTTTGGCCCAGTTTGAACTCCAAAAGTGACTAAGAGTTCTGAAGAAGCATTTGAGTTTAGGTCTATTTTGGGATGAGCACTGAATGCTTCATTAGGCTTTAGTACCCCTTTTAATGTCGTTAACCCAATAGTATCCAGACTATTAGGATCTAATGCATGAGGCCCAGCTGCTTCCCATAGTGCGAGAATTTTATCTCCTAATTTAACAACATGTGTATTAGCGATGTTTTTAAATTTTAAATCTAAGGCATTATTCAAAATGCCTCCATTTTTTTGAGTCCCAAATACACCTCTATAAATAAATTTATTTATTTTTTCTTCTTCTAAATAACCTTTAGTTTTTACAAATCTATTTGTCAATAATGGCTGCCCATTTTCGAATTTTATGGACGTGATCATTCCATCTCCATCAAATGGATGATGCACCCATTGTCCTCCCCTCTCTAATATCCCAGGACCATTTCTTAATAATGTTCCATTTAAATTTTTAATATTCTCACCTTTGCTAATTTTCAGTGGTTCCTTTGTTAGCTCTTTTTCTACATTTTTATACGCACTGGACCAATCTTCCTTATTAAAAATTTTGAGTTCGTTAATTTTTTTTTCTTGTAAATTAGTCACAATAAAACTATTACTTAAACTATTTTCGCCAAAAATCAACTGAATTGTGGCTTATTCGAAAAAATTCCTCTTTATTTACTTTCTAGCATTCCTTTACTGCTTGGGACTGAATCAGATCTTCGCAGATCTATTTCAGTAGCCATTCTCATCGCTCTTGAAAAAGCTTTAAAGCAAGCCTCAACAATATGATGTGAATTACTACCTCGTATTTGATTAATATGGAGAGTAATTCCGCTGTTATTTACGAAGGCAATAAAAAACTCTCTTACTAGTTCAGTATCATAATTTCCTATTCTAGGAGCTTTTAATTGAAGATCGTAAGATAGATGTGGTCTGCCAGAACAGTCTAGAGTGACTTGAACTAGTGCTTCATCTAATGGGGCAAAGAAATGACCAAATCTACTTATTCCTTTTCTTTCTCCCAAGGCTTTTGAAAATGCTTTGCCTAATGCGATTCCTACATCTTCATTTGTATGGTGATCATCAATATGGGTATCCCCAATTGCTTTTATTTTTAAATCGAATAAACCATGACTAGATATCTGGTGAAGCATATGATCTAAGAATGGTATCCCTGTATCAATGACTGAAATACCATTACCATCTAAGTTTACAAACACAGAAATATCTGTTTCATTCGTTTTTCTTTTTATTTCAGATTGCCTTAAAGATGACATTTTTATAAAAAAACTTAGTTTACATTCCATTAATGCAGTAACCCGCATCAACATAAATTGTTTGACCTGAAATGCCGCTAGAGAGATCACTCAATAAAAAAGCAGCAGTATTACCAACTTCTGTTTGAGTGACTGTTCTGCGTAAAGGAGCCTTTTCTTCAACATTGTGAATCATATCTAAAATGCCACCTATAGCGGAACTCGCAAGTGTTCTTATAGGCCCAGCACTTATTGCGTTAACTCTGACTTGTTTTTCGGGACCAAGTTCTGCAGAAAGATATCTTACTGAAGCTTCTAAAGCTGCTTTAGCAACGCCCATCACGTTATAGTTAGGAATCGCCCTTTCTGATCCTAAATAAGTTAATGAGACAACTCCAGCACCATCACTAAAAAGTGGTTTTGCTGCTTTACATAAAGGTGCTAACGAATACGCACTTATATTAAGAGCCCTATCAAAACCCTCTGAAGTGGTAGCACTATAATCTCCAATCAATTCATCGCGTCCTGCAAATGCTAGGCAGTGAACTAATCCGTCAATTTGCCCCCAATTGACTTTTATATTTTTAAAGATTTCTTCAATTTGAGCTGGATTTTGAACATCAAGAGGCAAAAATAACGATGGGTTTAAAGGTTCAGTTAGTTCTCTAACTTTAGATTCGAATCTTCCCTTATCATCAGGTAAATATGTGATTCCAAGTTCTGCGCCAGCTTTTGAAAGTTGTTGAGCGATTCCCCATGCTATTGAACGATTATTGGCAATTCCTGTAACAAGAATTTTTTTGCCAGTTAGATTTAGAAGCATTTTGTTTATTATTTCTATTATTCTCCTATATAAAAGTACCTATCTTTACGGATTACTGCAAAATATACAATAATTTTCAAATATAAGAAACATTTATTTTAAACATGGTTAGAACAAATTCTATGGTTTTGGAATTAGGTTTTCACTTACCTAATTTCCAAATGTTAAATGCTAATTCTTCAAAAAATGAATATTTTAATTCTCATAACCTAGATAATCGGCATTTACTTTTAATGTTTATTTGTGCCCATTGCCCATTTGTTAAATATATTGAGAATCAAATTTTCACCTTAAGTAAAGAAATTGAAAATACAGTTCAAACAGTTGCAATTTCTAGTAATGATATTGTCACTCATCCTTCAGATTCTCCTAAAAATTTGAGATTACAAGCACAATCAATGGGATGGAGTTTTCCTTATTTATATGATGAAAATCAAAATTTTGCTAAGGAATTAAAAGCGGCTTGCACCCCAGATTTTTATCTTTTTTCAAATGAAGGAGATGGTGATTTTTTATTGTTTTATCATGGCCAATTAGACGATAGTAGACCAGGTAATAATATCCCTCTGTCTGGAAAAGATTTGCGCTCTGCTGTAAGAGATTTGAATCAAGATAATTCTTATCCTTCAAATCAGATGCCCTCTTTAGGTTGCAATATTAAATGGACTCCTGGTAGAGAACCAAGTTGGTTTAAATGAATTAAAAATTTTTTTTACCCATAGAAATATGGTTTAGGGTTAATATATTCACTATGAAGATACCTCCATTTACCTTAAATAGGCAGTACGAAGAAATTGGCTCAGAAATTGAGAGTGAGGTTTCTAAAGTTTTAAAAGGGGGCCAGTATATTGGAGGACAAGAAATCGCCAAATTTGAGGAGAGTTTCTCTAATCTGATTGGTGTTGAAAATACTATTGGATGTAATAGTGGAACTGATGCTTTAGTATTAGCTTTGCGCGCATTAGATATTGGCGTGGGTGATGAAGTTATTACCTCATCTTTTAGCTTTTTTGCGACTGCAGAGGCTATTAGTGCAGTTGGTGCTAATCCTATTTTGGTAGATATAGATCCAGAAACTTATCTTATTAATACTGAACTAATAGAACAAGAAATAAATTCTAATACTAAGGCAATTATGCCAGTTCATCTCTTTGGGAATGCAGTTAATATGACATTAATAAAATCTTTGGCCAATAAATATGACTTAAAAGTAATCGAAGATTGTGCTCAGGCAACATGCACAATGTGGGAAAACTCCAAAGTTGGTAGTATCGGTGATATAGGTTGTTTTAGCTTTTTCCCTACTAAAAATTTAGGAGCTGCTGGAGATGGTGGAGCAGTAACAACTTCAGATCAGAATATTGCCAAAAAAATTAGAGAACTGGCTGTTCATGGCAGCCCAATAAGATATCACCATACCCAAATTGGATATAACAGCAGACTTGATACTATTCAAGCTGCCATATTAAACATTAAAATTAAATATATTTCTAAGTGGATTAATAATCGCCAAAAAATTGCTAATAATTACCTTGATTTATTAGAAAAAAATCCATTTATTAGTTTTCCAAAAATTAGCTCTGATTCAATTTCCCATTCTTGGAATCAATTTGTCATCAAATTAAAGAACGATAAATATTTTTTAAAAGAAGATTTTTCAAATTTATTTGATACTGATTGCAAAAAATACTATTCCTTAAGGAATTTGGTAAAACAAAAACTTTTTGAAAAAGGTATTAATTCAATTATTTATTATCCAATTCCAATACATGCACAAATAGCTTACAAAAATAAAAATTTTTCTAGAACAAAACTCATAAATACAGAGAGAATTTGTACAGAAGTTCTTAGTCTTCCAATGTTCCCTGAAATTTCTTATGAAGAGCAAGCTTATGTAGCAGAAAATTTAAATAAAGTTTTAAAGAATTGTATAGACGAAATTCAAATTTCAGCATAAAGTGATTTAAATAATCTTTGTTGTATCTTGTGATTGACAATAGGGGTTGCATAATTATTTTTTTCTAAATTAGATATCTCCCCATTTAGTAATTCTGAATTTGACACTTTAGATAATTCAGGAATCCAATATTTTATATATTCGCAAATAGGATCAAATTTTTTTGCTTGGGTATATGGATTAAAAATTCTAAGTGGTTTTGGATCCATACCGCTACTGGCGCTCCACTGCCATCCCCCATTATTTGCAGCTAAGTCTCCATCAACCAACGTCTCCATAAATTTTTTTTCGCCCATTTGCCAACTGCATATAAGATCTTTTACCAGAAATGAAGCGACTATCATCCTACATCTGTTATGCATCCAGCCAGTACTATTTAGTTGACGCATTGCAGCATCAACTATAGCTACTCCGGTCTCTCCGTTGCTCCAATGTTGAAACCATTCATTATTGTTTTGCCATGGAAAGTAATCCCATTTTTTTCTATATGGACCTTTCTCTAGCTCTGGGAAATGGAATAAGCAATGTTGATAAAATTCACGCCAAACAAGTTCTTTTTGCCAAGTTTCAATTGATAGATAATTTTCTTGATTTGCAAAATCTGAATTTAAATTTAATGTGGCGTTCCAAACTTTTCTTATGCTGATGGTGCCGAATCTGAGAGATGCGCTTAGAAATGATGTCCCATTATGGGAAGGAAAATCTCTTGCAGAATTATAAGAATATATTTTTTTTTCGTTAATAAAGTTTTCTAATAATGTTTCTGCAGCATTCTCTCCAGGTCTACATGGACAAATATTCGAACCAGGAAATTTGATATTTTTGATAAATTTCTCTAGAACCGAATCAGATGAATTTATTGTCTTATTTTCTTTGAGTTTATTATCTATATCTTTAAACTGGAAAACAACTTTATCTTGGTCATATGAACCTAATAAATTCATTTTTGATTTAAGATTTTTATAAAAAGGTCCATAAACTGAATAAGGTTTATTATTCCCTGAAAATATTTTTAAAGGGTCTACTAATAAGTGATCCCAAGTTTCAATAACTTGAATATTTTGTTCTTTTAAATTTTTTTTTATTTGTAAATCGCGATTAATCTCATAAGGTTCAATTGATCTATTCCAAAAAACAAATTTTGCATCTATTTTCTTTGCTAATTGAGGGATAATTAAAAATGGATCTCCTTCTTTCATAACTAATCTACTACCCAATTTTTTCCAATTATTTCCTAATTCTTGAAGCGAATTTCCTAGAAACCAAGCTCTTGAACTTGCATTGAAATCGTGTGAGTAATTTTTATCAAATATATAAGTTGAAGTAATAGCATTTGATAACGAAAATGCTTCGATTAAAGCTTGATTATCAAATATTCTTAAATCCTTTCTATGCCAAAAAAGTATTCTAGGTTTATTCATAATTTATCTAAAAATTGTTTAGCTCTAAACCAAGCCGTCACGGTTTTTGCGTCAAGAATTTCATCCCCACTAGAAATAAGATTATCTAGTTCGTCGGGATCTAAAATTAATACTTCTATATCTTCATCTAAATCTCCTTTAACCTCGGAATTGAGTTTGTTTAAATCACGAGCTAAAAATAAATAAATTTCTTCATCTGCATAACCAGGAGCAGGGACAAGAGTTCCCAGTTGATCCCATTTGTTTGCACTGAATCCAGTCTCTTCTTGTATTTCTCTTTGAATTGAATTAATAGGTGTTTCACCTATTTCTAATGTACCTGCTGGAAATTCTAATAAATACCTTGAAATAGCAAATCTATATTGCCGAAGAATTATAACTTTATTGTCTTTTGTAATAGGTACGGCTAATGCTGCACCGGGATGCTTAATGTATCCATATTCACCTTCATGTCCATTTGGAAGCTCAATTTTATTAATTTCGAAACTAAATTTTTTAGATTTTAACTCAGATATTTTTTCTTTAAAAATGGATTTTTTTATAAGGTTTTTATTGCCCATGATTTTAAAATAAAAATAGCTTAACAGTTATTTTTTGGTTTTGTAAATTATTTAATAGACCATTTTGGGTCATCAAACTTTTTGATTTTTTGGCTTCTACTTAAGATCTCAGATAGTGGCGTAATAACGAAATTCCGATTCATGAATCTAGGGTGAGGTAATGTTAATTCCTCGTCAACCGTATGAAAATCTTCCCACCAGAGAATATCTAAATCAAGACATCTTGATAGCCATTTTTTACCCTTTGGCGTCTTTTCTCGTCCGAAAAGTCTCTCTAACTTTTTTAGTTCTTTTAAAAGTAATTTCGCCTTTTTATTTGATGGTTTTGGAAAAGAATTACTTTTTATAAGCAGTAGAGTATTTAAATAATTTGGCTGCTCATTTTCAACTCCATGAGGTAATGTCTCATAAATTGAAGACCAAAAAAAGTTTGCATGAAATTTTCTTTTCTCTTCTTTTTTTTTGTTGGAATGATCTCCCCACTCATTTATTATTTCTTCTATTTTTGGTTTACAAATTAATAGTGACTCAAGAGGGCTACCGAATTTACTATCAATATTTGCTCCGAGGGATATACATAGTCCATTTTTGATATTAAGATTTGATAATTCCACTACAAAAAACAAAGTTATTGGATAAATTCTATATCAGGCATTTTTAAAGTGATTTTGAACCCCGAGTTAAAAGAAAAAGGAGAAATAAAAGAGTTAATGAAGACAAAGGATTCTTTTAGAGCGTTCCCTTTGGCTGCAATTACGGGTCATAGCTTATTGAAATTATCTTTACTTTTAGCAGCAGTTGATCCCAGTTTAGGAGGAGTTATTATCGCTGGCGGAAGAGGTACTGGCAAGTCAGTATTAGCAAGGGGTTTGCATACTTTACTCCCTCCTATAGAGGTATTAGATAATGAATCTATACTGGAAAAGCTAACTGAGAGAAATAGTAATACTTCACTAAGACCTATTGGTAGGAACCTAGATCCAGATAAACCAGAGGAATGGGATATTAGTACTAATAAATTGTTAGAGGAGTCAATTGGAAATGATTATTTGAATCAAATTGAAGAAATTCCAAAAAAAGTAAGAGAGGCACCATTTATTCAAATTCCTATTGGCATAACTGAAGATAGACTTGTTGGATCAATTGACGTCGCTGCCTCATTGAGTACTGGAGAACAAGTTTTTCAGCCTGGAATTCTTGCTGAAGCTCATAGAGGTGTTCTTTATGTAGATGATATTAATTTATTGGATGATGGGATTGTAAATTTAATTCTTGAAGCTACAGGAAGAGAACAAAATAATATTGAAAGAGATGGTTTAAGTCTCTCTCATCCTTGTAAGTCCCTTTTAATAGCGACTTATAATCCTGAAGAAGGACCTCTTAGAGATCATGTTTTAGATCGCTTTGCAATTGTACTTTCCGCTGATCAATCTATTGATAATGCTCAAAGAGTTGAAATTACAAAATCTGTTCTATTACATGCGGAAAATAATATTAAATTTTCAGAACAATGGTCCGAAGAATCTGAAAATTTGTCTACTCAATTAATATTGGCAAGGCAATGGTTAAGGGATGTGAAAATAACAAAAGAGCAAATAACCTATTTAGTGAATGAAGCTCTTAGAGGAGGGGTTGAAGGACATAGATCAGAATTGTTTGCAGTAAAAGTAGCTAAGGCGAATGCAGCTCTTCGAGGAGATGAGAATGTTAATTCCGAGGACCTTAAAGTAGCAGTAAGATTAGTGATTCTTCCAAGAGCAATGCAAATGCCTCCCGAAGATGATGATATTCAACCTCCGCCCCCAGAGGATCAGAATCCGCCACCCCCACCTCAATCAAATAATGATGAATCTGAACCTGAGGCTAATGAAGATAACGAAAATCAAGACCAAAACCAAGAGCAAGAAGAGGATAATTCTGATGGAGAAGAAGAATCTACTCCCGAAATACCAGAGGAGTTCATCTTAGATCCTGAGGCATGTATGGTTGATCCCGATTTATTGCTTTTTTCATCAGCTAAAGCAAAAGCTGGAAATAGTGGAAGTAGATCAGTGATATTTAGTGACAGTAGAGGAAGATATGTAAAACCTATTATTCCAAGAGGTAAAGTAAAAAGAATTGCGGTAGATGCAACTCTTCGAGCTGCCGCTCCTTATCAAAAATCAAGAAGATTGAGGAATCCTAATAAATCAATAGTTATTGAAGAAAACGACTTTAGGGCAAAGCTTCTTCAAAAAAAGGCAGGAGCTTTAGTTATTTTTCTAGTTGATGCTAGTGGCTCTATGGCTTTGAATAGAATGCAAAGCGCAAAAGGTGCAGTAATTCGCCTTTTAACCGAGGCTTATGAAAATCGAGACGAAGTAGCTCTTATACCCTTTAGAGGAAATCAAGCAGAAGTTCTTTTACCCCCAACAAGATCTATTACCGCAGCAAAAAGAAGATTAGAAACTATGCCATGTGGAGGTGGATCTCCCTTGGCGCATGGGTTAACTCAATCAGCAAAAGTAGCAAAAAATGCTCTTTCTACGGGAGATATAGGTCAAGTCATTGTTGTTGGAATAACTGACGGCAGAGGAAATGTACCCTTAGGATTATCTTTAGGACAATCTGCGCTTGAAGAAAACGAAAATGAAAATGTTAATTTGAAACAAGAAGTTTTAGATATTGCATCTAAATATCCTATGTTAGGAATCAAGCTATTAATAATTGATACCGAAAGAAAATTTATAGCTAGTGGCTTTGGAAAAGAACTAGCAGAAGCAGCTCAAGGAAAATATGTTCAATTACCAAAAGCTACAGATAAGACAATTGCAGCTATGGCTTTAAACGCAATAAATGAATTTTAATTTTTTATGGGTAAATCTCGTTAAGGAATTTTGAAAGGCCAATTGTTAAATCTCTTAAAGATTTAGTTAATTCTTTGTCTTTCATTAGGCCTTCAAAATCATCACTCATATTATCTAATTTGCCTGATATTGATTCTGCTGCTTTTATTGTTAACTTAATATCTTTCAGAGTTTCTTCGTCGTTAATGGTAGACAAAATATTGTTTAAATGACCAGCTGCAATAGTTACTTCTTTTATAAGTGGTTTTACTCTTAAAATTTCTTGTTTTGATAAATAAATTAGTTCATCAAGATTCTCTTGAGTTTTATCAAATTGGTCTATTGAATTAACTACATTTTCAATTAAATTTTCTTGATTTGATTCTTTTAGGAGTTGATTGATCCTGTTAGTTATGTTTGAAAGGCTAGAGAGCTGCTTTCCAGTGATAGTATCTCCTTGGCAAATAATTAACTTACTATCACATTCCTCTGATAATGCTTTTGCGGTATTCTTTGGGATTGTTTTTTCACTAGTTTCTAAAGATACTTGAACATCCCCTCCTAGAAAAGAATTAGTAACAACTCTAGCAAATGCTGGTTTGGGAAGAATAATTTCAGGATTATTTAGAACAATTTTTGCTTTAATAGATTCATTAGTAAAAAGAATATCTTCAATAGATCCTACCAAGATTCCTCTATAAGTTACTGGAGATTTTTTTGATAAACCGCTTGCATTGTTAAATTCTGCAAAAAGATACCAATTGTTTGAAGATAGTTTTACACCTCTTAACCAGAATGAAAAAAAAGTAAATGTTAATATTCCTCCTAACAAGGAAAATCCTACAATTGAGTCTCGTAAACTTCTACGCATAATGTTTAAATCTCTTTTGGTTGCATTGGTCCTGAAAGTTTTCCATTTCTAAATTGAAAAACGTAAGGATCATTACTTTCTTTAAATTCATCAATAGAACCGGCCCATCTGAATTTACCTCCATAAAGTATCACAACTTTTTCTGAAGTCCTTTCTATAGTACTAAGAACATGACTAACAACAATAGATGATCCATTGGCTTTATTGTTTGTTTTATTAATTAAGTCTTCAATTCTTGATGAAGCGATAGGATCAAGTCCAGCAGTAGGTTCATCAAAAAGTAATAATGGTTGATTTTTTTTATTAAAGTCTTGGTCAGTAATTAATGCTCTAGCAAAACTTACTCTTTTTTGCATACCACCACTTAATTCATTTGGAAGTTTTTTCTCAACATCAAATAAACCTACTTCTTCTAAACATTCTCTAACAATTTCTTTAATAAAATTTTTCGATAAATTTTTATTCCTTTGAAGTATGAATCCTACATTTTCTTCAATAGTTAAAGAGCCTAACAAAGCTGGATTCTGAAATACCAATCTTACATCTGGAGGCTTGTTTTGATCTAATCTTAAGTAAGTTTGTTTTTCCCCAAATATACTTAAATCCCCCTCATTGGGTAAAATTAAACCTGCTAAAATTTTTAGTATAGTTGATTTTCCAGAACCAGAAGGACCAACAATTGCTAATTTTTCTCCTTCATTAAGTTTTAAATTAATTTTATTTAGTACATTCTTTTCTCCCCAACTAATAGAGAGATTATTGGTTTCTACAGCAGGCTTTGAATTTTTCAAAATTTATAGATTGCAAATTGTCTTTAAACACATATTGCCTACTTTTTAAAAATAAAAAAAGGAAGTATGTATTTGATTTATAATCAATTTAAATATAATTATAAATCTTAAAAAAAATTTAAGAGGAATTTTGATGAAGAAGAAGAAAAAAAGAGTAAAGAGAACTTTATCTTATTTTAAAAAATCAAATTTAGGTTTAAAAAATAAGATAATAAGAATTTTAAGTTGGCTTTTGCCTGGACTAGTAATAAAAAGATGGATGATCACTTCTGCTATTGGATTATTGACTTCTTTATTAGGGATTGCAATTTGGACTAATTTAAGACCTCTTTATTGGTTAATAGCAGTTTTTTTCTGGATAATGAATCGGTTAACAAGTATTTTGCCTATTTCAGTATTAGGGCCATTAATTTTTATACTTGGGCTTCTATTGATTGGCATTGGGCAAAACAGAAGTATTAATTCTATACAAAAAGCTCTTGTTCCAGAAAAGAATACATTCTTAGTAGATGCACTCAGAGTAAAAAGCAAATTAAATAGAGGCCCCAATATTGTTGCTATAGGAGGAGGAACTGGCTTGTCAACATTGTTGAAAGGCTTAAAAAATTATAGTAGTAATATTACGGCAATAGTTACAGTTTCTGATGATGGAGGAAGTAGCGGGGTTTTAAGAAAACAATTAGGTGTTCAACCCCCTGGAGACATAAGAAACTGCTTGGCAGCCTTATCAAATGAAGAACCTATTTTAACAAGATTATTTCAATATAGATTTTCAGGAGGAAGTGGCTTAGAAGGGCATAGTTTTGGGAATCTATTTTTATCAGCTTTGACAACTATTACAGGTAGTTTAGAGAAGGCGGTTCAAGCTTCAAGCAAAGTTTTAGCGGTACAAGGACAAGTTTTGCCAGCAACAAATATTGATGTAATGCTTTGGGCAGAACTAGAAGATGGTCAAAAAATATTTGGTGAAAGCAATATAAGCCAATCAAAAAAGTTGATTTCTAGGATTGGTTATCTGCCTGAAAACCCATCAGCTCTCCCCAGTGCGCTTGAATCTATAAAAGAAGCAGACTTAATAGTACTTGGCCCTGGAAGCCTTTATACTTCTTTGCTACCAAATTTACTTGTCCCAGAAATTGTTGATGCTCTTCTAAAAAGTAACGCTCCTAAGATTTATATAAGTAATTTGATGACTCAACCAGGTGAAACTGATGGTCTTGACGTATATCAACACATTAAAGCAATAGAAAAGCAATTATTAAATTTTGGGGTCAAAACTCGAATATTTAATGCAGTACTTTCTCAAGTCCAATTTGAAAAATCTCCGCTTGTTGATTATTACCAAAGTAGAGGTGCTGTCCCAGTTATTTGTAATAAAGAAAAATTAATTTCGGAAGGATACTATGTTTTGCAAGCACCTCTTTATTCAAGAAAAATAACTCCAACGCTCAGACATGACTCCCGAAGGCTTGCAAGGGCAGTAATGTTTATAAATAAAAAATTAAAGAAACTAAATTAATTTTTTAATATGCATCTTGTAATTCATAGAAATCAGGTTGAATATAATCTTTTCTTAGAGGCCATCCTCTCCAATCCTCTGGCATCAAAAGTCTTTTAGGGTTTGGATGATCATTAAAATTGATTCCGTACATATCATAAGTCTCTCTCTCTTGCCAATCACTCCCCTTGAAAATTTTATAAAGGCTAGGCACAGATAAATCTGAATCTCTATTTAAAAAAACTTTAACTCTAATTTCTTTAATTTCATCTATTTCTTCAGTATCTCTAAGTGAGATTAAATGGTAAAAACTTACAAGACGTTTTCCTGGGCCTTCATCATAACCTCCTTGACATTGAAGGTAATTGAATCCATATCTTTTTAAAGTAGATATTGCTTCGTACAATTTTTCTGGTTTTACGGAGAGGAGCTCAACACCTATGTGATCTTTACCTAAAGAGTCATTTACAATGCCATCTTTATAAAGTTGATTACTTACTATTCCTCTTTGTTCAACTATTTCTTCTGAGGAATTAGGTAGATTATCTTTAGCCATTAATTTAATTGTTTATCTATTAAGTTTTCATCAGTTTTATTTTTGCTATTATCTTCTATCTGCTCTAAGTTTGAGGACTTAATTGTTTTATCAATGTCTTTATTTAAATATTCGCCTGTATTTTCTGAGAAAATAAGATTCATATTATGTTTAACAGTTAAATACCTATGAGTCTGTTCAGCTTTATTCCTCTCAAGAATACTTTCATTTCCAACTTTTTTTCTCAATTTTATAACTGCGTCAAAAATAGCTTCTGGTCTAGGCGGACATCCAGGAAGATATAAATCAACTGGGATTAATTTATCAACTCCTCTAACTGCTGTAGTTGAGTCTGCACTAAACATACCACCCGTAATGGTGCAAGCCCCCATAGCAATCACATATTTTGGCTCAGGCATTTGCTCATATAATCTTACTAAGGCCGGTGCCATTTTCATTGTTACGGTCCCTGCAACAATTAGTAAATCAGCTTGTCTTGGAGAACTTCTGGGTACTAAACCAAATCTATCAAAATCAAATCTTGAACCTATAAGTGCTGCAAATTCAATAAAACAGCAGGCTGTACCATATAAAAGTGGCCAAAGACTGCTTAACCTAGCCCAGTTATGAAGATCATCGAGGCTGGTCATAATAATATTTTCGCTCAAGTCAGTGGTTACTTGAGGAGCACCTAGAGGATTACATGTTTCTTCCCTGAGTTCTCTAATTGCTTTTGGTGAGAGTGAATTTTTCAATTTTTTAACTCCATTCTAAGGCTCCTTTTCTCCAAGCATAAGCGAGAGCAATAACTAGTATTGCAATAAATATTAAAGCTTCAATAAATGCTAATAAGCCTAGTCTATTGAAAGCAACAGCCCAAGGATAAAGGAATACCGTTTCAACATCAAATATAACGAATACTAATGCGAACATGTAATATCTTATGTTGAATTGAATCCAAGCTCCTCCAATTGGCTCCATTCCAGATTCATAGGTTAGTTTTCTCTCGCCATTTCTCCCTTTTGGAGCAACTATTAGATTAGTAACTAAAGCCAAAATTGGAACTGCAGCAGCAATTATTAAAAAACCTAAAAAATATTCGTATCCTGGTAATGAAAACATTAAAAAAAAATTGTTGGAAAATTCGCTTAATTAAGCAAAATCTTTTAGAGTCTCTAAAGTTAAATACTAAATCGTGAGTGAAAACATTCAACCATCTTCTGATGATAATCAAATAGTAAAGGATTTAGCAAAGGAGGAATCTTCTGAAAAGATTCCAGAATTTAAAGATAAAGATCTTGTTACTAATACTAATTTAGAACAAAATAGATTCGAATGCAGGAGTTGTGGCTACATTTATGATCCATTGGAAGGTAATAAGAAGCTTAATATTCCCAAAAATACCCCTTTTTCAGAAATTAATGGAAATACTTTTGCTTGCCCAGTTTGCAGAGCAGGTAAGAACTTATATAAAGATATAGGACCAAGAGAAAAACCTAGTGGTTTTGAAGAGAATTTAACTTATGGCTTTGGATTCAATAGTTTGCCACCTGGCCAAAAAAATATTTTAATTTTTGGTGGTTTAGCTTTTGCAGCAGCTTGTTTCCTTTCTTTGTACTCTTTGCACTAATATATACCCATGAAAAAATTTTTAAATAGCATTCCAAACCTTCTTTTATCTCTCACACTTTGCTTCGTTTTAAGTAGTTGTTCTTCAACAGGTGTAAAAATGAGTGAAATCAGTCCGTGGGAAACAATTCAATTTGAAGATCAGTCAAATGCATTAGATATAGACTTTATAGACAATAATCATGGATTTCTAGTTGGCTCAAATAGACTAATAATGGAATCAAATGATGGAGGAAAATCATGGGAAAAAAGATCTTTAAATATTTCAGCTGAAGAAAATTTCCGTTTGCTTGATATAGATTTCAAAGGATCTGAAGGCTGGTTAATTGGACAGCCCTCATTAGTAATGCATACTATTGATGAAGGTAAAAATTGGACTAGATTATCTCTTGGCAAGTTACCGGGGCAACCTTTTTTAGTTTCAACTATTGATGATGGAGTTGCTGAGTTGGCAACAACTTCAGCTGCTATCTATGTGACTTCCAATAGTGGTGAAACATGGGAAGCAAAAGTATCAGACCCCTCTGAACAGGGAGGTATAAGAGATTTAAGAAGAACTTCTAATGGAGATTATGTAAGCGTAAGTAGTCTTGGAAATTTCTTCTCTACTCTTGATAGTAAAAGTGATACATGGATAGCTCATCAAAGAGCAAGTAGTAAAAGAGTCCAAAGCATCGGATTTAATCCAGAAGGCAATTTATGGATGTTATCTCGAGGAGCTGAAATAAGATTTAATGAAGATAGTAATGATTTAGAAAGTTGGACTAAACCAATAGTCCCTATCTTAAATGGATATAATTACTTAGATATGGGATGGGATCCAGAAGGGAATATCTGGGCAGGAGGAGGTAATGGTACTCTGATTGTTAGTAAAGACGATGGTAAAACTTGGAGTTCTGATCCTATTGCTTCAAATTTGCCAACAAATTATATTAAGATTCAATTTTTAGATAAAGATGAAATAGGACCTGAAAAAGGTTTTATTCTTGGAGAAAGGGGTTACATCTTAAGGTGGAAAGGTTGAGATCGACAAAGAAAAAATGAAAAAATCATTAATTTTTTTGTAATTTAACAACTGTCTGTAACCAAGCTGTAAATTTCTCCACAAACTTATGATTTTTCCTTGTAAGATCATAAAGTAAATAATTGTGATTATGGCCGCAGGTTCAACGGGTGAACGCCCATTCTTTGAAATAATCACCAGTATCAGATACTGGATTATTCATGCAGTAACACTTCCAGCTATTTTTATAGCGGGCTTCCTATTTGTTTATACAGGTTTAGCCTATGATGCTTTTGGGACTCCACGTCCGGATAGTTATTTCCAGGCCTCTGAATCAAAAGCACCTGTTGTAACACAAAGATATGATGCTAAATCTCAATTAGATTTAAGAACAAAATAACTATGTCAAACTCTCAAGCCCCCATGCAGGCTGTTGAAGTCCGCGTCTATCCGATTTTTACTGTACGTTGGTTAGCAGTTCACGCTCTTGCAATTCCTTCAGTATTTTTCTTAGGTGCCATAGCAGCTATGCAATTTATCAGACGTTAAAGTTATCAATCATGCAAGTAAACGAAAATCCGAATAAAGTTCCAGTTGAACTTAATCGTACAAGTCTTTATTTAGGCTTATTAGCAGTATTTGTTTTGGGAATTTTATTTTCCAGTTACTTTTTCAACTAAATTAAAACTATGAGTAAATTAAAAGGCCCTGATGGCCGTATTCCAGATAGATTACCTGATGGCAGGCCTGCCGTTGCATGGGAAAGACGTTGGACAGAAGGAACTCTTCCACTTTGGCTAGTTGCAACCGCTGGAGGGATAGCAGTTATTTTCGTTTTAGGTATATTTTTCTACGGCTCATATCAGGGAGTTGGTGCAGGTTAAAAGTTTTTATTTTTTAACTAGTTTTATTTCTTATATAATTTAGCTCCAATAAGATTCAGTAAATATCTTTAGCTTTTCTATCGTTGAGCTAGGGATATTTTCTTTTTGTGTTATTAAACCATCCCTTAAAGAATTATGTGATTTGCTTGTAGGTCGCTCTATATCGATAACTTTAGCTAATTCAAAGACGATTTTATTGGCAACTTCTGTGTTTGCTCTGAGATTTTCCAGAACCATTTCAACAGATACTTCTTGATGAGTTTGATGCCAGCAATCGTAATCGGTAACCATAGATAAAGAGGAATAAGCCATCTCCGCTTCTTTAGCTAATCTTGCTTCTGTATGATTAGTCATTCCTATTATTGAACATCCCCAACTTCTGTACAAATTAGATTCTGCTCGGGTTGAGAAGGCGGGCCCCTCCATCGCGAGATATGTACCACCCCTATGTAATTGCCTTCCTACAGGAATGTTTTTTTCTCCAACATTACTTAAAATGCTTGATAAATTTCTACAGAAAGGATCTCCCATAGTGATATGTGCTACTGCGCCTTCATTAAAAAATGTTGCTGGTCTGTTTTTGGTTCTATCAATAAATTGATCAGGTATAACTATGTCAAGCGGCCTTATTTGTTCTTGAAGGGAGCCAACTGCTGACGGGGCGACTATCCATCTCACTCCAATTGATCGGAGAGCCCAAATATTTGCTTTGTAAGGAATTTCAGTAGGGTTTAGACTATGTGATCTACCATGCCTAGCTATAAAAGCTATCTCTAAATTACCAATTTTAAAGAGCCTAATTGAATCAGAAGGTTTACCATAAGGTGTAGTTACCTCAATTTCTTTAAAACATTCTATTTTATCTATTGAGTAGAAACCACTTCCACCGATTACTCCTAATCTTGAATTTTCAATTGGTAATAAATGCTCTTTCTTCATTGTGATACAAATGACTTTTAATCATCTAGTGCTAATAGGAGGAGGACATACAAATGTTCTTCTGATGAGAAAATGGTTGATGTATCCGAAATTAATGCCCGAAATTCCTATATCAATTATATCTAGAGATACTCATTTAGTTTATTCGGCTATGTTCCCTTCTGTTATTTCTAGATCAATTTCTTTAGATGATAGCTTAATCGACATAAAATCTTTAGCTAGAAATGCACAAGTATCTTTCATTAAAAGTGAGGTAACAAATATTGATTTTCAATTAAAAAAAATTTTCTTAAAAAATAGGCCATCAATTGGTTACTCTAAATTAGTACTTAACTATGGAAGTCAAACCAAAATTTCAGGAGAATTTGAAGATTTAGTCAATAATCAAATTGCTTTCCCAATTAAACCTTTTTTTAAAGCTTATGATTTAATAAGAAACGAAGATAAGTATAATTCTGAAACTGAAAAATCTTTTGTAATTGTTGGAAGTGGACTTGCAGCAATTGAAGTTGCTTTTGCCCTAAGAAAAAGATGGGGAAAAAGATCTTTAAAAATTCTTTGCAAACCAAATCAATTAGATAATAAAATTTTAAAAAATTTTCACATATCGAATATTGAAGTAGTTGGAACTCTTCCTATTGATTATGGAAAGATTCTTCTATGCACAGGTAATTCAGCACCACTATGGGTACAAAAAAATAAATCAGAATTAGATTCAAAAGGACGATTTTTTACAAACCAGAAATTAAACTTAAAAAAATTTTTAGGAATTTTTGCAGCTGGTGATTGCGCAGTAATAGAATCTTCTAAGAGACCTTCATCTGGAATATTTGCAGTAAAAGCTTTAAATATATTGGCAACTAATATTCAGAGGGATATAAAAGGGGATTCATTAAAAAGATGGTCACCTCAAAAATATGGATTGCAAATAGTAAATTCTTACCCTAGAAAGATTCCTAAAGCTTTTGCGTTTTATGGAGATTTCGTTTTAGGACCCTTTTTTCTTATTTGGCTCCTTAAAAATAAAATTGATAATCGTTTTATCAAAAAATTTCATCTTTTAGATTCTAATATGCTTCAAAAAGGAAAAGAAATTGAGAAGGAAGATTGTAGAGGATGTGCAGCTAAAATTCCTCAAAGTATTTTAAATAGATCTTTAAGAAGTGCTGATTTGGATAATTTTGCAGATTGTCCTGAGGATTCTGTTCAAATTTATAATAATGATCAAGATATTATTCTTCAAAGCGTTGATGGATTTCCTGCCTTGATAAGTGATCCTTGGCTAAATGCAAAAATTACTGTATTGCATGCATGCTCAGATTTATGGGCTTCCGGAGTAAAAGTGTCATCTGTGCAAGCCTTAATATCCCTTCCAAAAGTAGGAACAGATTTTCAAAGTTATCTTTTTTCACATTGTTTAAAAGGGATAAAGTCAACAGTGGAAGACCAAGGGGGTGAACTAATAGGAGGTCATACTTTTGAATCAAGAAGTTCAGTTGAAAAACCTTATTCTCTAGGAATCGATATTTCTTTGACTGTTCAGGGAGTCTTGAACAATGGTGCAAAACCATGGCTCAAATCCGGGATGCAAAAAGGGGATATTCTTCTAATGTCAAGACCTTTAGGTGTGGGAATATTTTTT
>QCGN01000011.1 GCA_003279875.1 Prochlorococcus sp. AG-388-D03
CTAATACATCTGAAATATTAAAACCTTTGTATTTAATTGACGAGCCAACAACCGGGTTAAGTTTTTATGATGTTCATAAATTAATGGATGTTATTCAACGTTTAGTTGATAAAGGTAATTCCGTAGTAGTCATCGAGCACAACTTAGATGTTATAAGATGTTCAGACTGGATAATTGATCTTGGACCTGACGGAGGTGATAAAGGTGGAGAGATTATAGTAGAGGGTACACCAGAAGATGTTGCGAAGCATTCAACAAGCTATACAGCTAAATATTTAAAAGAAGCCCTATATTGAGCTAATAATTAGTTGTATTTCTTTGCAAATTTATTTAATCATTTATAAATTATTTTTTTCTAAATATAGAAAAAACTAGTCTCTGAATGTCTTTTTTGTATCAATACTCTTTATCAACTAATAAATCATAATGCTTTCTTAATATTTCCAAGTTAAATTCAGCTTATTTCTAATAGGAGATTAGAAACGTTACGTAAAAAAATGAGCTTAAAATTTTTATATTTACATTTACATGGTCTAATACGTTCTAATGATCTTGAATTAGGTAGAGATTCAGATACTGGGGGGCAAACGCAATATGTATTGGAATTAGTTAAGGCCTTAGCAAATACTTCTGAAGTTGCCCAAGTAGATTTAGTAACTCGTCTCATCAATGATTCTAAAGTTGATAAATCTTATTCCAAGGTAAAGGAATTTATTGAACCCGGAGCACAAATATTAAGATTTCAATTTGGTCCCAGTAAATATTTAAGAAAAGAATTACTTTGGCCTTATTTAGATGAATTAACTCAAAACCTCATTCAGTATTATAAATATAATGAAAATAAGCCAAGTTTTATACATGCTCATTATGCAGATGCTGGCTATGTAGGAACTAGATTAAGCAAGGTTCTTAAAGTCCCTTTTATTTTTACAGGGCATTCTTTAGGAAGAGAAAAAAAAAGAAAACTACTTGATGCTGGTTTAAAAATTAATCAAATTGAAAAGTTGTACTTTATTAGTAAAAGAATTAATGCGGAAGAAGAGTCTTTAAGACATGCAGATATTGTTGTAACGAGTACCGAACAAGAATCTCAATATCAATATTCTCAATATCATTCTTTTTCTACTCATAAAGCTAAAGTCATTGCCCCTGGTGTTAATCACAAAAAATTTCACCATATTCATTCAACAAATGAGATTGCTGAAATTGATAATATGATGCTTCCCTTTTTAAAAGACTTGAGAAAGCCTCCTTTACTTGCTATTTCTAGAGCTGTAAGAAGAAAAAATATTCCTGCTTTAGTTGAAGCATATGGACGGTCAGAAAAATTAAAAAGAAAAACTAACTTGATTTTAGTTTTAGGCTGCAGAGATAATACTTTAAAACTTGATTCTCAACAAAGAGATGTTTTTCAAAAGATTTTTGAAATGATAGATAAATATAATTTATATGGAAAAGTAGCTTATCCAAAAAAACATTCACCAGAAAATATTCCTGCTTTATACAGATGGGCAGCAAGTAGGGCGGGTATTTTTGTAAATCCAGCATTAACAGAACCTTTTGGTTTAACATTACTTGAAGCTTCTTCATGTGGTTTACCAATTATTGCTACGGATGATGGGGGTCCCAAAGAAATTAACTCAAAATGTGAGAATGGTTTATTAGTAAATGTAAGTGATATTAATAAATTAAAAATTGCTCTTGAAAAAGGTATTTCGAACAGTTCTCAATGGAAATTATGGAGTAGAAATGGAATTGAAGGAGTTCATAGACATTTTAGTTGGAATACTCATGTTAGAAAATATTTATCAGTCTTATCAGGCTTAGATCAAAAATTGGACATTATTTCATCATCCGGAATCAAAGAAAGTTGTTTAAAAGGTAGTTCTTCACTTATGAACCCCCATTGATCAAAAACTTTTGGATCAGAATGAATGATTAATTGATTTTTTTGGGTTTTTTTAAGTGTAAAGCCTTTTTTAGATAATTTTTTTATTAAGTGAGCCGTTTCTTCAAATCTAGAAGCCATTGCATCAAGACTGCTACAGTCACTTGTTAAGCCATCATCTTTCCACGTAAAGAAACTCATTTTAATAATGCTTTATAGATATATTTTAAAAACTATACCTAAAATCACGAGTAATATGTTGATTTTCCAAAAGTTTTCAACTATTGTTTCTTCTTTCATACCATTTAATTCAAAATGATGATGTATTGGTGTCATTAAAAAGACTCTTTTTCCAACTTTAAATATTTTTTTGGTGAATTTGAAGAAACTTACTTGAATAATTACTGACAATGCTTCAATAATAAATATCCCTGAGATAATAAATAATGTAAAATAGCTATTAGTCAATATTGAAATAGATCCTAACGTAGCACCAATTGATAATGATCCTGTATCTCCCATAAATATTTGTGCAGGATATTTATTAAATTTTAGAAAACCCATACATAATCCTGACATTGCATAGGCAATAAGACCATATATTATTAATTCTTTCTGGCCTTTAAGAAATATTTCTGTTCCAAGCCCATAAAAGACTATTGAGCTGCATCCAGAAGCTAATCCGTCCAGGCCGTCGGTTAAATTCACTGCATTACTTAATCCTACTAAAGTGATAAAACAGATTGGAAAAATTATGATATTAGTATCTATAGTCCAATTAGTAGATATTACTATTAAATCGCTAATATAATTATTTTTAAACGCGAGTATGATGAATACTATTGCAAATAATGCTTGTAAAATTAATTTCTCATTAGATTTTAGACCTGTATTTTTCTTTCCTCTAATACTCACATAATCGTCTAATATTCCTATTATAAAAAAACTAATACTACAAAAAAAAATTAACATTATTCCATTAGAATCAAAGTAATTATTGACTACTAAAAGAAGTAATAAAAAAGGAGATATAATGAATACTCCACCCATTGTAGGGGTATTTTTTTTACTGAAATGAATAGAAGGACCTTCTTCTCTAATATTTTGTAATAAATTTAATTTTTTAATTATTTGTAAACCGTATTTAGTTATGAATATAGATATAAAGAAAAATGTAAGAAAAATATTAATTACAAATATATTATTAAAAATGAAAGAATTTAATATTAAAGAAAAAGTAATTAAAAAGAATAATGCTGTAAAATTTAAACTTTTAATCTTCCCAATCATCTTCAGAAGAATCTTCCTCGGTTTTATAATCTTCTTTTTCTCCCATTAAAGCCGAAAGTTCCTCTTCTTCAATTGTACTAATTTCTTGTGAATCTCCATCTTTTTCAGTTACAAGCCTTCCTGTCTCTTCTAGCCAAGAAAGTAAATCTGGTTCTTCTCTTAATGGTAATACAGGCGCGGGGTCTGCTCTGTGATAACAAGTCAGGGCAGGGTTTACTTCAGAAATCTCATTTAATTTAGGTTTGATTTTATTGGAATCCATTTGTAAAAAACTACATATATGTAACATAATACATAATCATTCACTTTAAAAATTTTGTTTGATAAAGAAAATTTAAAATATTTAGTAATATGGTCAATTTCAGTCTTTCTAGCTATTTCTTTTAAGTTTTATGGTTTTTTAAATCCAGAGGTTTTATTAATTAATAATTATCTTGTTCTTTTATTAGTTTTCGGTCCAGGACTTGTAGTTACAATAATATTAGTTTTCAATAAATTTTGAAAGCTTAAAGAAATGGAGATTTCAAAATTTACAGGAGGCAAAATTTAATGCAACAGCCAAAAAAAGTGGTTCTTGCCTATTCGGGAGGGGTTGATACTAGCGTATGTATTCCATATCTTAAAAATGAATATGGAATTTCTGAAGTTATAACTTTTGTAGCAGATCTTGGCCAAGGAGACGATTTAGAGAGCATTAGTCAAAAAGCTTTAAATTCAGGCGCCACAAAATCGGTTATTGGAAATTTAGTTGATAATTTTGTAGAGAAGTATGCTTTTCCTGCTATTAGGGCAAATGCACTATATGGAGAAAAGTATCCTTTATCAACTGCTTTGGCCAGGCCTTTGATAGCTGAAAATCTTGTAAGTTTAGCCAGAAAATTAAATGCTGGTGCAGTCGCGCATGGTTGTACAGGGAAAGGAAATGATCAAGTAAGATTTGACTTGGCCATACATGCTTTGGGACCTGATTTAGAGATAATTACACCTGCTCGTGAATGGAAAATGAGTCGGGAAGAAGCTATTATATATGGAGAAAAATTTGGAATTCCTGCTCCTGTTTCTAAGAGGTCACCATATTCAATAGATGTAAATCTTCTTGGCCGTAGTATTGAAGCTGGTTTACTAGAGGATCCTATGCGAGAGCCAAATGAAGAAGTTTTTGCAATGACTTCATCTATTGATAACTCACCTAATTGTCCAAAAGATATAGAAATTTCTTTTAAAAATGGATTTCCTACCGCGATAGGAAACGAATCACTAAGCCCTGTAGAGATTATTCAAAAAGTCAATTCTTTAGCAGGAGAAAATGGTTTTGGAAGAATTGATATGATCGAAGATAGAGTTGTTGGTATTAAAAGTAGAGAAATCTATGAGGCTCCAGGTCTTTTACTTCTCATAAAAGCACATAAAGAACTGGAAAGCATAACATTAAATCCTGATGTATTAGATTTTAAAAATTTAGTCGATAAAAAATGGGGTCAACTAGTTTACCAGGGATTTTGGTTTGGTCCCCTAAAGAAAGCATTAGATGGCTTTATTGATGCAACGCAAACTTCGGTTAATGGAAAAGTGAAAATACGTTTACACAAAGGTAATGCAATAATTATTGGGAGATATTCCGAAAATAACTCACTTTATAGGGAAGACTTAGCAACTTATAGTAAAGATGATATTTTTAACCACAAGCAAGCTGAAGGGTTTATTTATATGTGGGGTATGTCTAACAAAATATGGGCAGAATTAAATTCAAAAAAGAATAATTAAATTTTAAGATTTTACCGGTTCTTTAACTTCGGGAGTTGAAGTTGCTGAACTTGATGCTTTATTATCATTTGTTAAATCTTCTGTAGGTTCTGATTTAGTTGTTGATTCAATACTTTCAATTTCTTTTTTGTCTGATTGATTCGATCCTTTATTTGAAGACCTTGGCGTTGGTAAGGGGCCCTCTTGTTTGACTGTCAAATATCTAATGACATCTTCACTTAAACGCATTGCTTTTTCAATTTTGAAAATATGTTGTCCGTCACCCTGATGACTTAATTGAACATAAATCCCTTCTCTATGTTTTGCTATTTGATAAGCAAGTCTTCTTTTGCCTCTCATCTGACTATCAAGGATTGTAGCCCCATATTCTTCAAGAAGTTTATTGTATTTATCAATATGGTTATTGACTTCATCCTCCGCGATATCTGGGCGAAGAATGTACATAGTTTCGTAGTAAATTTGATAAGTCATAATTTTCAGACAAGGGCTTTGGCTCAGAATTTTTTTAATGAGCGTCTGTACAATACATACCTTACATTATCAAGGTCAAATTCTTCTAAATTAAGTGTTATTTATCTTTTTAAAGATATTTTTTTAATGCATCATGCATTATTTCAAAAGGTACCTCTAATCCATTTGTCCAAAATGATAATGATTTTGCTCCTTGAGCAATTAGCATTTGAGTCCCATCAATAGTCATACATCCTTTCTTATCGCAAAACTTTAGAAAAGGAGTAGGAGAGGGATTGTAAATTAGATCGTAAACAATTGTATTTGAATTAATAGTTTCCCAAAAACTTTGGCCAAATGGTAATGCATCATCATTTGTGGTTTGACTCATTCCTACTGGAGTTGTATTAACTATTAAGTTTGTTTCTTGAATTAAATTACGAATTTCAGGATGTGTATTTAGAAATCCCTCTATTTTGATGTCATTTTTGAAAAGTGTAATTAATTCATTTAAAGAATTTTTATTACGTGAAATAATTGTAATTTTTGATAATTTTAAATCTATAAGACCTTGAATTACAGATCTTGCAGCGCCTCCAGAACCAAGAACGATTGAATTTTTTTTTGTTAAACAAAGTTTTTCTAAAGGATAGACAAATCCATCAATATCCGTATTGGTTCCAATCCAATCCTTATTTTTATTTAATTTAAGAGTATTGATAGCTTGGACCTTTTTTGCAACCGGGGTTATTTCATTACAAATATCAAATACTTTTTGTTTAAATGGAATTGTAATATTTAAGCCCTTGCAATTTACCTTTTTTAGAGAATTAAGAACTATTTCTAAGTCTTCATATTCACAAGGAATTGCTAAATAAATCAAATCAAGACCTAAGTGCTGTATAGCTGCGTTTTGTATTACAGGCGATAAAGAGTGACTTACTGGGTTTCCAATTAAAGCAAGAAAAGACGTTTTACTTGTAATCATTTTTAGAAGAATTTTTAAGAAAAATTGTGATCTGTTCGGGAACCACACCTCGTTTCAGAGTAACAATAATGACGTCAATGACCGATTATGGAGAATATTAAACAGAGTATCTACCCATGGGGAAGGTTGTTGGAATCGATTTAGGAACAACTAATAGTTGTGTTGCTGTGATGGAAGGTGGTAAACCCACTGTAATAGCAAATGCAGAGGGTTTCAGAACAACACCATCTGTTGTCGCATACACAAAAAATCAAGATCAGCTTGTTGGACAGATTGCAAAACGACAAGCTGTAATGAATCCTGAAAATACCTTTTACTCTGCAAAGCGTTTTGTTGGTAGAAGAGTGGATGAAGTTAATGAAGAATCAAAAGATGTTAGTTATGGGATTGAAAAAGCTGGATCAAATGTAAAATTAAAATGTCCAGTTTTAGATAAACAATTTTCTCCTGAAGAAGTAAGTGCTCAGGTTCTAAGAAAACTTTCTGAAGATGCAGGTAAATATTTAGGCGAAAATATTACTCAAGCAGTTATAACAGTTCCAGCTTATTTTAATGACTCACAAAGACAGGCAACTAAAGATGCTGGAAAAATAGCAGGATTAGAGGTCTTAAGGATAATTAATGAACCTACAGCCGCTGCTTTAGCTTATGGATTAGATAAAAAAAGTAACGAAAGGATATTAGTTTTTGATTTAGGTGGCGGAACTTTTGATGTTTCTGTTTTAGAAGTTGGAGACGGGGTTTTCGAAGTTTTATCAACTTCTGGTGACACTCATTTAGGAGGCGATGATTTTGATAGATGTATTGTGGATCATCTTGCAAGCATTTTTAAGAGTAATGAAGGTATTGACTTAAGACAGGATAAACAAGCTTTGCAACGTCTTACAGAAGCTGCTGAGAAAGCAAAAATTGAACTTTCAAATGCTACTCAAAGTGAAATAAATTTACCTTTTATTACTGCCACACCAGATGGACCAAAGCATCTTGATTTAAATCTAACTAGAGCTAATTTTGAAGAGCTTGCTTCTAAATTAATCGATAGATGTAGAGTCCCTGTTGAGCAAGCTCTAAAGGATGCTAAGCTCTCTACAGGCGAGATTGATGAAATAGTTATGGTTGGTGGTTCGACCAGAATGCCAGCTGTTCAGGAGTTAGTAAAGCGAGTAACAGGCAAAGATCCTAATCAAACTGTAAACCCAGACGAAGTAGTGGCTGTAGGTGCAGCTATTCAAGGAGGAGTTTTGGCAGGTGAAGTTAAAGATATTTTATTGCTAGACGTTACTCCGTTATCCCTTGGTGTAGAAACTTTGGGAGGAGTAATGACTAAAATGATTACTCGTAATACAACAGTTCCAACAAAAAAATCTGAGACTTATTCAACGGCCGTAGATGGTCAAACTAATGTTGAGATCCATGTTTTGCAGGGTGAAAGAGAAATGGCTTCAGATAATAAAAGTTTAGGAACTTTCAGACTCGATGGAATTCCATCTGCACCAAGGGGCGTGCCACAAATAGAAGTAACATTTGATATTGACGCTAATGGAATTTTAAGTGTTACTGCCAAAGATAAAGGAAGCGGTAAGGAACAATCTATCTCAATAACGGGCGCTTCAACTCTTTCTGATAATGAAGTTGAAAAAATGGTGAAAGATGCAGAGTCAAATGCATCTGTAGATAAAGAAAAAAGAGAAAAAATTGATTTAAAAAATCAATCTGAAACTCTTGTTTATCAAACAGAAAAACAATTAAGTGAACTAGGTGACAAAGTTGATGCTTCCGCTAAAGCCAAGGTTGAAGAAAAAAGTAAAGCATTGAAAGAAGCTACTTCAAAAGAAGATTACGAATCTATGAAAAAATTATTAGAAGAACTTCAACAAGAGCTTTATGCAATTGGTTCTTCAGTCTATCAACAACCAGGTAATCAACCCCCAGCTCCAGGAAGTCCAACAGAAGATGAATCTAACGGGAAAGGTCCTGATGATGATGTTATTGATGCAGATTTCACAGAAACGAAAGATTAAATTAAATGTTTTTTAATTTCATTTGAAATCCACGCAGAACATGCTGGGGCAAGTAATATTCCATTTTTATAAAAACCGGTACACACAATTAACCCTTGTTCTAAACTTTTTAATATTGGGGACGGTTCACTTTCAGGTCGGGATCTAATCCCAAACCACTTATTAGTGATTTTATTTTTGTCTAGCCATGCTGGTTTATTTTCTAAAAAATTCGTAAGTTCTTCAAATGTATTTTCCTTAGGTGTAATGTTATATTCTTCGGTAGATCCAATAATCAATCTTTGTCGATTTATTGGAAGAAAGTTTTTGCCATCAATGCTGAAATGCTTAGGAAGAGATAATAAACTAATTTCTTTTTCATTAATAGAAATTTCTATTGCTTGACCTAATACAGGTTTTAATTTGATGTTATGCCTTTTTAAATTAATTAATTTGAGTGCATCTAGAGAGTTACATAAAACAATTACATCAGATTTAATTTCAAGCTTATTTTTGCCAGTTGAAATCCATTGATTGTTGACTCTTTTTATTTTAATAATTTCATCATTGACAAAATTTATATTTTTAGTTTTTAGGTAAGTGTCTAATGTTTTTAGCAATGAAATAGGCTCAATTCTGCCATCTTGAAACGAGATAATCCCTCTTAGGTTTTTTAATTTAAACATTTTACTAATGTTTTCAATAATACTAGAATCCTTTTTTAAAACTTCTAAATTTCGATTTGGATGATTAGCAACAAACTTATTTAATTTCTCAAATTTTGTTTTGTCCGTTGTTAGCTGAATTAATGGTTTTTGGATGTTTAAATTTTTATTGTATTGTCGAAGAAATTTTATCCATTTTGGCCATAAATCATTACTTTTTTTTCTAAGTTCCCAACTTCTACCTTGGCTTTTTTGATACATATTACTTACTAAGATACCTAATGCAGCGCTACTACTATTCATGTTTGTTTGTGGGTCGACAATAGTTATTTGATAACCTTGTTCAGAAAGCTCTAATGCGTTAAATTTTCCTATAATTCCTGAACCTACAATTAATATGTGAGACTTTTTTGAATCCTTTTTAAATTCTTCCATTGATATATTATAAGTAATTATCTAAAACATTAATTATTAAGTTTTTTTGGAAAAACCTTCAATCATACTAAAAACTGTTTGTCCTGATCGTCCTGGGCTAGTTAGTCAATTAACTAGTTGGATATCAGATTATGGTGGAAATATAAAGCATTCAGATCATCATACAGATCAAGATGCAGGATTGTTTCTGAGTAGAATTGAATGGAACAGAAATGATTTGCCAATAAATAAAGTTGAAATCTATGAGCAATTTCAAAAAATTGCAATAGACATAAATGGTCAATTTAATATTAATTATTCAGATGAGATACCAAATGTGGGTATCTTTGTAAGTAAGCAAAATCACTGTTTAATAGACCTACTTTGGCGAGTGAGAAATGGTGAGTTAAAGATGAATGTACCATTAATAATTTCTAATCATCCAGATCTTGAAAATATTGCTAAAGATTTTGATGCTCAATTTGTTTGTATCGATACTCTAAATTACTCTAAATCCACTGTCGAGAATCAGATTTTAAATCTGCTAAAAGATTTTGATATTAAACTAGTAGTATTAGCTAAATATATGCAAATTCTGAGTGAGTCTTTTTTAGAAAATTATTCTTCAATAATTAATATACACCATTCTTTTCTGCCTGCATTTAAGGGGGCGCAACCTTATCATCGAGCATGGAAAAGAGGAGTTAAATTGATAGGTGCAACTGCACATTATGTGACGCAAGATTTAGATGAGGGACCAATAATAGAGCAATGCACCGTAAATGTAAGTCATAGAGATGAGGTAGATGATTTGATTCGAAAAGGTCGGGATATTGAGAGAATTGCTCTCGCAAGAGCAGTTAGATTACATTTAAATCATCAGATTTTTGTATACGATAGTAAAACTGCTGTTTTTGATTGACAACAGATTTTTTAATCTTCTAATTCAATTTGGATTTGTCTTTCATAAATTGATTCTTCATTAAAAGCTCTTGCTATTAAAAAACTTGTAATACAACTAATAAGAACAGGTTTCATTATTAATAAATTTTTTGTTAAGGCAAAAGCTAAGAACATAGCCGTTATTGGTGTTCTAGAACATCCTGCTACAAACCCCCCCATACCAGCAAATATATAAGTACTTGGGGCATGGCCCGTAGCAATTTCCACCCAGGTTCCCACAATTAATCCAATAGCCCCTCCTAAAGTAAGCATCGGATAGAATAATCCTCCAGGTGCGCCTGAAGCTGCAGCTAATCCTGTTGTTATAAAAAGTATAAATACAGCTAAAAAAGCTATTTCAATACTGGTATTTTTTTCTACTATTATCTTTTGTAATTCATCTAAATTATAGAAAGAACTAGGTAAAAAAGAATAAATTGTCCCAAGCAAAAGTCCACAAATACTCATTTTTAAAACAAATTTATTTTTATACCACTTCTTCCCAATCTTTTGCATAATAAGAACATACTTACTATATAGTTCTGCAAATAATCCAATAATTATTCCCAGTAATACAAGATAAAAAAAATCTACGGGTAAGAAAAAGACAGATGGATCATATTCTTTTTGGATCAAAAAGCCTAGATTAAAGTCAAAACCGCCAGCTTTTGGGTCTAAACCTAAGGCCTGAATAATATCTGCAGACGAATCTGCTATGAAAGTTGTAATTACTACTAATAATAAGATTACTGGCCTTGCAGAATTTAATAATTCTTCAATTGCATAAATGAAGCCACCTAAAGGAGCGCTAAATACTGCAGCTATCCCAGCGCCACCTCCTGCTGCGACTATAACTCTTCTAAATGCTAGAGGAGCTCTCAGCCATCTTGCCATTTGCCAAGCCACAGAGCCTCCCATTTGAACTGATGGACCTTCAGGACCTAAAGGGAATCCACTTCCTATTGCAATTATTCCAGACACTAATTTCACTAATCCAACCTTAAGATTCATAGGTACTTTTTTATGCCTTAAAAACCCCATGATTTGACTTACACCTGAACCTTTTGCTGCAGGAGCAATGTTTTTAATTAGGAATCCTGCTATTGCTCCACCTGCAGCGCCAAATACTGGTAAAATTGCAATTGATGGAAAATGATTTAAAAGTTCTAATCTCCAATTATTTATAAAATAAATTCCAGTTTTAAAAGAAATACTCGTAATAGATGCTCCTAAACCTGTGAATAGAATTGATATAAGGACAACAAAAGATCTTTGTTTAAGTAATTTTTTAATACTTCTAGAAGAGTTACTACTGGTTTTTTTAATATTTTCTTTTATAAGGTTTTGCATAGTTCATAATCATTTTGACAAACTAAAATTTTTCATTTCGTCAAATTGAAGATAACGATAAAGTTCATCGGAGAAGGGATTTATTTTGTTTTTAGTAATATCTTGATACTCATTTATTGTGGGTATTCTTCCTAAAAGAGCACAAACTGCAGCCAACTCAGCACTCCCTAAAAATACTTGAGCATTTTTGCCAAGTCTATTATCAAAATTTCTTGTGCTGGTTGAGAAGACAACAGAACCTTCATCAACTCTTGCTTGATTTCCCATGCATAATGAACAGCCTGGTAACTCTAATCTTGCTCCACATTTCTCAAATATTTCATAGTATCCTTCTGCTTTAAGTCTTTCTTCATCCATTTTTGTAGGAGGACAAATCCATAGTTTTGCATTTAATTTTTCAATGCCCTGAAGAACCTTAGCAGCAGCCCTATAGTGCCCAATATTAGTCATGCAGGATCCTATAAATACTTCATCAATGTTTGTATTTTCAACATCTTTAATTTCTTTGACATTATCTGGATCATTTGGGCAAGCTACTATAGGTTGTGTAACTTTAGCTAGGTCAATTTCTATTATTTCTTCATACGCTGCATTGACGTCAGGCTGTAATAATTCAGGTTTTTTTAGCCAATTTTTCATATCACTTATTCTTCTTGAGATAGATTTTGCATCTTCATAATTGCTTTCAATCATTTTCTCTAAAAGACAAATGTTACTTCTCAAATATTCTTTTACAGTGTTATGTGATAAAAGTATTGTGCTTCCAGCGCAAGAGCGTTCAGCAGTAGCATCAGTCAATTCAAAGGCTTGTTCAAGTTTTAAATCAGGCAATCCTTCAATTTCCATAATCTTTCCGTTAAATATATTTTTTTTATTTTCTTTAGCAACGGTTAAAAGACCTTTATTTATTGCAAAGAGTGGAATTGCATTTACAAGATCTCGTAGAGTAATTCCTGGGAGTAAATCTCCTTTAAACTTTACTAATACTGATTCTGGCATATTTAATGGCATTGACCCTATTGCAGCAGCAAAGGCAACAATACCTGACCCTCCAGGGAATGAAATTCCTAGAGGAAATCTTGTATGACTATCCCCACCTGTTCCTACGGTGTCGGGTAGTAACATCCTATTAAGCCAACTATGGATTATGCCATCTCCAGGCTTAAGAGCTACACCTCCTCTTTGTGAGATGAAATCAGGTAGTTCTTTATGAGTAATTAAATCTATAGGTTTAGGGTATGCCGCAGTATGGCAAAAACTTTGCATTACTAAATCTGCAGTAAAGCCTAAACAAGCTAACTCTTTTAATTCATCTCTAGTCATTGGACCAGTCGTATCTTGACTTCCAACAGTTGTCATAATGGGCTCACATGTCATGCCAGGCAGGACTCCTTCTAAGCCACATGCTCTACCTACTATTTTTTGCGCTTGAGTAAATCCAGTATCAATTTTTTTTGGACTTTTTGGGCGGATAAATATTTCACTAGGTTGTAATGCAAGTTTTTTTCTAATTTTATCTGTCAGAGATCTACCAATCATAAGATTTATTCTTCCTCCAGCTTGAATCTCATCTGTGAGTGTTGATGGGTTCAACTCGAAATGACTAATTATTAATTCTTCTTTAGTATTTTTATCGATTTTTTTAATGACCCCTTCATATGGCAATATTTTTAATAAATCACCATTATTTATATCAGATACATTAGTTTCAATCGGAAGTGCTCCTGAGTCTTGGGCTGTATTAAAGAAAATTGGGGCTATTTTGTTTCCAATAATTATTCCACCAGTTTTTTTATTAGGAACAAAGGGGATATCTTCTCCTAAATGCCAAATAACTGAATTAATAGCAGATTTTCTTGAACTTCCTGTACCAACAACATCTCCAACATAAGCTATTTTTATGTTTTGTTTTTTAAGATCATCAAGAACTTTGAGTCCATTATGCTTCTTAAATTCAAGCATAGATAATGAGTGTAGAGGTATATCTGGACGAGTTGTAGCATGAACTGCAGGGGATAAGTCATCGGTATTTGTTTCTCCTTCAATTTTGAATGCTAAACATTTAATTTCTTTTGGAAGAGAATTTTTAGTTGTAAACCATTCTGCATTTGCCCAACTATTTATAACCTCTTCTGCATAAATATTATTTCGAGATAAATCAAAAATATCATTTGCTGCATCGTAAACAAGGATAATATTCTTTAAAACTTGTGCTGCTTCTTTGGCATGTAAATTGTTTTTACTTTTGAGTATCTGAATCAGTGAGTTTACGTTATATCCCCCGATCATTGTTCCTAATATTTGTATTGCTTTTTGGGGATTAATATATTTGCAATGCTTTTCTCCATTAACAATTGCTGTGAGCCAGCTTGCTTTTACATATGCTGCTTCATCTACTCCGGGTGGTACTCTATTTATAAGCAAATCTAGCAAATATTTACTCTCGTACTGAGTATTTTGCTCTAAGAGGTTAGTAACACAATTAGTCTGTTCTGCATTTAGTGGTAAAGGAGGGATGCCTTGAGTGGCTCTTTCAGCCACATGATCCGCATAATCTTTGAGCAATGTTTCCAATTTCTTCATTTGTGAGGTTTAATGCCTAATCTATTGTTATTTTTAATATTGATAAGGAGAGTATTCATAAATGCTTTTTTAAATATTCAAACTTCTTAACTATTCAATGACGACTTCATCCAATAATCAATCTTTAGAAAAAACATCTGATTTGCATGTTGTTGAAACACGTCCATTAATACCTCCAAGCAAACTTCATAACGATATACCTCTAGATTATACCTCTGCTGATACTGTCTCTAATACTAGAAAATCAATACAAAATATTTTGCATAAGAACGATTCAAAGCTTTTAGTTATAGTAGGCCCTTGTTCAATTCATGATATTGAGGCGGCTAAAGAATATGCAGGATATATTAAGGAATTTAGAAAAATTTATAAGGATAAATTAGAAATTGTAATGCGAGTATATTTTGAAAAACCAAGAACGACAATTGGGTGGAAAGGATTAATAAATGACCCGCATCTAGATGGTTCATATGATATAAACACAGGTTTACGAAAAGCGAGAAGTTTACTATCTTATCTGGCAGTTCGCGGGATACCTGCAGCTACAGAGTTATTAGATCCAATTGTTCCGCAATATATTGCTGATTTGATTAGTTGGACAGCAATAGGTGCAAGGACTACTGAAAGTCAAACTCATAGAGAAATGGCATCAGGTTTATCTATGCCAATAGGTTTTAAAAATGGTACAGATGGCTCTTTCAGTACAGCAATTAATGCAATGAAATCAGCTTCAAAATCTCATCATTTTTTAGGGGTTAATAATCATGGTTATGCTTCTATTGTTAATACGACTGGTAATCCAGATGGTCACATAGTTTTAAGGGGAGGGTCTAAAGGGGTAAATTTCGAAAACCAACACGTAAGAAGTATTTCCTCTGAATTAAAAGTCACTAATCTTCCGTACAAAGTTATGGTTGATTGTAGTCATGGAAATTCAAATAAAGATTATCGGAAGCAATCTGATGTTTTAAAAAATGTGGCATCCCAACTTAAGAATGGTGAAAATAATATTTTAGGAGTTATGCTTGAAAGTCATATTAAAGAGGGTAATCAAAAACTTTCAAATAGAAAAGAGCTTGAATATGGGAAAAGTATTACTGATGCTTGTATAAATATAGATACAACAAAAAATTTGCTTGAAATTTTGTACGATTCAATTTTGTAATTTATAATTTTGTTATAAAAAAGTTAAAGCAAAACGCTGCTGAAATTGGCACAATAAAATTATCTATTCCAAAGAAACTAAACTGTTCAAGAACCGTAGAAATCAGAGCAATAGTTAAAAAATTGATATTAAAGTTATATTGCTGAAAATAACTTAAACCAAAAACTACTATCAAGCTCATAAAGAACATTGTTGCTGTTCCAAAAAAAGATTTTTGTTGGTTCAAAAAAATCCAGGTTTTTGATTTAAAGTTTTTGCCTATTAATCCTGCAAAACCATCTCCAAATGTCATTATAAAAAAACCAGCGATTAGAGAAGTGGGATCTGAATTCCAATAAAGATAAATTAAAATAAATAAACTAAGACAATAAAATAATGTGCCATAACTTTTTCTGCCTACATCTTCAATAGTCGGAAATAATTTAAATTGATAATTTATGAAAATTAAAAAAGAAACAAGTCCCGTAAAACAAAGAGCAGAAGTTTGATCTATATCTAAAAATTTTGCGAAAGGAATTAAAGGTCCTATTCCAATATGAATAATTTTTCTAAGCGCTTCTTTATTATTTGGATTAAAAAGTTTATAAATTAATGATATTAAAAAGATAATAAATATATAAATTAAAATATACGCAAATTTCAACAACTTACTTATGCAGCTTTTTGATGAGTAGTCATTACTCTAAGTTTTAATATTGCTTTTGCTTCTAGTTGCCTGACTCTTTCTCTTGATACATTTATTTGTCTACCTATTTCTGCTAGTGTAAGCGGTTCTTCTCCATCTAAGCCGAATCTCAGTTTCATAATTTTTTGTTCTCTTTCATTTAATTGAGCAAGCCAAGTTCCTAGATGTTCTTTTTGGATAGTTCTATCCATGCCTTCCATAGGCTCTTCGCCATTTGGGTCGGGAATAAGTTCACCAAGGGTACTGCGATCTTCTTCGCCTCTTGCATGAGCATCAAGAGAGGCACATGGGGCGCTTTGCGAGATCAAGTCCTCTAAATCTTTTTGCTCAATACCCATTGCTGTTGCCATTTCAATTCTGGTTGGTTGCCTACCAAATTTATGAGATAATTCTCTTGAAACTCTCCTCATTTTTGATAATTTTTCACTTATATGGATTGGCAATCGAATAGTTCTAGCACTATTATCAATAGCCCTTGTCATTCCTTGTCTAATCCACCAATAAGCATAAGTTGAGAATTTATATCCCATTGCAGGATCAAATTTATCGACAGCTCTTTCTAAACCAATCGCCCCTTCCTGTACTAAGTCTAGTAACTCCAAACCTTGATTTTGATACTTCTTGGCAACAGATACTACCAGTCTCAAATTCGCTGCCATCATCCTATCTCTTGCTCTTTTACCAATCTTAATTAGATGGCGATTTCGTGATGATCTTTCGATTTCAGGAGTTTCTAGCAATTTTTTCATGTTTTGAACATGATGCGCTAGCTCTATTTCCTCTGCTGGAGTAAGAAGAGGAACTCTTCCTATACTGCTTAAGTAATGACCTATAGAATCTGAAGCTAATCTTGCAGATTTTTTTTGGCTTTGTTTGGCAGTTAAGCTTGATTTTGTTTTGCGAGTTTTACCCGCTGTGTTTGGTAATCTAGGTTCTTCAATATTTTTTTTTGAAGAACTATTTCCAGATTCCAGAAGGATCCCCATCACCCTGGCCTCTTTAAACGGATTTTTTAGAAAGCTAGCACTGAAATCGAGATAAAAACTACTTTTGCGTTGAAACTTTAAAGACAAAAAAATTTTAATTTATCAAAATTTCTCTAAAACCGTTGATACGATTGAGTTTTATGTAAATATAAAATATTTAAAAATATTAAGTAATTTTTTAAAATGTTATAAAAATAAATTATTTTTTCAATCTTTTATTAGATCAGTTTGAGAGCGATTTGTGTTCGAATCCCCCCTTCTTTTTTCGTATATTCCATCTTTATTCATCATCCAGGAGTAATAATTATCACAAATATAAGTTTGTAAAAGACTATATAGTTGAGATTTTAATTTTAAGTCTTCTATAGGAGTAACAGCTTCAATTCTTCTGTCTAAATTTCTTCTCATCCAGTCTGCACTGCCAATAAAAACTTCAGGATCATTATTATTGTAAAACCAAAAAATTCTAGAATGTTCAAGAAAATGTCCAATAATGCTTATGACAGTAATATTTTCACTTAAATTATTTCTTTGAGGATATAAACAACAAATTCCTCTTATAATCAGACTAATTTTAACTCCTGTTTGAGATGCTGAATATAGTAAATTTATAATTTCTGGATCCACTAATGAATTCATTTTTGCAATAATTTCACCTTTTCCTCCTTCTTTTACATTTGCAATTTCTCTATTTATCAAAAAAATGAATTTTTTTCTTAATGATTTCGGGGATACTAATAATTTCTGATAAGTTTTTTGCTTTGAGAATCCTGATAAATAATTAAATAGTTCAATTAAGTCTGAGGAGATATCAGGATCTGTTGAAAGAAATCCTATATCCGTATAAAAGCGAGAAGAGTTTGAATTATAATTACCAGTTCCGATATGAAAATAATTTCTTAATCTTCCTTTTTCTTTTCTAACTACTAATGAAATCTTAGTGTGAGTTTTAAAGCCTAGTATTCCATAAACGACATGGATTCCAGCTTGCTCAAGCTGTTTTGCCCATTGTATGTTGTTATCTTCATCAAATCTAGCTTTGAGTTCAACAAGAGTCATCACCTCTTTTCCATTCTCAGCCGCTCGCATTAAGGCCTCAATTATAGGAGAATCTTTTGAAACTCTATAAAGTGTAATTTTAATAGCCAATACAAGAGGATCATCCGCAGCTTTATTTATAAATTCTTCAACAGAAGTTTTGAATAAATCATATGGATGGTGAAGAAGTATATTTTGTTTTCTAATAATGCTGAAAATAGAGTTAAAGATTTTATCTTTTGAGTTATCCAGTGATTTTAATAACGGATGGGTTTCTCCAATTAATAAATTTTCTTTTAAGTCCTCTCGATTAATTTTGGTGAGATAATTTAAATCATCAAGTCCTAATAAGCTCCTGCAAAAGTATATATATTCTGCTGTTATTTCAACACTATCAATAAGTAATTTTAAAATATTTTCTGGTATATTTTCTTCTACTTCTAACCTAACCACATCTCCCCCTAACCTTCTTTTCTGCAAGCTTTTTTCTACTGCTAGTAGTAAGTCGTCTGCTTCAAGTTCCTTTAATTCTAAATCTGCATCTCTTGTAACTCTAAAAAAAGAATAATTTAGACATTTCATCCCATTAAATAAGGTATTGATATTGTTTCCAATTAAGTCTTCTACAGTTATAAAAAAGTGCTCTTTCTCATTCTTAGTTTCAATAATTTCATTTGGAATTTGTACAAATCTGCCGATATTTTTTGTGGGTATTTTTATTCTTACAAATTGATTTTTCGATTCTTCTCCATCATTAATTAGTGCAGCTAGATTGAGACTTAAATTACTGATAAAAGGAAATGGGTGAGCAGGATCAACAACTAAGGGTGTTAATAAAGGAAAAATTGAAGATTGGAAATAGTTGTTACACCAATTCTTTTGATTTTCATTAAGTTCGCGATATTTTTTTATGAAAATCCCTTCATTTGCTAGCTCATCATTTAATTCATTATTAAGATAGTTTTCTTGAAGAGTTGTGAGGTTTTTAACTTCTTTATTGATTTTTTTTAATTGTTCTTTCGGTGTGAGTCCATCAATACTTTTCTTTCTAATTCCTGCTTCAACTTGAGCTTTTAGTGATGCAACTCTTACCATGAAAAACTCATCAAGATTGTTACTAAAAATTGAAAAAAATTTAATTTTATCTAGTACTTTATAGTCTTTCTCCATACCAGTAAGAAGAACCCTCTTGTTAAAGTCGATCCAACTTAATTCTCTATTTATATAATTATTAGATTCGTATTTCATTAAGGTGAACGTATTAATTAATTGTAAGAAATTTTGTTATTTTTCCCTTCAGCAATAAGGTAAATCATAAGAAGTAAAATAATTGAGCCTGCAATAAATGGTGCTTTCGGACCAAAATCATCATAAACTCTTCCAGCCATTCCGATACCTAAAACCCCACCAAGACTTTGAAGACCTTGCAAATTACTAAGTATGGATCCTTGATTGTCTCCATCTAATTTTTTTGAAATTAATGCTCTTAAGGTTGGAGTAATCAAACCGGCACCAACAGCTAAAAATGAAACAGCAGTATAAATATTCACTGCCGCATTTTTTTGTGGGGTAGTTATCAAGAGTATACATGCTAAAAGAATGAACCCTGAACCAATTAAGGTTAGTTTCATTTCTCCGAATTTTTTTACTAAAGGACCTATTAGACCACCCTGTACTATTATTGCTATTACTCCGACTACTACAAGGGTTCCACTGGACGCCTTAGTAGTCCAGCTAAGAGATTCTTGGAGGAAGAATATTAAAATATTTGTTAGACCAGTAAAAGCTATGAAATATATAAAAAAAGCTAGAGATAATTTTCTGATTTTTTCTTCTTTAAATACTTTAAATAATTGTTTTAACGGGTTTTTAAAAAGCGGTTTTGATTTGTTTAATTCAGTCTTAGGCTTAGTTTCTGGCAAATAAAAGAATACAAGCATAAAGTTAATAATTGGAATTATAGACGCTATTATTACTGGAATAATGAAATTATTATTAGTATTTTTAGCAAAAATTACAACGAATATATTACCTAAGAAAAAACTAAGACCGAATGCAACACCAATAAGTCCAAATGTTTTCGCCCTTTTTTCAGGACTAGAAATATCTGCAAGAATTGTAGTTGCTGTTGCTGCAGTCCCACCACTTAGACCATCTATAAGTCTTGCTATAAATAATAAAAATAATGGGATAGTTGCTATTGAAGTTGACCAATCATATAAAACTGTAAATGATAAAATTGATATTCCGATAATTGATCCAGTTATACAAAAAAGAGTTACGGGTCTTCTTCCATATCTATCACTCATAAGCCCAATAAAAGGAGAAGCTGTAAATTGCGCTAATTGATACGTACAAGAAAGTAGACCATAAGTGCTGGCTTTAGAGTCAAAGAGTAAAACAAAAGAAGGTAAAATTGGCAAAAGAATACTTTCGCTTAATCGATCATTGAGGAGAGTTACAAAAGCACTAAATAAAGTGAATTTCCTACTTGGCTTGAATAAACTTTTTTTCACAATATTTATAATCAATTCGATATTCTTTTACTACCATACTTGTTAATGGAGATTAATGTGCCCGGATTAGTTTATTTAGTTGGAGCAGGCCCTGGCGACCCTGAGTTGCTAACTTTAAAAGCTTTAAGACTTATCAAAAACTGTGATGCTTTGGTCCATGATGCATTAGTTTCTGCCGAAATTATAAAAGAAACCAGTAAAAATACTGAAATATTTAATGTAGGTAAAAGGGCTGGTAAGTGTTCTGTTCCTCAGGCTGATACTAATTCACTTCTTGTGAAATTGGCAAAGGAAGGAAAGAAAGTTGTAAGGCTTAAAGGAGGAGATCCATTTATTTTCTCAAGAGGTGGTGAAGAGGTTACTGTTTTAGAAAAAAATGGAATTTCAGTTGAAATTGTGCCTGGAATAACTTCTGGAATAGCTGCTCCTACATATTTTGGGATTCCATTAACTCACCGAGATGCAGGCAGCTCTATAACTTTCGTTACTGGTCATGAAGACATTAATAAGGATAAAAGAAGTGTTAATTGGAGATCATTAGCTAATTCATCTGATGGTTTAGTAATTTATATGGGTATTAGAAATATAGAATTTATTGTTAAAGAATTAATTTTAGGTGGATTGTCTGAGCATACTAAATGTGCTGTTATTCAAGAAGCAACTTTGAATAATCAAAAATGTTTGATTTCAGAATTAGCGAATTTAGCAGCGACAATTAAGAACAAAGGTTTTACTTCACCATCAATAGTAGTTATTGGAAGTGTTGTTGATTTTAAAGTCAATAATTACATAACTAACTTGTCTGATGCTTCTTTGCCAGATAAAAATAATTTTACTTATATAACAAATCCCAGAAATACTTTGGATCAAAAGTTGTTATAAATTTCATATCATTTACTCTGTTTATTTGCCTACAAGATAAACTATTAATTGCAATTAAAATATCATCATTATAGAATTTAGGTAAGATTAATTCTTCTTTTATTATTTTTAATTCTATAGCTTTTTTAACCATAATTCCTTGAAGACATCCACTCTCTTTTCGTGGTGTCATCCATGTATTTTTTCTCTTAAGTAAAATGTTAAAAGTACTGCCACAACATAATTCATTCTCTGTATTTAACATTAAGCAATCATCAAATAATTTTTTATTAGCTTCTATTAATACTTGTATTGATTGATTATATGAAAAAGTTTTACATTGATTAATTAAACTGTACTGATTTCTTTTTTCTGTTTGACTAATAAATGTACTTAATGAAGAAAAATTAGGTTTAATAAGATAAAATTCAATCCATAAATTATTGATATCATAATCTTGCTGACTGTTAGTAATTTTAATTGATCTGCCTTTGTTCAAACCGCGGCTGTAATTAATCCTGATTGATCCTAATTGATCTTTTTCAAGAGATAATTTTTTAATACCTCTACTAATAATATCCTTCAAATATGATTTATTAATATTCAAACTTATATTTAAAACTCTGCTACTATTTTCAAGTCTTTGAATATGTTCGTCTAGTAAAATAGCATTATTATTTTTTATCAAAACAGTTTCGAAGATTCCATCGCCAAATTTGAGACCTCTATCATTTGCAGAGATATAAATGTTTTCAATATCGAGCCATTTATCTCTATACCAACCTAAGCTAAGTATCATTTTAACGAATCAATTAAAGGCAAAAGTTTCCATTTAAGTTCCTCTGTTTCTTTTTTTGGATCTGAATCACTAACTATGCCGCAACCAGCAGATATATTAATTTTTTTGTTTTTTATTATAAATGATCTTATAAGTATATTGCTATCAAATTCACCATTCCAGTCAACCTTTATAAATGATCCACAGTAAGGTCCTCTTGCGGATTTTTCTATTTCAAATAGTCTTTGGCATGATCTTAATTTTGGAGCGCCAGTTATAGAGCCTCCCGGCCAACAAGCAATTAGTAAGTCTATCCAGCATTTTGTTTTTTTTAGTTTTCCTCTAATTACAGATGTAAGGTGATGTACTTTTAAATAACTTTCAAGTTTTAATATTTCTGGTACTTCAATACTTCCTATCTCACATACTTTGCTTAAATCATTTCTCAAAAGGTCTACAATCATAATATTTTCAGCTCTATCTTTTTCATTAGTTATTAAATCTATAGCATTTAAAGCATCTTGATTTATATCTTGGTCCCTGGCTCTTGTACCTTTAATAGGTCTTGATTCAACATAACCTTCTTTGTCCAATTTTAGAAATCTTTCTGGAGAAGTTGATAATACCGCCTCATTTATCCCTTTTGAATTATTTATTATTATTCCTCCAAAAGGTGCTTGTAATTTATTTCTTATTTTTGAATATATACTTAAAGAACTATAAGTTTCTAAAGCTTCAACTTCACATCGTGTCGTTAGATTTGCTTGAAAAATATCTCCAATTGCTATCAATTGCTTAACTTTTAAAATATCCTGCTGAAATTTATTACTTAATTCTTTTAAATTAATTTTTGAAAAGTTAAATTTTAAGTTATTATTTTTAGATTTGTTTTCTCTTTGACTATCAATATTAAGAATGATATTTTCATATTTAATTAATTCAGCAGAATTAGTTCCCTCAAGAATTATTTCATTTGAAATTAGATTAAATTTAATAATTGGATCATAAGATGCAATCCATAAAGTCGATATTTCATTATTTTTCCATGGATTTTTTGGCTCGATGTAAGCACCTGCTTCAAAGTTTAACCATCCAATCCAAAATCCTTTCTCAATATTTTTTAATTTAAAAAATGGATTATTATCACTATCTAAATTATTTATATCTCTTGAGCAAATAATTTTTTTTGGGTTGACTCCCAAAAAAGACCATTCTCCATTATCTGTGCCATCACTATCTAACCAAGACAATCCATGCTCTCCAAATTTTAATGCAAAATGATTCGCTATTAATTCTGGGTCGAGCCATTTTGATAATTTTTTTGTTTTAATTTGCATTCTTTTTCATTTCCCATCTTTCGTAGGCAGTTTGTCTAATTCTGCAACTATCACATTTTCCACAAGGTTCTAGATTTCCTGAATAACAACTCCATGTTTTTTCTAGAGGAACATTATTATCAAAAGCTAATTGGATAATCTCTTCTTTATTTAAATCTATTAAAGGTGTCCAAAGTTTAATTGGGTTTTTTTCTCTACCACGTTTGTTGGCAAGGTTAGCTAGCTCTTGATACTTTTTAATGTAATCAGGTCTGCAATCAGGATATCCGGAATAATCTAATGCATTTACTCCTAAGCCTACTAAATCAGCATTTATTGCTTCAGCATAACTTAACGCAACAGAAATAAAGATTGTATTTCTTCCAGGTACATACGTATTGGGAATCGTATTTATCTGCATACCACTAACAGGTAAATCTTTTTTTATATCTGTTAGAGATGAACCGCCCCACAAAGATAAATCAAGCTTTACTATTTTGAATTCTTCTATTTCAAAGTGCTGGGCTATTGTTAATGCCGAATCTAATTCTTTTTTATGTCTTTGCCCATAGTCGAAAGATAACCCAAATATCTTAGCTTTGGCTGCTTTTGCTAAGCCTGTAACCGTCGAAGAATCTAAGCCTCCTGATAACAAAACTACTGCAGATTTGTTTTTTAAATCCATATAAACTATTTAATCTTTAAGTACTTATGCGTCTGAAGACTTAGTTTCCATTCAGGATTTTTTTTAATAAAATCAATTGTAAGGGAAAACCCATCATAATTTTTCCATGCGGGCTGTAAATAAAATTTTTTATTCAAATTAAACAAACTCCCTTTTTCTGATAACTTTTGATATTTGTTTATTATTTCTTGCTTTATATCAATTGCAAAATCAATATCTTTTTTATCGTTGATAATTATTTTTATTTCATTACAATTTTCTAAAAAATAATTTTTCGGAGGTGAGTGTCTTTTTGGGGATAAAGTAATCCAATCATAATGACCTGATAATTTGTTCACTCCACTTGTTTCAATATGAATTTTTATTGGATTTTTTTCTCCTTTAGAAGTTTCTTTATTTACAGCTTGACACAAATTATCTAAATTATGATGCAGTGGCTCACCACCAGTGATAACTAAAAAAGACGCTCCTTTTTCTCGAGCCTTTTTTATTTCATTTACTATTTTGGAGATTGATATTAAAGGATATTTTTTTTGATCCCAAGAATGTTTCGTATCGCACCATGAACATCCAACGTTACATCCAGCGAGTCTTATAAAAAAAGCACTTTTACCTGTGTGAAATCCCTCTCCTTGTAATGAATGAAATTTTTCTACTAAAGGTAAGAAATTTGTCATTATTTCATTCAATAAAAATATGTAATATTAATTTGATTTAGCTAATTTGTCTTGTGAGGCTTTTATTAATCCTTTAAATAATGGATGTGGCTTTCCAGGCCTTGATAAAAATTCAGGATGGTATTGACATGCTAAAAAATATGGATGATTATCCAATTCAATTAACTCTACCAATCTCCCATCTGGAGATGTGCCACTGATTTTATAACCAGAATCTAAAAAGCTTTGTTTGTAATAATTATTAAATTCATATCTATGTCGATGTCTTTCGTAAATAACATCCTCGTTATATAGCTCTTTACCAGTTGTATGCTTTTGCAATCTACAAGGATAAACTCCTAATCTCATAGTGCCTCCCAAGTCAACAATATCTTCTTGCTCAGGCAATAAATGTATAACAGGATTTGGAGATTCAGGTTCTAGTTCGGAGCTTGATGCGCCAGGTAATTGAGCAACATTTCTTGCCCATTCTATTACTGCACATTGCATACCTAAACATAAACCAAGGAATGGAATTTTATTTTCTCTTGCAAATTTTATTGCTGAGATTTTGCCATTTACTCCTCTATTTCCAAATCCACCTGGAACAACAATTGCATCAACATCATTTAAATAAATTTCAGCTGTTTTTTCTTCGATCATTTCAGCACTGACCCAATGAAGATCTAATAAAGCTTTTTGTTCAATGCAAGCATGTCTTAATGCTTCCACGACTGATAGATATGCATCACCAAGTTCTATATATTTTCCAACTAAAGCTACTTTTATTGGTTCACCAGGATTTCTTAGATTATGAATTATTTTTTCCCAATTTTCTAAATCACATTCTTTATCCTCGAGTTCTAGACACTTTAAAGTCTCTTTACATAAACCTTCTTTTTTTAAGGAAAGAGGAACTGAATAAATACTATCGGCATCTAATGCTTCAATTACACAATTAAGATTTACTCCGCAAAAACCACTTAGTTTTCTTTTGAGACCTTCATTAACTTCTTTATCACTCCTACATACGAGTAAATCTGGTTGTATACCGATTGATCTTAACTCCTTGACAGAATGTTGAGTAGGTTTAGTTTTTATTTCGCCAGAAGTTTTGATATATGGAAGTAAAGTTACGTGGATATAAGCGACATCATTTTTATTAACATCATTTTTAAATTCTCTTATTGCCTCTAAAAATGGTAGAGATTCAATATCTCCTACTGTCCCACCAATCTCAGTTATTACTATATCAGCATTGCTGTTAGCTGATACTCTGTGAATCCTTTCTCTTATTTCTCCTGTTATGTGAGGAATAACTTGCACCGTACCTCCTTTGTAACTCCCTCTTCTTTCTTTATTAATTACCGCTTGGTATATAGATCCTGTAGTTACACTATTTAAGCGAGTCATTGCAGTGTCAGTAAATCTCTCATAGTGACCTAAATCTAAATCTGTTTCAGCTCCATCTTCGGTAACGAAAACTTCGCCGTGTTGAAATGGACTCATTGTTCCTGGGTCAACATTAAGATAAGGATCTAGCTTAAGTATTGAAACGCTATATCCTCTTGATTTTAATAATCTCCCTAAGCTAGCCGCAACAATACCTTTACCAATGCTAGAAACAACTCCTCCAGTAACAAAAACAAATTTTGACATTAAATATTTTTAATTAAGCACAACCTCCTTACATTTTATTTAAACAAAAAATTTATTGATCATCCATAAATAGTTTATTCATCAATTGTTATTTCAATATCTAATTCTTTTAATTGTGATTTGGAGACATTTGAAGGTGCATTTGTTAAAAGACATTTTGCTTGTTGATTTTTTGGAAAAGCGATTGTTTCTCTAATTGAATCTACCCCTAAAATAAGCATTGTTATACGATCTAGACCAAATGCTATACCCCCATGAGGCGGAGCACCCATTTCTAGAGCTTCAATTAAAAAACCAAATTTTTCTTCAATTTCATAATCTGTTAATCCAACCGTTTTAAGAACATTTCTTTGCATTTCAGCTTGATGTATACGCAGAGAACCACCTCCCAACTCCAATCCATTTAGTACTAAGTCATAAGCATGTGCTGTGGAGCTCTCTATTTTTTCTTTTAATTCTTTTGAATCTTCAAGCTTAATATTTTTTGGAGAACAAAAAGGATGATGTAAGGCCTCATATCTATTTTCTTCTTCATTTTTCTCAAACATTGGAAAATCTGTAACCCACAAAAAGTTCCACTTATCTTTCTCTATTAGCTTTAAATCTTTTGCAATATATTGCCTGACTCTATCTAATGATTGATTTACAACTTGTGTATTTCCCGCTCCTAAAAGAATTAAGTCCCCATCTTTTGCTTCTGTTATTTTTGTAATACTAGATATATGATCTTGAGTTAAATTATTTTTTATTGCACCAATAGTTTCAAGCTCATTCCCCTTTACTCTGATAAATGCTAATCCACCAGCCCCTGCATCTTGGGCCACCTGGAAAATATCGCCCCCAGGTTTAATTCTAACGTTACTAATACTTTCATTACCCCCCTTTATAGTTATGGATTTTATAGATCCTCCAGATTGAATTGCTTTAGTAAAAATATTGAATCCAATATTACCTAAAATTTTTCCTAGATCTTTCAACAACATTTCATATCGTGTATCTGGCCTATCTGTTCCATAATTTTCCATTGCTGCATGCCAGGTCATCCTAGGAAAAGAATCAATTAATTTAATATTTAAAATATCTTGCCATATTTTTTTTATTAGTTTTTCATTAAAAGATATTATTTCTTCTTCACTAACAAAACTCATTTCTATATCTAACTGAGTAAATTCAGGCTGTCTATCTGCTCTTAAGTCTTCATCACGGAAACATTTTGCAATTTGATAGTACTTATCTAAGCCTCCCACCATTAAGAGTTGTTTAAAGAGTTGTGGTGATTGCGGAAGGGCAAAAAATTCTCCGTTTGATAAACGTGCAGGAACAAGAAAATCTCTTGCCCCTTCAGGAGTTGATTTTGTAAGTAACGGCGTCTCTACTTCTGTAAATCCAAAATTATTAAGATATTCTCTAATTACTTGAATGATCTTATGCCTTGTTTTTAAATTTTCTAATAATTTCCCTCTTCTTAAATCTAGATATCTGTACTTTAATCTAAGCTCTTCTTTAGTATTTTCATAGTCATGTATAGATACAGGAAAAGGTAAATTATTTTTAATTTGATTAAGAATTTGTAAATCTTTAACTTTAAGCTCTAACTCTCCAGTACTTAAATTTTTATTTATTGAATCTTTAGGTCTTTCATTAATAATTCCACTGACCATTATTACAGTCTCGTTTCTAAGAGTCTCTGCTTGTTTAAATAGATTTGCTCCATCATCAGGGTTAATGGTTATTTGTAAAAATCCACTATGATCTCTCAAATCTATAAAAATTACTCCACCATGATCTCTTCTTCGATCAACCCATCCACATAAATTAACTAATTGTCCAATATCAGAATTATTTAATTCATCGCAAATTTTGTTTCTCATCTAAAAATGATTTAATTATCAATAATAGATAATCATAATTCTTTAAGGGTAAATTTAGTTAAATATTTTTTTTATAAAACGCTCTTTTAGTGATACAACCTTTGAATTTTTTTCCTCTTATTAATATTTGAACTTCATTATTTAAATATGCATGCGCAGTATTGATATAAGCAAAAGCAATAGCTTTTTGGGTAGTAGGAGACCAACTGCCGCTTGTAATCATTCCAATATTCTCTTCACCTTTAAATATTTCGCATCCTTTTCTTCCTATAGCTTTACCTTCTATAGTCAGACCAACTAACTTCTTTGGAATACCTATTTTTGATTGTTCTTCAAGAAAATCTCTTCCAAAAAATTCATGATTATTTTCTAAATGTACTAGCCAAGATAAACCTGCTTCATATGGAGAGGTTTCTTCATTTATATCTTGGCCATATAGATGCATGCCTGCTTCAAGTCTTAGAGTATCTCTAGCGCCTAAACCACAAGGCGAAATATTTTTGGAAATTAAGAAATCCCATAAATTAATTGCTGCTTTTTTAGATAAAAGTATTTCCAAACCGTTTTCTCCTGTATATCCTGTTTTGGAAAAGAAAATTTTTTCTTCTTTTGAAATATGTTTAAAAATTTTATATTCACATCCAAAATAAGGGATATGGGATATCGAAGATTTAATCCAATCTTCAAATAACTTAAAGGAATCTTTTCCCTGTATTGCTAAGAGCACCTTATCTTTTTTAGCGTTTGATATAGAAATTTTATTAGTATTTAAATTATTCTTAATCCAGGAAAAATCAACTTGGTATCTACTTGCGTTTACTATCAAAATAATTTCTGAGGTGTCACCTTTTTGTTGACCAAGGTCATAAATTATTAGGTCATCTATTATTCCTCCTTTATCATTAAGCATTACCGTATAAAGCCCTTGATTTTTTGAAATGGAGTATAAATTAGTAGGAAAAAATTTTTGAATATAATCTTTAGGATTAACTCCTCTAAGAGAAATTACACCCATGTGGGAAATATCAAAGAATCCAGCTGAACTTCTTACCGATTCATGTTCATTAATTAATCCTGAAAAGGATATAGGCATTTCCCATCCTGCAAAATTGACTAACTTTGCATTTGACTGAAAATATTTTGAATAAAGTGGACTTTTAAGCAAATCCATGAATTATTTTATTAGTTATTTATTTTTTATACTCTAGTTTAGAAATTTTTTATTGCATATTTTCTAATAACATAATTAAGCTTCTAAGTACTTTTGCAGCAACTACACTACTTACTCCACTTTTATCAATTTCTGGAGATAATTCCACAATATCTGAAGCAACAATTCTAAAGTTTTTTAAAGTATCAAGAATCACTTCGAAGTCATTCCAAAAAAAGCCTCCTGGTTCTGGAGTCCCTGTACCTGGTAATAAACTTGGATCAAACCAATCTAAATCTATTGTTAAATATATTGGAAAATTAGAGTAAGGAAGAAGAGCTTTTTTGAATTCTTTAGCATTTTCTCCTGGTGTGAAATTTACTAATTGATTTTTTTGACGCATAAATTTAAACTCTTCTTTTGTCCCGCTTCTTATTCCTACTTGTAAAATCTTTTTTTTAGGTAAGACATCTAAGCATCTTTGCATTGCACAAGCATGACTATGTTCATTTCCCATATATGAGTTTCTTAAATCTGCATGAGCATCGAGTTGAACTAAAATCAAATCTGGATATTTATTTACTACTGCCTCAATTGCTCCTCTAGTAATAGAGTGTTCACCCCCAAGCATAATAGGAGTAAGGCTTCTACTCATTAAGTAATTTGTTGCTGATTTAACTGATTCAATGACAGATTTTGAGTCGTTTTTATTAATCTCTAGTGAACCAAAATCAACATAATTAATATCTTCTAAATCTTTTTCTAATTTTGGACAAAATGTTTCCAAGCATGTACTTACTTGCCTTATTGCGTTTGGACCAAATCTAGCTCCTGATTTATAAGAGCATGTTCCATCATAATTGACTCCAAATATTCCAATTGAGCAATTATCAGGACTTCTTTTTGCCCCCATAAACATTGCACTTTCCACATCAAATAAATTTTTATTTATCATTTTTAGAATTGAGTTCTTTTAAAATTTTATTTGGCATCATTTTGAATGCACCATTTTGAAAATTTATATTCCAAATATCACAACTCTTTTCTATTCTCAGAGCGTCTTTGCAATTTGGCTTTGTTAAATATAGTTCTTCTTTAGAAGAGAATGTCCAACTCCAAATACCACTTGGATATATAGGCACAAACGAATACATAGTTTCAGAGAATCTAAATATTTTTTTTAGAGTTTTCAAAATATTTATGTGAATATTTTTGAAGGATTCAGGTGATTCGCTTTGAGTGGCTAATATCCCTTTTTTTGTAAGTATTCTTTTACATTCTTGATAAAAAGAATCTGAAAATAATAAATTTGAAAATTCTGAGGGGTCTGAACAATCTATAAATATGACGTCATAAAAATTATCTCTTGTTTGTTCTACCCATTTAACACCATCAGTAATGTTTATCTTTAATCTTTTGTCGTCCCATGCTTCACCTCCAATTTCTTGTAAAAAATTTTTAGATACTCTGATGACTTCCTCATCAATTTCTACCAAATCAATTTGCGCTATTTCAGAGTATTTAAGGCATTCTCTTGCAGTACCACCATCACCTCCACCAATAATTAGTACATTAGATTTTTCGTCAATGCTACTTAAAGCTGGATGAACAAGACATTCATGATAATATTTTTCATCTCTTAATGATGTCATCCAACAACCATTTAGCATTAGAGCTTTACCATAATAATCATTTTCCACAACAATAATTTCTTGATATTTTGAGTTTTTTCTAATTAGTACTTTCCCCTTTAGGCCAAATCTTGAGCCTTTGTGATACTCATCTATCCATGTTTTTATCTTTGTCATTTGCTTTTAGGAATTTTTTTCATAAGTGTTTTCTTAGCAATTTGCCAAAGCCGTTGAAAATCTTTAGGAGTTTGTTTTTTAATATTATCTCCTGCATGATGTTCAATAATTGAAAATCTGTTTAAAAATTTTTTATTAGTTTTTTGAAGTGCTGATTCAGGATTTATTTTTAAAAAGTTTGAAAGACTTATTAGAGTAAAGTAGATATCTCCAAATTCATCTTTTATATCTGACTGTTTTTTGCTTTTAATTGCCTCTTTTAATTCATTTATCTCTTCTTCTAACTTCTCAATAATCTGATTGGTATTTTCCCACTTAAAACCGTATTCTTTAACAACGTTTGTTATTCTCTCTGTGCCAACTAATGGCGGTAAATTTTTTATTTTTAAATTTAAATTGCTACTAATTGATGATGTATTATTAAAGACTTTTTGTTCTGAATTCTTAATATCTTCCCAAATCTGTTGCGATTTTTCTAAAGATACTTTTTCTTTTTTGTTAAAAATATATGGATGTCTATTAATAATTTTCTTATTTAGATTTTTTATTACATCATTTAGCTCAAATTCTTTTTCTTCGTACCCTATTTCTGCATGAAGCATTATTTGTAATAAGAGATCTCCTAACTCTTCACAAATGTTATTCGCATTTTTTTCATATATCGCATCGGTAAATTCACTACTTTCTTCATGTAAAAATGGGATTAACGATATATGTGACTGTATTTTTTGCCATGGGCAGCCCCAAGTTTTATCTTTTAATAATTTAATATTAGATATTAAAATTTTAAAACTCTCTAATGTCTCTAAATCTGCCTTGTTTTGATAGTTATATTTATTGTTTGAGGACATAGATTAAAGTTTATTAATTCAATTTTGCCTCAATCATGAAATATTTAAATACTTAGTACAAATATTTCAACTTCATCTATTAGAATGGATTATTATAAGGGCGATTAGCTCAGCGGTAGAGCGCCTGCCTTACAAGCAGGATGTCCCTGGTTCGAACCCTGGATCGCCCATTTATTTATTTTTTTAATGACTGAGATCGTCAATCTTTCAATCAGTCAAAGCGCAGCTTCAGAGCTATCTAGGCAAGCTTCTTTTGGAGGTTCTCCAGGAGAAATGTCTATCGATCTGGTTGAAGATAAGAATTGTTCCGATGGATGGATTCATATTAAATTAAGGCCTGGAACATCTAATGGATCCCCTATTTCAAGAACAGAGGGAGTAACTTTATACGCAGATGTAAAAAGATTTAATTTATTAAAAGATTTAAAATTAGATTATTACGGTGATTTAAGCGGTGGTGGATTTCTTATCTCAACACCAAGAAATGCAAAACGTTGTTCATGCGGTTCTGGCTTTAAACTTTTGTAGAGTGATTTTCCTTTTTTTGCAAACTAATATTATTTTCATTAATTGGCTTCCATCAAGATAAAATAAGCAAAAGATTCTTTGAAATAAAATTTGCAAATGACAGAGATGAATGATGAATTATCTTTAGAAAATTATTCACCTTCTGAAGTAGAAAAAAAATGGCAAGGCAAATGGGAAAGTTTAAAAGCGTTTACACCTGATCCTGAAGATGATGGAGAGCCTTTTTCCATTGTTATTCCGCCGCCAAATGTAACTGGATCTTTGCATATGGGACATGCATTTAATACGGCTTTGATAGATGTTGTTGTACGTTTTCAGAGGCTTTTAGGTAAGAATGTTTTGTGTTTGCCAGGCACAGATCATGCCTCTATAGCAGTTCAAACCATTCTTGAAAAACAATTAAAAAGTGAGGGTAAAAAAAGCGAGGATATTGGAAGAGATGAATTTCTTAAAAGAGCATGGACTTGGAAAGAGCAAAGCGGCGGTAGAATAGCATCTCAATTAAAAAGGATAGGATATTCAGTAGACTGGAGTAGAGAAAGATTTACTCTAGATGAAAAATTAAATGAGGCAGTTGTTGAGGCATTTAATATTCTTTATAAAAAGAATTTAATTTATAGAGGCGAATATTTAGTTAACTGGTGTCCTGCATCGCAATCTGCTGTAAGTGATCTTGAAGTTGAAATGCAAGAAGTGGATGGCCATTTATGGTATTTTAAATACCCATTACTGTCTAAAAGTGGTAAAAAGTTAGGTAAGTTTTTAGAGGTTGCAACAACTAGACCAGAGACTTTATTGGGTGATACTGCTGTTGCAGTTAATCCAGAAGATGATAGATATAAAAAATATATTGGCGTCAAAGTAAAAGTACCTTTCGTTGATAGAGAGATACCCGTTATTGCTGATTCACATGTTGATAAAGAGTTTGGTACGGGATGTGTCAAGGTTACCCCTGCTCACGATCCAAATGATTTTGCCATAGGAAAAAGGCATAATTTAAAACAGATTAATGTAATGAATAAAAATGGAACTTTAAATATTAATGCTGGTAAATTTCACAATTTAGATAGATATGAGGCTAGAAAGAAAATCATCGAAGAATTGGATAACTTAGGTCTTTTAACCAAGATTGAAGAGTATAAACATACTGTCCCCTTTTCTGATAGAGGAAAAGTTCCAATTGAACCATTATTGTCAACTCAATGGTTTTTAAAAATGGATGATATCTCTCAAGGATGCCTAAAGGAAATTGATTTTAAAAAGCCAGAGTTTATTCCCCAACGCTGGGAGAAAGTGTATAAGGATTGGTTAGAGAATATTAATGATTGGTGTATCAGTAGGCAATTATGGTGGGGTCACCAAATACCTGCATGGTACGTTTTAGATGAATCGCAAGACTCAATAGAACAAAATACTCCATTTGTTGTTGCAAGGAATGAAGAGGACGCTTTAATTCAAGCTAATAAAAATTTTGGTTTAAACATTAAATTGGTTCGTGATAAAGATGTCTTGGATACTTGGTTTTCAAGTGGTCTATGGCCTTTCTCAACTCTTGGTTGGCCAAATACAAATGATTCGGATTTTAAAAAATGGTATCCAAATAGTGTTCTAGTTACTGGTTTTGATATTATTTTCTTCTGGGTGGCAAGAATGACAATGATGGGTAATACTTTCACGAATAATATTCCTTTTAAGGATGTTTATATTCATGGTTTAGTTCGAGATGAAAATAATAAAAAAATGAGCAAAAGTTCAGGTAATGGTATTGACCCAATTTTATTAATTGATAAATATGGTTCTGATGCTTTGCGATTTGCCTTAATTCGAGAAGTTGCTGGCGCTGGTCAGGATATTAGACTTGATTTTGATAGGAAAAAAGATACATCTTCAACTGTTGAAGCTTCAAGAAATTTTGCGAATAAATTATGGAATGCAACTAAATTTGTATTAATTAATAAAACTTCTAAAGATCATTATTCTTTTAATGAGAGTGATCACAATTCTTTAGAGTTATGTGATAGATGGATTTTATCAAAATTGAATCAGGTTAATACCAAGGTATCTACTTTGTTGAAGGAATATAAATTAGGTGAATCTGCAAAATTATTATATGAATTTTCATGGAATGATTTTTGTGATTGGTATGTAGAATTTGCAAAGCAAAGATTTAATAATAAAGAGACTAAAAATAGACAAATATCTGAAAAAGTTTTAATAAAAGTGCTTAATGATATTTTGGTGATGATTCATCCATTTATGCCACATATTACTGAAGAACTTTGGCATGTACTCCAACTAAAACCTGAAGAAACACTATTAACACTTCAAAAATGGCCAACCCAAGAAAATAAATTTGTTGATATTAAGCTTGATCAATCCTTTCAGAAGCTGTTTGAAATTATTAGATTGATTAGAAACTTAAGAGTTGAATTAGGACTTAAGCCATCAGAGAAAGTTCCTGTTTATTTGATTTCAGATAATCACTACTTAATTGATTTTTTAAAAAATTTAGTTGACGATATACAAACTTTAACTAAATCTTCTGAAGTATTTATTTATGAAACTAATGCTGTGGATAAAAAAGAGTTTTCAAAATCTTTTTCTGGAATAATTGGGGATTTAGAGGTTTATTTACCTTTTCAGGATTATGTAAACATGGATGCATTAAAAGAAAGGTTAACCAAGGATTTACAAAAAGTGAATTCCGAATTAGAAAATTTAAATAAGAGATTATCTAATAAAAATTTTATTGATAAAGCTCCAAAAGAGATCGTTAACGAATGTAGATTTAAATTAAAAGAGGTTACGGAACAAATGGCAAGAATTAATACTAAACTTGAATTACTAGATTGAGTATGAATATATTCTTAGAAAATTTTTATAATTGGTCATTTTTTTTTAATACTGGAATTGGCATCTTTGCGTTCGTTTTTCTTTATATTTTAATTGTTTTATTAATACTTCCAGCTTCTTGGTTATCTTTATTATCAGGTTATTTATATGGCTCATATTTTGGATCAATTATTGTTTTTATTTCGGCTTCCATAGGAGCTTCAGTTGCTTTTTTTATATCAAAAAGTTTTTTTTCAAAAAAGCTAAAAAAATTCTTTAGTCGTTATCCAAAGTTAAGTTTTATGGAGCAAGTAGTGAAAAAGGGAGGACTTAAATTAATTTTTTTAGCGAGGTTATCGCCTATATTTCCTTTCAGTATTCTAAATTATTTTTATGGCCTAAATAATGTTAAATATAAAGATTTTGCCCTTGGTCTGCTGGGAATAATCCCTGGTACTTTTCTTTATTGTTCAGTAGGTAGTTTGGCCAAAAGTCTTCAGGATTTAAAGTCTGTTCAATCAACAAATAATTTATATATAACTATTATCAGCGTTGTCTCAACTCTTTTAGTTGTATATTTCTCAGCTAAATATTCTCGAGAATACTTCGATAAATCTGAAGAATTTAATCTTTAATATTCCAATCTCTTATAGATGCTATTAAGACAAACCACATCAGTCTCAATTTACCTATTAAGGTTTTGTTAGACTCTAGTTCAACATATTTTGCCTGTCCACAAGGTGTTTTGATGTATTTAAATACTGCTTTTTTCATAATTAGTTTTTAAAAAATTCTTTACTATTATTTTTCTATTTTATAGTTAAGATTTGAATTTTTTATAATTAAAAACCACATTTTTCATTGACTACTCGTTGAATATTGTTTTATAAATTTATACTTTTTCACCAGCTTTAAATCCTCTAAAGCATTTAAATCTTGGAAATCTTAGACTAAAAGTTATTGCATCTTTAGATTTAGTTTTAGCATCAGCTCTTATTTCTACAAGTTGACCGACGAGATTATTACGTTTTGTCCAATATTCTTCACGTTGTGTATCACTAAATCCGCTCCCGCAACTAAGTCTGTATTCATACCCATCGTCTTCCCCTTCTACTAAAATTGCCCCAAGCCGCCCTTTATTGCGGCCTGTGCCTTCCTCAACTGAAACAACTTTTAAAGTGACTTCAATAAAAGGTTTTGCTTTTAACCAACTGTGGGTTCTTTTACATTCGTATATAGCATCAGGATCTTTAATCATAACTCCTTCATATCCACCTTCAACGGCAGATTTATTCAGTTCTACAAATCTTTTCTGACCTTCAATGGAGTCTAGATCTACTTGTTCCCATTCAAGTGTTTGTATATGTTTTAGAAGCGTAGAATGTTTTGCTACCCATTTTTTTACTTGTAAACTTCTTTCTGTTTGATGAGTTTCCCATCTCCCTTTTTGGAAGTTTTTAAGAGGACATAAGTCAAATAAATGTAGAACTGCGTCTTTAGTTTGTTTCCCATCTTTTCTATGTACTTGTTTCATTAAATCCTGAAAATTAGCGCTCATTACTTCACCATCTAGGACTAAATCATAAGGTGTAGGATTTTCTTTTATTACGTTTTTGATCTCTGAGATAATATGACCAAAATTATGGAATTGCTTTCCATTTCGAGAAAACATTTCTACTTTATTTTGTCTAATAATAGTTAAAACCCGCACCCCATCTAATTTGATTTCAATTTGTTTTTTACCTTTCATTTTTTTTTCATGATTTGCGCTGTCATGCGCTAAAGGGCAAGAAAAAATAGGAATGGCATACTTGGGAAATTTTTTTGCTATTTTGTTTATTGTCTTTTCGGAAACTCCACATCTAAGGTCTTTAATTAACACTCGTCTATAAAATCCATTCCACTCTGCTTTTTTCGAAGATGCCATAGCTGTAAGAATCGCATCACGAGCAGCATGTCCAGTAAGCTCTCTTTTAATTAGCTTTTTTGCTAATTTATGAAAATCTGTCCAAGAATAGCTTTGACTTTTTTCATCCTTTTTCTCAGGAACCATTTTTACACCAAAAGTTACCAATGGATCAAGTGCCATACGAATTCCTTCAAAAAAATCATCTAAGCCTTCCTCCATAGCTTCTAAGATAATTCTTTCTTTATCTAATCTACTGGGATGTAATTCTAATTGGCCTATTATCTCTTCTTTTAGCAATTCTTTTGGCCTCACAAGAAATCATTAATTAACTTTTGCTATTCTGTCTATTTTCCAATCTTTATCCAATTTTGAGAAAGTAAAATCTAATGGAAGCTCATCTTGTTTATCTTCTGACTTTAAATTTAACGTTATTATAATTTGATCTTCTTGAACTCTTGGTCTTCCTGATTTTAAATTCCTGTATTTATTGAGATTTAAACTAGCTAAGAATTTGAGAAAGTCTTGTCGCTTAACATGAGTTTTATAAGTTTTTGTAGTCAATCCATAAGCTGCATCAATTCTGCCAGCAGCTACTTGATCAAAAAACTTTCTGACCAAAGGATTAATCCCTCTTGCACTTATAACTAGTTTGACCGCATTAAAAGTCCAAAATGAAACTAGTACCGCTCCGCCAACTAATAAAGCTTTAATTCCGATATCTTTAACTAGTGTTGCATCCATGTTGTTTGAAGTTTTTTCTTACTTTAAGAAAATAAATCGTTTTTGATGGCTTTTTTTGTCAAAATAATACTAATTTTAATCCATAATGCCTTTAATTCCTCTTTTACCTTTATTTCACAGATTTAATAGCCAATATTTTCAAAATTCTTTAGCTGTTAATAATCAACCTTTAGTAAAAGTAAAATGGAGCGACAATAGATTAAAGACTACTGCTGGTTTTTATAAAAGAAAAAGGATACATGGCCTTTTAGATTCTGAAATTATTTTATCGAAACCTATTTTGAGTAAGTTATCTACTAGGGAAATAAATAGTACTTTATGTCATGAAATGATTCATGCATGGGTAGATAGGATATTAGAAAAAAATGAGATACATGGTCCAAATTTCTTATATAAGATGAATGAAATAAACGCAATAGAGAAGAATTTTCAAATTTCTGTAAGGCACTCTTTTCCCATTGAAAGGAGAGAATTAAAATATATAGGAACATGTCAAAATTGTGGTG
>QCGN01000012.1 GCA_003279875.1 Prochlorococcus sp. AG-388-D03
TATTTGGAGGCACCCCCGCACAAGTTAGTGGTCCAACTGGTCCAATGAGTGTTACCGTAGCAGGAGTTGTAGCAGGTTTAGCAGCAGTTGGCGTCCCAAGAGATCTTTCGGCAGGACAAATTTTACCTCTGGTAATGGCAGCAGTTGTAATTGGCGGCTTATTACAAATTTTGTTTGGAATTTTGAAGCTTGGTAAATATATAACTCTTGTCCCATATTCTGTTGTCTCTGGATTCATGTCTGGAATAGGCGTAATTATAATTGCACTTCAAATTGGTCCCCTATTAGGAATCAGTACTCGAGGAGGTGTCGTTGAGTCTTTATCAACCGTTTTCTCAAATTTCCAACCTAATGGGGCAGCTATTGGAGTAGCAATAATGACTTTAGGGATAGTCTTTCTAACCCCTAGAAAAATAAGTCAATGGGTACCTTCACCGCTTTTAGCATTGTTAATAGTAACACCAATATCAATATTTATTTTCGGTGATGGTGCAATAGATAGAATTGGCGAGATTCCAAGAGGAGTTCCATCTTTAAATTTTCCAAGTTTTAATCAATACTTTCCGATTATTTTCAAAGCAGGTCTAGTGCTTGCAGTGCTTGGAGCAATTGACTCTTTACTTACATCTTTAGTAGCAGATAATATTTCGCAAACAAAGCATAATTCTGATAGAGAGTTAATTGGACAGGGAATAGGTAATGCTATAGCAGGACTATTTTCAGGTTTACCTGGGGCTGGAGCAACAATGAGAACTGTTATAAATGTTAAATCTGGAGGATCTACTCCTATCTCAGGGATGGTTCACTCTATTGTTCTATTAATAGTTTTAGTTGGTGCAGGTCCATTAGCAGAGCAAATTCCAACTGCTCTTTTAGCAGGTATTCTGATCAAAGTAGGCTTGGATATTATCGACTGGGGATTCTTGAGAAGAGCTCACAAATTATCGCTGAAAACAGCGGTAGTTATGTATGGAGTTCTACTAATGACAGTCTTTTGGGATTTGATCTGGGCAGTATTAGTTGGAGTATTTATTGCAAATATGCTAACTATCGATTCAATTACTGAAACTCAATTAGAAGGGATGGATCAGGACAACCCTTTATCCAATGAGGAGCAACAAAGTAAAAACCTATTACCTTCAGATGAAAAGGCTCTTCTTGATAGATGTTCTGGAGAGGTGATGCTATTTAGACTAAAAGGTCCACTAAGTTTTGGTGCGGCTAAAGGGATTTCTGAGAGAATGATGTTAGTAAGAAACTATAAAATTTTAATTTTAGATATTACTGATGTTCCTAGACTTGGAGTCACAGCAACACTTGCAATCGAAGATATGATGCAAGAAGCTAAAAATAATTCTAGAAAAGCATTTGTAGCTGGAGCTAACGAAAAAGTTAAAGAAAGATTATCTAAATTTGGAGTCGATGGAATCATTGAGACAAGGAAAGAAGCATTAGAAGCTGCTTTAAATGAATTAGCCTAATAATCTATGGAAATAAATCCAATACTACAAAATGTATTAGCTCCTCCAGTACTGTTCTTTTTAATTGGAGCAATTTCTATACTTTTTAAATCTGATTTAGAAATCCCTGCTCCTTTACCTAAACTTTTTTCCTTATACTTACTTTTAGCAATTGGTTTTAAAGGAGGAATTGAAATTCAAAAAAGTGGTTTTACCGATCAGGTTTTACCAACACTAGGCGCAGCAATACTAATGTCATTAATAATTCCACTGATTGGATTTTTTGTCTTAAGGTACAAGTTTGATGTTTTTAACTCTGCAGCTATAGCAGCTGCATATGGATCTATTAGTGCTGTAACTTTTATCTCAGCAGAAAGTTTCTTAGAGAGTCAAAATATAGATTTCGATGGATTCATGGTTGGAGCTTTAGCTTTAATGGAATCTCCGGCAATCATTGTAGGCTTATTAATAGTAAAATTTGCAGCCCCTAAAAATAGACCTAATTCAAGAAAAATGCATCTCAGCTCAATTTTGCATGAGTCTCTTTTAAATGGATCTGTTTATTTACTATTATCTAGCTTAATTGTTGGTTTTCTAACTGCTTTCAGTAATCCTTCAGCCATTTTAAAAATGGAACCTTTTACTGGTCAATTATTCTATGGAGCAGAATGCTTTTTCCTTTTAGACATGGGAATAGTTGCAGCTCAAAGATTACCCAGACTTAAAAATGCTGGTTCATTTTTAATTGGATTTGCAGTCTTTATGCCATTATTTAATTCTTTAATAGGTGTTTTCGTTGCAAGATTATTATCTCTAAACCCTGGAAACGCACTTTTATTTGTGGTTTTATGTGCAAGTGCCTCGTATTTAGCGGTACCGGCAGCTATGAGGATGACAGTCCCAGAAGCAAAATCAAGTTACTATATTTCTACGACATTAGGTTTAACTTTTCCGTTCAATATAGTCTTAGGTATACCTATTTATATGAGTTTAGTAAATAAAATTATCCCACTTGCACCTTTGTAAAAATGAAAAGATTAGATTTAATTTTTAGCGAAAGAGAGCTTGATGCAATTATCAATACATTAGAAAAAGCTAATGTGCCAGGCTATACAGTAATGAAACATGCAACTGGTAGGGGACCTGAAAGAGTTGTTACAGAAGATATGGAGTTTACTGGGTTAGGAGCGAATGCTCATGTGATAGTTTTCTGTGAGCAAGAATTAATTGATAAAATGCGCGAGAATATTAAGTCTGATCTAAGTTATTACGGTGGAGTGGCTTATATTTCAGAAGCAACGCCTTTATGATTTTTATGCACCTTATAAATGATTCAAGAGTGTATCCAATCTACTCTTATATTTTTTCTACTGTTTAAATAGCGGTCTATAGACATTGCTGCTATGCATCCATCTGATGCAGCAACAACAGCTTGCTTGAAAGGTGTATTTCTTATGTCACCAATAGCCCATACACCATCAGAATTTGTAGACATAAAATCATCAACAATAACTCCACCATCTTCTTTTAAAGCAATTTGGTCTCCTAAAAAATCAGTAATTGGCTTTGAACCACTCATGTATACAAAGACTCCATCTAAATCAAGATTGATAGGTCCTTCTTCTTTTTTATTCTTAACAACAACTCCATTTACTCCCATTTCATTCCCTAATATTTCTAATAATCTCGTTCTACTCCAATGTTTAATATTAGAGCTATCCATCAGTTCCATAGCTTCCTCATTATCTGGTTTTGGATCACTTGATGTAATCCAATGTACAGTTGAAGCAAATTTAGTAAGAACTGTAGCCTCCTCAATTGCCTCTTTATTTGCACCAACAACTGCAACTTCTCTATTTTTATAAAAAGCACCGTCGCAAGTCGCACAATAGCTTACACCTTTTCCTAAGAAATCTGCTTCCCCTTTAAAAGAAGCAGGTCTACCCATAGCTCCACTTGCAAGGACGAGTGCCTTAGCTTTAAAAGTTCCTTCAGGTGTATAAACAGTCTTCCAATCTTCGGCTACATCAATACCAAAAACTTGAGCTCTTCTATAGTCAGTTCCATATTGAACAGCTTGTTCTCTCATTAATGTAAGTAATTTTTCACCACTAATATCTACAGGAACTCCTGGATAATTGGCAATCTGATGAGTTATTGCTAATGCCCCAACAGATGGATTTTTATCTATTATGACAGTCTTTAAGTTAGAACGAGATGTATACAATGCACAAGTACATCCAGCTGGACCCCCGCCAACAATAGCAACATCTGTCTCAATAATTTCCAATTTAATAAAACTCCTTTTACTCAATAATTAGATGAGTTTTTGGTTAGAAAAATATATTATTTAAATTTCTAACCATTTTACATAAATATAAGTTAGGAGATAAAAAAGAAAAAAGCAGAATATAGATACAAACTTACATAGGAAAAATAAAAATAGATAAATCAAAAACGGAAATCAATTACCTGATTTGTTCTCAATTGATCTATTATTAAATAAATGATAGTTAAGAATTACTAAAGCCCCTTTAAATTTTATTTATGACGAATTCTGATTATCTTTTAAAAGCAGCAATTAAAAAGGTAACTGAAAAATTAAACGAAATAGTCGCTGAAAAGATAGAAGAAGCTACAAATATTGCTCAAGATGTCCCAGAAATAATTAAAAAAGAATTCGAAACGCTAAAAGAGGAAATAATTGAAGAGGCCGAAAGAATGGAAAAAGAAGTATGTCAGAATAGAAATACTGATAATTCAAAATCTAATCAAGACCCAAACTTAAGTGAAGCTTTAAGAGAAATAAATGAGATTAAACGAAAAGTTGAAGAATTTAATATGCAAATGAATAATACAATTTGATGAGCAATCATAAATTAAAAAATCAAATAAAGAAAATCAAAAGAGGTTTTCTCATTTGGAAAACTCTTATTTTACTTTTGGTAAATTTATGGCTAGACAATTTAATATTTAAGATTTTTCAAACTAGCAGAGAAAAAAGAAATAAAGTTCAAATAAAAAGAGCTAGGTGGTTTACCAATAAATTAATTGAACTTGGTTCCGCTTTTATCAAAATTGGCCAGCTATTATCAGCAAGGCCTGATTTAATACCAAATACTTGGATACAAGAATTATCAAAATTACAAGATCAAGTACCTCAGTTTTCATATTCGAAAGTTGAAGAAATTATTAAAAAAGAATTAGAACATAAGTTCTCAGAAATTAAGCAAATCTCTTCTGTCCCAATTGGATCAGCTTCGTTAGCTCAGGTTCATAAAGCCACTTTGAAAAATGGTAAAAAAGTTGTATTTAAAGTTCAAAGACCCAATCTGAAGAATTTATTCCACATCGATTTGAACATAATGCAACAAATTGCTTTCATAATCCAAAAGAATAAGAACTGGAGTAGAGGAAGGAATTGGGTTGCGATAGCAAAAGAGTGCAGAAAAGTTCTTATGAAAGAACTAGATTTCAATTGTGAAGCTCAATATGCTGCAAGGTTTAGACAACAATTTCTTGATGATGAAAAGATAGAGGTTCCTGAGGTAATTTGGAACTTGAGCAGTGAAAAAGTTCTTTGTTTAAGTTATTTAGAGGGTACAAAAATAAGTGATATTGAAAAATTAAAATCTAAGAATATTGACTTACCAAAGATTGCAGAAATAGGTGCAATTAGCTATTTAAAGCAGTTAGTAAATTATGGTTTTTTTCATGCTGACCCCCATCCAGGGAATTTAGCTGTTTCAAAGTCAGGCAAATTAATCTTTTATGATTTTGGGATGATGGGGAACATTTCAAATAATCTTCAAGCAAGATTAGGATCTATGGTTCAATCTGCAGCACTAAGAGATGCATCATCACTAGTAACTCAACTACAGGATGCGGGCTTGATTTCTAAAGATATAGATGTCGGGCCAGTTAGACGATTAGTTAGATTAATGCTTAAAGAAGCTTTAACTCCACCATTCAGTCCAAATATCATCGAAAAGCTATCTGGGGATTTATATGAACTAGTTTATGAAACTCCTTTTCAGCTACCAGTTGATTTAATATTTGTGATGCGAGCATTATCAACTTTTGAAGGAGTTGGTAGAATGTTAGATCCAGGGTTTAACCTTGTATCAATTACTAAGCCTTATCTAATTGATCTAATGACTTCAAATAATCAAACCCCAAACGATTTAATTAACCAATTTGGTAGACAAGTAGGGGAATTAGGTTCGAAGGCTGTAGGTATCCCAAAAAGAATTGATGAAAGTTTAGAAAGATTAGAACAGGGTGATTTACAACTTCAAGTAAGGATGGGAGAATCTGATAGGCAATTTAAGAAAATGTTTACTGCTCAAAAATCCTTAGGTCATTCGATTCTTATAGGAAGCTTATCAATAGCATCAGCTTTACTCGTAACTAACAACCAAAATAATTTTGCGATCTTACCCTTAATTTTTGCAGCACCCATAAGTATTGATTGGATTAAGTGTCAACTAAGTATGCGAAAAGGTTCAAGGCTAGAGAAACTTAAGCAGTAATAATTGTCTTATATATTTTTTGGACCTAACCCTAAAGTACCGGCAAATCTAGCTTGATTCCCTAACTCTTCCTCAATCCTTAGGAGCCTATTGTATTTAGCAATTCTTTCACTTCTGCTCAAAGAGCCAGTTTTAATTTGACCAGATCTAGTTGCTACAGATAAATCAGCAATAGTTGTGTCTTCAGTCTCGCCACTTCTATGACTAATAACACTTGTAAAACCTGCTCTTTTGGCTAAATCCATAGCTTCCAAAGTTTCAGTTAATGTTCCAATTTGATTAACCTTCACTAAAATTGAATTCGCTGATTTTTCTAATATTCCTTTTCTCAACCTTTCAGTATTCGTAACGAATAAATCATCACCCACCAACTGCACCTTATGGCCAATCTCCTTATTTAAGGCTGCCCAACCCTCCCAATCATCTTCTGCCAAACCATCTTCTACAGAGACTATGGGATAATTTGAAACCAAACTTGAAAGATAAGAAATCATTTGAGAACTATTTAAATTTTTTCCTTCATATTTATATAAGCCATCTTTATAAAATTCAGTACTAGCCACGTCCAAGGCTAAAGATACTTGTTTCCCAGGAATAAATCCTGCTTTCTGAATAGCTTCCAAAAGCAAATCTCCCGCTGCTTCACTAGATGATAATTCTGGAGCAAAACCACCTTCATCACCAACAGCTGTAGATAATCCTTTTTTATCAAGCAAAGATTTGAGCGAATGAAATATTTCAGTCCCTATTCTTAGGGATTCACTAAAAGTTTTAACCCCGTGAGGTACAAGCATAAATTCTTGGCAATCAAGACCATTAGGTGCATGAGCACCACCATTAATTACATTCATCAATGGCACTGGCAAAACATTAGATAATGGATCTCCAAGATATCTATATAAAGGTATATCTAAAGCTTTTGCAGCAGCCCTAGCATTAGCAAGACTTACTGCAAGAATTGAATTTGCTCCCAAACTAGATTTATTAGGAGTCCCATCAATTTCAATCATTAAGTTATCAATAGTTGTTTGATCTAAAGCTGATAATCCACATAAGGCAGGTGAAATTGTCTCATGAATTTTATTAACAGCATTTAATACTCCTTTCCCCATATATTTTGTCCCACCATCTCTTAATTCATGTGCTTCATGCGCACCAGTGCTTGCTCCGCTAGGAACTATTGCTCTCCCAATAGCACCACATTCCAAAAACACTTCTGCCTCTATAGTGGGGTTTCCTCTTGAATCAAGCACTTGCCTGGCTTCAATATTGTCAATAAGGAAATCAATAGTTTCTTTCACAATTTAATTAATACTATTTAAATCCTATAAATAGCTGAAGTATTTGGCTAATATCTGAAATATAAAGAATATAATCAAATAATTTTTTTTTGATTTCAAAACAAGTTCTTAAATCTCCTATCAATTAATTTGTTCAATTTTGAAAATATAATCTAAACAAATCAAATACTCTTTTTAATTTAAGAAGAATTTTTTATTTTCATCTTATAATTTAAAAATTCTAAATGATTTTTAACTTTATCTTAATTAAGATAAAAATATAATGATCAAGTATTAGTTTTGTTTAGTTCATGAGAGAAACTCTTACATCAAATCCAGAGCTTTTTAGTGATATCAGTTGGAATCTTCTTTTATTAGGGGAACAAACTGCAAAAAAATGGGATCATAGTGAATTCAATATTGAGCACATTATTCATACTTTGTTCACTTCGAGTGATTTTTTTGCATTTATAGAAAAGTTATCAATAGATCAAGATACAGTTTTAGATATAACTGAGGATTTTCTGGAAGAAACCCCAACAAATGATTCAGATATTTTTACTATCGGGGAAGAATTAGAGATTCTATTAGACAATGCAAATCAAATAAAAACTCAATGGGGATCTAATTTAATAGAAATTCCGCATTTATTAATTGCATTAGGTAGGGATTCAAGAATAGGTAATTATGTTTTTCAAGAGGGAGACCTTTCAGTAGAGCAATTAGAGGAAGAATTGAAATCTTTTCCTAATATTAGTCAAAGACAAAATTATCTTGAAAATAAAAAAAATACATCTGATAAAGATAATAAATCAATCGATAAAAGTGACACAAGAGACGTAATACAGGAAACAAAAGCTATAAGTACTATACCGAAAAGTTCTCTTAAAATTGAAACTAAGCAGAATATTAAAGAGAATGCACTCTCTCTTTACGGAAAAGATTTAACTGATTCAGCAAAAAAAGGGTTATTTGATCCAGTTATTGGAAGAGAAGATGAAATTAATAACTTAATGAGAGTTTTATCTAGGCGTAGCAAAAATAACCCTATCCTCATTGGGTATCCGGGCGTTGGCAAAACTTCTATTGCCAAATTACTTGCTCAATTAATAGTAGAAAAAAAAGTTCCTGATTCATTAAAAAACTTAAAAATTATTTCTCTCGATTTAGGTGCATTGGTTTCTGGAACAAAATTCAGGGGTCAATTAGAAGAGAGACTCACCTTAATACTTACTGAACTAAAAGACTCGAATCAGGGCATTATTTTATTTATTGATGAAATTCATACAATCATTAGTTCTGATAGATCTACAGCTGACATAAGTAATATTTTAAAACCATTACTTACTGAAGGGGAACTCAGATGCATAGGTACAACAACCCCTGAAAAATTTCGTGAAAGTATTGAAAGAGATCAAGCATTAAATAATTGCTTTCAAAAGATTTTAGTTAATGAACCATCAGTAGAATTAACCGCAGAAATTTTGAAAGGCATAAAAAAGAAATATGAATTACACCATGGCATTAGAATTACCGAAGAAGCAATAAATTCTTCTGCGAGACTAGCAGATCGATATATAAGCGATAAGTTCCTTCCTGATAAAGCAATAGATTTAATTGATGAAGCAGCTGCTCAATTAAAAATCGAATTTAATATTAAACCCCAAATAATTCTCAATGAAGAAAGAAAAATCTATGATATTGAAAATAAATTAAAAGATCTTTCACCTGAAAACATTGAGGATAAAGAAAGATTATTAGAGAGAAAAGCATTAGCGACAAATAAATTGAATGACAGCATCAATAATTGGAATAATGATCAGGAAAAAATGGAACAATTAGCTTTTTTATTAAAAGAAGAAGACAGACTTATCCTCAAAATCGAAGAATTAAGGATAAAAAGCGAAGAAATAAATAATTTTGAGATTTTACATAATTTAGATAAAGAACTGAATGAAGTCGAATTTGAAATAAAAACTATTGAGAATAGTTTGAAAAAACCTCAAAGAAATAAGAAATTTAATTTTAGATATCAAGTTGAACCTGATGATATTGCTGATGTTATATCAAAAATAACTGGGATTCCTATTGCTAAAGTAGTCTCTGATGAAAGGAAAAAATTAGTTAATTTAGAGTTGAAAATAAGTGAAAAAGTTATTGGGCAGCAAAAAGCTATAGAAGCTGTTTCATCTGCAATAAGAAGAGCGAGAGTTGGAATGAAAAATCCCAAGAGACCAATTGGATCATTCTTATTTATGGGTCCTACAGGAGTTGGCAAAACGGAATTAGCAAAATCTCTAGCATCATCATTATTTGATGAAGAGGAAGCTTTATTAAGGTTAGACATGAGTGAATATATGGAAAAAAATGCTGTCGCTAGGCTTTTAGGGGCACCTCCAGGTTATGTTGGTTATGAAGAGGGAGGGCAATTAACTGAAGCAGTTAGGAGAAAACCTTATTCTGTAATTCTCCTTGATGAGATCGAAAAAGCGCATTCAGAAGTTTTCAACGTGCTCCTTCAAGTTTTAGATGAAGGCAGGTTAACTGATTCTCAAGGAAGAACGGTTGACTTCAAAAATACAGTTATTATTATGACCAGTAATTTAGCTGGGCAAATAATCTTAGAAGATTCGAAGAAAATTTCTAATAATAGAGAAAATTCTGAATTAAGAAAACAAACGTTACAAGATTCTATTAATAAATCACTATCCTCCATTTTTAGACCAGAATTTTTAAACAGAATCGATGAAGTAGTAAAGTTTGATCCACTATCAATAGATCAACTTCAAAAAATAATTCTTCTTCAAATAGACGATTTAAAGAAATTACTTCTTGAGCAGGGAATAAAAATTAATATTGATAAAAAAGTTATCCTAAAAATTGCGAACGATTCCTATGAACCTGAATATGGTGCTAGGCCCTTAGGTAGGGAACTCAGAAGACAAATAGAAAATCCGCTAGCCTCAAAACTGTTAGAAGATAATTTTAAAAATAAAAAAAATATAACTGTAAAGATTAGTCCTTCACAAAAAGATGAGATTTTATTTAAACCTAGCTGATGAGTAAATCAATGAGCTAAAATATTATTAAGCTTTTGAAGCTTAAACTAAATTAGAATTTTGTGACAAGTCCTACAAATCAAAAACCTCTTAAAAAAGAGCCCTCTGAAATAAAAGAGCCCTCTGAAATGAAAGAGCTCAAGAAAAAGAAGAACTTTTTAACTTCTACGTTTGATGAACTCAAACTAGTTGTTTGGCCTAACAAACAACAGTTATTTAGCGAATCTGTTGCTGTTATAATTATGGTATCCTTTTCTGCGGCAGCAATTGCATCTGTAAGCAGGTTTTATGGATGGGCAGCTTCACAAATCTTCCGTTAAATTAACTAATTTTTAAATATAGATTTAATCTTATCATTTTAAAAAGATCATTTATCCAGTTTCCAGAAAAAGAAAAATGAGTAATGAATTAACAACAAATATTAGTTCCCAAAAGGCTAATACTAGTATTGCCAGATGGTATGCAGTTCAAGTTGCTTCAAGTTGTGAAAAGAAAGTAAAAGCAACTCTAGAGCAAAGGTCAGTCACCTTAGGTGTTAATAATAGAATTATAGAGATTGAGATTCCTCAAACTCCCGGAATTAAGCTTAAGAAAGATGGTTCCAGACAAACAACAGAGGAAAAGGTTTTCCCTGGTTACGTCTTGGTAAGGATGATTCTAGATGAAGATACAATGATGGCTGTTAAAAGTACTCCGAATGTTATTAATTTTGTTGGAGCTGAAGATGGAAGAGGCAGCGGCAGATCACGAGGACATATCAAACCTCGCCCCTTATCAAGACAAGAGGTAAATAGAATATTTAAGCGTGCCTCGGAAAAGAAAGCAGTTATCAAATTAGATCTTGAGGAAAAAGATAGAATTATTGTTACTAGTGGACCTTTTAAAGATTTCCAGGGTGAAGTAATAGAAGTTTCGGGAGAAAGAAATAAACTAAAAGCATTACTTTCAATATTTGGGCGCGAAACTCCTGTAGAATTAGAATTCTCCCAAATCAATAAACAAAATTAATTATTATTTCTGTTTATCGAGTAAAATAATCATTTTAACTCTCGTTTAAATTCACGAATCTAATGGCAAAAAAAATCGTTGCGGTTATTAAACTAGCTCTTCAAGCTGGCAAAGCAAATCCAGCACCACCAGTGGGTCCAGCTTTAGGTCAACACGGTGTAAATATCATGGCATTTTGCAAGGAATATAATGCAAAAACACAAGAAAAAGCAGGGTTTGTTATCCCTGTCGAAATTTCAGTTTTTGAAGATAGAAGCTTTACCTTCATAACAAAAACTCCACCTGCTTCAGTCTTAATAACTAAAGCGGCTGGAATAGAAAAAGGAGCTGGTGAATCTTCCAAAGGATCTGTTGGCAATATAAGTAAATCTCAATTAGAGGAGATAGCCAAAACAAAGCTTCCTGATTTAAACTGTACAAGTATTGAATCAGCTATGAAGGTTATTGAAGGCACTGCTAGAAATATGGGTGTTTCAATTTCTGAATAATTTCAATTACTAACATTCACTTTTAAGGGAAGGTTAATTCTTTAACCGTTTGAACCCAAATATATTATGAAAAAACTATCAAAAAGAATGATATCTCTATCTACAAAGATAGAAGATCGCACATATGCTCCCCTCGAAGCATTAGGTATTGTCAAGGAAAATGCAAACGCTAAATTTGATGAGACTATTGAAGCTCATATTCGATTAGGTATTGATCCAAAATATACAGATCAACAGCTAAGAACAACAGTAGCTCTGCCTAATGGCACTGGACAAAGTATTAAAATTGCTGTTATAACAAGCGGTGAAAATGTAGCAAAAGCAAAATCTGCAGGTGCAGATCTTTTTGGCGAAGAGGATCTTGTAGAAAGCATCAATAAAGGCAATATGGATTTTGATTTGCTTATTGCAACTCCTGATATGATGCCAAAAGTAGCAAAACTTGGAAGAGTCTTAGGTCCAAGGGGGTTAATGCCAAATCCTAAAGCAGGAACTGTAACTGGTGATATAGCTAGTGCTATAAAAGAATTTAAAGCGGGTAAACTAGAATTCAGAGCAGATAAAGCAGGTATTGTACATGTTCGCTTTGGGAAAGCTAGTTTTACCGAAAATGCCTTATTTGAAAATTTAAAAACATTACAAGAATCAATAGATAAAAATAAGCCTAGTGGTGCTAAAGGAAAGTATTGGAGAAGTTTTTATGTAACTTCAACTATGGGTCCTTCTGTTCAAGTTGACATAAATGCTTTACAAGATTATCAGCCTGAAAGTTAACTCTCTGTAGTATAATTTTAGAGCAATAATACGGCCAAAGATAGTAGGTTTATTTAGTTCCAACTAAATCATAAATCCTACCGAGGTTTCGTTTTGATTATTTTCTTTTGGATCTAATGAATGCGGCCTCTTTCCTAAATGGACTTTGCCGCATTTCCTGCTCTTCCTAAATTACGATCCAAAAACTAAAATGGGCCGAACAATAGAGAATAAGCAACAAATCGTCACAGAAATAAAATCTCTGTTAGATGATTCGGAAATGGCTGTAGTTCTTGACTATAAAGGTTTAACTATCAAGGAGATGTCTGATTTGCGATCAAGATTGCAAACAAATAATGGCATTTGCAAAGTTACTAAAAACTCATTAATGCGTAAAGCAATTGATGGTAATAGTAACTGGACTGATCTTGAATCTTTACTTACAGGAACTAATGCTTTTGTTTTAATCAAAGAAGATGTTGGAGGAGCTGTAAAAGCAATCCAATCATTTCAAAAAGAGACAAAAAAATCCGAAACCAAAGGAGCTTTATTCGAGGGTAGACTTCTCAGCGAATCTGAAATTAAAGAGATCGCAAGTCTACCTTCGAGAGAAGTATTAATGGCAAAAATTGCTGGCGCATTAAATGGTGTTGCCACAAAAATTGCTATTTCTATCAATGAAGTGCCTTCTGGACTTGCTAGATCACTTAAGCAACATTCTGAAAAATCAGAATCTTAAACTTCACAATTAATTATCTATTAAGAAAATGACTGCAAAAACTGAAGAAATTCTTGAATCATTGAAATCCCTTTCACTTTTAGAAGCATCTGAGCTTGTCAAACAAATTGAAGAAGCTTTTGGTGTTTCTGCAGCAGCATCAGCTGGTGTTGTAATGGCAGCTCCTGGTGCTGCTGGTGGCGATGGAGACGGCGGAGCGGCTGAAGAGAAAACTGAATTCGATGTAATTCTAGAAAGCTTTGATGCTGCTGCAAAAATCAAAGTTCTTAAAGTCGTAAGAAATGCAACTGGTCTTGGTCTTGGAGATGCAAAAGCCCTTGTTGAATCAGCACCAAAGACAGTTAAAGAAGGTATCGCGAAAGCAGATGCTGAAAACTTAAAGAAAGAGATTGAAGAAGCTGGCGGTAAAGTTACACTAAAATAGAGTATAGGTTTTTCTAGCCGATATTTACTATATCGGCTTTAAAATTATGAATAGCAAAAAAAATATTGCAATTGAAGCTGCAACTGATGGTGCTTGCAGTGGGAACCCTGGACCGGGCGGATGGGGAGGTTTAATAATTTTTAATGACAATAGTGAAATGGAAATAGGTGGTTCAGAACAAAATACCACTAATAATCGTATGGAACTTACTGCCGCGATAAAAACTCTCGAAAAGTTAAAAAATTTTCAATTAAAAGAAAACTTTAAATTAAGAACAGATAGTAAATATGTTATTGAGGGGTATACAAAATGGATCATTAATTGGAAGAGAAATGGGTGGAAAACAAGTGCAGGAAAATCTGTTCAAAATTTGGATTTATGGCAAAAAATAGATGACTTAAGAATAAAAAACCTTGAAATGGTATTCGTAAAAGGTCATAGTGGGGATAAGCAGAATGAAAGAGTTGATTTAATTGCTACAAACTATAGTAAAGGAATTCCTTTATTTAGTGAAGTTAAAAAATCACAAGCAGCAATTGACTTTTCAAAAGAAGCAGAAACTATTGAAGTTCAAAAATTATTCTCTAAAAATGAATTACTTGAAAAATTTGCTGAAAAAAAATATTTTTTAAATTCTTCTGAGTTGAATAAATTACTTGGAGAAGAAAGTTTTATTTTCATAAAAAAATATAAATTGTTTGAATGGCGTAATTGGAAATTAATTCCTAAAAATCAGAAATATTGGATAATAGAGAAAAAAAACACTTAATCTTTTATATTTTTATGCTTGAACAGAAAGGGATGTTTTTTAATATTTATAAGAATTTGGTAACTCCTATCCTTAAAAATGATGCTGGAATAGATGCAGAGTATCTTACAAATTTTTCCTTAAGTCTTCTAGCTTTTACCTCAAATAATAGAAATTGGCCCTTAATTAAAAGGATTATAAAGAGTTTAAATCAAGAATTTTGTGTTGTTGATAAAAGATTGCAACAAAAAATATGTGGGATAGATTTTTGTAATCCAGTAGGTTTAGCAGCCGGTTTTGATAAAAACGGTAATGCTGCAAATATTTGGAGGGACTTTGGATTTGGTTTCGCTGAAATTGGTACAGTTACTAAAATTGCTCAATCTGGAAATCCTAAACCAAGATTATTTAGATTAGCAAAGGAAGAGGCAGCATTAAATAGAATGGGATTTAATAATAACGGTGCTGAAAATCTTGTAAAAAACTTTCTAAAGCAAGGTTTTGATTTAAAAAACAATAGAAAAAATAATTGTTTGGGCATAAATTTTGGCAAATCTAAAATTACAAGCTTAACCAAAGCCACAGAGGATTATTTAACTTCTTTAAAACTTTTAATTCCTTATTGTGATTACGCCGCTATAAATGTAAGTTCACCGAATACTGAAGGTCTCAGAAAGCTACAAGATCCTATTCTGCTTAAAGAACTGCTTAGAGAAATTAAAAATCTAGATAATTGTCCCCCTTTATTTGTGAAAATTGCACCAGATTTAAGTTATAAAGATATTGAAAAAATATGTCAATTAATAAATGATGAGAATATTGATGGAATCATTGCTACCAACACAAGTCTAGATAGATTAGGTCTTGAACAAAGAAAGATAAAGCAAACAGGTCTATTACTTTCTGAAGAAAATGGCGGTTTAAGTGGCAGACCACTTCAATTAAAAGCAAATAAAATAATTCGTCATATTCACAATATTGATAATAATATTAAATTAATTGGAGTAGGTGGAATAGATAGTCCAGAATCTGCTTGGGAAAGAATATGTTCTGGAGCATCTTTAGTTCAAATATATACTGGATGGATATATAAAGGTCCGCAATTAGTTCCCAATATTCTTAAAGGGATCATAAAACAACTTAATAAGCACCAATTATCAAATATAAGGGAAGCTATTGGCTCAAACTTAAGATGGATTGAATGAAACCTAAGATATTTTATGGATGAATTCAATATTTATAATTTGGATAACAAAAGTATGAACGATATGAACTTCAAGCATGGAGGAAATATATTAACGCAGGCAAAAAAATTAAATCTGCCACCATCTAAAATAATTGATTCAAGTGCCTCATTAGTACCATTCAAGCCTCCAAAGCTACTCTTAGACTCTTTAACCTCTGATATTAAAAAACTAAGATTTAGATATTATCCTGAGAGGAATCTAAATCATTTGAGAGAAATAATTGGAGACTTTCATCAAATAAATCCTGATAATATATTGCCAGGAAATGGAGCTTCTGAGTTAATAACTTGGGCAGGATATGAAGCTTCAAAATTTGGAGCAAGTTCTATTCCAAGTCCAGGCTTCGCAGATTATGAAAGATCACTAAATTGCTGGAATGCCAGCTACAAATATTCAGCATTACCTAAAAATTGGAGTAATATTTTCCCTCAATCCTTTCCTCTGATACCTAGTTGCGATGTTCTTTGGATAACTAATCCACATAACCCAACCGGTCAATTATGGGGTAAAAAATCATTAGAAATAATTTTAAATAAATATAAACTAGTCATTTGTGATGAAGCTTTTTTATCAATAACACCAAATGGTGAGAAAGAATCTTTAATACCACTCACTAAAATTTATGATAATTTATTAGTTATTAGGAGTTTAACAAAACTATTTAATATTGCAGGATTGAGATTAGGTTATATTATTGGCTCATCTGCAAAACTTAAAAAATGGAATATTAAGAGAGACCCTTGGCCATTAAATTGTTTTGCAATCAAAGCTGGAATAGAACTATTAAGTAATAGAATTTTTTACAAAGAATGGACCAATAAGATTCATGATTGGGTAAAAACTGAGAATGATTGGGTTTCTAATAAATTATCTAAAATAAATAATCTTAAAGTATATAATTCTTCAACTAACTTTTTTTTAGTCAAAAGTAAATTCTCCTTATCTTCCAATATTAAATATTTAGAGAACAAAGGTATTTTAATAAGAGAATGCACCTCCTTTAGATTTCTTAATGAAAAGTGGGCAAGAATAAGTTTACAGACTAGAAAAAATAATAAAATTTTATGTAGAGAAATTCACAATTCTTTTAAAAAGTAGTTTATTACATTTTTAATATGATTTGCAGATTTTAAGGAATTAAGATTCTTCATATTTCCCTTCATTAAATCTAAAATTTCATACTTAGGTTTCCCTTGTTTTAATTTCACTTTAAAAATGCTTTTCAAAGTTTCTTCAAAAAATACCTTTGATATTTTATCCTGATTAATTAAAATTGCCCCACCTATTGAAGAAAGAATAATTGCATTTTTTTCTTGATGATTATTTTTAGAATTTGGATATGGAATTAAAATTGATGGTTTTTTAGTTTGTATAAGTTCATTTATTGTTCCTGCTCCAGATCTAGATATTACAAGATCGCAGTTTTGCATAAGGGCTGCAATCTGATTAGTAAATTTCTTTTGAACATAATTAGTAGATTTAATTTTAATAGGATGATCTAAATTATGTTCTCCAATAATGTGAACAATTCGAAAATTTTGTTTTACTAAAACATCAAGAGCTTCATAAAAAATTTCATTAATCCGCTTTGCTCCTTGACTCCCTCCCATTACAACTAAGAGCGGACCTTTTCCTCTTGGAACCCATGCAGGCAAGGGATTAGTTTCATAAAACTCCGCTCGAAGAGGTGTTCCTGTAAAAATAGTTTTGCAGTTTTTTAAATAAGAATTTGTATCTTTAAATCCTATAAGAACAAATTTGCATAAAAAACCAAAATATTTTGTAACTGTGCCTGGTATTAAGTTTGATTCATGAATAATTACAGGTATTCTAAGCAACTTTGCTGCTAAAATAGTTGGGGCTGAGATATATCCACCAGTTGTAAAGACTAAATTAATTTTTTTTTCTTTTAGGATTTTAATAATATTAAAAGTAGAAAATAAAATTTTTAGATATTGAAAAAATATAAAAATGCTTTTTTTTGGTGTCTCCAGTTTTAAAGTTAAAAGATTATATTTTCTAGGCACAAATTTAGAGTCAAGTCTTTTTTCAACTCCTAACCAATACATATTCCAATCTTTTTCAACCTTTTTAGAAACTGCTAGAGCTGGAAAAATATGGCCTCCAGTTCCACTTGCTGCAATTAATAAATTATTTATTTCTTTAGACATTAAAAATTAAAGTAAAATAAAATAAGAATGTTATGAAAATGCTTAATTTAAATTTATTTGCAAAATTAGGATTTTTTCTCTATACAGTTGTTTATCTTATTTTTCCAAAATTAGCAATTACCCAAAATACAAATATTGACATAACAAAAAATCTTGAAGATGGATTAAATACAAGAAACCTAGAATTGATAAAAACCAATTTTAAAGAGGAAGAAAACTTAAACATTCAAGAAAAATTTTCTGAAATAATCAAAGATTTTCCTGATTCAAAATGGCAAATTATAAATTCAAAAGATAAAAGTTCTAAAGAAAAGATATTTGATATCAAAGTTAATGGAAAGAAAATAGTTAATGGGACAACATACCTTCTCGAATCTAATTTTAATTATTATTATTCTAACCATAAAGACAAAATAAATAATGGAAATATAAAAAATTTATTAACTACTATAAGAAGCGACAACAACAGAATAAAAATTATTTTTAGAATTCCAGAAAAAGTTCTTACTGGTACAAAATATGATATTGATATTATTCTAAATGAACCACTTGGTGATGTAATTGTAGCTGGAGGAATAATATCTCATCAAGATGAATCTTATTTAAAAAGAGAAATTAATATTAAGCCATTAGCCTCTGGAGGTATTTTTAAATCAACTAGAGCACCATCTAAACCAGCTACTCAAATATGGTCAGGTATTATAGCTCATCCGAAAGGAATGATTTCATTTACAAAAAGTGTTGAAATTGTTGAAAAAATATAATTTAAGCTTCTTTTAAAGCAGCTACTCCAGGTAAAGTTTTACCTTCTAAAAGTTCTAAACTAGCTCCTCCTCCAGTTGATATATGAGACATTTTTTCAGCCAAACCAGCCTTCTCAACTGCTGCTACCGAATCACCTCCCCCAATAATGGTGCAAACCTCAGAGAAAGAACTTAAATCTGCCAAGGTTGTTGCTATTGCATTTGTACCTTCAGCAAATTTATCAAATTCAAAAACACCCATTGGTCCATTCCAAATAATTGTTTTGCATTCAGCAAGAGCATTTTGGAAAACTTTGATTGATTCTGGACCTATGTCTAGTCCCATCCAATCACCACTTATTGAATCTATTTGAGATACTTTACTTTCCGCATTAGGAGAAAACTCATTTGCAAGTACTACATCAGAGGGTAATAGCAACTCAACCCCTTTAGCTTTAGCTTTTGCCTCTAAATTGCGTGCTAGCTCAAGTTTATCATCTTCAACAAGACTCTTTCCAACGTCTAATCCTCTTGCCTTATAGAAAGTAAATATCATACCTCCCCCAATAATAATTTTGTCACACTTATCTAGAAGAGAATCTAAAACTCCAATTTTACTGCTTACCTTTGAACCGCCTACTATTGCTGCAAGAGGACGTTTTGGAGCATCTATAGCACCCTGTAAATATTTCAACTCTTTTTCTAACAAAAATCCCGCTACTGAAGGTTCTAAAAATTTTGTAACTCCTTGAGTTGAAGCATGCGCTCTATGTGCAGCTCCAAATGCATCGTTAACATACATATCTGCGTGAGCAGCTAAATTTTTAGCAAAAGCTAAATCGTTTTTTTCTTCTTCCGCATAAAAACGAACATTTTCTAGTAATAAAACATCCCCATTATTTAAATTATTAGATTTAGATGTAGCCTCTTCTCCAATACAACTTTCAGTTAGATAAACTTTATTCCCCAATATATCGCTTAATCTAGCGGCAACTGGCGTTAACCTCATTTTCTCATTAACTTTACCTTTAGGTCTTCCAAAATGAGCAGCTAATATAACTTTTGCTGAGTTATTTATTAGATATTTTATGGTAGGAATTGCTGCTCTTATCCTAGTGTCATCAGTAATCTGACCACTATCATTTAATGGAACATTAAAATCAACCCTTACAAGAACTTTTTTTCCCTCTAATTTAGACTTATCAAGATTGGAAAGAGACAACTTCGACATTAAAACATCCTTTTTTTACCTAGAAACCCTAACGTTAATTTGAGCTGATTGGGTTAAAAAGTAGTAACTGTTACTTATGCCTTAATAAATTTTAAAAATTAGGTAGAAATATAAAATTTAAAAAAATAAAAAAATTTTAATTTTTGCATTATTATTAAAAATAATTACTTTTGAAATTGATAATAATCAAAAGGTACAATCGTACATTTTATTGGATTTAATCAAGTGGAAATACCTAAAATTCAATGGTACCCAGGCCATATTGCTAAAGCAGAAAAAAAGCTATCTGAAGTTATTAATAGAGTAGATTTGATTATAGAAGTTAGAGATGCAAGAATTCCTTTATCAACAGGTCATCCTCACCTAAATCAATGGATCACAAACAAAAAACATATCCTTGTCATAAACCGCTCAGACATGATATCACAAGAAGCTATAACTAATTGGAACAAATGGTTTAATAAAGATGATATATATCCTCTTTGGTGCGATGCAAAAAATGGTAAAGGAATAAAAGAAATTTGCAAATCTGCTAAGGAATCTCGATTATCAATTGATGAAAGAAGGTTATCCAGAGGAATGAAGGTTAGGCCCATTAGAGCTCTTACTCTGGGTTTTCCTAATGTAGGAAAATCAGCATTAATAAATAGAATCGCTAAAAAAAAGGTTGTAGAAAGCGCAAGGAAAGCTGGCGTGACAAGAAATCTCAGATGGATCAGATTAGAAGATGGAATAGATTTACTTGATGCCCCCGGTGTTATACCCCCTAATTTAGAGAACCAAAAATCCGCTCTAAATCTTGCACTTTGCGATGATATTGGAGAAGCTGCTTATGAAATAGAAAGTGTTGCGATTGAATTTATAAAAATTATATTTAAATTAAAAGAAGATAAAAATGCGAATATTTCTCTTACAAAGATATCTAAGAGATATGGAGTTGATATATTAAAAAACTTTGATAACCCTCATGACTGGATTGATCTTGTAGCCTTGAAACATACCTCGGGTGACAGAAGAAGAATGGCTCACAAATTATTAGAAGATTATCGTAATCAAATGCTAGGAAAGATTTCTTTGGAAGTTCCCATATGAAATCAAATAATGAAAATTCTTTTGGAGTAGGGGAAGGTGAACTAATAGAAATTACTTATGAGATGTTACTTCCTATGCGACTAGATAGGTGGCTGGTAAGCAAAAGGCCAGAACAGAGTAGAGCAAGAATACAACATTTCATAAATGCAGGATTAGTTCTTGTCAACTACAAAACCGCAAAAGCTAAAACCCCCCTGAAAACAGGCGATAATATACAAATTTGGATGCCTCCCCCAGAACCTCTCATCTATTTGAAGCCAGAAAAGATGAATTTAAATATTCTTTTTGAAGATGAACATATTATTGTAATTAATAAACAATCAGGACTAATAGTCCATCCAGCCCCAGGACATAAATCAGGAACTTTAGTAAATGGACTACTCTTTCACTGTAAAAATCTACCGGGAATTAATGGCAAGTTAAGACCAGGGATAGTTCATAGATTAGATAAGGACACCTCTGGATGTATGGTTGTAGCAAAAAGTCAAGAATCACTTGTCAATCTTCAAATACAAATAAGAGAAAAAATCGCTTCAAGAAATTATATTGCGGTCATTCATGGAGTACCAAATACTTCAGAAGGTAAAATTGTTGGACATATAGGTAGAGATAAATTAAATAGATTGAAATACGCAGTAGTTGATGAAAATTCCGGGCGATATGCATGTACATACTGGAAATTATTAGAAAGATTAGGGAATTACTCTTTAATGAGCTTCAAATTAGATACTGGAAGAACTCATCAAATAAGAGTTCATTGTGCTCATTTTAATCACCCTATTCTAGGTGATCCGCTATATGGAAGGTGTAAGAAGCTTCCTTGCAAATTAGGTGGTCAGGCTTTACATGCTGTAGAGCTAGGACTTTTTCATCCTATTAATGGAGAAGAAATGAAATTTAAAGCAGAATTACCTCAAGAATTTCAGAAATTATTGAGAGTCTTAAAAAAATCAATTAAGGTTTAATGAGCTATTTACCAGAGCTTTTGTAACATAATTCTTAGGATTAGAAAAAACAGTATCTGAATCGCCTTCTTCAATAATCTGTCCATAATTCATAACTAATAATCTATTACAAAAGTTTTTTGCAATTGCTAAATCATGAGTGATAAAAATTATAGTTAAATCCATTTTTTCTTGTATCTCTCTAAGTAAATCAAGTATTTCAACTTTTACATATGCATCTAACATATTTACACTTTCATCGCAGATAAGGACTTGTGGTTTGAGTAATAATGATCTTGCAATTGAAACTCTTTGTAATTGACCCCCAGACAATTGACTTGGGTAAGAATTTAAGAATTCAGAATCTGAAGGTAGATTTAAATTTTTTAAAATTAGTTTAATCTCATTTTTAATAAGATTATTATTAGATATTTTTTTGATTAAAAATATATCCTTCAAAATATTTTTAATTTTCATTTTTGGATTCAAACTTGAAAAAGGATCTTGGAAAACTATTTGTATATTTTTAAACTTATTAGACTTTCTTTGATTTAATTCGAAATTTCTTTCATAAACTTTTATTTCTCCTCCCCTAACCTTTAAAAGTCCTATTAAAGCTCTACATAGAGTGCTTTTTCCACTACCAGAAGAACCAACAATTCCAAGCACTTCATTTCGATATAATTTAAAGCTTACTTCTTTTAAAGCTTTATTCCATTTGGGGCGAAATATTGAAGAATTTAATTTATACCAATGTCTTAAATTATTTACCTCTAAAACAACATCATTTGCAGAGGTAACTTTTTTTTTTGGCCTCAAAGATATATTTGATGCATTTACCAATTTTGCTCCAATTTTTGATTTAGGCGATTGTAAAACTTCTTTTATATTTCCTTGCTCTTGTATTGATCCTTGGTCCATTATCACAACTTTTTTACACCACTTTGCTGCGAGATTAATATCATGACTTATCAAAACTAAAGTAGTTCCCGACTGCTCACATAAACAAAGAATTTGATTCATCACTTCAAAGCTAGTCTTAGTATCCAGACTTGTTGAAGGTTCGTCTGCTATTAATATTTTTGGTTTCAAAGCTAAAGCCATTGCAATTGAAACTCTTTGTCTCATTCCTCCACTAAATTCATGAGGAAATGAATCTAATCTATCAATATCTATTCCTACTTTTCTAAAATTTTCTTCTACAAAATCTTTAATAATTAAAGGAGGATAATTTTGAAAGTGTGTTTGGAATAATTCTTTTAGATGATCTCCAACAGTCATTAATGGATTAAGTTTTTTTATAGAATCTTGATAAATAAATCCAAAATTATTTCTCCTAAATAGTTGAATTTCTTTTTTATCAATTTTAGTAATATCTTTTCCAGATATTTTTATAAAACCCTCAGCAATTGAACCTTCAGGAAGCATATTTATAATTGTTTTTGCAAATGTAGTTTTACCGCATCCAGAAGGACCTATTACTGCTAAGTGATCTCCTTTAAATAGATCTAATTTAAAATTTTTTATGGTAGATTTCTGGTTAGGACCATATTTAACATTAAGATTACTGATTTCAAGAATTTTCCCTTTATTTATTTTCATAATTTTGTAGCAAATTTCTCTAGACCTAAATAAAATAAATTAAAAAGATCATTATATGTCTGAGGCAGCTGCGAATTCAAAAGAAAAAAATGAAATTAAAGTTTCAACAATCATTTTGCCTGAAAATAAAAATTATGAAAGTGAATCTTTGAAGTATGAGATAATAATTCCTAATTGGCTGCTTGAAAATATTCAAAACTATGAAGTATCAAATAATAAAAATAATGCGAATCAAAATCTTATAGTAAGAGCTTTCAAACTTGCTTATGAAGCTCATAATGGACAACTTCGAGCAAGTGGTGAGCCATATATAATCCATCCCATTGCTGTTGCAGATCTGCTTAAGGAAATAGGTGCAAGTGCATCAGTTATAGCTGCTGGACTTTTACATGATGTTGTTGAAGACACAGGAATTGCTCTATCGGATATTGAAGTTAATTTTGGCTTAGAGGTAAAAGTACTTGTGGAGGGTGTAACCAAATTAGGAGGTATTCACTTTAATAATAGAACAGAAGCACAAGCTGAAAATCTTAGAAAAATGTTTTTAGCTATGGCGAGTGACATAAGAGTTGTTTTAGTTAAACTTGCAGACCGACTACATAATATGAGAACAATTCAATGGCTCAATGAAGAGAGAAAAGAGAGAATTGCAAGAGAAACGAGAGAAATATATGCCCCGCTAGCAAACAGGTTAGGAATAAATAGATTTAAATGGGAATTAGAAGATTTAGCATTTAAATTTCTTGAACCAGAGGAATATAAAAATTTAAAAGATCAAATTGCTGTTAAAAGAAGTGACAGAGAAAAAAGATTAGACGTTACTTTAAATTTAATGAAGGAAAACTTAGTCTCATCAGGTTTAGAAAATTTTGAAATTACAGGAAGACCAAAACATCTCTATGGTATTTGGAGCAAAATGGAAAGACAACAAAAACAATTTAGCGAGATTTATGACGTTGCTGCTTTAAGAATTATTGTTAGCAATTCAGATAGCTGTTATAAAGCTTTAGCTGTCGTTCATGATACTTTTAAACCAATTCCAGGTAGATTTAAAGATTACATAGGTTTACCAAAACCTAATGGCTACCAGTCCTTACATACTTCTGTGATCGGAAGACATAGGCCTATTGAAGTTCAAATAAGAACCACTTCAATGCATCAAATTGCAGAATTCGGAATAGCTGCTCATTGGCAATATAAAGAAGGTGGTTCGCCTGCATCTAGTAATGCAGAAAGATTTAATTGGCTTAGACAACTAGTAGAATGGCAACAAGAAGGTAATGAGAAAGATCATAATGACTATCTAGCATCCATAAAAGAAGATTTATTCGATGAAGAAGTATTTGTGATCACACCAAAAGGAGATGTTGTTGGTCTAAGGAAAGGATCAACTGCAATCGATTTTGCTTACAGAATACATTCAGAAGTAGGCAATCATTGTAATGGAATAAGAATCAATGAAAAGCTCTCTCCTCTATCTACATCCTTGCAAAATGGGGACTTTATAGAAATTTTGACTAATAATAATTCAACTCCAAGTCTAGACTGGTTGAATTTTGTAGTTACTCCAACAGCCAAAAATAGAATTCGGCAGTGGTACAAAAAAAGCCATAGAGATGAGACTATTAAAAGAGGAAAAGAACTTCTTGAAAAAGAAATAGGTCGCAATGGATTTGAATCATTAATTTCAAGTGATGCAATGAAAAAAGTTGCTTATCGATGCAATTTAAAGACAACAGAAGATCTTCTCTCATCATTAGGATTTGGCGGTTTAACTTTACATCAAGTATTGAATCGATTAAGAGAAGAAATTAAAATTCAAACAGAAGAAATTAAAAATGAATCTAATCATGAAATAGCAAAATCTCTTATCAATAAAAATAATTCAATAACAAATAAATCTCGCGCAACAAATAAATCACCAATATCTGGGGTAGAAGGTCTAGATTACAGAATCGGTAAATGCTGCAGTCCACTTCCTGGGGAGAAAATAATTGGAACTGTCTCCTTAGGTAATCATGGTATCACTATCCATAGAAGAGATTGTGAGAACGTTATCCCAATACCGATAGAGAGAAGATTACCTGTCGCATGGAACCAAGAGAATAAAATTCTTGACAATAAGTTTCCAATTCAACTCAGAATAGAAGTTATAGATAGAGTAGGAGTCTTAAAAGATATTCTTATGAGATTATCTGATAAAGGAATAAATGTTAGTGATGCAAATGTAAAAACCGCTTTAGGTAAACCTGCCATAATTAATTTATGTGTTGGTCTAGAAAGTTATAGTCAACTTCACAAAACTATTGATCAAATTAAATCAATGGCTGATGTATTAGATATTGCAAGGGTAGGAATAAGTTAATTTTAAATTTAAAGAATTTTAATATTCTATTTTTTAATTTTTTTATAAAGCAAAAAAACAACTATACCGGAAATAGAAGCAAATAAGAAACCAACTAATGCTGAACCCAAAATTAATCTTAATGAAAAAACACTTCCTTGTTCCCATACTCCTTCTTTCATTATATTTTGATCCAAAACAATATCTGGAGAATTTTTTAATAAGAATGAACCAACTTTATAATTGAAAAAATATAGAGGCACATAAGTAAAAGGGTTACTTATCCAAGTGCCAATTGCAGCAAGAAAAAGATTTCCTCTAGCAACTCTTGCTAAAAATAATCCTAATAAAGTTTGAAAACCAAAGAAAGGAAAGCAACCACAAAAGACACCAACCGCTAATCCCTTTGCATTAAAAAATGGAGTACCATCTTGTTTCAAAAATAATGATAGAATTTTTTTATATTTAAGAATCTTTATCAACTTCATTCTGAAATCACAATCGAAAAATTTTCTTTAATAAGCCTAGTTAATTATCCACAACATAGTGAGATATGGAATCAATTATCGATAATGAAGATACAATAGCAGCAATAGCTTCTGCGATAAGTGTAGGTAAAGGAGGAATTGCAGTTATAAGAGTATCAGGGGAAGAAGCAATAAATTCCTGTAAAAAAATTGTAGAAACAAACTCCAAATATGCTTGGAACTCTCATAGAGTTTTTCATGGCTTTATCAAAGATAATTTAGAAAATAAATATATAGACGAAATTTTAATTTCAGTTATGCATTCTCCTAATAGTTTCACTGGAGAAGATATTGTTGAGTTGCACTGTCACGGAGGAGTAATTGTTGTAAATAAAGTAATGCAGATATTATTATCAAATAACACTGGAGTGAGAATTGCAAATCCAGGAGAATTTAGTCAAAGAGCTTTTCTTAATGGCAAGATAGATTTGACTCAAGCAGAATCAATTAATCAATTAATTAATGCAAAAAATCTTAAATCAGCAGAAATAGCTTTTAATGGAGTAAAGGGAGACATAAAAAATAAGATAGATGTTATTAAAAATGATTTAATTGAGCAATTATCAGAAATAGAAGCAAGAGTCGATTTTGATGAGGAATTTTCAGATTTTAATTATCATGATTTTTCTAGGAGTATTGGAAATATAAAAGAAAAAATAGAAATCCTTATAGAAAATTCAAAAAGAGGGTCGTATATTCATAATGGAATATCAATTGCTCTTATAGGCAAAACAAATGTTGGGAAAAGTTCTCTTTTAAATCTTCTTTCTAAGAAAGAAAAAGCAATAGTTACAAGTATTCCGGGGACAACTAGAGATACAATTGAAGTCAATTTGAATATAAAAGATATCCCAATAAAAGTAATAGATACCGCTGGCATTAGAGAAACGGATGAATATATAGAAAATATTGGAATAGAGAAAAGCTTTGAAATGATTCAGAAATCAGATTATATAATATATTTATATAGTCTTGAAGAAGGATTTAATAAAGATGATGAAAAAATTATAAGTACAATTCCACAAGAAAAATTAATTACGATATTAGGCAATAAAAAAGATTTAATTGATTCAAAAAGAGTAAATAAAGAAAATTCATCAAACTCTATTTTAATGAGTATTAAAAACAACGAAGGTGAACAAGAATTAGTTGAAAAGATAGTTAAAAAATGTGGATCAAAAGAATTTGAAAATATAGATATCTTTTTGAACGAAAGGCAGATATCCAACCTAACTGATTGCCTAAAAAATTTAAATGATATCGAGCCAATAATTAATAATCAATTACCATTTGATTTATTATCCATCGAAGTTAGAGATGGAATAAAAAACTTATCGAGAATCACAGGTCAAGAACTAACTGAAGATCTGCTAAATAATATTTTTTCAAAATTTTGTATTGGCAAATAAATTTTAATTAAATTACATAAATATATAAAGTTAACTTTAAAAGTTAAAATAAAATTCATTAACTTATTGAAATTTAGTGGATTTATACTCTCCAAATATATCTAGGATTATTGATAATTGGATTGAAGAAGATATCGGAAAAGGTGATCTAACGTCTTCGGCAATTACAAAAAAAATAGGAAAGGCCCATTGGATAGCTAAAGAGGAAGGAATATTTTGTGGCGTTGGAATAATAAAAACAATATTTAAAAAAATTGACAAAAATATCGAGTGTAGATTTTTTATTAATGATGGCGAAAATTTTTTAAAGGATCAAAAACTGCTAGAAATATATGGACCGACAAAAAGCCTATTATCAAGTGAAAGAATAAGTCTTAATATCGCAATGCATCTATCAGGAATATCAACTTATACAAAAAATATTGTAGATATTTTAAAAGGTTCTAATATAAATTTAGCAGATACAAGAAAAACGACTCCAGGTTTAAGAATATTTGAAAAGTATGCTTTTAAATGTGGTGGTGGTATTAATCATAGAATGGGATTATACGATGCTGCAATGATTAAGGAAAACCACATTGCATGGACTGATAACTTGAATAACGCAGTGAAAAAAATTAGATTAAATACTCCATTCACAACTCATATTATTATTGAAGCAGAAGATATGAAGCAAGCAAAAGATGCAGTTTTAGCAGGGGCAGATAGTATTTTATTAGATGAATTTAATCCTGAATTACTTAAAAAAGGTATTAAAGAATTAAGAGAATTAGCAGCAAATAACTCGAATAGAACTATAGGTAAAAATTTAATCATAGAGGTCTCTGGTATTAATCCGAAAGAAATTAGTAACTATTTAATTGATGGAATTAATTTAATTTCAACAAGTTCTTCAATTACTAAAAGTAATTGGATTGATTTTAGTATGCGTTATATTAATTAAATGAATCGAACAGTATTTAAATAATTCATGCAGGTAATTTTTAAAGAATTAACTAAAAGCTTTGAAGAAACCCTTCTAGAAAGTCTCATAAAGAATGAAAAGAAAGAAGAATTTGAAAAAATTCGTAAAAATCTAGTTAATCAAGCATCTAAAGAAGAATTTGGCGATTATCAATGCAATATATGTCTCGTTTTATCTAAGATTTATAAAAAAAATCCTAAAGAAATTGCCATTTCCTTTGTTCAGACTCTCAAAAAAAATAAGAAGATATCTAATTTGTGTGAAGATTTAGAAATTGCGGGGCCAGGTTTTATAAATATAAAATTAAAAAATAATATTTTGATTCAAGAAATAAAATCTAATATTAAATGCCCTAGAGCTGGTGTTCCATTATCCCATAACAATAATAGTCATGCCCAAAAAAAAGTTATCGTAGATTTTTCAAGTCCTAATATTGCTAAAGAAATGCACGTCGGACATTTAAGATCAACGATTATAGGCGATTCGATTTCAAAGATTTTTGAATTAAGAGGATATATCGTATTAAGACTAAATCATATTGGAGATTGGGGTACACAATTTGGAATGCTTATTACTCAGCTTAAAGATTTATATTCAAATAATCTTAAAGGAATAGATACAATCAAAATTAGTGATTTGGTCGAATTCTATAAAGATTCAAAAAAAAGGTTTGATAATGAAATAGAATTTCAAAATAGATCTAGAGAAGAAGTAGTTAAATTACAAAATGGAGATAAGGAATCAATTGGAGCATGGAAATTATTATGTAATCAATCAAGAAAAGAGTTTAATGAAATCTATAAAACATTGAATATAAAAATTAAGGAAAGAGGAGAATCTTTTTATAATCCCTTCTTAAAATTAATTATTGAAGATTTAAACTACAAGAAAATTTTAGTAGAAGATCAAGGAGCTAAATGTGTTTTTCTAGATGGCATGACCAATAAAGAGGGCAATCCTTTACCCCTTATTATTCAAAAAAAAGACGGCGGATTCAATTACGCTACTACTGATCTTGCTGCTTTAAAATATCGATTTAATAAGGAGCCTGATGGAGATAATGCAAATAGGATTATTTACGTTACAGATCATGGACAATCTAATCATTTTACTGGAGTTTTTCAAGTCGCTAAAAGAGCTAATTGGATTCCTGAAGATTGTGAAGTGAATCATGTCCCATTTGGGCTAGTACAAGGGATTGATGGTAAAAAACTTAAAACAAGAGAAGGAGAAACCATAAAACTAAAAGATTTATTATCAGAGTCAATTAAAAGAGCAAAAGAAGATCTATTAAAAAGATTAGAGGACGAAAATCGTTATGAAACTGATGAGTTTATTCTAAATACGTCAAAAGTTATTGGAATTGGAGCAGTAAAATATGCCGATTTAAGCCAAAATAGAATCACAAATTATCAATTTAGTTTTGAAAAGATGCTTTCCCTTAATGGCAATACGGCGCCTTATCTTTTATATACACTTGTAAGAATTTCAGGAATCAATAGAAAAAATAATATGACTGAAGATACTGTAAATTCCGAATCTATTACATATAGCCATGATTTAGAGTGGAAACTTATAAAAAAATTACTTAAATTTGATGAAGTTATAATTTCTATAGAAAAAGATTTGATGCCAAATAGACTCTGTAATTATCTCTTTGAATTATGTCAGACTTTTAATAGATTTTATGATCAATTGCCCATTCTTAAGGGGAAAATGAATACTAAAATTTCTAGACTTAAATTATGTTCTTTAACTGAAAAGACTTTAAAATTAAGTTTAGAGCTTCTTGGAATTAATACCTTAGAGAGAATGTAATGAATGAATTTGATCAAATAGATAATATTTCCCCTATTCCAAGAAAGGAAATAATAAATATGCAATCTTATTCTGCACCTTTAGAAAACAGAAGAAATTTATTGCGTTTAGATTTTAATGAAAATACTTTAGGTCCAAGTAAAAAAGTATATGAAGCTATTAGAGATATTCAGTTAAATCAAATTTCAATCTACCCAGAATACAACTTGTTAAAAAAATTGCTATCAAATCAATATTGTGAATCAAGGCAATTTGATCTTGACGAGATAGGTTTGTTTAATGGAGCTGATGCTGCAATAAATGCGATATTTAATTGTTTTGGTGATAGAAATGAAATATTTCTGACAACAAATCCGACTTTTGGTTATTACTCTCCTTGTTCAGAGATACAAGGCATGAGGAAAATAACTTGTGCCTATGAAGGAGAGAGCTTTCTTTTTCCAATCAAGCGATTTAAAGAAAAAATAATTGAACATAAACCTAAATTAATATTTATTTGTAATCCCAATAATCCTACTGGCACTGTTATTAGTGCACAAGAAATAATTAAATTAGCAAATCTGAATAAAAAATCATTAATAGTCGTTGACGAACTTTATGAAAAATTTAACGGAGATAGTCTTCTTCCAGTAATCGATTTCGAAGAAATTAGAAATATAGTTGTTATTCAATCCCTTTCAAAAACTGCTGGTTTAGCTGGTTTAAGAATTGGATTTGCGTTTGGACATAAAAGTATAATTAAATATATCAATAAGGTTACAGGACCATACGATGTAAATAGTTTTGCAGTTACTGCTGCATTAGCTGCTCTGAATGATAAATATTATATCAATAATTATGTTTCTGAAGTAAAAAAAGCAAGAGTTTTAATTAAGAAAAAGTTCGAATCAATAGCAATTAAAAAGCATTTTGGTGGAGGGAATTTTTTTTTAATTTGGCCAAATAAAAACCCAGAAATTTTGACAAGACAAATGAGAGAAAAGGGTATCTTAATAAGAGAGATGAAAAACAAAAAAGATATTGAGAATTCTATAAGAGTAAGTATAGGAACTCAGGAACAAATGAATCTTTTCTGGAGAACTTATAAAAAATTAGATATTAATAATTAATCTTTAAAAAAATAAATAGTATTTTTGTCAATTCTTTTTGAATTTATTTCAAAGCTTTTACCAAGATATTTAACTTTAAAATCTTTCATATTTTCAAGAAACAAATCAGCATTAGAAAAATCACAATTATCAATAATATTTTGGCCTTTAACAAAATGAACGGGAATCACAATTGAAGGCTTTAAGGTTTTTACTATATCAGAAGCCTCTTTACCGTCATAAGATTTAAATCCTCCTCCTATTGAAATAAATAGAATGTCTGGACGGGACAAAATAATTTGACTATTAACATCTATTTCACCTGCAGCCCCTCCCATATGCACTATTTTTAAATTATTCTGCTCCCAAGTCCATACAGTAGCCATCCCAAACCTTCTTCCACCAACTCTGTCATGAGGAACCTCAATTCCTTTTAACACTATGTCTTCGAATTTATAAACTCCAGGTTCAACAAACATCAATTTATCATTTGGATTATGTCCTTCATCAGCTAGTTTTGAACTAGCTAAAAAGAAATCAGCATTTTCTCCTTTTGGCTCATTTAAATCACTTGCACAACCAATTGCCTTAAAAGGATTTAAAAGAACAGACTTCTCTCTTCCTTTAATTAAAAAACTACCATGACCCAAACTTTGTAATAACAAATCACCTGCAATAGCAGATGAGGGTATTAAAAAAACAAATAATAAAAAAAGAAATGTCTTTTTAAGTTTAATAATATTCATAGTTAAAATTTATAACTTGATTTTACTTCTGTTCGGCCATCTTTAGAAAATTACTAATTAATTTATGACCAAATTGTGTTAAAACACTTTCTGGATGAAACTGAACACCATGTAAATTTTTATATTGTTTATGAGAAATAGCCATAATAGTTGAATCCTCTAGAGTGGCAGTTATCTCAAAACAAGAAGGCAGGGAATCTGCTTCTACGATAAGACTATGATATCTTGTAGCTATAAATGGACTCTCAATATCTTCGAATAATCCTTTTTTATTATGAATAATTTTTGAGGTCTTTCCATGCATTAATTCGTTTCCGACTATTACTTTACCCCCATAGGCTTGAGCTAATGCTTGATGGCCTAAACATACTCCTAAGGTTGGAATCTCCTTTGATATGTTTTGGAGAATTGGCAAACAAATACCAGATTGATTTGGATTCCCTGGACCAGGAGATAATAAAATTCCATCGGGATTAATTTGACATATTTCTTCTAAAGTAATTTCATCATTTCTTTTTACTAATAATTCTTTGGTTATATGATGATCTACTGAAAGCTCTCCTAAGTATTGAACTAAGTTATATGTGAAACTATCGTAATTATCAATAACTAGAAACATACCTTTTTCAATTTAAAAATAATAACTTTATTTTAGGAATAAACAAGTATAGACCAATAATAACAGAATTAATTGAAGCTAATAATACAGCCCCTGCTGAACAGTCCTTTGCTATTTTAGCTAGATTACTAAATTTTTTTTTAACCACTAGATCAACTAAAGATTCTATTGAAGTATTTAATATTTCTAAAGTTAATACAGTAAACACAGTAACTAGCAAAATCAAATATTCGCTTGTATCCATTTTAAGAATAGAACCTAGGATTAAACTAAAAAGAGCAAAAAAGACTTGGATTTTAAAATTTCTTGAGTTTCTTAATGTATATTTGACCCCATTAAAAGCATATCTAAAGCTTATTAATACATTTTGAGATGTTCTGTATGAATTTCTTCTACTTTTTATAAGTTTTGCCTTACTCTTCATTTATTATTTATAAAATTTTTCAATCTAATTTTGAAATTAAATATTCTTGAAAATTTAACATATTATCTAATTCATTATCATCATTATGTTCCCATCCCAAAAGATGGAGGAAGCCATGACTTGCTAACCAGAGCATTTCTCTTTTAATAGAGTGATGAAATTCTAAGGATTGTTTAAAAGCCATTTCTAATGATATAAACAAATCTCCCAATTCAATAAAATTTAAATCTTTAGTAGTATCTTCATCGGAAATTATTGGGAAAGATAAAACATCAGTAGGACCCGATTTATTCATCCACTTTTGATTAATAGAAGAAATTTCATTATCATTAATAATCTGCAAACTTAAAGAAAAACTTTTTTTATCAAAAATAAAGTTTGGGAAAGAAGTATCTCTTTCTTCTAGAATTATCCTTATCCAAGACAAAAATACTTCTTCCCAAAAAGTATATTCAAAAATAAGATTGTCTGGCTCATTTCGAAAATTATCTGATAAGTTAGAAAAATCATTACATTTAAAAACTAAATCTATTTGTAAGCCAATTTTATCTTCTTGATACATAGTTTCATTAAACAGGCATATTAGGCTTTCCTAAAGTAGCTATTAAAATTAAAAGTCCAATTAAAATTAAAAAAGTAATTGAAAAATGAGAAATACTTTTAGAACCCTTTCTTACCATATTTCTCATAGCTAGTTTTATGAAGCTAGGAGGAGAAACTTTTTTTTCTAAATTATCATTTTTATTTGCCATAAATTTATTTAATAGAATCTTTAGAAGAAATATTCATGCGTAATAATTCATGAATAAATTGATCTAAACCCCCATTAAGAACACCATCTAAATCATTTGTCTCTTTCATAGTTCGTAAATCTTTGACCATTTGATAGGGATGAAAAACATAATTTCTAATTTGATTACCCCATGCAGCTTCAACAATATCACCTTTAATATCAGATATTTCAGCTGCTCTCTGTTCTTTAGCTATTACTAATAATTTAGCTTTAAGCAATAACAATGCTTTCTCCTTATTTTGTAACTGAGATCTCTCTTGCGTACATCTTACAGCAATTCCTGAAGGCAAATGTAGAATCCTTACGGCTGTTTCTACTTTATTAACGTTTTGTCCTCCAGCACCGCCTGATCTACTAGTTGTAATTTCTAAATCCTTATCAGGAATCTCTAATGAAATACTTTGATCTAATTTAGGCATGACCTCAACTCCAGCAAAACTAGTTTGTCTTTTACCATTTGCATTAAATGGTGAAATTCTTACTAATCTATGAGTACCTTTTTCATTTTGAAGATAACCATAAGCATATTTACCATTAACTTCGAAAGTAACGCTTTTAATACCTGCTTCTTCTCCATCAGATAAATCAGTAATTTCTAAGCTCATCCCATTATTATCTGCCCATCTTGAATACATTCTTAATAGTATTTCCACCCAATCTTGTGCATCTGTGCCACCTGCACCAGCATTAATAGAGATAATTGCAGCTTCTTTATCATATTCACCACATAATAATCTTTGGAATTCCCATTTATCTAAATTCTCCCTTAAGGATACTAAACCTAAATGTGACTCAACAATCATTTCTTCTTCAGGCTCTAGGGAATAAAGTTCAAGAGAAGCTTCGGCATCAGAAATGAACATTTTCCATTTATCTAATAATTGAAGTTGATCTCTAACATCATCAAGATTTAGCATATGTTTTTTTGCTTCCTCCTTATTAGCCCAGAATTCTGGTTGAGCCGCAATTTGCTCTAACTCTTTTCTCTTAGCTACTAGACTGGGAACGTCAAAGACAATCCTGAGCATTACCCAGGCGCTTGGTTAACTCTGAAAGATCTTTTTTAAATTCTGTTATATCTATCAAAATAGAGTTGAATTGTTATTTATAATCTAACAATCACTTTTATCTAATAGTATAAAGTAAATAATATTTAAAATAAAATGTCTAAAGTTGAAATTTATACTTGGCGATTTTGCCCATTCTGTATAAGGGCAAAATCCTTACTTGAGAAAAAGAATATAACTTTTACAGAACATAAAATAGATGGCGACGAAAATGCGAGGGAACTTATGATGGTGAGAGCTAATGGTAAAAGAACAGTTCCGCAAATTTTTATTAATAACAAAAGTATTGGTGGTTGTGACGAACTTTATGAATTAGAAAAAAAAGAGGAACTAGACTTATTACTGAATTAGATAATATGAAATTTCTATTTGTAGTAGACCCAATAAAAAATATAAATCCATTAAAAGATTCATCTGCAGCATTAATGCAAGCCTCTTCTAAGAAAAGTATAGAGGTATGGACTTGTACTCCTCAGGATCTAGAAGCAAGAGGAGATGAAGTATGGGCATCTTCCTTTAAAGCTGAAGTGTGTCCATGGGTTTCTTTTATAGAAAATAAATGTATCCCCCTTGCTGAATTTGATTGTATTTGGATGCGAAAAGACCCACCAGTAAATGAGGGATATTTATATGCAACTCACCTTTTGGAAGTAGCCGAAAGAAAAGGAGTAAAAGTTATAAATAAACCTTCCTCGTTACGTGCTTGGAACGAAAAACTAGGAGCATTAAGGTACAGCCATTTGATGGCTCCAACAATAGTTGCAAGTAAAGTAAGAGATCTTATTAATTTTGCACAAATTAATGATGATGTTGTTGTTAAACCACTTGGCGGTAAAGGAGGTCAAGGCGTTATTCGTCTAACTAAGGATTCACCAGGTATTAAAGCAATTATTGAATTAATAACATCTCAAGAAGAATTACCAGTAATGATGCAAAAATTCATTCCCGAAGTAAGGCAAGGAGATAAAAGAATAATTATTGTTAATGGTGAGCCAATAGGATCCATAAATAGAATTCCTCAAGGAGGTGACTTTAGGAGTAATTTAGCTATGGGAGGTAAGGCAGAGAAAACAAACTTAACCTCTAAAGAAAAGAAAATTTGTATTGAGTTATCTCAACATTTCAAAGCTGAAGGTTTATTTTTTGTTGGTATAGATGTAATAAATGGGATGCTTAGCGAAATTAATGTAACAAGTCCCACAGGATTAAGAGAGATAGAAAATTTATCTAACAAAAGCGTTTCAGATCAAGTAATTGAAAAATTATTAGAAATTATTTAGTAGTTTTGGTAAGAAATATTTGCTTTACTAAAGATTTAAACTTAAGTTTAATCTCCTCAATTTCTTTATTCAAAATAGAACCTTTTACTATCCCTGAACCAGCTGTAAATTCTAGATTTTGATCAACATAACGCGCTCCTCTAATAACTACTCTAAATTCTGAATTTCCTTCAGAATCAACCCAACCCATAGGGGAGGCATAATTGCCTCTTGAGAATGATTCAAGAGTATTTATCCAATTCATTGCTTCCTTTTTAGGACAGCCACAGACTGCAGGAGATGGATGCAAAACTCTAAGCAAATCAAAAGGGCATATGTTATCAATCTTGGAATAAACCAAAGTTTGTAAATGAGAAATATCTCCAAAAGAAGTTACCTTTAATGAACTTTTTGTATAGTTACTAATCTTTAAAACCTCTAAACATTTAATTAAATACCGTATTACATAATTATGCTCTTTTATGTCTTTAGAACTTTCCAAAAGAGAATCAGGATTTGAATCAGTTGATACTGTTCCAGCAATAGCTTCTAAAATCAAATTAGGCTTCCTAAAAGAAAATAATTTTTCTGGAGATGCTCCAAATACAATATCTTCACTATTTCTCCTCCAAACATATCTACAAGTATTTGGTTGATTAGTTTTTAATTTTTTCAAAATTTGTATTAAATTTAATTTATTTTTAAGTTTTATTTTCAATCTTGAGGCTAAGACTATCTTTTCGAGGGTATCTTCCTCTACTAATTGAATTCCCTTATTTATTAATTGCCTCAAATTATTATTCGATAATTCTAAAGAATTCATAAAATAATTCATAGTAGGATAATCAAAAACAGTTTTGCTTTTTTGATTATTTGGATATAAAATCTGATCCCTTATTGACCATAGTTCTTCAATTAATGCCCTCAAGGAAGATTTACCATCGACATGGGAATTTATTCTTAACCAACAATTATTTTTGTTTTTAATAATCAATATTTTGGGTAAAATAACTTCTAAACCAGGGACATCACAGGATGAATATTTTTTCTTT
>QCGN01000013.1 GCA_003279875.1 Prochlorococcus sp. AG-388-D03
AAAATTACATAGTAAGCTCTTGCTCCAATGATTGAAGATGTTATTAAAAAAGGTAAAATATCGCTTATATATTGAGGATTAATATTTCTAGATTTTGCCAGCTTCTTAGAAATAAAAAGCCCTATAAATACAGACAAGGAAATTAGCAGACCATACCATCTAATAGTGAGAAAACCTAAGTTTAAAAATGTGTCTCCCGGGGATTGAATAAAAGCTTGATATATAAGCATTTAAAGGCTAATTAAATACCCTCAGCAGCTTGCACCTTCTCAACCTGTTTCTTCTTAAGTACTAAGAGTATTTGAGTTAGGCCTACACCAATAAAAAATGCAATTAAACCTATTATTCTATAAGGGCTTTGTAGTACTACTTCAGCATCTAGTTGTCCAAAACCTCCTACATTAGGGTCGTTGGTAAGAGGATCTCCTGCATTTATTTGGTCTTGTTCTTTCACAACTAGTTCAGGACCAACTGGAACTGTTTCACTAATTATTTCCCCATTTTCATTTTCTATATTAATCTGAAAACTGCCATCTTCAAGAGTTTCTATTGAATTAATTGTGCCTGCAGATGAAGAAGTGAATATTAAATTGTTACTTTTCTCACCAGTCGGATAAACTTGTCCCCTGCCTCTGTTCCCTCCTATATGAAGTGAGTATTTACCATAGTGATATTCTTTATTTGTAGCTGGATTAGGTGAAAGAACTGGAAAAACAATTTCTTTATTTGCGTCACCAGGTAATGGTCCAACAAGAATTATGTTATCTTTTTCTTCGCTGTAGTTAGTAAAGTATACGCCTTCAGTTTCTTCTTTTATTTCATCAGTCCATCTTTCCTGTGGAGCTAATTTGAAGCCATCAGGAAGCATGACAACTGCCCCTACTTGTAGAGGAACTTCAGAACCGTCAGCACCTATTTCCTTTATATCATCTTTATAAGGTATTTTGACCACAGCTTTGAAAACACTATCTGCTCCAACAGCTTGAGGTACCTCTGCGATAGTTGGCATTTGTGCTAGGTGGCAATTTGCGCAAACTATTTTCCCCGTAGCTTCTCTGGGAGATTCATAGTTTTGCTGCGCCCAAAATGGATATGCAAAAGAAGAACTTGGAAAAATTACAATGCTTAAAATTAAAAGCAGAGTGCATAGAAAGAAAGTTGTTTTTTTCATTATTTGTTTTTTTAAATTAATCATTTTCTTAAGCCCACCAGGGATTTTCATTAGTTCTAAAATCTGTTTCTGACCACTGTTTAACAAGTACAGCATCATCATCTACATCAACATGAGCCAAGGCCAAAGATAAAGGTGCAGGACCTCTCACTACTTTCCCATTTGTATCATATTGACTTCCGTGACAAGGACATATGAATTTATTGGCACCGCTATCCCAAGGAACAACGCAACCTAAGTGGGTACAAATAGCATTTAGTCCAAATTTTCCTATCTCTCCTTCACTATTAACAATTAAGTAAGTTGGATCTCCTTTAAGACCTTGCACTAAACTTCTATCTCCTGCTTGATGACTCGCTAACCAACCAGTCTTTGTTACTGGATTACCTAATTCATCTTTAGCAGAAGTTCCACCACCACCACCACCAGCTCTTAGTGGCATGAAATAATTTGCTACAGGATATAGAGCTCCTAACGCGACACCAGTTGCTGTTCCAAATGTAAGAAGATTCATAAATTGCCTTCGACCCATGGAGGGGACGTCATTGGAACTTAATTGAGTCATTCGATACTTAAGACTGTTATTTATTAGTTATTATGAATCAAATTGCACTATTTCTGTTGCAAATAGATAGGACTTTTAATAATTTAAAGTATAAGTTTTGACGAGATTGTTTGCTATTTAATTATGAAACCTTTGTTAGTAGATGAGATTATTCATTACTTAATTCATCGATGGGGTAAAAAATATGATTTCAGACTTTTTAAAAGAGGTAAATATTTATATTTTCAAATGATGTGGGGCTTTTTAGGACAAGAATCTTTCCCACTAAATGAAATCGAATATAAAAAATCAATTGCAGATAAGATTGAAATATTAAATAGATGTGGCTATTCAGAAGAGGTAAGAGAATGGCTTAAAAAAGTAAATTCGAGACCAAGATTAGGAAGAGCTGTAAGCCTTCAACTCAGCATTAATGAGAGGATGAAAGAGTTTTTGATTTAAGGTTTTCAGATATGTAAGTTAGACCAGCTCCAATAAAAAATAAAAAAGTTATCGAAATTGAAAGCAATGACATTGTTAAGGGATCAGTTGAAGGTGTAATTACCGCAGATAAGATTGCAGAAGAAATTACTACTATTTTCCAATTAGAGATCATTTTTGCTGTAGTAATTATTCCAAGTGAACCAAGAATAAATTGCAAAACAGGTAATTGAAAGGCTATTGCAGTACTTGACATTAACAATAAAACGAAATCAAAATATCTCTCAATGGACCATGTTGGCTCAACTATATCAGCTCCAAAATTTATAAAAAAATTAATTGCAGCGGGAACTAATATCCACCATGAAAAAAGCAAGCCAAGAAAGAATAGTAAACCGGACCCAAAAACAGCAGGTAAAATTAGGTTTTTTTCTTTTTTAGTTAATCCTGGTGAAATAAATAATATTATTTGATAAAAAATATATGGAATGGAAACGATTATCCCGCTATAACCTGCTACTTTAATAGCAACAAATAAAAATTCTCCAGGTGCAAGTTGTAACAAATGAATATCGCTGGCAGGAATCTCTAAGAAAGAAATTAAAGGCTTAATTATTAAGAAACTAAAGAAAATGGAAATTAATATTGCATAAATTGAATTCAGTACTCTTTGTCTAAGCTCTTCTAAATGATCAGTAAAACTCATCGAATCGTGTATATTATTTTTACTCTCATCGATACTCTTCATTATTGAGCTTGTTTTATAGTTTGCAATAGATAAAAATTAAAATAATTTCTGAAAATCGTAATTTTTGATTCTTTTTATCTAAGAATTATTTACTTAATTTTGGATTAGTCGGATCAGGTAATAAAAATGGAGGAGCATCATTTAAAGAAGATTCTCCATAGGTTTCATATTCTCTATAACCGCCCATTTTTCCATTCGTTTTCATCAAAGCACTTACGAAAGCAAGTAATAAAAAAACGGTTGGGGCTCCAATTATTAATGCTGCTCCAAATAGGTACCCAACAATAAATTCTGGAAAACTATGGTTACCTAAAAATTCGTGAGTGCCAAGCAAAAAATCTAACATTTAAAAAATTGTTTTTTTTATTATAAACTAATTTACTCTTTTAAGTTTTTTTTAATGTAATCTTTTCCTCTTGTAGGATTACCCCAAAGAATTTCCACTTTAGTAAATGAAACGCAACCTGGCCCTCCTTTTGCAATTTTTTGTAGGTCTTTTATCTTTACAAGACTAATAGGGACTTTAATATTCATTTTTGCTTTACTAAATAAAGCTGCTAAATCTGCTGATATTTGAATATCCTCATCTGACGGTTTTTGAGATGAGGACTTTAAAACAACATGGCTGCCAGGTGATTCTTGGGCATGAAACCAAAGATCCCCTTTCTTCGAGAACTTAAAACTTATCAAATCATTTTGCCTCATATTTCTTCCTATTTGTACAGTTAAGCCCGTTGGGGTATTTATTTCTATTGGATATGACTCTGATCTAGAAGAGTTTCTTTTTTGTTCTCTTATTTTTTTGAGTTTAACATTAAATTCCAGACAAATTTCAGCTTTAATTTCTTCAAGTAAATTGATTTTATCTTTTAAATTTTCATTTTTTAAAGAATTTAAATTATCCAATAAAGTACTAAATTCTTCTAATCTATCAAGTTTGTTTTTATAAATATCAAGTCTTTCTTTAATTAAATTTTGTGCCCTTTTTAGCTTTTTTGACTTTTTATAAAGCTTTTGACCTTTGATAATATCTTGTTTTTGTATCTCATGAGTCATAAATATTTTGTCGGCCTTAATTTTATATTCTTGATAATTTTCCGAATTTATTAAGAGATCAGATTGAAAATTATAATTCTTTTTCTCAAGATTTATTTGTTTAAAAATAATCCCATCAATTTTTTTTATTAATGAGTCAATTTTTCTTTGTTTTAAATGAAAATCATAATAATTTTCTAGGCCGTTAAATTGATCAAAATTATTTTTATTATTTATTTCATTCTTTAAAAACCAAACTGAATAAAAATAATTTTCAAAAATTGAGAAATTAAAGTTGTTGTTGTTAAACCTATAAATCCATATTTTCCAACTTTCGTATATCTTTTTTAAGTTGGTCTCACTTATAAAATCAATGTTTTTATTCATTATTCCTGTACTGCTCAGATTACTAAAAGCTTCAAGTTGCCTAGTTAAAATAGGGCTTACTCCTTGATAAGTATTTATTAGGCAGTATTTAAGTGATTCTGGAACTGATGAAATAGACTCTTTCCATGTTTCAAAAGATTCCTTTGGATTGGGTTCCTTTTTCATGTTCTTAGGTGGTTCTGAATAGATAGAACCTGTTGAAACTTCACGAAAGCTTGATTGATTAGAGTTTATTTGTTTGCCAACTGCAATTATCTTTTGATTATTATCTAAGTAAAAAATATTACTATGTTTTCCCATTAATTCAAAAATTAAGTATTTATTTATTTCATATCCAGGCTTTTTCGCAAATCCAAATTTAATAACCCTATCAAATTTATCTTGTTCTATATTAATTAACGCCATATATTTTAATCCATATCTTAATTGCTTGGAAAGGGTACTTTCGGCTCCGATTTTTTCAGGTCTATTTATTTTTAATATTCTGGGAGAATCACTATTCCAAGATACTTCTATCCAAGTTTGGCTATTTATTCCTCTTAAACAGAATTGAATTATATTAGATTCGGGTTGTTGAGCTGTTTCAAACCTTGATGGTAAAACTTCTTCTGATAAATCATGCAATACAGATTTAATAGATGTAATATCCATTATCTGTGGGACACCCTTTTGCATTATTTTTAGTAATAATTTACCGTTTTTTATTTTACTGTAAAAATTTTAATATGAAAAATTTAAAAAAACTAATAATTATCACAGGCCCTAGTGGAGTTGGTAAAGGTACAGTTGTTAAAGAAATTTTAGATAAGGATAAAGATCTTTGGCTTTCTATCTCTGCTACAACAAGAGAACCTAGACTAGGTGAGAAAGATGGAGAGAATTATTACTTTATAAGTAATGAAAGATTCAAAGATATGATCGAAAAAAAAGAGTTTCTTGAATGGGCCCAATTCGCAGGAAACTATTATGGAACTCCATTATCTACGGTAAATGAAAAGATTGAAAAGGGATTTATTGTTTTACTTGAAATTGAAGTTGAAGGCGCAAAACAAATTAAAGAAAAGTTCCCAGAAGCTTTATCAATATTTCTTCTTCCTCCTAATAAAAAGGAATTAGAAAAAAGAATAAGAAATAGAGGTACTGAAAAAGAGGAGGCAATAAATAGAAGACTTAGCAGAGCCAACTATGAAATTGCATCCTCAGATAAATTTGATTTTGTTTTGACAAATCATGATGTTGATGAGACAGTTAAGGGAGTTTTCAAGATAATTAAGTCTTAAAAATTCTATTAAAATCTCAGCTCATTGGATGAAATAATAAATCAGGAAAGAATCTATTAAATTCAATAATTATTCCAGCAGTAAGACTTAGCCAAACTGCCGCAACTACAGGAGCTGATCTGATGAATTTTGTGTTTAAGATTTTGAACATTTGATTTTTTGTAATTTGAGTTGAAAGATGTCTTATCTAGGGCCATTAAGCGTAATATTATTATCTTTTTCTCTTAAGTCTCCATTTCTACCTTGTTTGTTAGCTAATAAAGGCCATTGAGCTCCTTTAATAAGGCATTTTCTTGCCAAGTCTAAATCAATAATAATTTCAAGGTCTGCGGGGTTTTTTGTCTTTTTGGATTCAATCAAATACTCTCTTCCAGACCATCCTATAATTCCCGCAATATAGATAAACATTACTCCAGGGATAAGTAAGTCTCCTTCATGTCCTCTATTTAATAGTGCTCCCCACGGTTCGAGAGGTGGTCCTATTATCAAGTGAGGTAATCCATCGTCACCACAAGCTGCTTTGCCATATCTTTCAAATCTTGCGATATCTTTTTGGCTTGCAGCAGAGCTGGCTCTTTCAATAAATTTAGGATTTTCTGAACATGTAGTGAGAGCTGATGCTGTAAATTCAGTACTTGCTCTATCTGCATTTAATGCCGGACCATTAGCAGCTAAAGCAATTGGGGTTATTCCAAGAAAGAGAAAAACCGAAGTTATGATTGAAAAAAAGAATTTCATAAGTTGCAATCTTTAATTCCTTTTGATGTTTTAATTAAGAAATTACTTCTAAAATAGAACAGTATCTAATCAAATATGCTCAAAGTTTTAGCTATTGAAACAAGTTGTGATGAGACGTCTGTCTCCATTGTTTCTAATAGTAATGATATTTATAAAATACATTCAAATATTGTTGCATCACAAATTGAAGATCATTCTAAGTGGGGTGGTGTAGTTCCTGAACTCGCGGCAAGGAAGCATTTAGAATTAATTCCTTTTGTCCTTGAACAAGCTCTAGAAGAATCAAAAATAAGTATTAAAGATATTGATGCTATTGCATCAACAGTTACTCCTGGATTAGTAGGCTGTTTAAGAGTCGGCTCTGTTACTGCAAGATCACTTTGTACTTTATACTCAAAACCTTTCTTGGGTATACATCACTTAGAAGGACATCTTTCGTCAATACTATTTTCTGAAAACTATCCCAAACCTCCTTTCTTAACTTTACTTGTAAGTGGTGGACATACTGAATTGATTAAAGTTGGGGAGAGGAGAGAAATGCAAAGACTTGGAAGAAGTTATGATGATGCCGCTGGAGAAGCTTTCGATAAGGTAGGAAGATTATTGGGGTTGAGTTACCCTGGGGGTCCTGCAATTGCAAAAATCGCCCAAAAAGGCGATCCCTCGAAATTTAATTTACCTAAATGTAAGGTTTCTGATAAGGAAGGGGGCTTTCTTAAATATGATTTCTCTTTTAGTGGTTTAAAAACAGCGGTACTAAGATTAGTCGAAAAAATTAATCTAAATGAAGATGAGATGCCAATCTCAGACATTGCAGCAAGTTTTGAGAGAGTTGTTGCAGAGGTCTTGGTAGAGAGGACAATAAAATGCGCAATTGATTATGGCTTAGATAATATCGTGGTTGTTGGGGGAGTGGCTGCTAACGATACGTTAAGAAAAATGATGATTGGAGAAGCATGTAAAAAATCTATTAAGGTTCATTTAGCCCCTATAAATCTTTGTACTGATAATGCTGCAATGATTGGAGCCGCTGCATTATTTAGACTCAAATTAAGTGCACATGAAAGCTCTCTTAAATTAGGGATTTCAGGAAGACTTCCTATTGACCGAGCTAACACTCTTTATGAAAAAATACCTCCTTTCTAATAACAATGAAAAAACAATCCAAAATTGAGCTAAACAAAACAAAAAAATTTGTTGATAAAAAAGAGCTGAATTTATGGAAAAGAGGTTTTACGCCTCAAGCAGAAATTTGGAACGGAAGAATGGCAACCGTAGGTGTAGGAATAATATTAATTATTATTGCTTTGATTAGTAAATTTTCCTCTATATAAAATTCTCAAATAAAATCTTGTTCTTAATTTTTAAAAGGTTCAAATTAATAAGCCTTAAAGTGGATTTAATTAATAAATATCGTATATAGTGGACTTAAAATGAGAATATTGATTTAATCGAATTAATTAATATTTTTTATTTAAAGAAACTTATATGACGCCTGAAAGGCTCGGCTTACTTTGGGGTATAACTGTATTTGCAGGAGCATGCGCACGTCTTATCTCTTCTGTTTCTGGATTTCCAAGTGTAGTAATCTTATTACTTTCTGGTTTATTCATTGGCCGGTCAGGTTTAGGACTCGTTGAGCCACTAGATCTGGGGCAAGGTCTTGAAACTATTGTTGGGCTTTTAGTTTGTTTGGTTTTATTTGAAGGAGGGTTAAATTTAAAGCTGCCTGAAGGGAGTATTAGAAATACTGTTTTAAAAATTTCATTAATAAGACTATTTATTTCATTATCGGCAGGAATATTTATAGCTCATTGGTTAGCAGGTCTATCATGGCCTGTGGCTGGAGTATATAGTGCCATAGTTCTTGCTACAGGCCCAACAGTGGTTTCACCTTTGGTAGACCAAATAAAATTAGTTTCTCCACTTTCTGAGGTACTTAAAGCCGAAGGATTAGTTCTGGAACCTGTTGGAGCGGTGCTTGCTTTGTTACTATTGGAATTTATTTTAGGAGATCTGCATGGGATTAAGGAGGTTTTTATTGCCTTAATGCAGAGACTTGGTGGCGGGGTGTTGATAGGTGTAAGTTCTGGATGGTTGCTTTCTGAAATTTTAAAAAAAATAAAAAACGAGGCATCATTTGGAATTGAGCTACAAATTACTTTAGGTTTTATTTTCCTCGTTTACGGAATTTGTGAATACATTTTGCCTGAATCAGGTTTACCTGCCTCTGTAGCTGCAGGATTTATTGTAGGTAAAAGAGAAATAATCGATAAAGAAAGATTAGATAATTTGATTAGCGAATTAGCCCAACTTGCCATAACAGTTCTTTTCCCTCTTTTGGCATCTGACGTCTCTTGGGGAGAATTAAGTCCTTTAGGTTGGGGAGGTATTATTTGTGTATTAATGTTGATGTTAATTTTACGTCCAATTTCTATCTCTTTAGCAACTATGGGAAGAGAGTTAGATATTAAGCAAAGGGTATTCTTAGCATGGTTGGCGCCAAGAGGAATAGTTACTGCGGCGGTAGCATCTCTTTTCTCAATAAGACTTGAGCAAGCAGGCGTGCTTGGTGCAGGACGTCTTCAAGGATTGGTATTTCTTACGATACTAATGACAGTAGGGATTCAAGGACTTACAGCAAGACCCCTTGCTAATTTTCTGGATTTAACCGAAAAGAAAATATAGTTAAATAAGACATCTTTCAATTAGGATGACATCACTTTTGTTTTCAGAGAATAATTCCCAACTTTGAATTAAATCTGGTCCGCTAAGACAACCAAAAAAAGCTACTCTCAATGATTTCATTAAAATCCCTTTTTTAATGGAGTTATTGACAGAAATTTTGTTAATTATTTCTCTAGCGTTATCGCTATTTATTTTAGATATATTTTTCTCTTTTAAATATTGAAGGATATATTTTAACGATTCTTTTGCCTCTTTCTTATTTCTCAGAAATTCTTCTCCCTCTTTTTGCATTTGAGACAAAGAAAAAAATGGTTTTGATTGATCAATTGCATCCTTTAATAAAATCATCGAGTCTCGAATTAAATTTACTAATTTCAAATCCCACTCTTTAGAAGGAGATTTCCAACCCATTTCATTCCAATACTTCTTAATAAATTCACTTAATTTTGTTAATTCCATTTTTTTTATATATTGAGAATTAATCCAATTGAGTTTTTCCCAATTAAATTTTGCACCAGCTTTATTTACATCTGACAAATTAAAAACTTTGGATAGTTCTGTCAAGGATAGAATTTCACTTTCGGGATCTTTTAATGACCATCCTAAAAATGCCATGTAATTGGCTAGAGCCTCTGGTAAGTATCCCATCTCTTTGAATTCATCTATGGATGTTACACTGTCACGTTTAGATAGTTTTTTACCTTCACCATTCAAGATAAGAGGAGTATGAGAAAAAATTGGTAATTTAAAATTTAAGGCTTTATAAATCAATATTTGTTTTGCAGTATTTGAGATATGATCTTCACCCCTTACAACATGAGTAATATTCATAAAATTGTCATCAACTACAACAGCAAGATTATAAAGAGGATCACCTATCTCATAGCCTAAAGATCTTCTGGATAAAACTAAATCACCTCCGAGATCCTTTCCTTTCCATTTTATTTCGCCTCTAATCTGATCTTCCCATTTGATTTCTTTTTCCTCATCAATCTTAAACCTTATTACTGAAGATCTTCCTTGTGATATGAATTCTTCAATTTCATTACTTGTAAGATTTCTATGCCTATTATCATGCTTTGGAGGCAACCCACTTGATTTTTGGTTTTCTCTAAGTTCAAAAATCTCACTTTCTGAAGTAAAACATCTATACGCAGCTCCAATTTCTAAAAGTTTTTTAATATATTTTTTGTGAATAGAAATTCGGTTGCTTTGTTTAACAGGCTCTTCATCCCAATAAAGTCCTAGCCAATTTAATCCATCTAATATATTGGTTGTATATTCAGATTTAGATCGGACAATATCAGTATCTTCTATTCGAATAAAAAATTTACCGTTGTTTTTTTTTGCATATAACCAATTAAATAGTGCTGTTCTTGCTGTACCTATGTGTAATAAACCAGTTGGACTTGGTGCTAACCTTAAACGTTTTTCCAATTTCTTTTAGAAAAGAACGGGACCGACGGGATTCGAACCCGCAACTTCCGCCGTGACAGGGCGGTGCTCTAACCAGTTGAACTACGGTCCCAGAGTTTTGTTCTAATTAAGGAACTGACTTTAAAATTATCAGATCATAATACTTAATTAATGTTGTTGTAATAAAAAACATTCATTAATTTGAGGATTCAAAGAAATAATTAGTTTCTTTTTTGCAAGATGGAAATTAATTATTTTTTCTTAAGGCCTAAAACCTGCAGGCTCAATTAATCGAACTTGGTTTCCCCGAGCTGTAAATTCTCTGCCTTGATCGCTTTGAACAACAACTCTTCCTCCAGATTTTACTCTGATAACCCTTGCACGCACCCATCCTAAAGCTGCTGATTCGAGGACTTTAACCACATCCCCAGGTTGAAGATCTAACTCCATCTCAATGAAAATAATAATTTACAAAATGTTGATCCAAACGCGCCGTGGAGGACTTGAACCCCCGACATCAGGTTTTGGAGACCTGCGTTCTACCAACTGAACTAACGGCGCAATAAAAATGATTATAAGCACCTTTATGACCATTAGGTTGAAATAACTTTACAACCTTATCGATCAAAGCGTTGTTTTACGCGAGTAGCTTTCCCCACTCTATCCCGCAGATAGAATAACTTAGCTCTTCTTACTTTACCTCTGCGTTCAACTTTTAGAGAGGCTACTTGCGGACTATGTAGCATAAATACTCTTTCAACTCCAATACCTTGAAAAATTCTTCTTACCGTTATTGTCTGATTGAGGCCACCATGTCTTTTTGCAATAACCACTCCTTCATACGGTTGAACCCTTTCTTTGTTACCTTCTGTAATTTTTACTCCAACTTTAACTGTATCTCCTACATATATTTCAGGTAATTGTTTTTTTAATTGTTCAGATTCAAATTGCTGTATTAAATTTGATGAACTTAAACTTTTTTTGGGTTGAGAAATAGTTCTTTTTTCTTCATTCTCAACTGTTATTACTGTGGATGTGTCAGTTCCACTAATAATTTCTGACTCATTTTCTTGTTTCTCTTTTGCCATTTTACGCTCAATAATTCTACAAGATTACTATCTTAACCTTTCGACTCGCCTTTAGTAACCTTTTTAGTAAATGAAAGTTTTTTTGAAAACATTTGGAACCCAGTTATTAGCATCCAAATAAGTCCCAAAGAATTTAGGATTACATAAATTAACTCTCCATTATCTCCAAGCCACTCCCCTTCATGTAGAGACATTAACCAGTGAACTTCTTCTCTTGAGTAACCCAATATATCTTTCAAAATTCTATAGAATAAACCTGTCAAAGCTGAAATGAATAAAGGGAGGAAAACCCAAGGTGCCAATGATTTATGGAATTGCCTAGAATTGGTAATAAAGTTCATTTTCTGTTTTCCTTCCTGATAGATTTAAAATAGCCATGCAGACAATGGCTATTTTGATGATATTTACTTATTACTATTATTTAATCCAATGAAACATTTTGCAGATCTTTTATTAAATAAAAATAATTCTAAATCAAACGATCAAGCCCCTTTTATTCAAAGAAGAAGAGGAATCGAAATAAAGTCTGCAAGGGAAATAAAATTAATGAAGAAATCTAGCAGGATTGTTGGAACTGTTTTGAGGGAAATAAATGATTTGATAGAACCTGGAATGAGTACAAAAGATTTGGATGATTTTGCAGAAAAGAGAATAAGAGAAATGGGTGCCGTGCCAAGTTTTAAAGGTTATCATGGTTTTCCATCTAGTATCTGCTCAAGCATTAATAATGAAGTTGTACACGGCATACCAAATAAAAATAAAGTAATTAAAAATGGAGATCTTGTGAAAATTGATACTGGAGCATATCTAGATGGCTTTCACGGTGATAGTTGTATCTCTATTTGTGTTGGCGAAGTAAGTGATCAAGCTAAAAAACTTAGTGAAGTAGCCTTACAAGCTTTATTCTCAGGACTTTCTAAAATTAAATCAGGAAATACACTCCTTGATATTGCTGGAGCAATTGAAGATGTTGTTAAATTGAATGGATTTAGTGTTGTTGAAGACTACACTGGTCATGGAGTGGGAAGAAACCTTCATGAAGAACCATCCGTTTTTAATTTTCGAACTAATGAATTACCGAATATTGTTCTTCGTGAAGGTATGACGTTAGCCGTAGAACCTATTGTTAATCAAGGTAGTAAGTTTTGTAAAACTCTAAATGACAAATGGACAGTAATAACAAAAGATGGGAAATTATCAGCGCAATGGGAGCATACAATCGTCGTAATGAAAGATGGTATTGAAATTTTGACAGATAGAGATTTTTAATTATTAAGTTTTGATATTGTTAGAAATTTACAATATAAAAAATAATATAACTCTTTAATAGGAAAAAGAATATATGAGAGAGGATTAGGACTAACAATAATTAAAAAAATATTTAAATTGGCAAAATTGTAAATTGTGTTAGATACAAATTCTGGATTCATAATTCCTATTGGGTTTAATTCTGATTTAAAAGGACCCAAAATGATTTTTTTAATTTTAAATTTTTTCTTTGTATTTTCGTCGAGAAGGTTTTTTTTAAAAGAAACTAATTGTCCTATAAGTGATTTACTTATTTCGTAGGATGGATTTAAGGCTGGTAATATTTCTGCTTCAGAGGTATTTATCCAAATCTCTTTTACTATGTTGGATTTGTTTTTTGTAGCAATTGTTTCAAATAAATTTAATAATTTAAATTTGCTTAAAGCATTTATTTCTATTGAATTTTCATAACTTGATTTTTTTTTAAACCCATCGTAGATTCCATGATTCAAAATTAAGATATCAATTTTTTCGAGATGTTCTCGCAATAAGAATTCTTTCCCACATTGCCATTTGATCCATTCGTTTGGAGAGTGGTTGTTAATATCATAATTATTTTTGCTATGTGTAAATCCGATAACTTTGAATCCTCTTTTGCGAAATATTTTTGTTAATTCCTTTCCTAGGGCTCCCGAAGCTCCCGTAATACCAATAGTTTTTCCCTCACTCATGATATTAATTGAATTTTGTGTAGAAATGAGAACAGATTAATTCACTATAAATTAATTTACTTTTTCTATGTTTTTTAATTTATTTGATTAAAAGTCATAAATAAACAATTGTATACTTTTAAAAAAAATATTATCTTGAATCTATGAATAAATTTAATTAATACACTATGAGCCAGATTTTGTTAATTGGTTCATGTGAACCATTTAGTGGTAAGTCAGCATTAGTACTGGGAATATCAAAAAAACTTTTAGAGCAGGGGGAGAAAATCCGCATAGGAAAACCATTGGCAACTTGTACTGAACTTACTAATCTTCCCTCAATGACCTACGAAGGACTAATAGATGATGATGTTAAATTTATTGGTTCCACTTTAAATATTGCAGAAGAAAACTTAATTCCTTCAGTAGGTTTGTTGGATAACATATCTGCTGAGAAAAGAATTGCTAATAAAGACTTAATTCCAGGTAAAGGTTTTGAACAAATTGAGGCATTAGTAAATGATAATTTTAATGGTTTAAATATTCTTGAAGCTGCTGGCAACCTATATGAAGGTATGATTTATGGTTTAAGTCTTCCACAACTTGCAAAACAATTAAACGCAAAAGTTCTTATTGTTAATCTATGGGAGAATAGTAAAAGTGTAGATGCTTTACTAGACGCAAAAAAACAATTAGGGGATCATTTTGCAGGAGCTGTTTTAAATGCTGTTGATCCTGAGGAAGTAGAAAAAATAAAGAATAAAATAATTCCCTCTCTCCAAGAGTTGAACATAAAAGTATTTGGGGTGATGCCTAAATCTCCATTACTTAGAAGTGTCACTGTAGGGGAACTTGTAAATAGATTAGATGCTAAGGTAATTTGTTGCCCAGAAAAAGAAGAATTACTCGTTGAAACATTAAGCATTGGTGCAATGGGGGTTAATTCCGCAATGGAATTTTTTAGAAGAAGGAGAAACATGGCTGTTGTTACAGGAGCTGATAGAACTGATATTCAACTTGCAGCATTAGAGGCCTCCACTCAATGTTTAATTCTGACTGGTTTAGGTGAACCTTTATCACAGCTAATACATAGAGCGGAAGAATTAGAAGTGCCAATCTTAAAAGTAGAGTTAGATACTCTTGCTTCAGTTGAAATTATTGAACAAGCTTTTGGTCACGTTAGGATACATGAATCAATAAAGGCATCTTATGCTGTTCAGTTAGTACGAGAGCATGTAAATCTTCAAAATATTCTTGAAACAATAGATTTTCCCTGCAATATCTCAGATAAATGCTAATTTCAAATATAGATATCATTTTATTTTGAGTCGTTCTCTAGATCTACCCTCAACCCAAGGTGTTGACACCTTAGCTCAAGAACTCGCAAAACTTCAGGATAATGGAAAAAGAAGAATTGCTTTTTTGGGGAGCAGGCACGTGCCTGTTGTCGATATTCATTTGATCGAACTAATCGCAAGGTCACTAGTGGAAGAAGGACATACTATCCTTACATCAGGATCTCAAGGAGTTAATGCAGCCGTAATAAGAGCTGTTTTGGAAGTTAATCCATCTTTGTTAACGGTACTTTTGCCGCAGAGTTTAGATAAGCAATTACCAGAAATTAAAGACCAGTTAAAAAGCGTTATGCATTTGGTTGAGAAGAGCGAGAATGATGAATTACCTTTACCAATGGCAAGTAGTCTTTGTAATCAAGAAATTATTAATAGATGTGATCAATTAATTTGCTTCGCTTTTCACGACAGTGAAACCTTATTAAATAGTTGTAGATGTGCTGAAGAAATGGGCAAAGTCGTGAGTTTGTTATTTTTTGATTAAATAAACTCCTCTTTTATTATTTTTTACTTTATTTGGGTAATAATTAAACTAATTTTAAATTAATTAATGGCAGAAAATTCTTCATTTGATGTGGTTTCTGATTTTGATAGACAAGAATTGGTAAATGCCTTAGACCAAGTTAAAAGAGAGATTTCTCAAAGATATGACCTTAAAGGAACAGAAACCTCATTGGAGTTAGAGAAAGAAAATATTTTTATAACTACAAATAGCGAATTAACTCTAAATTCTGTAATCGATATCATTAGACAAAAGGCAATAAAAAGAAAACTCTCTTTAAAAATTTTTGATTACGGCAGCATTGAGGTTGTAAGCGGAAATAAAGTAAAGCAAACTATTACTTTAAAGAAAGGCCTTAATCAGGAAATTGCGAAAAAAATAAGTAAAAATATAAGAGATGAATTTAAAAAGGTAAATGTAAGTATTAATGGTGAGACTTTGAGAGTAGCGAGCAAAAGTAAGAATGAGCTTCAATTGATAATTAAATTACTTAATAATTTGGAGGAGACATACAAAATTCCTCTCCAAGCTAATAATTATCGATAAGATGTTAATAATTAATATTTATTAATGACGGAATATTCAAAATCTCTTCTTGATTCATTGATTTTAAAAATAAAAGATTATCCACGTTTTTCATTAAGAGAAATTGAGAAATTTTGTTGGATGGCTGCTCATGAACATAAACATGGGGTTCTACCTTCTGAGTACGATATTAGGGAAATAGATGAGAATCTTTATTTACAATTATTACAGAAATTTAAAACAAGTAGCATATAAAAATTATTTAATAATTTACTTAAAACAATTATTAAAAAAATATTTTAATTAAATACCCAAATAATGCATTAATCAAATTCTTTAAATATGATTAATAAAAAGCAAATTTAAATGTCAACATCTTTCAAAAATGTAACTCCAACTGGTCCGGGAGGAACTGCAACACTATTAATCGTTTTATCTTTTACAGGATTTCTTTTGCTTACACAATCTTTATTTGTAGTGCCTTCTGGGCAAGTGGCTGTAGTAACAACTTTAGGTAAAGTAAGTGGTGGTTCAAGAAGACCGGGATTAAATTTCAAAATACCTTTTGTTCAATCAGTATTTCCCTTTGATGTAAAAACTCAAGTTCAACCTGAGAAATTTGAGACTTTAACAAAAGATCTTCAAGTGATTAGAGCAACTGCTACTGTTAAATATTCAGTTAAGCCCAATGAAGCAGGTAGGATTTTTGCCACAATCGCTAGTAGAAATAGCGATGTCTATCAAAAGATAGTTCAGCCTTCTTTACTTAAAGCTCTAAAATCTGTTTTCTCACAATATGAATTAGAAACAATTGCAACTGAATTTAATGTTATTTCTGAAAAAGTCGCTTCTACAGTAGCTGAAGAATTAAACTCATTCGATTACGTAGATGTAAAAAGCTTAGATCTTACTGGATTAGAAATAGCTGAGGAATATAGAGCTGCTATTGAACAGAAACAAATAGCAGGACAGCTACTCTTAAGAGCCAAAACAGAGGTGGAAATTGCAGAACAAGAAGCCCTAAGGTATGAAACTTTAAATAAAGGTTTAAATGATCAGGTACTTTTTAAACTATTTTTGGATAAATGGGATGGCAGTACACAAGTAGTTCCTGGACTTCCTGGAACAAGTTCAGGAATGCCTCCAGTAATTGTTGGTGGTAAAAACAGATAAGGCTAAATTTTAATAACACTAAAAGATTGATCGAATGCTTCTAAAGTTCGGTCAATCTCTTCATCACTGTGAGCTAATGAAGTAAACCCAGCTTCAAAAGGACTTGGTGCTAGATATACCCCTCTTTTTAACATTTCTCTATGTAACTTCCCAAAAAGTTCTGAGTCGTTTGTTTTGGCTTCTTCAAAATTTCTTACCGGTCCCTCACACAAGAAAAATCCGAACATTGCACTTACACTGCCCCCGTTGATAGTAATACCATTATTTTCTGCTGATTGCATAATTCCTTCAATCAACCTAGAAGTTGTTGATTCTAACTTTTCGTAAGTACCTTCTTGTTTAAGTAACTCAAGAGTTTTAATGCCTGCAGTCATTGCTAGTGGATTGCCACTTAAAGTGCCAGCTTGATATACAGGCCCAGATGGTGCAACCATAGACATTATTTCCTTTCTCCCTCCATAAGCTCCTACTGGTAAACCCCCCCCAATTACTTTGCCGAGGGTTGTTAAATCAGGAGTAACTCCAAACTTTTCTTGCGCTCCTCCATAGCTAATTCTGAAACCAGTCATGACCTCATCAAAAACTAGTAAAGATCCATTATCAGTTGTAAGTTCTCTTAATCCTTCAAGAAATCCAGGCTCAGGAGTAATAAATCCTGCATTCCCCACTATAGGTTCAAGTATTACTCCTGATATTGCATCAGGATTCTCGGAAAATAATTTTTTTACAGCTTCAAGATCGTTGTAAGGGGCAGTTAGAGTATTTGCTGTTGTAGTTCTTGGAACCCCTGGAGAATCTGGTAAGCCTAAAGTAGCTACTCCAGAACCAGCTTTTACCAAAAACATATCAGCATGACCGTGATAGCATCCATCAAATTTAATTACTTTATCTCTTCCCGTAAATGCCCTCATTAGTCTTAAGACTGCCATGCAGGCTTCAGTCCCACTGTTTACAAATCTAACCATTTCTACTGAAGGAATTGCGTCTATCACCATTTCAGCAAGTTTATTCTCTAGTACGCACGGCGCCCCAAAACTAGTTCCTTTCTCAATTGCCTCTTGTAATGCTGTAATCACTTCTGGGTGAGCATGTCCACAAATGGCTGGTCCCCAACTGCCAATGTAATCAATATACCTGTTACCATCAACATCCCATGCAAATGGCCCTTTTACTCTATCAAAAACAATTGGCTGTCCACCCACAGACTTAAATGCTCTTACTGGAGAACTAACCCCTCCAGGCATTAATTTTAATGCAGAAGAAAAAACTTCTTCAGAACGGGTGATATTTAATATGTCAGTCAAAATTTAAATAAATAGATTTTTGAAAAAAGTTTCATCATGATCTAAATTATAAACAAGTAAAATTTTTGTCAATCAGATTGAAACTCTACATTATGATATTTTTATCGCGATATTTTGTAATGTAAATAATTAAGTTTGAGAGAAATTCGACATAAATCATGCTCATTTCTAAATTTTTCTTTAATAATAAGCGTTTTGGGGTTGCATTAAAATATGAGATATTTTCTAATTATATTTCGAAAAGATCGTCATCATCATCAAAGTAAACTTCACTTTGATTGTCGATTTCTAAATTAATTAATACTGGAGCATGATCACTAGGCTGTAAATTTTCTCTTTGACTCCTTTCTATTACAGAGCTCTTAAGCTTTGAGGAAAGATTTTTACTGATATAAATATGGTCAATTCTCCAACCTTTATTTAGTTCATAGGCATTATTACGGTAATCCCACCAACTCCAATGACCAGTACCTTTCTCGAAAATCCGAAAAGAATCAATAAATCTTCCTTTAATAACATTATTGAGTGCTTCTCTTTCGATCTTAGAAGCCATTATTCCTCCTTCGTATTTCTGAGGGGAATGAATATCTATACCAAAAGGGGCTATATTAAAATCACCCATAAAACATACTAAATCATCTTCTTTCACTTGCTTATCTAAAAACGATGACAAATGTTTTAACCACTTAATTTTATAAATGAATTTGTCAGAATCTATTGAAGATCCATTCGGCACATAAACGTTTATTATTTTTAACCCATTGATATCTGCAGAAATTAACCTTTTTTGCTCATTTAATAAATCAATTTTTTCTTCATTTTCATTAGAAAACCCTTTGATAATATTTTCGATCTTGAATTTGCTTATAATCGCCACACCATTATAAGATTTTTGACCATACATAATAACTTCATATCCTAATTCTTCGAAAGGCGTCAAAGGAAAAGAATCATCCATAACTTTAGTTTCTTGAAGACAAAGGATATCCGGATTTACATTCTTAATCCAATCTGTAATTTGAGAAAGCCTAGTTCTAACAGAATTTACATTCCAAGTTGCGATTAACAATTTATTACCAAACTATGTAAAATTAAAATAGCAAATAATTTTTCTATTAAATTATTTTGAAACTAATCAGAATGAAATTATTTTTTAATAAACATATATCAATATCGGCGAAATTTTTTATTTTATTTTTTTCACTAATCTGTCTGAAACCCACTTTATTAAATGCCGAAGAATCCTATTTGAATGAAATTGAAATCGATAGTTCTACTAAGTTTGATACGAATAGTTCTGATTTACCCTCTAATCCCTTTGAAATAGTAGAGATGCTTAGAAGAGCTAATAGTATGAATGATGCCACTAAGCCTTCTAATGCTATTGATGATGCTTTAAAATTATTTAATGAAATTGAAGAAAAAGAAAATCTTCAACTAAATAAATAATCTTTTAAACAAAAAATTTTAAATACTACTAGATATGATTAAAAATCCTATTCAAGAAGTTACAAATAAATTACAGTACAGAGCAATAGGTATCGTTAAAGGTATTTATAAGCCAAATGATATGAATCAATTAAATCGAGGAAGATTAATTGATAAAGAAGGGAAAATAATTGATACAGTTATTCTTGGTAAAGCTTTATCTCTAATTAAGAAATTTATCAAATTAGAGAAGAATTATTTTTGGATAGTTTATCCAAGAAACAAAAGCGTCAATAATCTACATTTACAGGTAGCAGGTGTATGGGACCCTTATCAATTAAACAAAGTTGATATTAGTAATTCTGAAAAAGATCCTGATGAATTATTAGATGAATTGAATTTAAATAATAATTATTTTTCTATTAGAGGTGAATTGGTTTATATAAACACACAAAAGAAAGAACTTGTTATTAAAGTTTGTTCTTCTCCTCGGGCAAAGAGGTTAAAGAATGCAACTTTTAAAATTATTGTTGAAGGTGAAATACCTCTTCAATTTTTGAATAATTTTGTAAGTCTTGATGCAATTAGGGATGGAAATAAACTTCGAATGGTTAAGTACGAAGTTATTGAAAAAATAATATCTAAAAAAAAATATTAGAAATATGATTGATAAGTTTTTATCTTTTATTTTATTTTTTTATTTTTTTTATTTTTTTTTCTATAAAGGGTTATGGAAGAAATATTAATTGATTGTTCCCCTGGGGTCTCTGGTGATATGTTACTAGGAGCTTTTCATGACTTGGGTGTACCAAAAAATATAATTGAAAAAACTCTTGCATGTTTTGGATTAGAAAAGTTATATTTTTTAAATTTCAAAGAATCGAAAAGTTGTTCAATCAGAGGCATCAAGGTTGAAGTTGATGAAATTGATCAAAACACCAGAAGAGATTGGAATAGTATTAAAGATTTAATTTTAAAGGCTCAATTAGAAAAACAATTAAAAAAAAGAATTTACCAAGTTTTTGAGTCTTTAGCTATGGCAGAAGGAAAAGTTCATGGCATTGATCCTGAAGAAGTTCATTTTCATGAGATTGGGGCAATAGATTCCTTAGTAGATATAATTGGAGTCTGTGCTTCAATTGAATATTTAAAGCCAAAAAAGGTTTTTTGTAATGAACCAACATTAGGGAGAGGTTTTGTTCAAACTGATCATGGCAAGCTATCAATACCATCTCCTGCGGTCATAGAGTTATTAAAAGAAAAAGATATTAAAGTGATTTCAAGTATCGATTCAATAGAAGGGGAATTGTCAACTCCAACAGGAATAGCTTTACTTAGCAATTTGGTTGAATGTTTCAAAATCCCTAATAAATATTCTATTAATTCTTATGGTGTAGGTATTGGAAACTTAGAACTTCCATGTCCCAATTTGGTAAGAGTTTTAAAAATTAATTCTATTAATGAATATTCAAAATATAAGAAAACTAGCCCGAGATATGAAGAGATTTCTATTCAAGAGGCATTGATAGATGATCAGACCTCTGAAGATATCGCAAATTTTTTAGAGATATTTAGAAAAGAAGGAGCTTATGATGTTTCTTGTCAGACAATCAATATGAAAAAAAACAGAACTGGTTTTTCTATACAGGTTATCTTACCTATCGAGAAGCAAGTATATTTCAGGAAATTATGGTTTCAATATTCCAACACCATAGGATTGAGAGAAAGAAAACAATTTAGATGGGTTTTGCTAAGAAGAAGAGGTGAGTGTTTAACAACTTTTGGAAAAATCAAGTTTAAGCAATCAATGAAACCAAATGGGACTATCTCAATGAAACCAGAAAATGATGAAATTTTAAGATTACAGATTGAGAATAATAAAACAGCACAAGAGGTAAGAAATATCATTCAAGAATCATGTAGGGAATTTAAAGCTTTGGAAGATTGGAAATAAGATTTAAAATGCAAAAAGTATTTTTTATTAAGGTTCTAAAGAATATTAACTTTACAATTTTAAAGAACCTTTTTTTTCTTTTCAGCTTATCTTATTTCTGTTTTTATTTTTTTAAAAACTTTGATCAAATTTCATTCAATATAGATTTTTCTAGAAATGCTCACTACATATTTTTTGCTTTTTTGTTTTGTATTTTAAGTATTTTTTTAAATGCATTAGCTTGGAAAAATATAATTATTTGGTTTGGTAAAACGAAGAATATAAATAATTTAATTTCTTTTTATGTTATTACAAATGTTCTAAAATATGTCCCAGGAGGTATTTGGCATTTTCTTGAGAGATATAACTTTTTAAAAGATATTAGTAATCCACTATTGGCTTTTTATTCGACACTTATTGAGCCTTATTTTATGTTGTGTGCATCTTTCTTATTGGCTTCAGTTGGCATGATATATTCTCCATTTTATTTTTTATTACTTATGCCATTGATATTTCTTAATAGAAAATTAATTTACTTCATTCTAAGAAGGCTAGAAACCTTGAAAAGTAAAACAATTAGTACTTTGAAAAATAAAAATTCTAATTACGAATTTAACGAAAGAATAAAAATAATTTCTTTTTTCCCTTCGAAAGCATTTTTGATTGAAACTCTTTTTGTATTATCGAAATTTATTGGATTTATTATTTGCATTTCCATAGTTAACTCTGAGCAGGAATATAGTATTTTTTATTTATTGGCAATTTTTTGCTTGTCATGGGTTATAGGTTTAATAGTTCCAACGGCCCCAGGAGGTGTGGGTGTATTTGAAGCTTGTTTCCTTTTTTTTGTTGGGAAAAATATTCCACAAAATATCATTTTTGTAAGTTTAATTTATTTTAGATTAATATCTACCTCGGCTGATTTATTACTAGGTCTCCCTTTCTTATTAAGGAAAATTTTAAATAAAATTTAATTCTTTTTTTCTAAGCTTGGAATCAATGTACTTGATGCAATTAAACCCAAGATTGTTATGAATAGTGCTGGTAATATGGCTTCGGCCATTCTTTCGTCTCCGGCATATTGATATATTCTTACAGATAATGTATCGAAGTCGAACGGTCTGAGAATAAATGTAATTGGCAATTCCTTAATTGTGTCTACAAAAACTAGAAGTGATCCAACAAATATCGGTCCTTTTAAAAGGGGAAGATGTATCTTTTTGGTGACATCAAGCCAACTAGAGCCTAGGCCCTTTGCGGCCTCGTCAAGACTTGGAGATATTCTTTCAAAACCAGAATCAAGAGTTCCTTTTGAAATAGTCAAAAATCGAACTACATAACCCCAAATCAGAAGGCATATAGATATGAAATGGAACTTTGAATTAGAAATTGTTATTAATGATATAGCTAATACTGTACCTGGTATCGCATAACCTATTTCTGCAGGAAATGTCATAATTTTTGTGATTAAGCTTTTATTCTGTCGATTAGCTAGGGTTAATATCAAAGAGAAAAATAATGTTAATAATGCAGCAATTATTCCAAGGCTAAGAGTTCTAAAAGTAAGAGAAAGTAATTCTGAAGTAACCCCTTTTTTTAACTGATCAATATTTAAAAGAAACCAAGAAAATGGAATTCCAATAGAAAACAATGGAGGAAATAAAGTAATTAATACTGCTAAAGATGATCTGAATCCTTTTAAATCCCATCCCAGCGAATCTAATGATGCTGGATTTTCACTCCAACGCTTTATTTTCTTTCTTGAAAATTTTTCAAATAAAATTAAGGTAAAAACTATTATTAGTGCAATTAATGATAATCCAATAGAGTTCTTAGGATTTCCTTCAATAATCCAATTTTCAGTTATACCTTTAGAAATACTTGGAATATTTAATAACTCAACTGTTCCTAACTCATTCATAACTTCCATACACATAAGGCTAATTCCAGTTATTAATGCTGGTAATGCCATTGGTAGAGCAATTTTAAAAAAGCTGCCCCATGGTCCAACTCCTAACCCTCTACTAGCATTTATTTGATTAACTCCAAATTTATTAAAACTTTCATTAGCAAGTATGAAAACATAAGGATAAGTAGTAATTGAGAGTATAAGAACTCCCCACCATAAACCAGTTATTTGATACCCCAAAATACTTCCTAAATCCTGTAAAATCGCAGTTATTAAATATGCTGGTGTTGCGAGTGGAATTAGTTGAAAAATACGAAGTTTTTTCCTTAATCTAAATTCACAATTTGATAGTAACCAACCATTTAAGGTTCCTAAACTACCTCCAAAAAAACTAGTCAAGACAATAAGTTTTAAGGTGCCAAATATTTCTTTTTTCCCTGAAATACCTAAAGAAAAATCTCCATCTAAAACAAAAACTATACCTTCAATTAAGAAATTAAAAATTGGAATTATCAATATAAATGCAACTATTAAAGATGCAACATCTAAGAGTTTTAAATGGGTTAATACTTTCTTGGTTTTTTTAATAAAAATTCTCAAAAAATAATAAAACTTTATTATGCTTCGTTTTTAGAATTAAATCTACAAAAATCAAGTTGATTCTTAATAATTTCGTGATCTAAATCTTTTCCTATTAGAACAATTTTATTTGATTTTTCATTTTCCCATTCATAATCATCAAGAGAAAAACGTTTACCTGATAAATGAAAAATATGTTTTCGTTCGCTTTCCATAAACCACAAAATTCCTTTAGCTCTAAAAACATTTTGTGAGATTTGATTATCTAAAAAATTTTGAAACTTCCTTAAAGAAAATGGTTCACTAGTTTTAAAAGAAACTGATGTGAATCCCTCTATATTATTGTTCAAATCGTGCGAATGAGAAGAGTGATCGTGTGAATGAGAAGAGTGATCGTGTGAATGAGAAGAGTGATCGTGTGAATGAGAAGAGTGATCGAGCGGATCTTCATTTTTCTTCATCTTGTCTTTGAATTGAAAAGTATCAGTTTCAAAAAGTCCCACACTAATGATTGCTTGTAATCCAACTTTACTATTTGTCGATCTCAAAATTCTTGGTTCTTTTTTTATCCGATTAATATGATTTTCTATTTTAATTAAATGCGCATCAGTTACTAAATCACATTTATTTAGTAGTAAAATATCACCATATAAAATTTGAGAGTAAGCAACACTAGTATTTTTTAAATCAAAATCATAGTTATCTGAGTCAATTAAAGTAATAATGGAATCTAATCTCACTTTATCTCTTAAATCACCCCCTGCAAAAGTCATTGCTACTGGTAGTGGATCTGCAAGGCCAGTAGTCTCAACAATTAAATAATCTATTTTTTCAGGTCTTTCTAATATCTTAGAAACAGTGTTTAATAGTTCTCCGTTTATTGTGCAACAGATACATCCGTTAGTTAATTCGATCATATCTTCAGCAGTTTTTATAATTAATTCATTATCAATCCCTATCTCTCCAAATTCATTAACTAAAACAGCAGTTTTAATACCAACTTGATTTTTTAAAATGTGATTTAAAAGTGTAGTTTTCCCTGAACCCAAGAAACCACTAATAATTGTGACAGGTATCAATTTATCAAGCATTAAAAAATTATGTTTTGAAGGTATTAAATAATTCTATATTAAATTATTTTTCTAAAATTTGATTTATTTCTGAAGCAATTGTTTGATCTAAATTTGTAATACCTCCTAAATCATGCGTACTTAGTTTAATTATTACTTTTGAATATACATTTTCCCAATTGGGATGATGATTATGTTTTTCGCAGATCAAAGCAATCTTTGTCATGAAGGAGAAGGCTTCTATAAAATTACTAAAATTAAATTCTCTTTCAATATGATTTGAAATAATTTCCCAACCGGGTATCTTGACAACTAATTCTTTTAATTCATCGCTTTGTAAAAGGTACGGTTTCATTAATATTTAGTATTGCTTTATATCATTATAGATATTTGAAATTTTTTCACCAATAATATGAACATTTATACTTCTTTCTTTTGGGCTAAATCGATGTTCCCATAAATAAATCGCTTGCCATGTGCCTAGTATGATTTCACCTTCTTGAAAACTTAAAGATAAATTAGTATTAGTTAAAGCTGTTTTAATATGTGCTGGCATATCGTCCTCTCCTTCTTGAAAATGTTTATAGTAAATTTCCTCTTTATTTTTCGATAAAGAGGTATAGCAATTGTAGGGAACTAAAGATTGTATGAACTTTTTTAGGTCCTTTAAAACATTTGGATCTGCATTTTCATTTATAGTCAAACTGCAACTTGTATGTAGTGATGTTAAATTTAAAATTCCTGAATGAAAATTACTTTTTTGAATAAACCTATTTAAATCTTCAGTAATATTAATGAGGCCTTCTCCATTAGTTATAAAGTTTAATTTTGAGAAAATCTGTTCCATAAATATTTAAAGTCATAATCAATATTCTATTATGCATATAGTTTTAAAAAATTTATACTTACATCTAAATTTATGTCTTAAGATATTTGATAATTAATATATACATTTTTGGCTGATACTAAATGGAATAAGCTAGGTGCTTATCTAAAAGAAACTCAAATATTAGGCTCAATACAGAGTACATTATATTGGGATCAAAATACTGGTATGCCAAAAAAGGGAGCCTCTTGGAGATCTGAACAACTTACGTACATTGCAAAAATACTACATAAAAGAAATTCCTCAGAAGAGTTCTCAGATTTAATAAAAGGAGCTAAAGATGAATGTTTTGATTGCTCAGGAACATCATCGAGTCAAGAAATTATTCAAAGAAAAAAAAGAAATATTGAACTATTAACCAAAGAATTTAATAGGCAAAATAATCTAGATCCCAAATTAGTCGAATCTCTTGCTAAGGCCAAATCAAAAGGTTATGAAAGTTGGCAAGAAGCTAAGAAAAAATCAAATTTTAAAATTTTCTTGCCATTTTTTGAAGAGTTAATAAAGTTGCGTATTGAAGAAGCAAACCAAATCTCTGATAAATATAGTCCTTGGGAAACTTTGGCTCAACCATTTGAACCTGACTTAACACTAGAGTGGTTAAATAATATTTTTATGCCACTTAAAGAAACTATTCCATCTCTATTAAGTGATCTTAAGAAATCAGAAAAATATCAATGGGATTTAAGTCCTAAGTCTCAGCAAGATTTGTGTTCTAAATTACTTGATGAATTTGGAAGAGATGAAGATCTAGTCGTAGTTGCTAAATCTCCCCACCCTTTCTCTATAACCTTAGGTCCAGATGATTTCAGGATTACTACTAGAATTGTTGAAGGTGAACCACTCTCAAGTTTTCTAGCTACTGCACATGAATGGGGGCATTCAATTTATGAACAGGGTTTACCTTCTCAAAGTCATCAATGGTTTGCATGGCCTACAGGTCAAGCAACATCAATGGGTGTTCATGAAAGCCAATCATTGTTTTGGGAAAATAGGATAGTTAAATCAAAATCATTTTCAAAAAGGTTTTTCAAGCATTTTGTTTCTGAGGGTTGTTCTTTAAATAATCATTTGGAACTTTGGAAATCTATTAATCATTTGCAAGCAGGCTTAAATAGAGTGGAGGCAGATGAATTAAGTTATGGGTTGCATATTTTAATTAGAACCGAATTAGAAATAGATTTAATTGAAGGAGATCTAGAAGCAAAAGATATTCCATCAGAATGGAATAAAAGATATAAGGAACTACTAGGAATTAGGCCATCTAATGATGCAGAGGGCTGTCTACAAGATGTTCACTGGAGTGAAGGAGCTTTTGGATACTTCCCTTCATATTTGTTGGGACATCTTATAAGTGCACAAATCTCTTCAAAAATGGAAAAGGAAATAGGATTAATTGATAATTTAGTTCAAAATGGAGAATATGAAAAAATAATCTCTTGGTTAAGAACTAATATTCATATCTATGGAAGGTCTGTTAACTCTATGGAGTTAGTGAGAAATGTAACAGGTGAAGAACTAACATCTAATTATTTTATTGATCATTTAAGATGCAAGTTAAAAGATTTTTGCTAAAAATTTACTTTATAGAATTTGATTGAGTATGAAGATGTAGGATAAATAAAAATAATTTTTTGATGGCAAACCTTAATCAACCTCCTAGTAGAGTTACTCCAAATTTATTGCATATTTTAGATGCTTTTACAGACAGTACAAAATCAGTTGTAAATACAATTGTCGAATTAAATTCCAATACCATAAATAAATATGAGTTAATTACTGAAACTGGGCATTTGAAACTTGATAGAGTTGGTTATTCATCTCTTGCATACCCTTTTGCTTATGGCTGTATTCCAAGAACTTGGGATGAGGATGGTGATCCTCTTGATATTGAAATAGTTGGAGTGACAGAACCATTAGTACCCGGTTCAATAGTAGAGTCAAGAATAATTGGAGTTATGAAATTTGATGATGGGGGAGAAGTTGATGACAAAGTAATTGCTGTACTAGCAGATGATAAGAGAATGGACCATATTCATTCATTTAAGGATCTTGGAGAACATTGGATTAAAGAGACCAAGTATTATTGGGAACATTATAAAGATCTAAAGAAACCAGGAACATGTACTGTTAATGGCTTTTATTCAATTGAAGAAGCTGTAAAAGTAATTCAAAATTGTGAATCTAGATACCAAAAGGAAATCGTTCCCAAATTAGTTGATTAATAAAATACTATTTTCCCCTATATTGTTCAAATATTTCTGATAAAATTTTATCAGCTCCAAGAAGTTTTAGTTTTTCAGCTAATTTTTTACCAACTTCTTCTGGATAATTAATATTTCCAGTCGATTCATCTTTAATAAGTCTTTTCCCATCAATGGATGCGACCATTCCTTTTAGATATATTTGATCATTTTGAATACTACTATTAACGCCAATTGGAACTTGACATCCACCTTCAAGTTCCCTTAAGAAAGATCTCTCTGCTAAACATCTTTGGCTTGAGACCTTATCTTCTAAGACACTTATAATTTTAAGAACTTCTTTATCATCAGATTTACACTCTATTCCTAAAGCACCTTGCCCAACGGCATGAAGGGAAATCTCGTTTGGAATAATTTGGTGAATTCTTGATTCAAATCCTAATCTTTTTAAACCCGCTGCAGCTAGAATAATACAATCAAATTCTCCAGAATCTAATTTTTCTATTCTTGTAATAACGTTTCCCCTAATGTCTTTGAAATTAAGATGCGGAAATTTGTATCTTAATTGAGCAAGTCTCCTTAGAGAACTCGTTCCAACAATTGAACCATCAGGCAGACTTTCTAATTGATAGATTTTATTTTTTTTATTAACTACTAAAGCATCTGAAGGATCCTCTCTTTTTGTAATGCATCCTAATTTAAGTCCATCAGGTAAATTAGTTGGCAGATCTTTTAATGAATGCACTGCGATATCCGCATGACCTATTAGCATCTGTGCTTCAAGTTCTTTTGTAAAAAGCCCTTTATCTCCAATTTTTGCTAAAGCCACATCGAGAATTTTGTCACCTTGTGTTGCCATAGCCTCTATAGATACTTCCACTGTCGGAATATTTATTTCTAATTGTTCTTTAACCCATAATGTTTGAACCATTGCTAATTTACTTCTTCTACTAGCTATCCTTAATTTAAATTTAGTCATTAAAATATAAGTTTAATTTGGTTTAAGGTAAATTCTCATCTATTTTAAGATAATATCTGGCAACTTTACAAAGCTAAAAATTTATATTTAACTTTCTTATTTAATATATTCCTTTAAAACACCATTTCTGTTTGGATGTCTTAGCTTTCTCAGGGCTTTTGCTTCTATCTGTCTGATTCTTTCTCTTGTGACATCAAATATTTGCCCTATCTCTTCAAGAGTTTTCATCCTTCCATCATCAATCCCATATCGTAGTCTAAGTACATCCCTCTCTCTTGGGCTTAGAGTCGCTAAAACTCCTTCTAAATCCTCTCTCAATAAAGTTTTGGAGACATCTTGTTCTGGGTTCTCAATATCAGCCTCTATAAAGTCGCCAAGCCTCGAATCCTCTTCTTTACCAATAGGCGTCTCTAGAGAAATTGGTAGCTGAGCACTTTTAGCTATGAATCTTAATTTTTCAATTGTCATTTCCATACTTTCAGCTATTTCCTCTTCACTAGGCTTTCTTCCAAATTCTTGACTAAGAACTTTTGTTGTTTTTTTAATCCTAGAAATTGTCTCATATAAGTGAACAGGCAATCTGATAGTTCTACTTTGGTCTGCTATTGCTCTCGTTATAGCTTGACGAATCCACCAAGTAGCATAAGTAGAAAATTTATAACCTTTTTCATGGTCAAACTTTTCTGCAGCTCTTATTAAACCTAAGCTTCCTTCTTGTATTAAATCTTGAAAAGATAATCCTCTATTCATATACTTCTTAGCTATGGAGACAACTAACCTTAAATTAGATTGAACCATCTTCTCTTTAGCTCTTCTCCCTAAGAGAAGTCTTCTTCTGAATTTTGAGAGAGGCATGTCTATTAACTCAGCCCATTCTCTAACTGAAGGGAAATGTCCCTTCTCAGACTCGTATTGAGTAGCTAACTCTTCAAGTTGGAGTAGATCAGCTATTTTTCTGGCAAGCTCAATTTCTTCATCTGGTCTTAATAATCTTATTCTTCCAATTTCCTGAAGATAAACTCTTATCGAATCCTCGGTGTATATTCCCTTTGGTCCGAGCTTTATGTTCCCAATAGCTTTAGCCTCTTCATCAGAACCATTGAATTCGTCATTATTCTCGATAATTTCTTTATCCTTAACGGAATTTAGTTGAGTGTTTTGAATAGGATCTTGATTTGGAGTAATTTTTTCTTCTTCTCGACCATTTACTAAATTTGAATCAATTTTTTTATTAATTTTTTTCTTAGAGCTAGGACTAGTGTTTTTTGATTTTGCTGCAACTGGACACATAATGGACTCCTTTCTACGGTGAATTTAACTAGGTAAAATTTTATTTAGGGCAATTTTATACAATTAGTAGTAAAAATTTGCCTTAAGGATTAGAAGAACTAACACACAAAAATTGGGAATAGATAAAGTTTTTTTTAAATTGTTGAAAAATTTAAATAGTGTTATAGATTACCTAAAGTAAAAAGGTCTTGGGATTTCTCAGACTGGCAGATCAATTTTTGAATTTTCACTCAATGATCAAAGCTTCATGTCTCCCTTAAGAACAGGATACTTACAATGTGCAAAAACACTTTGTGGAATGTTCAACAATCCAATACTAAGAAAAAGTTTTGAAGCCGGCAAGTAATAATTTATCAAATACCTCTTTCAAGTTTGAGGTATTGCTTGATATTGGTAGTCATAGTAATAGCTTTTCTTATTTAGATGGTAATAATCTTGGTGTAGAAGTTGGTGACATTGTTTCAGTAAAACTTAAAGGCAGATTATTAAATGGGCTAACGATTGCTAAAAACCCTTTTTTAAAAAAAGATAAAAGTACAAAATATTTTGATGAAAAATCTGAATTTAAATATTTGTTTATACAAAGTATTGTCCAAAAAAAAGTGATTCAAGACTGGTGGAGAGAATGGTTGGAAGCTCTCGCTTTTCTTTATCGTGTAAGCAGCTTGAAAATGTTTAAAACAGCTTTCCCTCCTGGCTGGATTGGTAAACATAAAAAAATATCTCAAAACTGTAAATATCAATTTTGGATTGAATTGCATCCAGAGTTGCAATTCATTAAGGATGAATTAACTAAAAGAGAACTTTCATTAGTCAGCATATTAAACCTTAAAGGGAAATGGCAAAGTGATTTAATCAAGTTTGGTTTTAATTCAAAACTTATAAATTCAATGGTTAGTAAAAAACTTTTAACAAAGTATAAAAGGAAAAAAATATTTAATACCAAATTAAGTTCTTTTAAAAATGATTGTTTTGAATTAAAAAGACCCAATCTTACTGAGGAGCAAAAAAAAGTATATTTCGAAATGCAAGAGATGCAACCTGGAGATGTCTGTTTGCTATGGGGAGAAACAGGATCTGGTAAAACAGAAGTTTATATGAGAATGGCTGAAGATCAACTGCTAAATCAAAAAAGCTGTCTAATATTAGCTCCAGAAATCGGATTAATTCCTCAACTTATTGATAGATTTAGTAAAAGATTTAAAAGTGAGGTCTTTGAGTATCACAGTAATTGTTCTTCGAGGCATAGAACTTTAGTTTGGAAAAAGATAATAGATGAAGATGAACCTCTTATAGTTATTGGGACAAGATCCGCAGTATTCCTTCCTATTAAGAATTTAGGCTTAATAATAATGGATGAAGAACATGACGTTTCATATAAGCAAGATAGTCCAATGCCTTGTTACGATGCAAGAGATGTTGCTCTTGAAAGAGTAAAAAGAGTTCCAGCAAAGTTAATTTTTGGAAGTGCAACCCCCTCAATGAGGACTTGGAAAAGTGCTGTTTTCGAACAGAAATTCAGGTTACTGAGAATGAAAGAGAGAATTTCTAGTACTGAAATACCGGAAATTAAAGTTGTTGATATGCGTTGTGAATTTAAAAAGGGAAATACAAAAATTTTTTGCGTTGAATTATTAGAATTAATTTCTAAGCTTAAAGAGAATCAGGAGCAAGCAATAGTTTTGATTCCTAGAAGAGGTTATGGTGGTTTTCTGAGTTGTAGAAATTGTGGATTTATAATAAATTGTCCAAATTGTGATGTTCCTTTATCCGTTCATGTAGGTTCAAAAGGTAAGCAGTGGCTTAACTGTCACTGGTGTGACCATAAAGCAAAACTTATCAGCTCTTGTCCAGATTGCGAATCAAATGCCTTTAAGCCTTTTGGTATAGGTACTCAAAGAGTTATTGAGTTCTTGAATAATGAATTTCCCGAATTGAAGATACTTCGTTTTGATAGAGACACCACCTCAGGTAAAGATGGTCATAGAAATATTCTTTCAAAGTTTTCTAATGGAGACGCGGATATTCTTGTCGGGACTCAAATGTTGGCAAAAGGTATTGATATGCCCAATGTTACTCTTTCAGTGGTTATTGCTGCAGATGGATTACTTCACCGTCCAGACATTTCTGCAGAAGAAAAGTCATTACAATTGTTTCTACAATTAGCAGGCAGAGCAGGTAGAGCTAACAAGACAGGAAAAGTTGTTTTTCAAACATATAAACCAAGTCATCCTGTGATCTCATATCTTAAAAATAGAGATTATGAGGGATTTTTAGCTGAAAACTCTAAATTAAGAAAGGATGCAAAACTTTTTCCTTTTTGCAAGGTATGCCTTTTAAAAGTTTCTGGTGAGAACTACGAATGTACAGAAATTACGGCAGCTAAATTGGCGAAATATTTAATAAGTTTTTGTAAAGATAATAAGTGGAAGGTAGTTGGTCCTGCTCCAAGTCTAATTGCAAAAGTTGGCAATAAATTTAGGTGGCAAATATTAATACATGGTCCAGAAAACTCAGAATTGCCTTTGCCAGATAGGTCTAATCTGTGGCAACAAATTCCTAAAAATGTGTTTTTATCACTTGATCTGAATCCGGTTGAGTTATAGCTAATTAGAGGGAAGTTCTGGATAGTTGGAACCTATCTGGTATCTATAAAACCTTATGAAATAAGTAACTATCATTAACAATAAAATAAGTAAAAACCCTAAGAATAATTGGTTCCAATTCCAGAATGAAAACTCTAGAGTATTAAATTCTCCAGGGATTAATTGCCACTTTATAATGTTTTTAGAAA
>QCGN01000014.1 GCA_003279875.1 Prochlorococcus sp. AG-388-D03
ATCAAGAACAAATTATTAATTTACAAAATAATAATGCTGATTTAATTTCAGATTTACTTAAATCATCTACATAAGTAGTGTGTTAGAGTTAATAGAAATTTTATCTGCATAATATGTCTAGGGTATGTGAGCTAACAGGTGCAAAAGCTAATAATGGGATGGCTGTCAGTCATTCACATATTCGTACTAAGAAATTACAACAAGTGAACCTTCAAAAAAGGAGACTTTGGTGGCAAGAAGGCAAAAAGTGGATAAACATAAAAATAAGCACCAAGGCATTAAAATCAATCCAAAAAGTTGGATTAGATAAAGTTGCAAAAACAAATGGGGTCGATCTTAATAAGTTCTGAAATTGATGAATAGTTTGTTCGGACTTTTTGTAGTATTTATATCGTTATTTTTTAATCTCAATTCTGTAATTGCTTTTGATTATGCTCCTGAAATAGGGGATTTAGCTCCTAGTTTTAATTTAGAGGGAATAAACCAAAGTTATAAATCAAAAAAAATATGGGACTCGGATGAATTAAAAGGCAAATGGGTAGTTTTATATTTTTATCCTAAAGATTTTACTGCTGGTTGTACTCTTGAAGCTAAAGGATTTTCACTATTAAAAAACGACTTTTCTAAATATAATGCTGAAATTATAGGAATAAGTGCTGATAATCAAGATTCACATGAAAGTTTTTGTAGTGAAAAATCAATAAATTACACATTATTATCCGACCCTAATGGAACTATTAGTAAAAAATATGGCTCTTGGATCCCTCCTTTTTCAGATAGGAATACTTTTTTGATTTCACCAGAGGGAGAAATTAAATACAGATGGATAAGTGTATTACCCATAAATCATGCAAAAGAAGTTCTTAATGTGTTAAAGAAAAACATTTAAATATTTTGCACGAACTTTCATTAAGTACATGGTTTATTCATATCAGTTCTGTTATTGAGTGGATTTATGCAATCTTTATAATTAAAAAAATAAGCAACTTTAAAAGTTTTGGCATTTTTTACTGGTTTAGTCTTGCTATGATACCCAACTTAGTTGGAGCTATGTGTGCAATTACATGGCATATTTTCGATAATCAAACAGGATTATATGGATTAGTTACACTTCAAGGCATATTCACATTTATAGGAAACTCAACATTAGCTTTAGCTGCATTTGCAATTTATAAAAAAAAAGAAAGATATGATTGATTATTTCCTAAAATTTCTAGATTATTTATCAAGTATTGATAATACTGCATTGTTTGCAGCATCAATAATCCCATATTCAATTTTTTTATTTTACTTATATAAAATACAAACAATAAATAAATTAATAAAAACAGGATTTTCTTTAACTGTCTTATTTGTATTTATAACTATATTGATGTCAATATTCTCTCTAACATATTTCAACCTAACACTTGTCGAAGTTGATGTACTTCATGGTTCAGCTGAATTTTTCTTAACATTAAGCGATTTCATCATTTTGCTAGGATTTATAAATATGTTAAAAGGCTTAGAAGTAAATAACTCTTAAGACCTTTTACAATTTTGTGATTTTCTGCTCGAAATAAAGGAGAATATAGAAAATAACGTTTTTTTATGCTTACTACATTATTTGCAGCTGCTTCTGCTCCAGCAACTTTTGAATGGTCTCCAAAATGTGCCGTCGTGATGATTGCATGTAATGTTTTTGCTTACGCAATTGCAAGGGCTACTATAAGAAAACCCAATGAAGGTTTTGAAATTCCTAATTCTAAATTCTATGGAGGTTTAAGTCACGCTTCTGTAGTTGGAGCAAATTGCCTTGGACATATTTTTGGAATAGGTGCAATTCTTGGTTTAGCCTCAAGAGGAGTTTTGTAGAATTATTTAATTTTTATTATGAAATTTAATCTTCTAACTTAAATTTCATAATAATTTTTTCTGTCATCTGATCAGGCTTAAGTCCTAATTTCTCTTTACTTTGATCAGGTGAAGCATGATCTACAAGTACATCAGGAATACCAATTCTATAAACTGGTACAGTTATTTCGTTATCGTTTAACATTTCAACGATAGCGGAGCCAAATCCTCCAATTAATGTGCCCTCTTCCATTGTCACTACTTTTTTGATTTTACTCACTAAGGGGATTATTAATTCTTGATCGAGTGGTCTAACAAATCTAGCATTAACAATACAAGAACTAATTCCTCTCTTTTTTAGTAAAGTTGCAGTTTCAGTTGCAGCTTCTACCATAGAGCCATAAGCAATAATTAAAATATCATCTCCTTCTTCTAATATTTCTGCTTCTCCAATCTTCAAGGGTTCCCATCCCTCATCCATAACTGCTACACCTAATCCTGAACCTCTAGGTATCCGAAGGGCCGTTGGTCCCTTATGGTTAATAGATGTAATAAGCATTCTTTGAAGCTCTGCTTCATCCTTTGGGGCCATTAGAACAAAATTAGGAATAGCTCTCATATAGCTAATATCATATTGACCTTGATGAGTTGGTCCATCTGCACCAACGATGCCAGCCCTATCTAAAACAAAAGATACAGGAAGATTCTGAATTCCTACATCATGAATTAATTGATCAAAAGCACGTTGTAAGAAAGTGCTATAAATTGCAACAACAGGTTTTAGACCATCGCAGGACATTCCAGCTGCAAGTGTAACTGCATGTTGTTCTGCTATTCCTACATCAACATATTGTTCTGGAATACTTTTTTGTAATAAATCTAGGCCAGTTCCAGTAGCCATTGCTGCTGTGATACCTATAACCTTACTATCTTGTTCACATATCTTTAAAAGTGTTTGACCAAATATTTTACTATAACTAATAGGTTTAGGTTTGCTGGATGGAATAGATTTACCAGTCGTAAGATCAAATGATGACTGTGCATGATAACCCACTTGATCTGCCTCTGCATATGGATATCCCTTACCTTTTGTTGTGACAACGTGTACTAGGACTGGTTTTTTAAGTCTATGAGCAGCATTAAAAGTATTAATAAGATTAGAAATATCATGGCCATCGATTGGTCCCATATAAGTAAAACCAAGTTCTTCAAAAACCGCTCCAACCTTAGGGACAGCTAATCTTCTAACACTTCCTTTAATATTTTTTAATTCTTCTGGTAACTCTTTACCAATAATAGGAAGATTTTTAACACTTTCTTGAACACTGTCAGTCAGGAACTGTAATGGTGGGCTAAGTCTTACTCTATTTAAATATGTTGAAAGAGCTCCGACAGGAGGGGATATAGACATATCATTATCATTAAGAACAACAACAAAAGGAGTATTTGGCAAATGACCTGCATGATTAATAGCTTCTAAAGCCATTCCACCAGTTAATGCTCCATCTCCTATAACAGCAACGCATTTATGATTCTCGCCATTTCTATCTCTTGCTATTGCCATTCCTAAAGCTGCAGATATAGATGTGCTTGCATGTCCCGCCCCAAAATGATCAAAATCACTCTCACTTCGTTTGAGGTAACCTGCAACACCTTTTTGCTGACGAAGTGAGTCGAATTCTTTAAAACGACCAGTGATTAATTTATGTGGATATGCCTGATGACCTACGTCCCATACAACTTTGTCAAAATCAAGATCTAGTGTTTGATACAAGGCAAGAGTTAATTCAACAACACCTAACCCGGGGCCAAGGTGACCTCCACTCGTAGAAACAACTTGCAAATGTCGATCTCTAATTTGGCAAGCAATTTCTTCTAATTGTGATACCGTTAAGCCATGTAGCTCATTAGGATGACTTAACTCGCTTAAAAGCATTATATTAAAATGTTTACTTATATAATCTAAAACGCGAAGGGCCAAAATGAGTATTTTTAAAGAAAATAGATTATGTAATGTTTTATTAGATTAATATTTAATGCTAAATATATATATATGGAAGACTACTTAAAAAAAATACTTCAGGCTCAAGTCTATGAAGTTGCTAAAAAAACACCATTAGAAAAAGCAAATAATTTAAGTAAAACACTTAACAATAATATCTACTTAAAAAGAGAAGATCTTCAAGATGTGTTTTCATTTAAAATAAGAGGAGCATTTAATAAAATGCGAAATATACCAAAATCAAAACTTGCCAATGGAGTCATAACATCAAGTGCTGGTAATCATGCCCAAGGAGTGGCCCTGAGTGCATTGAAATTAAATTGTAGTGCAACAATTTTAATGCCAATAACAACACCATTAGTAAAGATAAAGGCTGTTAAAAATCTCAAAGCAAAGGTTATCTTATTTGGGGATAATTATGATGAAACATATAAAGAAGCAATACGTATAAGTGAAGAATGTAATTTATGTTTTATTCATCCATTTGATGATCCTGAAGTCATAGCTGGACAGGGAACTATTGCTGTTGAACTTGAACAACAACTATCCGAACCACCAGATGCAATTTATGTTGCCGTGGGTGGTGGTGGATTAATAGCCGGAATTTCTTTATACATTAAAAAAGTATGGCCTTCCGTAAAAATAATTGGTGTAGAGCCTGAAGATGCTGATGCTATGACAAAATCATTAAAAAATTTAGAAATAATAGAGTTATCCTCTGTAGGTCAGTTTGCAGATGGTGTTGCGGTAAAAAAAGTTGGTAAATTAACATTTGAAATCGGAAAAAAATATATCGATAAAATGATTACCGTAAATACTGATGAAATATGTGCTGCTATTAAGGATGTATTCGAAGATACAAGATCAATCTTAGAACCAGCGGGAGCATTATCTATTGCAGGAATGAAAAAAGATATTTATGAATCAAATTACGCAAATAAAAATATGATAGCAATTGCATGTGGGGCAAATATGAATTTTGAGAGATTAAGATTTGTAGCAGAAAGAGCTGAACTTGGTGAGAACAAAGAAGTAATGTTAGCTGTTGAAATTCCTGAAAAAGCAGGAAGTTTAATCGATTTCTGTAGTTTGTTAAATAAAAGAAATTTGACTGAATTTAGTTATAGGATGTCGAATTCTAAAAATGCTCAAATATTTGTAGGTGTTGAAGTTAATGGTTTAAATGATAAAAAAAATCTTTTTAATGTATTTAAAAAATCTAATTATAGTTTTATAGATATAAGTAAAGATGAATTATCTAAAAATCATCTAAGACATATGGTAGGTGGACGATTACCTCAACAATTTACTGAATTAGAGAACTCAAATAACGTCGAATTGCTATATAGATTTGAATTTCCAGAAAGACCAGGAGCTCTTATAAATTTTTTAAAAAATATGAAATCTAATTGGACAATAAGTATCTTTCACTATAGAAATCATGGTGCTGATGTAGGAAAAATTGTAATTGGAGTATTAATAGATAGCGATGAAATTACTGACTGGAATAATTTTATTGAATTATTAGGTTATAAATATTGGGATGAAACTCAAAATCAAACATATAAACTTTTCCTTGGTGCATCGGGTTAAATATTAAGGTAACTTGGAAAAGAATTAGGTAATAAAAATCAATCAATCTGATCAAATTACTAACAAATCATTAGATATAGAGCTAGTTACAAAAGTTGAAGCTGTTTTATATCTCAAAGGTAGACCTATTTCAACAAAAAATCTTTCAGAAATTGCCAATACGGATCTTAATTCAATTCATATTGCATTAAAAGAATTGAAGGAAAAATATTCGAATTCAAATTCAGCAATCGAATTAAATGAGTCTAATAACTCTTATTGCCTTGAATTGAAATCGACATTAAATGAATTTGTTGAGGATTTATTACCTTCTGAATTAAGAACTTCAGAATTAAGGACACTTGCAACAATTGCAATTAAAAAGAAGGTTTTGCAATCGGACCTAATAGTTTTAAGAGGATCTGGTGCATATGACCATATAAGAGAATTAATTAATAAAAAATTAATTATTAAACGCAAGCAAAAAGATGGGAGGTCTTATTGGCTTTCATTATCTGAAAAGTTTTTTCAAACTTTTGCTATAAGTAATGAATTTCTTTCTCAAATAGGCGGCAATAAAAAGTAAATGTTAGAATACTTAAAATCACTTGAAAATAATGTTATCTGAGATTTTTGCTGTTTTAGGTCAAACTTTATCAATTTATTCTTTCATCTTAATAATTAGGATACTACTAACATGGTTTCCTGGAATCGATTGGAGTAATGGAATATTATCAGCATTAACATCCATCACTGATCCATATTTAAATATTTTTAGAGGCATAATCCCTCCTATTGGCGGATTTGATATTTCTTCTTTGCTTGCTTTTCTAATACTTAATGTCATTCAAAATTTAATCACAAATCTGCAATACGCCAGTTTAGGATATGGTTAAATTTAACGATCATCTCCTGAACCAGATATACTCCCCTCATCAACTCTTCTTTTCAGTTTTTCTAAATTTTGTAAAGCAACCTCCTCTAAACTAAAATCAAACTCTGTACAAAGATTAGATAAATACCATAAAACATCACCTAATTCCTTTTTTATCCCTTTCTTTGATTCTTCATCAAATATTCCATTTTTGTCTCTAATTACTTTCTTAACTTTTTCTGCAACTTCACCTGCTTCGCCAACTAACCCAAGAGTCGGATATATATTGTTTGATCCTAGATTTGGATATTGAGCGGTTAATCGAGCTTTTTTCTGATAAGTTTTAAATTCCATAGATTAAATAACTAACTTTATGTATGTTAAATTTACTTATATCTAGCAATATTATTTATATATGTCGAATATTGATTTAAAAAGAAGAACAAAAATCGTAGCAACAATTGGACCTGCGACTCAGTCTGAAGAAATTATTGCTGATCTAATAAAGGCTGGAGTAACAACATTCCGATTAAATTTTTCACATGGAGATCATAAAGATCATGAAGAAAGGATTAAAACTATAAGAAAAGTTTCTAAAAAGCTTGATCTAGACGTTGGAATACTACAAGATCTTCAAGGACCTAAAATACGATTAGGAAGATTTAAAGATGGTCCTGTAAAAGTTAAAAAAGGTGATGAATTCACCTTAACTTCCAATGTAGTTGAATGCTCAAAAACCATTGCTAATGTCACTTATAACAAACTTGCTCAAGAAGTTACAGAAGGTAAAAGAATATTATTAGATGATGGAAAAATTGAAATGATTGTTGAGAAGGTTGAGATAGAAAAAAATTTATTGCATTGTAAAGTAACTGTCGGGGGTGTCCTTTCTAACAATAAAGGAGTTAATTTTCCAGACGTACAATTATCAGTTAAAGCTTTAACTGAAAAGGATATAGAAGATCTTGAATTTGGATTAACTGCTGGAGTTGATTGGATAGCTTTAAGTTTTGTAAGAAATCCATCTGATATTAATGAAATAAAAAATTTAATAAATAAGAATGGACATTCGATACCAGTCATTGCGAAAATTGAAAAATTTGAAGCCATAGATCAAATAGATTCAATATTACCTTTGTGTGATGGCGTTATGGTTGCAAGAGGAGATTTAGGAGTCGAAATGCCCGCAGAAGAAGTTCCGCTATTACAAAAAGAGTTAATAAGGAAAGCAAATACATTTGGAATACCCATAATTACAGCCACACAAATGCTTGATTCCATGGCATCGAATCCAAGACCAACACGTGCAGAAGTAAGTGATGTAGCTAATGCAATTCTTGATGGGACTGATGCAGTTATGCTTTCAAACGAAACTGCTGTAGGTGACTATCCTGTCGAGGCTGTTGAAACTATGGCAACAATAGCAAGAAGAATTGAGCGAGATTATCCACTAAAAGCAATTGAGAGTAATCTCCCAAGTACTATCCCAAATGCAATAAGTGCTGCAGTAAGTAATATTGCTAGGCAGCTAGACGCTGGAGCAATAATTCCTTTAACCAAATCAGGATCAACTGCCCGTAATGTAAGTAAATTTAGACCACCCACACCTATTCTTGCTACGACTACTGAAAGTAATGTTGCCAGAAGATTACAACTAGTATGGGGAGTGACACCATTATTAGTCAAAAATGACGATAGGACTTCAAGAACATTCAGTATTGCAATGCAAATAGCTCAAGAAATGGGAATTCTTAAACAAGGTGACTTGGTAGTTCAAACTGCTGGTACGTTAACAGGAATAAGTGGATCTACTGACCTAATAAAGGTTGGCTTAGTTAGAAAAGTTGTAACCCGAGGAATATCAATAGGAGAAACAGGGGTAACAGGTAAAGCAAGAAACATTAAAACAAATCTCGATTTATCATTAATAACTCCAGGTGAAATATTATTTGTACCTAAAAATCTTTTAGAAGAAATACCTTTCTCTAAAAGAATTACAGGTATTGTTACTGATGAAACTGTTGATGAATGCTATAAAATTTTTAAAAAAAATAAAATTAAAGTATCTACAATTTGTAATTTAGGTACTATAGATAAACTTGTAACAAATGGAGACTTAATAACGCTTCAACTAAATGAGGGAGTAATTTATGTGGGGCAAATAGCTCAAGATGAAGAGGCATTAGATAGATATAAATATGTCTAGGAATATATCTTTTAAAGAAGCTTTTAAAATGGCTGGGAAAACATTAGTTTCAAACAAATTAAGAAGTTCTCTTACTATGTTGGGGATAATTATAGGAAATGCATCAGTAATAACACTTGTCGGACTTGGCAGAGGCGCTCAAACTCTTGCTAAAAATCAATTAAGTAATTTAGGAGCAAATGTTTTATTTATAGTTCCAGGAAATAACGATACACGAAGAAGGGGTATATCATTTCCAAAAAACCTAGTTTTAGAAGATTCAATAGCAATTAAGAATCAAGTACCGAGTGTTAAAAAAGTTGCACCACAAATCTCTGCAAATGAAATTGTTCAGTCAAATTCAAAAAGTTTAAATATTTCAATAGCTGGAGTCACACCAGATTTCCTTAAAGTAAGAAGTTTTGAAATTGATGAAGGAAGATTTATATCTGAAAGTGACGTTAATTCAGCCAGAAGTTTTGTTGTAATTGGACCTGATCTAAAAGAAGAATTTTTTAACAGTAATTCAGTACTTGGAGAAAAGATAAGAATTAAAGACCATACCTATGAAATAATTGGAATGCTAAAACCTAAGGGGGCTGTTTTTGGTAGTAATCAAGATAAAAATGCATATATACCTCTTACAACAATGGTAAACAGGATAAGCGGGAAGGACCCTACTTATGGAGTAAGTTTAAGTTTTATAAGTGTAGAAGCAATTAATAAAAATAAAACTAATGCTGCGAAGTTCCAAATTACGAATCTATTACGTCAAAGACATAACATAATAAGAGATGATGATTTTGCAGTTAGATCTCAAGAAGATGCATTAAATATAGTAACGAATATCACTAGTGGGCTTACATTTTTATTGGCAGGTATAGGTGCTGTATCTCTTATTGTGGGAGGAATAGGAATAATGAATATAATGCTTGTCTCTGTTAGCGAAAGAACCGAGGAAATTGGCCTTAGGAAGGCAATAGGCGCTAGACAATCTGATATTCTTATTCAATTTTTATTTGAGGCATTAATTTTATCAACTATTGGAGGTTTAGTTGGCACAACAACAGGTCTGACAGGTGTATTTCTTTTAGGGGTAATAACTCCATTACCCGCTTCTGTTGGATTAACTACAACTTTAACTACAATGATTATTTCAGGTTCAATAGGACTTATCTTCGGCGTATTACCTGCAAAAAGGGCCTCAAAATTAGATCCAATAGTAGCTCTAAGAAGTTTGTAAAGCTCAATTTTATTATGCTCAATTTTAATAAAACTATTGAGATATGCATAAGTCTTCAAATTATTATAATTTCTACATTTATACCTGTTTTTATCTCTATACCTTTTACAAAACAATTTAGTCAGAATATTGACATCCCTATTTCATATCAAGTTCCATCAATTATCTTAATTACCTTAATTTTTAGAAGAGAGGTAGTAATTAGAGCTTTTAGTATCTATTTATTAATAGGTTTATTTTTTTTACCAGTATTTCACAACGGAGGTTCATTAGGTTATATTTTAACGCCAAATTTTGGTTACTTATTAGGAATCTATCCATTAATAAATATTATTGATAAATTAAATAAAATAAATTATAAAATTTATTATTATGACCTATTGAGATACGGAGTATTAGGAATATGTAGTATGCATATTATAGGTATTATTTTTAGTTGTATTCAATTATTACATTTTAAACAACCAGATATATTATTATATAATATTTCTAAATACTCATTAGGAAAAATTGGGTATCATATATTAATGCTTATACCGATAACTTTACTAAGTAGATTTATTAATAATAAATATAGATACAACAAATAATGTTAAATATTAAGAAGAGATTATATTTTATTTTATTAAGTACAATAATTGTCTTATCTGATCAATCAACAAAACATATAATAAGTTTAAATTATAAATCGTTTATAAATACCGACTTTATAGTATTTACTATTGAATATGTAAAAAATTATGGTGCTGCTTTTAATATATTTAGCGGAAGTAGAGTTTTCTTATCAATAATTAGTATAATAGTTACTATATTTCTTATCTATATTATTCTAAATAAAAAAATAATAAGTAATATAGAGTTATTTAGTTTAAGTTTTATATTAGGTGGGACAATAGGGAATGGAATTGACAGAGTAAATAATGGCTATGTTATAGACTTTATTAATTTAAACTTTATAGATTTTCCTGTATTTAATATTGCTGATATATCAATAAACATTGGCCTTTTATTAATTATTTATTTTTTCATAAAGTATAAACGATAATAATGTATCGATTTTTCATTAAATACTATAGATACTTAATTACTCTAATATTTCTATATTTTATATTGAACTTACTTAGAAATATTTTTAATTTCTATTCATTTTTTATTATTCTTCTTATTTTAATATATTTTTATATTAAAAATAAAAAATTATTTAAGAAAGTTGCATATAAGATTATTTTTAAAAACAAAAATAGATTTCTATTCAATAATAAATATAAGGCGGCATTAAATAGTCTTGAAAGTATAGAAGAAATTAATAAAATAATTAAAAATAAAGTTGATTCAGAACTTTTAAAATATAAAAAAAACAAATTAGCAGAACAGTTAAAGTATGGGGACTATAATGTTACTTTATTTGGTGCTGGATCATCTGGAAAAACATCCGTAGCAAGAGCACTATTAAAAAACTTAATTGGTAATACTTCCCCAACAATTGGTACGACAAAAGAAATAACAAGTTATAAAATTAGAATACCAATCTTAAAAAGAAATATAAATATAATTGATACTCCAGGTTTATTTGAGGCAACTAGTGAAGGAGAGAAGAGAGAAAAATCTACTATAATAGAAGCTTCTAAATCAGATCTTATCCTTTTTGTAATAGATCAGGATATTAATAAGTTTGAGCTTTATTTAATTAAAGAATTATCAGAATTAGGAAAAAAAATAATTATTGTATTAAATAAATGCGACTTAAGATCAGAGAAACAAAATAATATTATTAAAGAAAACATTATTTCAATTACATCATCAAAACAAGTTCAACTCTCTGTTGTAAAAGCAATTGCTTCGCCGAAGTCTTTGCCAAATAATTTATTAATCTCAAAAAAAATTAACCCAGATGTAAGTAACTTATTTAAAGAAATAATAGATACACTTGATGCGAATGGAGAAGAATTATTAGCTGACAATATTCTTTATAGATGTAACAAATTAGGTCTAATTAGCAAAAAAGTTATATCTGATCAAAGAAAATCAAGTGCTATTAAGGTTATAAATAAATATACATGGATAACAGGCGGAGTAATACTGGTAAATCCTTTACCCGTTGTAGATTTTATTACCACAACTTCTGTAAACGTTCAAATGATCCTTGAGGTTTCAAAAATATATAACGTCAAGTTAAGTAAAATTGAAGCAGTAGATTTATCAAAATCATTAGTAGCTACTCTTGCAAAACTTGGAGTTTTAAAAGGTGGTCTAAGTGTTATTACTACAGCATTATCATCAAATTTTACCACCATTTATATTTCAAAATCAGTACAGTCGTTAACCTCATGTTGGTTAATAAGAATTGTTGGTTTATCAATAATAGAATATTTTAATAAAGGTCAAAATTGGGGCGATGGTGGTATTCAAGAAGTAATTGAAAATATTTACAACTTAAATAAACGGGAAAAACTTTTAAATAAATTTATTAAAGAGGCAATTAATAAAATTAGGATCTTAGAAAATAATCAATCTCAAAAAAAACTGCCGCCATATTTTCAGAAAGACTAGATATCTGATCATTTAAAAAAGATCTAAAATCAAAAATTGTTATTAATACTAAATATACAAAACATATTATTATTGAAATAAATCCTGTTATTATAGCTACTAATTTTGATCTGCTAATATTCATCAGTATTAATCAAGTAATTTTAATAGCTCATTAATATGATTTTCACCAGTATTGAAATTTCCAAAAACTGCCCTTAAAAAATATCTGTGCCTAAAAAAAGGTCTTGAAAGCATAAAGTTATTATCCATAAGACTTATTCTTTTTTTTAAAGTCCATTCATTTGATTCTTTTTTATTCATACCTTTTGGTAAGAACGAAATAATGTGTAAAGGACCAGAACATAATTCATATTTTTTTGTATTTAGATTATTCTCAAATAATTTTCTTTTCTCAATAGACGAACTTAAGACATCCTCTATTCCTTTCATACCTAGATATCTTAAACCTAACCATAGTTTTATAATTTCTGCAGGTCTAGATCCTTGAATTCCAAGTTCACCTCTATTTAAAAAATTACTTTCAGAAGAAATATAAGGTAATCCTGTAGCAAATGTTTTCTTAAGAATTTCTTCATCTGAGATGATTAGTATAGAGGATGTTTTTGTAATCCCCAGTATTTTCTGAGGATTAATAGTTATAGAATTAGCAAACTTAACATTACTAATGCCATTAATGGGAATTTTAGTAATCGCAAAAATACCCCCAATTGAACCATCAATATGTAGCCAAATATTTCTTTCTTTACAAATTTTGCTTATTTTCTCAATTGGATCTAAAGCTCCTCTTATTGTTGTCCCAAAGGTAGCAACAATAGAAAATATTTTTTTCCCATCCTCATCACATTTATTAATAGACTTTTTAAGATCGTTTATATCCATACAACCATTATTATCAGTTTTTACCTTTATTAAATTATTTTTGCCTAAGCCCATAATTAGACAACATTTTACGAATGATGTATGAGCATCTTCGCTAGTTAAAAAAACAGCGTTTTCATCTGCTTCAAGTCCAGCATGAGTCCGTGCTGCCACTAGTGCATTTAAATTACTTAATGTCCCACCACTTGCTGCTATACCTCCAGCAGATTCAGTAAAGCCTAATTTTATTGAAAACCATTTACAAATTGACTCCTCAAGAAGAGAAATACTTGGTGATAATTCATGTGCGAGAAGATTATTATTTAAGCCAGCAGCTATTAGATCTCCCAGAATAGATATCATTAAAGGTGGAGGATCTAGATGCGCAATAGATCCAGGATGTACTGGATTAAAAGAACTATAAATGAGACTCTCAATCTCAGAAAATAATACATCAGTTGAATTTCCAAATTCATCTGGGACTGAGCATTTAAAGTTAATATCGATTGGTAATGGACCTAATTTTTCTGCATCTGAAAACCATTTGCATATAATTTGGGAAGTTTTATTGAGAATAGCTAGCAAATTTTCATTACTCCCTGAATATGTTGGAAACAGTTTTTCTTTTTTATTAATTGGATCTATAGTCATGCTTTAAAAAATTTTTAGTAAGGTAATTTATGATATTAATAAGTACAAATTATTATTATTAATAATGAATCGTGATATCGAAATTCAGCATAAAAAAAATACTAACTTAGATTATTTTAAATGGATGAAATCCATTTTACGAAGATCTGATGAAGTAGGAAAGGTGGAATTACCAATAACGGCAATCATAATTGATGAAAAAGGAAGATGTATTGGTAGAGGTAGTAATAATAGGGAAAAGAATAATAATCCTCTAGGACATGCCGAATTAATAGCACTTAGACAAGCTGCATGGATTAAAAGTGATTGGCGATTTAATGAATGCAGCATTATTGTTAATTTAGAGCCTTGTACAATGTGTGCAGCTGCATTAGTTCAAGCAAGAATGGGGCATGTAATATATGGTTCTAAAGATAAAAAAAGAGGCGGATTCGGAGGCACAATTGATTTATCTAAACATGAAAGTGCTCATCATAAAATGAATGTAATAGGAGGGATATTAGATAAGGATTGTGAAAATAAAATAAAGATGTGGTTTAAAAAGATGAGGAATCAAAAATAGAAAATTTCTTTAATTCAGTATCAAATAAATTTAATAATCGATCAACATTCTCATCACTAGAATTAAATCCCATTAATCCAATACGCCATACTTTGCCTGACAAAGCGCCTAATCCATTTCCTATTTCAATACCAAAATTTTTTAACAAATGATTTCTAAATGCATCTCCATCAACTGCAGAAGGTATCTTTACTGTTGTAAGAGTAGGTAATCTAAATTCGCTAGAAACATGTAGCTCCAACCCAAGAGTTTCTAATCCTTTCCATAATTTAATTGCATTAGTATTGTGTCTTTTCCATATATTTTCTAAACCTTCATTAGCAATTAATCTCAAACCCTCCCTTATTGCAAAATTCATGTTAACTGGCGCCGTATGGTGGTAAACCCGATCAGATCCCCAATACTTATTTAATAAAGATAAATCTAAATACCAATTTGGAACTTTAGAAGATCTTGAGCTAAGTTTATCTTCAGCTCTTTTATTCATTGTAAAAGGGCTAAGTCCAGGAGGGCAACTTAAACCTTTTTGGCTACAACTATATGCAAGATCAATTTTCCAATCATCAATATAAAGTTCTAGAGCACCTAAAGATGTAACAGCATCAACTAAAAACAAACAATTATTCTCTCTACATAAATCTCCTATGCCTTCAAGAGGTTGTAATACCCCTGTTGATGTTTCAGCGTGAACAATAGCAAATATTGCTGGTTTTTTAGTTTCGATTTCGTATTTAATTTCTTCAAAAGTAAAAGCTTCACCCCATTCTTTATTAATCACTGAGACATTTGCTTTATATCTTGAGGCCATATCTACTAAACGATCGCCAAAATATCCTTTCTTTGCAATTAATATTTTCTCACCTGGTTCAATAAAATTCGCGATGGATGCTTCCATTGCAGCACTACCTGTCCCACTCATCGGTAAAGTAATTCTATTATTGCATTGCCATGTATATCTTAATAATTTTTGCACATCAGACATTAATTCAATGTATGCTTCATCTAAATGTCCTATAGGATTAAGAGATAAAGCCTTTAAAACTTCAGGATGAGCATTTGAGGGTCCAGGTCCTAATAAAAGTCTTGATGGAACATAAGTTTTAGCAAGCTGAGGTAAATTCTCTTTATTTAAAGTAGAAATGAGTTTTGTTTCTGTCAAAACCTTTTAAAGCATTACTTTTAAATTAAACTAATTTCTCGACTAAAGCGAAGAATGTTTAAAGATATTCATTCAATTTAAATATTTATGTTAACAATTGGTAAACATATAACTTGAAACACTGAAAGAAGCAACCTAGTGTTCAAAAAAGTTACGGTTGATACATAATTAGATGCATCAACTAATTAATTTTATTGAAGGTATTTTTAAAGCAATGGCTAAATCTCCCCAAGATGTTCTAAGTCAGATTAAAGATGAAGGAATTGAACTCATCGATCTAAAATTCACAGACATTCATGGTAAATGGCAACATCTTACTTTGACATCTGACATGATAGAGGAAGAATCATTTACTGAAGGTTTAGCATTTGATGGCTCCTCTATAAGAGGATGGAAAGCCATTAATGCTTCTGATATGTCAATGGTTCCTGATTCAAGTACCGCATGGATTGATCCATTTTATAAACATAAAACTTTAAGCATGATTTGCTCTATTCAAGAGCCTAGAAGCGGAGAACCTTATGATAGGTGTCCAAGATCATTAGCACAAAAGGCATTAAAATATTTAGACTCTACAGGAATAGCAGATACTGCGTTTTTTGGACCAGAACCAGAATTCTTTTTATTCGATGATGTTAGATATGACTCTAAAGAAGGTGGATGTTTTTATAGCGTAGATACTATTGAAGCTCCATGGAATACTGGAAGAATAGAAGAAGGTGGAAATTTAGGATATAAAATTCAATATAAAGAAGGGTATTTCCCTGTAGCGCCTAATGACACAGCCCAAGACATAAGATCTGAAATGCTTTTACTTATGGGTGAATTAGGTATTCCAACTGAGAAGCATCATCATGAAGTAGCAGGAGCTGGACAGCATGAACTCGGAATGAAATTCGATTCGTTAATAAATGCTGCAGATAATGTAATGACATATAAATATGTCGTAAGAAATGTAGCTAAAAAATATGGCAAAACAGCCACCTTCATGCCTAAACCAGTATTTAATGATAATGGAACAGGAATGCATGTTCACCAAAGTTTATGGAAAAGTGGTCAACCATTATTCTTTGGGGAAGGTTCATATGCCAACCTATCTCAAACTGCAAGGTGGTATATCGGTGGGATATTGAAGCATGCTCCTTCATTCCTCGCATTTACAAATCCAACTACTAATAGCTATAAAAGATTAGTTCCAGGTTTTGAAGCTCCAGTCAATTTAGTTTATTCAGAGGGAAACAGATCAGCTGCTGTTAGAATTCCATTAACAGGACCTAGTCCTAAAGCTAAAAGATTAGAATTTAGATCAGGGGATGCCCTCGCCAATCCTTATTTAGCTTTTTCTGTGATGATGTTAGCTGGTATTGATGGAATTAAGAATCAAATTGATCCAGGTGATGGAGTTGATGTTGATTTATTTGAATTACCAACAGAAGAACTTTCCAAAATAGACACAGTTCCCTCATCTCTAAACGATTCACTTAATGCACTTAAAGCAGATAAAGACTATTTATTAGCTGGAGGAGTATTTACTGAAGACTTCATAGATAATTTTATTGATATTAAATATGAAGAGGTACAACAATTAAGACAGAGACCTCATCCTCATGAATTCTTCATGTATTATGACGCTTAAGTACATTTGACGAATTAAACTTTATTTTTAAAAATTAATTTGAGAATTATCACAAATAATTCTCAGATTGATTTTTTTTTTGTTGGAATATAATTAAGTATTAATAAAAATGGCAAGAGAACAAATTTCAAAAATCGCATATAAAACACTTCAACAAGGAAAAAGTATTGCGGGATTGGCTCACAAAGAATTAAGTACAAGAATCATGAATTTTATACTTCCTGATAATAAGCTTGGAGAATTCAATATAGATAAAAAGCTTTTGGTAGATATTCAAAATTCAATGGATCTTTTAAGAGAGGAAGATTGGAATGATGCTGAAAAAAATGTTTATCCCAAAAAATTATTATTTGATGAACCCTGGCTAAGGTATTTAACCCAGTATCCAAAAATATGGTTAGACATGCCAAATACATGGGATAGGAGGAGAAAACAAAATTTTCAAGATCTTCCTAAAAATATTGATAATGAAAACTACCCAAAATATTACTTGAGAAATTTTCACCATCAAACAGATGGTTATCTATCAGACTTTTCAGCAAGTATTTATGATTTACAAGTAGAAATTCTTTTTAATGGAAGTGCTGATGCAATGAGAAGAAGGATACTAAAGCCACTTAAAGAAGGTTTGAAAAATTTTAGTGACAGAAAAAAAAGCTCATTAAGAATACTTGACGTTGCAACTGGTTCAGGAAGAACACTAAAACAATTAAGAGGAGCCTTTCCAAAAGAAAAAATTATAGGAATCGATTTATCTGGTTCATACTTAAAAGAAGCTAGTAGATTTATTTCTGATTTAGATGGAGATTTAATTGAATTGATTAAAGGAAATGCTGAAGAATTACCTTTTGAAAATAATAGCCTGCAAGGCATATCGTGTGTCTATTTATTTCATGAATTACCAAGAATTGTTAGAGAAACTGTCTTAAAAGAGTTTTTTAGAGTATTAGAGCCTGGAGGAATATTAGTTCTTGCTGATTCAATACAGATAACTGATTCTCCTGATTTTATCCAAATAATGGAGAATTTTCACAGGTCATTTCATGAACCTTTTTATTGTGATTACATCAAAGAAGATATAAATCAAAAAATAGAGGATATCGGTTTTAATAATATAAAATCAAATTCATTTTTTATGACTAAAGTATGGTCTGCTATAAAGTGATTAGACAATTATGTATTAACTATGAATAAAATGGATGAAGATATTATTCAACTTGCTCAAAAACTGAATAATAAATTAAAAATTGATCATCTAGATTGGCATAAACTTAAGGGTAAAAAGATAAATAGATCAGCAGAGCTTATATCAGCAGCATTATGCCAATTATTAATTTCAGAAAATGAAAATGATGCAATAAATTATTTAGAAGAAAGCCTAAAATGGTTAAAGGGAATTAATGTTGACAAACCTTGCCCAAGTAATAATTCATCTTTTTAAAGCTAACTGAAGTCTATTTCCTTTATTACTCCATCTAATATCATCAAAGCACTCGTTAATAATATAAAGACCACGTCCATTAAAAGAACTAATTTCTTTAGGTAATTTATAAATTCTTTTTTTTGTTTCTAAACCATCACCTTGATCTTGAATCTGCCAAACACACCAGTTAGGGGTGATAATTCTTCTAACTCTTATTGATTTTTGGGGATCTAAATTATTGCCATGAGTAACAGCATTAATAAGAGCTTCATGCAAACCAAGTTTTATGCGATAACTATAATGAGAAGATTTTATAGGCTCTAATAATAAATCAACAAAATCACTTAATTGAAGTGATGAGCATAATTCATAATTAGACCAGTTAATTGATGGTCTTTTTAAAAGCTTTATAATAAAATTTAAAAGAATTTTGCCCTGAAAAAAGGACATAACTATATATTAATAGTTTTATTATTTTAACTTATCAAATAGCTTTAAATCAAAGAATATTATTATGTCTCAAAGTAATTGCTGGATGTCTGAGAATAGAATCCATCAATCTAACACCTCTAAGTTGGTTAATTAATGGCATGTGTCCTTCAGGAGCATCCAAAGACCAAATAAATGAACTAGGGTATCTAGTCCAATAACCATTATTTTTCCAACCTATTTTTGGCCATAGTAATTCATATTTTTTTTCAACTGACTTTAGAAGTTTTGCCTGTATTGAGAAACCAAACTTACCATTTGAGTAAATACTCCATAATCTATCTATTGTTTGAAGATCAGTGCCTGACATATTATTAACTTCACTATAAAAAACATATCCACGTTTTTCAGCAAGCTTGCCAGCAAGCTTTCTTAAATATGAACTTGTCAATCTATCTGCTTCCTCAAATTTTTGTTCAAGAAGTTTTAACTGTAATTCTTCATAGTTAATGTTCTCATCTGAATAAGTGGAGAACCAATTATTGTAATTATCATCAATAAAAAAATTGGGTTTATGTTTTTTTAAAACTTGTAATAACCAACCAGCTGCCCAATCATCTCCATCTTTGTCAAAAAGATCAAAAAGGTTTTTACCAATCAGGAAAAGATTATCAACTTCAGATTCAACTTCAGATAATAAATTTATTCTTTTTCTCTGATTAGAGTCAACAAATCTTTTAACTAAATTTAATGTAGTCTTATATTGATCCTCTTGATCATTGTTTGTCATTTCTAATAAATCCATCTAATTTTAAAAGCTACCCATGTACTCCAACAAAGAAGAATTAGAGAAATTCAGGAAGTTTAATGGACCTCTTATTGATGTAAGGAGTCCAGGAGAATATTATAAAGGAAATTTGCCAAATTCTATAAATATTCCATTATTTGATAATGAAGAAAGATCAACCATAGGAACAATATATAAAAATAATGGAAGGGAAAAAGCTGTAATTAAAGGTTTGGAATTTTTAGCAAATAAAATTGATAATATGGTAGAAAATCTCTTTGAGGCTGTAAGTTTTTATAAATCAAATAATTATAATTCAAAAGCAGAAGAGCTTACCTTAAAAATCTATTGTGCAAGAGGTGGAATGAGATCTCAGAGTATATCTTGGCTTTTAGAAAAATATAATCAAAAAACAATAACTTTAAAGGGTGGTTACAAAAGTTATAGAAAATGGACTTTAGATAGCTTTAAAAAGGAATGGGAAATAATTGTTATCGGAGGTAAAACTGGTACTGGGAAAACTAAATTATTAAAGCTTCTTGATAAAAATAACTATCAAATTATTGATTTAGAGGGATTAGCTTGCCATAGAGGAAGTACCTTTGGTGGATTAGGTATGAAAAAACAACCATCAAATGAACAATTTGAAAATTTGATAGCAGAAAAATTAAAAGGGTTTAGAAAAACTATTAAAATATTTGTAGAAGCAGAAAGTTCAAATATTGGAAAATGTAAAATACCTCATGAGTTTTTCAATCAAATGAAAACTGCACAAAGAATTGAAATTTTAAAAAGCGAATCAAATCGTATACAAGAATTAATTAAAACGTATAGTATTTTTGACGAAGAAGAGTTAAAAAATGCTGTCATTAGAATAAAGAAAAGACTAGGTCCACAAAGAACTCAAATTGCTATTGAGGCAATAGAAAAAAAAGATTGGAAATCTGTGTGTACGTCTGTTTTAGAATATTATGATAAATGTTATGAACATGAAAAAATTGGGAAAAATAATATAAAAATTTTAGACATGACAGATATATTTGATAATAAAAAAATTTTGAAATTAATAAAAGAATCAACGATATTTTAATTTATAACGAAAATAACTTTTTTTATCTACAATATGAAATTAATAATAAAAACATTATGGCAGAAAATAAACAAGCTAAAATACAATTCTACGAAGGAGTTAATGAACCTGTAGTTCCAGAAATAAGATTAACGAGGGGTAATGATGGCACGACTGGACAAGCAATTTTTATATTCGAAAAACCTCAAGCATTATCTTCAATAGCTAATGGGGAGATTACCGGGATGAGAATGATTGATTCAGAAGGGGAAATCTTAACACGAGAGGTTAAAGTTAAATTTGTTGATGGCGATCCAATGTATTTAGAGGGTACCTACATATGGAAAACTAAATCTGATTTTGATAGATTTATGAGATTTGCGAATAGTTATGCTAAATCAAATGGATTAGGATATTCTGAAAAGAAGTAAGCAAACTTTCTAAAATTGAATCGATCCTTTTATTTTAAATTTGCTGTAGTAATAATAAGTTTTTTAATAATATGGACTTTGAGGGATTTCTTTTTATTAATAATTTGTTCTTTAGTAATATCAAATGTAGTAAGTAATTTATGCAATCAAATACAAACCAATTTAAAACTACCGAGATTCTTATCTTTATTAATTGTATTAGTTGTAATATCGTTCATCATATTTACAGTTTCTATTCTTGTATTACCTCCATTTATAAGAGAGTTTAATGAGATCTTAATTGACATCCCAAACGGTTTATCAAGAATTAATATACTTATTAACTCTAATCTAAACAAACTAAATGATTTACTTTATGGTAAAGAATCTGAAAATGTAATAGACATTTTCAATCTTATTAATGATGTAATACCCATTCCAGATGGTGCTACCATTGCTAAAGCAATACAAGAAAGTTTTATAAATATAATTAATTTAGCGGGTAATCTCGGATCCGGATTGATAAGAATAATATTTGTTTTAGTAGTTAGTTTTATGATTTCAATTGAACCAAATGCCTATAAGGAAGGAGTACTATTAGTAATTCCAAAAGTTTATAGAAATAAATTCAGGAACATATTGGACAAATGTAATATTGCATTAACCAATTGGACATTTTCAATGGTAATAAGTTCTTTATCTGTTGGTTTATTATCTTTAATAGTTCTTTCAATTTTAGATGTTAAATATGTAGTATCAAATGCGATTATCGCTATGATCCTGAACATAATTCCTAATATCGGACCAGTACTAAGTGGAATATTTCCAATATCAATAGCGCTATTAGATAACTTCTGGAAGCCAATAGCAGTTTTAGGTGCTTATATAATCATTCAAAATATAGAAAGTTACTTAATAATGCCTTCTATTTTGAAAAAGAAAACAAATTTACTACCAGGATTGACATTAATATCTCAATTTGGATTTACTTTTATTTTTGGACCTTTAGGATTAGTTTTATCGTTACCTATTGCAGTGGTCATACAAGTTTTAATTAAAGAGGCAATCAATGATAATTGAAAGAATTCATTTTATTAATTTTCTATATAAATATGGATAAGAAAAAAGAATAAAAAAAGATAGTGGATGTTTAGAAAGTGCAAAATATAGAGAATTAAATGTAAAATGGTCAATCAAAATTCTTAATTCTGTAGAAAGATCAATTAAAACCAAAGAAAATAAAAGTATTAGATAGTAATTTATTCTCATATAAATTAAACAGATTATCTAATCTTTTATTAGGAAAGAAGGAGCTAATAAAATACTTGAGTAACTTCCAATCAAAATTCCTAATGACAACGATATAGAAAACCAAAAGAGTGAGTAGGATCCAAAAATAATAAGAGTCAATAGAGGAATTAAAGTGGTAATACTAGTAAATAATGTTCTTCGAAAAGATTCATTAATAGAAATTTGAATTGTTTTATTGTAATTTTCTTGATCCTGTTTTAAATTTTCTCTAATTCTATCAAAAATTACCACTGTATCATTAACCGAATAGCCAGCTATTGTTAATAAAGAAACTGCAAATAAACTATTTACCTCAATAGACAAAAGGACACCTAACCAAGAAAATATACCAAAAACAATAAACAGATCATGGAATAAAGCTATTAAAGCAAAAAAAGCATATTTCCTATCAAATCTAATGGAGATATACAAGGAGATTGCAAATAAAGAAACTAATAATGAGGTAGCGCAATTTGTAAGAAGTTTTTTGCCAAGTTTTGGGCCTATTATTCTCGAGTTTTTAGTTTCATACTTTAAAGGTCCTACAATTTTATCAACATTAGCAATTAAATTATTTGATTCCTCGATTGTCAAATAAGGGGTCCGAATTGAAATTAAACTATTATTATTTTGAATTTGTAATTTAATATTGTTTAAATTATTTTTTTTATCAGAAAGTTTTCTTAGTTTTTCGATAACTAAATCCGGAGAAATTTGTTCACATTGTTCTTCACAAACCCTTTCAATTCTTAATTCATTTCCTCCAATAAAATCCATTCCAAGATTTATTGGTTTTTTAAAAGAAGTATAAAAAGATGAATATAAAATTCCTATTAAACTTAATAATATAAGAACGGATGAAAATCCAAAAACCTTATTTTTATTTTTAATTAAATTAAAATTAAATGAATTCATGAAATTTTTATAATAGAAAATTTTTAAAATTAGAGAGGATTAGACCTACTTAAATAAAGATTTTTTTGTCTTAAAGATTGATAAGTAGTTAAAAATCTTAAGATAGTTTTAGAACAATTTAATGAGGTAAATAAACTTATCACAACCCCAATACCAAGTGTTGCAGCAAATCCTTTTACAAAATTAGTTCCCAATATAAAAAGCACAAGACAACTTACAAAAGTTGTAATATGACCATCAATAATGGACGAATTGGCTCTCAGAAAACCACTATCAATTGATCTTATAAGAGTATTCCCATTAATTAATTCTTCTCTAATTCTCTCAAATATTAGAACATTTGCATCTACGGCCATACCAATACTCAGGATTAATCCAGCAATTCCAGGTAAAGTTAAAGTTACAGGTATTAAAGAATAAAGTGCTAAGTTAAAAAAACCATAAAAAATTAACGAAATTACTGAAACGAAACCTAAAATTCGATAGTTAAAAATCATAAATATTCCAACAAATATCAATCCACAAATAGCCGCATAAAGACTCTTAACTATATTTTTCGAACCAAGTAAGGGCCCAATTGTATTAGTTTCAACTATTTCAATAGGTAAAGGCAAAGAACCCCCTTTGAGTTGAACTTCTAATTCCCTTGCATTCTCAGCTGAAAAATTTCCACTTATTGTGGCTAATCCACCAGTAATACCAGTATTAATAAATTGGCTTCCAACACTAGCTTCACTAATAGATTCCCCATCAAGAACAATTGATAAAAGTTGATCAGTACCCGCTATTGATTTTGTAATATCAGCAAATTTTTGGCCACCTTCATTACTAAAGGATAATGAAACTTCCCAATTACTATTAGTTTGCTCCTGCCTTCTACCCGCATTTATTAAGTCTTTTCCTGACAAGTCGGTTTTATTGAACAAATTAACAATTTCATTACTTATATACTTCTTAGTATCAACTAATTTATCAAATAATTCTTTTTTATTAGAAGTATATTTTATGTCATTTTCTATTTCAGAAAGGTTATCAATAACAAGTGAATAAAGATCATTTCGTTTATCACCATTATTGAACCGATCAATTAATTCACTTATTTTAAATCTCTGTAATTGAAGATTTTTTAATTCTGAACTTGTACTTACTTTTTGAGTTCTGAATTCTAATAAAGCAGTTTTACCTAATATCCTTGAGGCTGACAAGGGATTTTGTTCTCCTGGTAATTCTAAAATTAATTGATCACGACCTAATGTTTGTAAATTTGACTCTGCTACTCCCAAATTATTTACACGTTTATCCAAAACTGAGTTAACAGCTTCGAGTTCTTCTTTTGTAACTTTCCCCTCTTCTTTAACTAATTGAAGCGTAAGTTGAGAACCACCTTTTAAATCTAAACCTAATTGAAGTGGAAAATTTATTAATAAATAAATTGAAAAAGTGAGTAGGAAAATTATAAAGAAAAGCCACCCTTGCTTTCTTTTCATTTATTAAATACTCCCATTTATAACTTCTTCGACTTTATCGACTATTTGATGAGGTTGAATTATTGTTAAATTTTCCAGATTTCCATTATATGGTGTGGGAATATCCTGACTAGATAATCTTATAGGTCTAGTATCAAGTTCATCGAAGCATTCTTCAGTAATCAAAGCAATCAATTCTGCTCCAATGCCTCCAGTCTTCATACACTCTTCAACAATAATTACCTTATGTGTTTTTTTAATAGATTTTGATATTGTTTCCATGTCAAAAGGTTTTAAGCTTATTAGATCAATTAATTCAACATCAATATTTTTCTTATTTAAATCTTCAATAGCCTTTAAGCAATGATGTCTCATTCTGGAATAAGTTAATATAGTAATGTCATTACCTTCTTTGACTAAGTCAGCTTGCTCTAAAGAACAGATATAATCCCCATCAGGTAATTCCTCAGACAAATTATATAGAAGAACATGCTCAAAAAATAAAACAGGATTATTATCTCTTATAGCTGCTTTCATTAACCCTTTCGCATTAGTAGGAGTACTACAAGCAACAATTTTAATACCAGGAACAGCGTGAAAGTAAGCCTCTAATCTCTGACTATGTTCCGCCCCTAATTGTCTCCCAACCCCACCAGGGCCGCGTACAACTGCTGGGATTTTATAATTACCTCCGCTTGTATATCTGAGCATACCCATATTATTAGATATTTGATTAAAGGCTAATAGTAAAAATCCCATATTCATTCCTTCAACTATAGGTCTTAATCCAGTCATGGCAGCTCCAACAGCCATGCCAGTGAAACTATTTTCAGCAATTGGAGTATCTAAAACTCTTAATTCCCCATATTTTTCATATAGGTCCTTCGTGACTTTGTAAGAACCACCATATTGACCTACATCTTCACCCATAACGCAAACGTTTACATCATTTGCCATCTCTTCATCAATTGCTTCTTTTAAAGCATTAAATAATAAAGTACCAGCCACGAGTAATTCCCTAATTAATCATATATATAAATTTATACCATCAAGGTGGAATTAGCCTCCTTCAGCAAAAGTTATAAGTAGTAATATTGACAAAATCATACCTGGAGAGAGTAAAAGTATTAGTAGGCCTAAGTCATGTAGAGACATTAAAAAACTCTAGTTTTATTAATAATATTAGGATTTTAATCTTTTTTAACCAAAAAACTTCGAATAAATACAATAAAAAGACCTAAACCTATAAAAGCAAATGAAAAAGTTAATAAGAAAGACAATCCTATAATAAGTGTATTAATACTGGAAGATATACTTTGAACAATCTCAGATGTGTTTGATGGTTTATGTAGAGAAAAATAAATTGCAATCTTAGTACTTATAAAATAAAAAAATATGCAAAGTAAAAAACTTGTTAATGAACCAGTTATAAAACTTAGGGGGCCCTTTTCAGGAGTATTTGGAATTTCATTTTCATCTCTATTAATTAAAGTTTTTTTATTATTCATTTTTTATTGGAAATAAATAAATTTTTTATAAAAAGCTTATACCAGTATCAATTAATTTACATACCCATACATCAAATCCATTGTTATTAAATAGATTACGATTTTGTTGAAAAATTTCATTTGCCTTATTTATATCTTTAAAAAGAGCAAAACATGTTGGACCTGATCCACTCATTGAAACAGAAAAACAATTTTCCAAATTTGAGAGTAAATTTAGTGCCTTATTTACCGAATCATTTTCTTTCTCAACAATAACTTGTAAATCATTTTTTACTTTTATCATTTGATCTTGGAAATTTAGATCATTAAAACCGTTTATTCTTAAGTTATTTCTGATAAAAATTGTTTCTTCAGAATCTGCATAGTTTTTTGAACAAAATTCTTTACTATATTTTTTATAAGTATCTGCGGTTGAGATTGAAATTTTTGGATTTTTTAAAAGTATCACGCCATAGTCAAATTTTGAATTATATTTTTCAAGAATTTCTCCTCTTCCAAAACATAATTGGCAGCCTCCATTTAAAAAAAAAGGTACATCTGAACCTAATTTTGCGGAAAGTGAAAAAATAGTATCGTAATCAAGCCTCAAATTCCATAACTTATTAAGTCCGACTAATGTTGCAGCTGCATTACTAGAACCACCAGCTAATCCAGCTCCAATTGGAATATTTTTTTTTAAAAATATGTTTGCTCCTAACTCCTTATTATTTGATATTTTCTTTATATAGTTAGCTGCTTTTATTATTAAGTTATCATCATCACGACTTAGATCATTGCAATCAGTATTCAATTCAATATCACCTATTTGATTATTCTCAAATTCTAAATAATCAAAAAGGTCAATATTCTGCATTATCATTGCTAATTCATGATATCCATCCTTTCTTTTACCGATAATTTCCAGGTGGAGATTTATCTTGGCTGGTGATTTAACACAGATTTTGGTTGTAGGTAATTTTGACATTTTACTATTTCTTATTTGTAATTTTAATACAAGCCTCTGCGAGCTTAATCCATTTTTTAATAGAAAGATCTTGAGGTCTTAAATTAAAACATATTTCAGATGATTCAGATAATTGCTTTATCTCATCTTCTGAAAGTATTGAATTAAGAGTATTTCTTATCATTTTTCTTCTTGAGTTAAATGAAAGCCTAAGAAGTTTGTCTATATATTTCTCTAATTTAATATCTAGCCTCAACTCTGGTCTCAATGGTTCAAAAACAACCAATGAAGAAAATACTCTTGGAGGTGGGTTAAAAGAAGATGGAGACACATCACATATTCTTCTTATATTACACATGAGTTGCATCCTCACACTCAGAGCTCCTGCATTGGCATTTCCTTCTCTAGATAAGATCCTATCTACAACATCCTTTTGCATTAAGAAAACTATTTTCTGATAATTATTCTCACTTACCATACCTAATCTTCCTATAAACATATCCAAGATTGGGCCTGTAATATTATATGGAATATTAGCGATTACTTTAGTAATTTTTTTATTTATAGAGTTAAGATTTGTTGAAAGAATATCCCCTTGTTGAAGTGAGAATTTTTTATCATTTTTAAACTTTTTATTTAAAAGATCAATTAAATCTTTATCTAATTCGATAGCATGCAATTTATTAATTTTTGAATCAAGCAATTTTGAAGTTAAAGCCCCTCTTCCTGGTCCAATCTCTAAAATAAAATCTTTTTCTTCAAGTTCAGCTACTTCTTTAATCTTCTCTAATACAAGATTATTTACCAACCAATGTTGGCCAAATCTTTTTTTTTGATGATAGTTTTTAAAATTCATCCAAAAGAGATTTAATATGTTTAAATTAAATATATACTTTATATCTATATTAAATAGTATGGGTCTATCAAAAAAAAATTTAGGTAAACTCAATACTTTTATTAAAAAAAACAATTTCGTTAACAATAATAACTCATATAAAAATCGCCAGGAACCTAATAATTCATCCAAAGTTGATGACCCGTCCGAAATTTTTTATTCTATAATTGATAATTCTGACAATATAATTGAAACAACAAAAGAAAATCCATTATTAAAAAAAAGTGAGGATAGTTTTCATAATTTAAATTCTAGGAAAACTAATTACTCAGGTAATTTATCGATCGAAGATGAACTATATGACGAATTTAATTATCTTCTTGATGAATAAAGAAAATTTTCTTCTTTTCTATGCTTCAGACTAATAGATTATCAATAACTGCTATTGGTAAAATAAAAAAATATTGGATAAGAGAAGGAATTAATCAATACAAAAAAAGAATGCCTGATCTCATTATTAATGAGTCTAAAAGTTTTAATGTTAATAATATTCCAGTTAATAATATTATTATTTCTCTTGCAGAAGAAGGTAAATCTTTTAGTTCAATTGAATTGACTTCTTTACTTTTAAATTTTAAAAATAAAAAAATTCATTTTCTCATTGGAGGCACCGATGGAATCCCTCCTGATATTAAAAAAAAATCACATCTTCTACTAAGCCTATCTCCTCTTACTTTTCCTCATGAACTTGCAAGATTAATTCTACTCGAACAAATCTATAGAGCTATTTCTATTTCGAATAATTCTCCTTATCATCGTTCCTAAAACAGAAGATTAAAGATTAATATATAAAACCCTAAAAATAAACGCAATTTCAAAACTTTAATATATAGTATATATGTACTATATATTAAAGTTTTGCGTATTTCTATTTCGACTTTTAAAAATGTGAAGATTCCATTATTAAGTGATTCGATATCAGCAGGTTTCCCTTCTCCTGCAGATGACTATACAGAGGAGAATATTGATTTAAATGAGCATTTAATATCTAATCCTTTTAGTACTTTTTTTCTTAGAATTAAAGGTGAATCGATGATAAATTCAGGAATTAAAGATAAAGATTTAGTAATAGTAGATAAGAGTTTAACTGCTAAGCCAGGAAATATTGTCATTGCGATGATAGATGGAGAATTCACAATAAAAAGATTATCCATAAAAAATAATGAATTATATTTAAAAGCAGAAAATCATAATTATCCAGACATCAGTTTTAGAAATCATATTGATATACAGATTTGGGGGGTTGTAATCTATTCAATACATAATTACTTATGAAAAGCAAAAGCTTGCGTAATGAAGCAATAGCTCTTATAGATGCCAATAATTTTTACGCATCATGCGAACAAAGTATTAATCCGCATTTAAGGAATAAACCAGTAGTAATCTTATCTAACAATGACGGATGTATTATTGCAAGAAGTCCTGAAGCTCGCGCTTTGAAAATAAAAATGGGAACCCCTTATTTTAAAGCCAAAGAAAGTTTAAATAGGTTAGGAGTCGCGGTTTTAAGTTCAAATTACTCACTCTATGGTGACATGAGCAAGAGATTAATGAACTTATTAAAGGATTATTCTGAAGAAATAGAGATTTATTCAATTGATGAAGCTTTTGTCTCAATTATTAGACCTAAAGATAAGAATTTAAATCCTTGGGCAAGAAAAGTAAGATGCTTAATATATCAAAATTTAGGAATAACCTTAACGATAGGAATAGGAGAGAACAAATTAAGAGCAAAAATTGCTAATAAGCTAGCTAAGAATATTGATCATTCAGCAGGAATATTTGATTTAGTTAG
>QCGN01000015.1 GCA_003279875.1 Prochlorococcus sp. AG-388-D03
GAATCAAGCGATTAGTACCAGCACTATCAGTTTTTATCCTAATAACGAGTATTACGATTTGCTTATTCAATCCAGAACCAGGCACATCTTTGAAAACAGGAATAACATCATTATTTGGTCTGTCTAATATATTTCTCTTCCAAACATCGACCGACTACTTTGCCCAATCAACTGAACTAAATGTATTTACACACACTTGGTCCCTTAGTGTTGAAGAGCAGTTCTATTTCTTATTCCCCTTACTAGTTTGGTTTTCTGGATTTGGACACCAAACTAAGAATGGTGCTCGCAACCTTTTTCTAATAGTTGGGGCACTTACAATTGCTTCGCTAATTGGATTTATCTATCTCTATCCAATCAATCAATCAGCAGCATATTTCTTAATAACAACTAGGTTTTGGGAAATGGCATCGGGATGTTTACTATTTATTGGATTTCAAAAAAGAAAATCTATTGAACACTTCCTTGAGAAAATACCACCGCTTTTAGTGCTGGGATTGATAGTTGGGATTATGTATTTACCGATGTCATTAGCAACAACATCGACAGTTGCAGTGGTTATTCTTTCTTTGGTTCTAATCGCTTCTTTAAAAAAAGGGACAACATCATATACATTTTTCACCAATTCTAGAGTCGTTTATATAGGTCTCATTTCTTATTCCTTATACCTTTGGCATTGGGGTGTTCTCTCAATGAGTCGATTAACAATTGGTATTCATTGGTGGTCATTGCCTTTCCAAATTGCACTAATGCTTGGTCTTGCCGTTGCCTCTTATAGATGGATTGAAACACCATTGAGGAAATGTAACTGGTTTGGCAAGAGATGGAAGACCTTGGGTGGTGGTGGGGGAGTTTTAGTTGGTCTTTCATGCGGTCTTATTGCTCTTGGGAAACCATTGAATGGTCGTTTGTTTATTGGTAATCTGCCGGTCCCGGTTCATCTGAAGCAATTCTATAAGTTTAAACCGTATCAAAGTGCATCTTGCTCAATTTTTTCTGCCTACACAAAGGCAGTCGCTTTAGATTCTGGTTGTGGGAATTACGTAGGTGAGAATCTTCCTACTGTTTATGTTCTTGGCGATAGTCATGCTTCTAAATTGGGAAATATACTTTCTTCAGTCTCTAGAGATCGAAAGACCTTTAATGTTATTAGTGTATGGGGAAATTATTGCCAATTTCCACCTGCGGTCAGGTCTAGTTTTGATCATCCTGCCTTTCGTGATTTTGATTGTTATGAGAATCAAAAGAAAGTAGAAAACGAACTGTTTTCAGTGGTTAAAGAGGGAGATCTAGTTCTGATTGCAAGTTTCAGTATTGATCAATTTATAGTTAAAGAAAAGAATTCTTATGGCAAAAATCCTGAAAGTTTAATTAAGTTTGAGACCTCAGAGAATAATTCAATATCAACTGTCAATGCTCAAAAAATATATTTTCAAAAACTCAATTATCTTACGAATAAGTTATACAACATTGGAGTAAAGACTGCATTTTATGTTAATGCTGGAAGGTTCCCCAAGGGATCAGGTGAAGCATGTTATTCAGAGTGGAAAGAGCAATGGTTCAAACCTTTCGGCGGTGAGAGTTGCATATATTCAAGGGACAATCAGATTTCAATGTATCGTCAACAGTTCGAGGAAGACATAAAGAACTGGATTTCAATGAATGATTCTAATTATTTGCTGGACGCCTTTGGGGTTGGCGTTTGTAATAATGAGGTTTGCGATGGATCTTATCTTGAAGATACACAACATCTTAAAGATTGGGCATTTGCATACCTCGTCGAGGAATTTCTTACAGAAAATGGTTTTTAGTTTCGCTGTCTAATCTTTTGAAAAGATAAGCATTTGGAGAATACTCATCAATAGCAATATCTAGTTCAACGTACTCAGTGAAAGTATGACTATTGTTTCCACGGAAACCAATAATCTTTTACCTATGTTTTAGTTTTTGAAAAATATCGAATATGCCAATCTAAGATTTCTCTGTGGAGACATTTCAAACTCCTATGTGTGATAAAAGTGAATTATTCGACTCAAAACCCTTGAAAATTGGTTTATATGATTTTGTGTGTGACCTCTATGGGATCATTTTGATTTCCCAATATCACTTACAATAAAAGGGATTACAGAAAAAAATTAACCCCTAGAATCTATTCCCACTCAATTGTTCCAGGAGGCTTACTAGTAATATCGAAAACAACTCTATTTACTTGAACCACTTCATTAACGATTCTATTAGAAATTCTCTCTAAAGTTTCATAAGGAATTCTTGACCAGTCTGCTGTCATACCATCTTCACTCGATACACATCGTAAAACTATCGGCCAAGCATAAGTTCTTTTGTCGCCCATTACCCCGACTGTTTTTACAGGTAAAAGAACAGCAAATGCTTGCCAAATATCATTGTAAAGTCCTGCCTTTTTGATTTCATCTCTCACTATCCAATCTGCATCCCTCAAACAGTTTAATTTTTCATTAGAAACTTCACCTAAAATTCTTATTGCTAAGCCAGGGCCTGGAAATGGATGTCTTTTAATAATTTCATCAGGTAATCCAAGTGCCTTTCCTAGTTTCCTAACTTCATCTTTAAAAAGTTTTCTTAATGGTTCAACTAATTTAAATTGCAAATCTTTTGGCAAACCGCCCACGTTATGATGACTTTTTATTTTTACTGCAATTCGTTCACCGGTCTTCGGATCTATGTTTGTTCCAGCACTTTCTATAACATCTGGGTAAAGAGTCCCTTGCGCCAAATATTGAAAAGGGCCTAATCTATTACTCTCCTCTTCAAAAACTCTAATAAATTCTCCCCCAATAATCTTACGTTTTTCTTCTGGATCAGTTATCCCATTTAATTTATGAATAAATCTTTCTCTAGCATTAATATATTCAACTTTTATATGAAATTTTTTGTCAAAAAATTCCATTAAAAATTCAGGTTCACCTTTTCTCATGAAACCTTGATCTATAAACATACAGGTAAGCTGTTTACCAATAGATTTATTTAGTAGAAAAGCAAGAGTTGATGAATCCACTCCTCCAGAAAGCGCAAGTAAAACTTTCTTATCGCCTACTTGTTCCTTAATTCTTGGAATGGTTTCCTCTAAAAAAGTTTCAGTAGTCCAATCTGCCTTGCATTTCGAAATAGAATAAACAAAGTTTTTAATTATCGTCATTCCAAATTCTGAATGAATAACTTCGGGATGAAATTGCACACCAAATAATTTTTTTTGTTTATTTGATATTGCAGCATGAAGTGTATTTTCCGTATGAGCAATTTTAATAAAGCCATCAGGCAAATTTTTTATAGAATCTCCATGACTCATCCACATAATTGATTTATCTTTAACGTTAGAAAGTAAATCACTTTCAAAATCAATATTGATTGGAGCCCTGCCATATTCAGCTTTATTAATCGCGGGAGTCACGGTGCCCCCTAACTCTTTAACCATTAATTGCATTCCATAACATATACCTAAAACTGGAATACCTAAATTAAAAACCTTTTGATCACATTTAGGTGCATTCTGCTCATATACAGAATTTGGGCCACCGCTTAATATAATCCCTTGAGGATTTATGGCCTGAATCTCCTTAATAGAAGTCAAGTTACTTACTACCAGAGAAAATACATTTGCCTCTCTTATTCTTCTTGCAATCAACTCAGAATATTGAGATCCAAAATCTAATATTAATATTGAGGGATCTCTCTCTTGTTTTAGTAATTTTTTAACCATGTATAAAAGTTACCTCAATTTATTTGCAAAAACATAAACCGCTTAAAATTAGAAACCTTTAAAAGAAGAAATATAGTCTTTACCATTATTCCCCGTCCAACGTATCTTTCTTTGTCTATCAAAAATGATCGCTCCTACCTTCATATCTGTTTTTATGTATCTTTTAAGATATTCCATAGAACGCTTTTCAACAGTATCTGATAATTTATTCCATAATTTGTCCGCAAATGAAAGGCTAAAACTTTCAAGAAGCAACAATCCATCTTCAACTGTATTAACAAGAGACAATTTTTTAATTATCTCTACAGGTACTTCTTCTTGTAAAGCTAAATAAACAAGAATTTCAATCCTCGCATCGGCTAAATGATTATGGGTATGAAAAATTCCCCCAGCTAATTTAATTAATTTACCATGATAACCAAAAAGAATTACCCTTTTGATTTTTTTTAATGCAGCGTCAACTAATAATGGTCCTATCCAATTCCCTACTTTAATAATGGGAAATTTTATATTAAAACTTTGCGCTAAATGTAAGCCATTTTCACCGATAACAAAAACAACTGTTTCACAAAATTCATTAGAAACAATTTTTTTTAGTTGAGATTTTGCATTTTTTAATTGATCAGGTGAAGCACTTGAAAAGGTTTCTGCACTAGTACCTATAATCGATAATCCTTGAACAATTCCAAATGATTGATTACTAGTTCTTTCTGCCAAAAACTTTCCATTTGGCAATGTGATCTCTAAGTTAAGCTTGCATCCAACGGGAATCATTTCTTGTAGATTTTCAACTAACACTTCTTTCGCAAAATTAGAAATACAAATCTCCGATGTTTTTTGATCAATACCAACACCATAACCCGGAATAATATTAATTAAATCTAATGACTTATTACTTTTCTTATAAGTTTTCTCTAAAGAAACTATTGTCCAAATTTCTAAATTTTGAGTTATATCAAGATCTAATCCAGAATCTACAAAAGAAATTCCAAGGGCATGAGACTCTCCATTAATAAGTCCTGCAGAATGAACCTTAATTTTTATTAGATTTTTGTCTTTAGGTATTGTAATTAATTCATAATCTTGAAATGGTAATCCTATTAATTTTTTCACTGCTGACTTGGCAGCTCCAGTTACCCATAAAGGCAAAGAAAATCCTTTTTTCAAATCAAGTAATTGAAAAATATTGTATGACTACTAATCTTAGAATGACCTATTAATTAAAAAGTGGCCATACAACAAAAATTATCATTGATGATACCTGGTCCCACACCAGTTCCAGAAAAAGTTTTAGAAGCACTAGGTAGACATCCCATAGGGCATAGAAGTAAAGATTTTCAAGATCTTGTTGAGATCACAACCAAGAATCTAAAATGGTTACATCAAACAGAAAATGATGTTTTAACAATAACGGGTAGTGGAACTTCTGCTATGGAAGCAGGAATAATAAGTACATTAAGCAAAGGGGACAAAGTTATTTGTGGTGAGAATGGAAAATTTGGACAAAGATGGGTAAAAGTTGCAGAAGAATTTGGACTAGAAATAATTAAAATTGATGCTGAATGGGGCACCCCACTTGATCCAGAAAGCTTCAGAGCAGTTTTAGAAAAAGATTACAAAAAAGAAATTAAAGCAGTTATCCTGACTCATTCAGAAACCTCAACAGGAGTAATTAATGATTTAAAAACGATAAGTTCTCATATTCGTAATCATAAAAAAGCGTTATCAATTATTGACTGCGTAACAAGTATTGGAGCTTGTAATGTACCGGTAGACGAATGGGAGCTAGATATTGTTGCGTCAGGTTCTCAAAAAGGATACATGATACCTCCAGGATTAAGCTTTGTTTCTATGAGTAAAAAAGCATGGAAAGCTTCTGAAGACTCCAATTTACCCAAATTCTATTTAAATTTAAAATCATATAAAAAAAGTTTGTCAAATAACAGTAATCCTTATACTCCAGCAGTTAATTTAGTTTTTGCCTTAGATGAAGCATTAAAAATGATGCAAGATGAAGGATTAGATTCAATTTTTAAAAGACATGAAAAACATAAATTAGCAGTTAGTGCGGCTGCCAAAACTCTAAATCTCAAATTATTTGCTGATGAAAAACATTTGAGTCCTTCAGTTACTGCAATAAAAATAGAAGATATAGATGCAGAAAAATTTAGAAAAACTATAAAAAATAAATATGATATTCTTTTAGCTGGAGGCCAAGATCATTTAAAGGGTAAAATATTTAGGATAGGCCACTTAGGTTATGTAAATGATCGAGACATAATTTCAGTAATCGCAGCAATTGGAAATACATTAGTAGAACAAGATAAAGTTTCTACTGAGCAAGTAGGTGAAGCATTAAAAATAGCTTTGTTCCATCTTAAAGTATCTTAATTTAAGTACCTGGTTCTTCAACATTACCGCCTAATTCAACTATCTTTTTTCTTAATGATTGTGATTTTTCTTGATCACCTTGAGTTTGAGCAACTGCAAGAGCAAATTCTAATTTTTCAAGTTGATGTCCACCCTCAAAAAAAGACAATTTCTTTTTGATTGGGTTTTTATTACCTTTATAAGAAATTTGTGGAGCCATAACAAAAATTGCTTTACCTAATATTATGCCAAAAAAAAGGTCAATTATGAAGCAAGAATTTAAACTAATTTTTACATTTTCAAATTTTTATTAAATCTCAGAAAGATATTGCTGATTTAAAATCATGAAATAGTTTTTCTTTTAAGTTGATTTATCAATCCTCAATAAAAATTATTAAATTTCATAGAGTAGAGGTTATTAAAGAAAATAATAAGAACATATTTTGAACATATACTCAAGCCTTTGGATTTATTTCTAATATTATGTCCAAACAGTTATCTATTTTTAATGTCAAATATAAATTTAATTTATTATTTAATTGCTGGTGCTACGTTTGGAGCATTAGCTCTAAAAACAGGAATCCCTGCTGCTCCTCTTGCAGGAGCACTAATAGGTGCAAGTATTTTAAGTATCAGTGGGAAAATTGAAACTGCAACGTGGCCAAATGGTACAAGAACTTTATTAGAAATCGGAATTGGAACAGTTATTGGGACTGGCCTTACAAAAAACTCTTTAGTTGAATTGCAAACTTTATGGAAACCCGCAATCCTAATAACCTTTACACTTGTATTAACTGGCTTAGCGATTGGGCTGTGGACAAGCAGATTACTGAAGGTTGACATAATAACTACAATTCTTGGTGCTGCACCAGGAGGAATAAGTGGTATGAGTTTAGTTGGTTCTGAATATGGTGTAGGGCCAGCAGTTGCAACTCTTCATGCAGTCAGATTAATTACGGTTCTTTTAATTCTTCCTCTAATTGTAAAAATGCTGACCATATTTGGAATAATTAAATCTTAAGCATCTCTAGACATAATGAAAATAAAAGATATTTTTTATATAGACAATTAAAAAAAAATGAAAGGTTACATAAAGGTAAAAAATTTTTTACCTCTAGTTGCTATATTTATTCAAACACTATTTTTTATGCCCAAAGCAAGTGCAGGTTCTTTTGGAGCAGAAATATTTTGTACTATGAGGGACGGTGGGAATGATCATGAAAGTAGTTGGGAAGCTGCTTATAGTTATATTAAAAGACAAAAAGGGGGACTTTTTAAGACCTCCCCAAAGCAAGCCGCAGGTCAAATTATTGAGACAGTGGTAAGAGAAAGAGAAAAATTTTCTTATTGTGTTGAATATTTAGATCAGCTTCATCCTGACAGAAAGCTACAGATGGAAAATAATAGAAAAGAAAAAAGAAGGAAACAAGAGGAACTTCTGCGAGAAAAAGAAAGCAAAGATTATTCTGAAGAAACATTTGATAGATATAGTTATTAATTTTTGAAACAGTATAAATATTTAAGTTTCGCTCATAAATTAAATATTACTTATTAGGTATAAATGTATACACAAAATATATTTTATTGAATAAAAATTCAGCTTATAAATATTAAACACTATATTGACTTTTATGATAAATCCGTCAATATTATATGTAATTAAATAATCTGAATGCACATTAATGATGCTATCTTTTTAGAAGATTTATGTCCTAAATTCAGATTAAGACAATGGCGGAAATCAATTCATAGATTCACAGGGAAGAGTTGCATATATTGTGGAAAACCTTCGGAATCAATTGACCACATAATTCCTAGAAGCCAAGGAGGATTGAGCACCACAGAAAATTGTGTTCCAGCATGCCTACCATGTAACGGTGACAAATCAGATGATAATGCTTTGTATTGGTACCGAAAACAAAAATTTTATGATCCTAGAAGAGCTATGGCCATTAGAGCTTGGTTAGATGGGGATTTAAGATTAGCTATAAGATTACTACAATGGGCAAATCCTAGTTTCAAGAAAAAAAGTGAGACTTTTAAAATAACTGATAATGAATACAATGCCGCTTAATCACCAAACCTTACACGCCTCAATGGAATGATATTTTTCGCATAAAACTTCGGAATTTTTTGGTGATTCAGGAAATATTAAAAATGTGCAAGATGATATAAGTATTAAAATTAATTTTTGATAGAATTTAACATCTAAACCAATTTTTAATTTATTCGACTTTCCTTTTACTATGGAAGTTGAATTATCAAAACTAACTATCTTAAATTTTACCTCAGGCTGAATTAAGGTTTGCATTTTCTTATTAATACATATGTACTAGTTATAAGACTAAATGATTAATTTGACAAGTCCACTAACAAAAAAAGATAAATTCATAATCTTTGGAGGGGGTTTTAGCGGAGGCTATTTTGCTAAATCAATCAGAAAACTTGGCTGCACTGCATTAACAAGCTCTAGATCATTTAATAATGATCCCAACAGTTTTATTTTTAACAGTGACAAAAACTTATTACCTAAAGATTCAATCTTTGATGGAGTTACACATATTCTTAGTTGTATACCTCCAGACAACAACGGTAAAGACCCAGTTTTAAAAACTCTTAAAAACAGAATACAGACTCTATCTCTAAAGTGGGTTGGATATCTATCCACAACTGGAGTTTATGGAAACACGTATGGTGATTGGGTTTCTGAGAAAGATGAACCCAATCCTTTTCAAGAAAGAAGTCAAAGACGATTAAATTGTGAAAGAGAGTGGATTCATTCAAATTTACCAATTCAAATTTTCAGGTTACCGGGTATTTATGGACCAGGGAGGTCGACTTTAGAAGCTATTACGGCTAAAAAGATCAAGGTAATCCATAAAGAAAACCAAGTTTTTTCCCGAATACATGTTGCGGATATCGCAAATGCAATAATTTACTTAATACAGAATAAAAATAAATTAGATTTTCATCAAATAATTAATATCGCTGATGATGAGCCATGCTCACAGGTTGAAGTTATAAAGTATTGCTACCAATTACTTGGATTAAAGATGCCTAAAAAAATATTATTTGAAGAAGCAAAAAAAGATTTATCTCCAATAGCTCAATCATTTTGGTTAGAAAATAGAAGAGTGTCGAATAAATTGTTATGTGAAAAATTAGGATATAAACTTATTTATAAAAACTATCAATTGGGTTTAAATAACTGTCTTGTTAATATTAAATAAATAATATCTACTTGATCATATTTATTAAATTCTTATCAAATTTATAAAAAAATGAAAATTAAATTTTTCAAATCAAAATTTCATTATGAGTAATGAAAGTAACTCTATTGATGATAAATTCAAAGTTATCATTAGCGTTGGAGATGATTCAGGTATTGGACCTGAAATTATTTTAAAGGCTCTTTGTTCGAAAGAAATTCCTAATAATATTGATTTTTTAATTGTTGGATCACAAAAAAACTTAGAAAATAGTTATAACAATCTTAAATCTCTAGGTATAAAGAATATTGTTGATCCAAAGAATTACCAAATATATGATATTAAAATTCCTTTTGAAAGTAATAAACCCAAAAAAAGTTATGGAAATGCAAGTTTTTTTTATTTAAAAAAAGCTATTGAGATTGTTCAAAAATATCAAAATGCAGCTTTAGTAACTGGACCTATTTGTAAAAAGTCATGGGCTTTAGCAGGTCATAATTATTCTGGTCAAACAGAATTATTGGCAGAATCATGTCAAGCAAAAAATGTTGGCATGTTATTTACTGCTAAATCTCCAATAACTAATTGGAGATTTAACACACTTTTAGCAACTACCCATATACCTCTTTGCGAAGTACCAAATAAATTATCAACAAAATTAATTCATTCCAAATTAGATTTACTTGCGAAATTTTCCAAGAATTACGTAAAAAATCCCATTTTAAAGGTTGCCGGATTAAATCCTCATGCTGGTGAAGAAGGAATATTAGGAAATGAAGAAGAGGATTGGATCAATAATGCAGTAAACAGCTGGATTAAACACAACAAGGGTGTTAGATTGTTAGGCCCAATTTCTCCTGATACTTGCTGGAATTCATCAGCAAAAGCTTGGAGAGAAAAAACAGCTCCAAAACATGATGGGATTCTTGCCATGTATCATGATCAAGGATTGATTCCGATTAAAGTTATAGCTCTTAATTACTCAGTTAATACAACAGTAGGTTTACCTTTTATTAGAACATCTCCTGATCATGGCACGGGATTTGATATCGCCGGGAAAGGTTTAGCACAATCTCAAAGCATGGTTGAAGCAATTAAAGCAGCTATTGATTTAACACGAGATTCAAGACTGTTTAACTCGCATTAATACTTGCCCAAACTCTACCGGTGTTCCATTTTCAACAAGTATTTCTACAATTTCAGCATTAAACTCTGATTCGATTTCGTTCATTAACTTCATCGCTTCAAGTATACAAATCGTTTGACCAACGTTTATTGTACTGCCCAGTTCCACAAAAGGAGCCTCTCCTGGAGCGGCGGCTCTATAAAATGTCCCAACCATAGGAGAAGTAATGTCAGTAAGATCTGAGCGCCCTGGAGGAGCCACCTGAGAAACCTCAGTGTTTTCTGTCAAAGAAATATTCTCGATGGGAGCTACTTGAGCAGCAGTTATTTGATTCTCAGAAGAAATATTTTTTATTGAATTATTGCTTAAAGTATTCTTATCAAATAGATTTCTTTTGATTTCAAGTTTAAAATCTTCCCCTTCTAGAGAAAATTCTTGAATATCACTTGTAGAAATTTTTTCTATCAAGCGATTTAGGTCATCATGATCTAATTTCATAGCCATTAGTTTTCACGTCCAAGATAACTATCGTTACGGGTATCAACTTTAATCATTTCTCCAACAGAAATAAATAAGGGAACCATAACTTGAGCTCCTGTTTCTAGGATAGCTGGTTTAGTGCCCCCACTTGCAGTATCTCCCTTAACTCCAGGATCTGTCTCCGTAACCTTTAAAGTTATGGATATAGGAAGTTCGACTTCTAAAACTTTATCGTTATAAAAAATCACATTGACCTCCATACCTTCTTTTAAGTATTTAGAGCCTCTACCAATTTGGTCAGAAGAGAGTCTTGTTTCTTCAAAACTCGTCATATCCATAAAAACATAATCTCCTGACTCCACATAAGTATGTTGCAGGTTAGACTTTTCAAGTACAGCTTGTTGCACTGATTCTCCAGCTCGAAAAGTTTTTTCGACTACATTACCGTTCCGAACTGATTTTAGTTTTGTTCGCACAAATGCAGAACCTTTGCCAGGCTTGACATGTAGAAACTCTACAACGCGCCAAACTTGTCCATCTATCTCGATGGTTGTACCTGTGCGAAAATCGTTACTGGAAATCATTCCTGTATTACATACCCAAGGATCATAAACCTGGAAGAGTGCTATGCAAAACTTCTTATCAAATCAGAACAAACATTATTTGCTTGTAATATTAATATTATTGCAACTTTTCTTCTTAAAACCAACAAAAGTATTTGCTGATTTACCTACTGGAAACGCAGTAAAAGACCCTAATGCAATACTCAGGAATGCTCTCCCCATCAAGCAAGTTGAGCTACAAGAAATTCAACATACATTAGAAGATACGAGTGACCTTGTAAGAGGAGGAAGATGGCCAGCCCTTTCAAAAAATGTTACAAAGTGTCAATCTTTACTAAAAAAATATAAGAGTCGAATTGTTAAGGAATTATCAATTGAGAAACAAAAAATAGCAGAAGAAACATTTTTTGAACTAAAAAATGATTTCGATAATCTACTGAATGAGGCTAAATTGAAAGATAAATACTCATTCATTGCGACCAGAAAATTAGCGCTAGATAAAATTGGAGGAATAGAAGAATATTTTTTACCAAAAGAGTTTCCTCATACCATCCCAAGTGAATTTGACAATCTTCCTAGATTACTCGGCAGGGCAAGAGTCAATATAAAAACTTCTAAAGGCGATATGCAAGCCATAATAGATGGATTTAATGCGCCTCTTACTGCTGGAGCATTTATAGATTTGTCTTCAAAAAACTTTTACAATAATTTACCAATTAATAGGGCAGAAGAATTTTTTGTTCTTCAAACTGGAGATCCTATTGGTGATGAGATTGGATACGTAGATCCTGAAACAAATATGGAGAGAAATGTCCCTCTAGAAATAAGAATACCTAGTGAAAATGAAACCTTTTATAACGAAACCTTTGAAGAATTAGGTTTATATACAGAAACTCCAACTTTGCCGTTCGCAACACTTGGGACTTTGGGATGGTCCCATTCTAATACAGCAGTAAATGATGGATCATCTCAGTTTTTCTTCTTTTTATACGAAGCAGAACTCAATCCAGCTGGACGAAATTTAATTGATGGAAGAAATGCTGCATTTGGATATGTTGTTGAAGGTTTTGAAGTTTTAGAAGAGTTAACTAAAGATGACACAATTATCTCAATTGATGTTTTAAATGGAATAGATAAACTCAAATTAAATGCATAAAGAATTATTAGAGAATATTGGCGAAAAAGAATTGATAAGAAGGCTTGCTGAATTTATGCCTAAAAATCAAGTTTCTGATGATTGTGCATTCATAAAAACCAAAAATAAGAACTTACTTATAAATACTGATGCATTAGTGGAAAATGTCCATTTTAATGATGATACAATTTCTGCCATAGACATAGGTTGGAAAGCAGTAGCAAGCAATGTCTCTGACCTGATCTCGAGTGGATGCAACAAAATTATAGGAGTTACTATTGCATTAGTAGTTCCGCCAACAACAGATTGGATTTGGATTAAAGATTTATATACAGGAATAAAGCGAGCATTAGAACATTTCGGAGGCTTAATTCTTGGAGGCGATTGTTCTGTAGGAAAAGAAAAAGTAATCTCTATGACAGTTATAGGAGCTCAAGGAAAAATTAAGTTACGAAGAAACTCCTGCAAACCGAAAGAGATTATATTAACAACAGGCATTCATGGCCTTAGCAAATTAGGATTAATGATAAAAAGTAAAAAAGTTTTTCATAATAATATTTCCTTAACACAAACATTAATTGATAGATCGTTAGAACAATTTTGCAAACCAAAATTAAGGCCTAAATTTCTGCAAAAAGTATTAGATGCTCGTCCAAATCAAGTAAGTAAAAAAATCGGGTGTACTGATAGTAGTGATGGTTTATTTCAAGCAATACTAGATTTAGCCACTGAAAGTAATTGTAAAGCAATTATTGATTATACAAAAATTCCTAAACACAAAAACTGGCCTCAAGGGAGTGAATGGGACGAATATTATTTTTTCGGGGGCGAAGATTATGAGCTGGTTTTTTCTCTCCCAAGAAAATGGGCCAACAACCTCTTATCTGCAGATAAAACTGTCACAGAAATCGGCTATTTTCTAAAAGGTGAGGCTTCCGTCGAATTTCAAAATTGTGATAATCATAAGTTTTTGAAAAATATTTCTTTTTCTCACTTTTAATTATTCCCAGTTCTTCGCAACAATCTCAGCTAAATCTACAACTCTCTGACTATAACCCCATTCGTTGTCATACCAAGCAAGAACCTTTACAAGATTATCGCCAATAGCCATTGTCAGATCACTGTCTACAATAGATGATTCATTCGTTCCAGCATAATCACTTGAAACAAGTGGCTCATCACCGTACTTAATAATTCCTTTCATTGAACCTAGAGAAGCTTCTCTAAGAGCACTATTAACTTCTTCACTGGTGACAGACTTTGAAGACTCGAAAACGAAATCTACAGCTGAAACATTAGGAGTAGGTACTCTCATGGCGATGCCAGTGAGTTTCCCTTTCATCTCAGGGTAAACCAAGGCAACTGCTTTTGCAGCTCCAGTAGAAGTAGGAACAATATTTGTGGCTGCTGCTCTAGCCCTTCTTAAATCTCTATGACTATTATCTAATATACGTTGATCACCAGTATAACTATGAATTGTTGTCATCAGCCCTTTATTAATACCAAAAGTTTGATCAAGAACTTTTACTACTGGGGCTAAACAGTTTGTAGTACAACTAGCATTACTCAAAATATCGTAATCACTATGTTTATATTGATCTGCATTTACTCCAACTACATAAGTCCCAACACCTGCACCTTTACCGGGAGCAGTAAGAATTACTTTCTTAGCTCCAACTTCAAGGTGCTTACTTGCCCCTACGTCAGTATTAAAAACTCCAGTTGATTCAATAACCAAGTCAACTCCCCAATCTCTCCATGGTAAATTCATTGGGTTTCTATCTGAGAAACACTTAATTGTTTTATTGTTAATTACAAAAGTATCATCAGTATATTGAATGTCTACTCCATCCAATTTTCCTAATACTGAATCATATTTAAGAAGATGAGCGTTTGTTTTGGGGTCTGAAGTTACGTTAATACCAACCACCTCAATATTGGTATAAGCACCTCTACTAAGCCAACAACGCATAAAGTTCCGACCAATTCTGCCAAACCCATTAATAGCAACACGCAAAGTCATAACTAAAATTTTCTAAATGATTAACCTAAGTTGCTGATCATACAGAATTTTGTGCAATAAAGTAAGTATTTTTTGATTTATTAAGCAAATAAATGTAGTTTTGTATTAATTCAATAAATAAAATCAATTATTTTGTAAAAATTAAATACCAAAATAATTACTTAGAAGTTATCTTGATTTAAGTAAAAGGTAATAATTGAATACAAAATTAATTACCAAAGATCATTTTCATTTTATTGGCATTGGTGGTATAGGAATGTCAGCAATTGCAGTGGCATTATTAAAGAGAGGATACTCAGTTTCGGGCTCTGATTTGATTGCGAATAAAGAGACTCAAGGGTTAAAGGAATTAGGTGCAATAATTTTTGATTCTCAAATAAAAAATAATATTGATTTCGTAAATTCCCGCTTTCAAACTCAAAAAATCATTATTGTCATTAGCTCTGCAATTAAAAATGAAAATGAAGAGTTATCCTATTGCAAAAAAAATAATTTTTTAATAAAACATCGTTCTGAGATTCTTGCAATGATAATGCAATATTACATATCGTTATCAATAGCAGGAAGTCATGGAAAAACCTCTACCAGCACTTTCCTCTCTACGTTATTAGAACTGTGTACTCATAATTCTTCTTCCATCACTGGTGGAGTAATACCTATTTATGAATCAAATGCTCATATTGAAAATACAAAATTTTTAGTAACAGAAATTGATGAATCTGATGGAACAATTAATAATTATAAACCTAATATTGGCATAATTAATAATATTGATTTCGATCATTGTGACCATTACTCAAATATCAATGAGGTACTATATGCATTTAAAAAATTTGCTTATAACTCCAAAAAGTTATTAATAAATTATGATTGTAAATTAACGAGAGAAAATTTCACTGCAGATAATAAATGGTCTAATAAAGTAATAAATAATATAACTTACTCACTAATTCCAAATGATATAAATAAATTTCATACCATTGGCAAATATTATGAGAATGGGAAATTTATTGATATGTTAACTATTCCGGTTCCAGGATTACATAATCTTTCTAATATTACTGCTGCGATAGCAGCATCTAGAATGGTTGGTATAAGTTTTAACAAAATCAAAAATAATATTAAATCTTTAGAATTACCGAAAAAAAGATTTGAATTTAGAGGAGAAATAAATCAAAGGATTTTTTATGATGATTACGCACATCATCCTAATGAAATTAAAGCCACCATTGATTTGGCTAGGTTATTTATTAAAGATAAAAATGATAATAAAGGAAAACAAAAAAGAAGATTAGTTGCTATTTTTCAACCTCATAGATTTACAAGAGTAAAAAAATTTCTTCATGAATTTGCTGAAGAACTTTCTAAAGCAGATGTTATTTATTTAACAAATATTTTTGGTGCTGGAGAAAAAAATGATGATAATATTGACTCAAAAATAATTGCTAAACAAATTTATAAAAATAATAAAAATGTTCACTATTTTAATAGTAATTATGAAATTAAAGATAATTTTTATAAGTTAACACAAAAAAATGACTTTATAGTAAATATGGGAGCTGGAGATTGTCATAACTTATGGTCAATCTTAAATGATCAAAATATTTTAAATAAGTAAATAATTTATGAAAAATATTAATCTTGAAAAGAAAATAAAACTTTCTAATTATACAACAATAAAAGTTGGTGGATTTGCAGAATATTTTTCAATGCCAAATAATATTAATGATTTTATCAATTTAATAAAATGGTCAAATATAAATAATCAAGAATGTCGAATAATTGGAGCTGGATCGAATTTGTTAATAAATGATATTTTCTTGAAAGGATTAACTATATGTACTAAAAAAATGAGATCGATTACAATTGAACCTATTTCAGGGCTTGTTGAGGTGGAAGCTGGTTTAATGCTCCCTATCATGTCAAATATGCTCGCAAAAAATGGATTGCGAGGAGGTGAATGGGCAGTTGGGATTCCGGGCACAGTAGGAGGCGCTATTTGTATGAATGCAGGTTCAGGAAAATTATCAATAGCAAATAATCTTTTATCCGTTCAAGTAATAGATACTAAAACTCTTGCGATATCTGAAATTGAAAAAAAAGATATAGATTTTCAATATAGGTGCAGTCCTTTTCAGCAAAATAATCTCTTAATAATAAGCGCGAAACTACTTTTTCAGCCAAAAGGAAACATAGAACAATTATTAGAAACTACAAGGAAAAATCTTAAAAGAAAAACTGAATCGCAACCATACGATTTACCAAGCTTTGGAAGCGTTTTTAAAAATCCAACTCATAATTATGCAGGGAAATTAATTGAAGAATTAGGATTAAAAGGTTTTAAAATAGGAGGTGCAGAAATATCAACTATGCATGGGAATTTTATAGTAAACAATTCTTCTGCAAATTCACAAGATATTTTGAATTTAATAACAGTAATCCAACAAAAAGTACTACAAAAAAAGGGAATTTTTCTTCAACCAGAAGTTAGAATGATGGGTTTTGACTATCCTTAATTAAAGAAACTTTTTATCAAATGGCAGGTTTTGGACTTCCAAATTTTGGACAACTAACAGAAGCTTTTAAAAAAGCTAAAGAAATTCAACAAAATGCTCAAAAATTACAAGATGAACTTGAAAGCATGGAAATTGAAGGGAAAAGTGATGATGAAATGATAAAAGTATGGATTAGTGGAAACCAGCTTCCACTAAGAGTTGAAGTAAATGAACAAATTGCTAATGCTGACAAAGAACAAATAGAAAAAAATATCTTAGAAGCTATTAAAAAGGCACATGAAAGTTCTACTACAACAATGAAAGAGAGAATGAATGACTTAACTGGTGGCCTAAATCTTAATCTCCCTGGATTAGATAATAGTGATTCTTAGATGATTGAATCATTTCTTTATAAAAAATATACCTTTCAAAATTTTTATTTAAATTACAACCATCATCATTTATATGTAAGCAATTACGAAATTTGCAATTGATTCCTTGGTCAAAAACTTGTTTGTGAATTTCTGGATATAAATTAGGCAATTCTCCGATATCAATTTCTAGTGTTTGGATATTAAACCCAGGAGTGTCGACAATATAACTTTTACTTGATAAAGAAAATAGCTCAACGTTTCTAGTAGTATTTTTTCCACGTTTTATTTTGCTTGAAACTGGTGCAGTAGCACTATCGAGACCAGGGATTATCCTATTTAATAGAGTAGTTTTGCCGACACCAGATGGTCCCGTAAATATTGAGCATCTTTTTTTCTTTAAAGTTGTCAAAAGTTTTTGAAAATTATCTGGATTATTGAAATTTAAAGTGATCGCTTCATAGCCCCATTGTTGAAATTTATCAATTAAAGAAAGTCTTTTTTGTTCTGTTATTAAATCACATTTAGTAAGGACCAATGAAACCTCCACCCCCATTTGTTCCCCAGATATTAAAAACTTATTTACTTGAGATAAATTTAATTTTGGTTCTTCGACAGAACAAATAACATATATATTTGAAATATTAGCAACAGATGGTCTTTCTAAAAGATTAGTTCTATCAATTAAACTTTCTATAATTCCTCTTTTAGTATTCAAATCAATTTGATTAAGAATTACTTCATCTCCAACAAAAACAAGTTGATTTCTAAAATTTACAGACTTCCTGATTTTGCACAAAAATTTATTTTTGAAATTCAAATTATCTTGTTGCTTTATTTCAACCAAATAAAAATTACTAAATTTTTTTATAACAAGTCCCTTTAGTTTTTTATCAATTATCATGGAATATTTTTAATTTTATTGTGTTTTGATCTTCTTCAAGTGTTTTAAAAAAGTACTTCATTTCTTTTAAAGCTTTTTTAACCATTTCTTCTGGTTCACCTTTATCTAAATACACTATCAAAGTTTCATTTATTGATAATTTCTCTAATGCTAATTTACATTTCACTACATTCAAAGGGCATGGGATCGACTCTAAATCCAATACCTTTGAAACTTCTTTCAAGATTCTTTTCCAAACAATTTACTAAACAAGCCACTATTAGAGCCGAAATTTTGATCAGAATATTTAGAAGCTAAATTCTCAAGAAGATTTCTCTCATCTTCTGTTATTCGAGTTGGTAATTTAACCTTTATTAAAACCTTATGATTGCCTCTAGCAACTGGATTACCTAATCGAGGCACACCTTTATTCTCTAATGATAAAGTACTATTTGGCTGCGTCCCGCTTGGAATTTTTAAATTAACTTTCCCATCAACTGTAACTATATCAACAGTATCTCCAAGAATAGCTTGTAGGTAACTCACTGATATTTCAGAATAAATATTAATACCATCTCTTTTTAAATTTGGGTCATTTTTAACTTTAATAAAGACATAAAGATCTCCAGGTGGGCCACCTTTTAAGCCTACATTGCCCTCTCCAGAAACTCTCAATTTAGTTCCTGTATCAACTCCTGCAGGAATATTAATACGTAACTTTTTTCTAACTTGCTTAACACCATTACCACCACAACTTGTACATGGATCTGCAATTATTTGACCAGATCCATTACATGTTGGACATTCTGCAACTTGTGTGAAATTACCAAAAGGGGTTCTTGTAGCTCTTCTAACCTGTCCACTTCCACCACATGTTGTACAAGTCGTTGGGCCGGTTCCTGGTTTTGCACCAGTTCCTCTACATACTTCACACGTTTCTAAATGTGGTATCTTTATTTCTCTTTGTTGTCCAAAAATAGCATCTTTAAAATCAATATTTAAGTCGTACCTTAAATCATCCCCTTGTTGTGGGCCTCTTCTTTGCGTTCTACCTCCTTGTGGAGATTGACCTCCAAAACCATTGAAAAAAGTTTCGAACAAATCTGCGAAACCGCCCATATCACCCATATCAGGCATCCCAGCGGCCCCTCCTATTCCAGCTTCACCAAACTGATCATATCTAGCTCTAGTTTCGGGATCTGCTAATGCTTCATAAGCCTTTCCTATTTCTTTAAATTTATCCTCAGCTCCTGGATCTTTATTGACATCAGGATGATATTGTCTTGCTAACTTTCTATAAGCACTTTTTAAAGTATCAGCATCAGCATCTCTGGAAACACCAAGTATTTGATAAAAATCAGCCATTAGGTAATACTCAACTTTTCATTAAAAGATTCAATTGTTTTCAGAGATAGTGCTCTCGGAATCAATATCCTCTTCAACTTTATCCTTTTCTTCAGGTTCTTGTGAATTTTGTTGACCAGGGCCCATTGAAACCTTCACTAATGCATGTCTTAAAATCTTACCTTCTAAATTATATCCACGCTGTAGTTCTTCTGTAATTATGTCCTCATTAAACTCTTCACTTGGTTCTCTTAAAACCGCTTCATGTAAATTAGGATCAAATTGTTGTCCGACTACCCTCATGGGAGCAACACCTTGTTGTTTTAAAACTTCCACTAATTGCTTATAAAGTCCTTGATAGCTTCTATGCAATGTTTTAGCCTCTTCACTTTCAGGCTTGAGTTGTTGTCTAGCTCTTTCAAAATTGTCCACAATAGGCAGTATTGCGGTTAAAGCTTTAGATACAAGTTGAATTTTTAGATCATCTTGATCTCGTGATTGTCTTTTTCTAAAGTTATCGAAATCAGCAGCAATTCTGACATATTGACTTTTTAAAGTTTCATGCTCTTTTTCTAATTGCTCTAATCTTGCATCATTATTAGTAATAGTATTTTTTAAATCTTCTTCATTAATTTTTACATTATCTTTTTCAGATAATTCCTTTTGTTCGTTAGTTAGATCATCAGTTACAGAGGAATCTTCATTAATATTGACTTCTTCAGAAACATCTTCTTCTACATTCTCGAATTTATCTGATTGTTTTTCAATCATTACTCTAAATTTTTTCTAAGACTATTGTGAATGAAATTGAAGCACAAAACAAGTTGCGGAAGGCCGCACTAATCAATTAACCAGGTATGAACTTCAGAGCAAGGCCGTTATTACAATATCTTTTTCCTGTAGGCATAGGACCGTCATTAAAAACATGACCTTGGTGTCCTCCGCATCTAGAGCAATGATATTCTGTTCTTGGAACAATTAATTTAAAATCTACTTTCGTTTCTACAGAACCTTGAATTGGATCCCAAAAACTAGGCCAACCAGTACCACTGTCAAATTTTGTTTCAGAAGTGAAAAGAGCCTTGTTACAACCAGCACAATGAAAAATCCCTTTTCTCTTCTCATTATTTAACCGACTACTGAAAGCTCTTTCAGTACCTTCTTCACGCAAAATATAATAAGATTCTGGATCAAGTTTATTTTTCCACTCTTCTTTTGATAAATTCCAATCATCATCCATAGCTACAGATGAAGCAAAAACTTGCTTGGGTTTAAGAATAAATTTCAAAAATGACATAATTGGAATTAAAATAAAGGATCTTCTAGATAAAAATTGATTCATATTTTCAAATATCTTGAATAGAGTTTTATGAAAAGTTATCTACCCAATTCTATAAATAATTTACACAAAATAAGTATTGCTCCAATGATGGATTGTACAGATAAACACTTTAGGATGATTATGAGAAAAATAAGTTCTAAAGCTCTTTTATACACTGAAATGATAGTAGCCCAAAGTTTAATTTATACAAAAAATAAAGAAAAATTTTTAAACTTCAATTCAGAAGAACACCCATTGTCAATTCAATTTGGTGGAGATAATCCTCAAATACTTAAAGAGGCAGCAAAAATGGCTCAGGATTGGGGATATGATGAAATAAACTTCAATGTTGGATGTCCAAGTCCTAGAGTATGTTCAGGGAACTTTGGTGCTTCTCTTATGAAAGAACCTACTAAAGTAGCTAAATGTATAGAGTCTTTAAAAAATAATTGTGCTTTACCCGTAACAATCAAACATAGAATTGGTGTTGATCAAGAAGATAGTTTTGATAAATTAAATAGTTTTGTCAAAGAAGTTGCAAATGCTGGAGCAGACAGATTTACCGTTCATGCAAGAAAAGCAGTCTTAAAAGGCTTAAATCCTAAACAAAATAGAACAATCCCACCTCTCAAATATGATATGGTGCAAAAATTAAAAAAAATCAATCCTGAACTACTAATAGAGGTAAATGGTGGTTTTACAAATATTGATCAATGCATAAAAGCATTAGAGGATTTTGATGGTGTAATGGTAGGAAGATCAGCTTACAAACATCCTTTGGCATGGTCAGAAATTGATCAGAAAATATATAAAGAAAATCACGAAACAAAAAGCGCTTCAGAAATAATATTTTCATTAATACCCTACATCGAAAAAAATTTAAGGGATGAAGGGGGGACTTGGGAGATATGTAAACATCTTATAAATCTAGTTGAAAATATACCTAAAGCTAAAATTTGGAGAAATAAAATTTCTACTAAATCGCTTAAAAAAGAGTTAAGTATAAATTACTTAATCAAAATGACAACAGAACTGAAAGAAATGGGCTATTAGTTACTTTCCTGAGAAATTTCAGAATTACTTACAACACTTCTTTTTCTTCTGCTTCTTCCATTTTCAAATTCAGAATTTTCAGAAGAATTGCCATAACTTCTATCTTCCCAACCCTCAGCTCCTGAAGACTTATTGTCATATGTTGCAGTTGGTTCAGAATAACCTCCGCCATTACCATAACCGCCACTATTACCGCCACCGCCGTAACCGCCTCTGCCACCACCGCCGCCGCCTCTTCTCGGGCCGCCGCCGCCTCTTGGCTCAGCTTTATTGATTCTTAAGGGCCTTCCCATAAGCTCGGTTCCTTGCAACCCATCAATAGCAGTTGATTCAATTGATTCATCTGCCATTTCAACAAAAGCAAATCCTCTTTTTCTACCAGTGTCTCTCTCCAAGGGAAGAGAGCAATTCATAACTTCACCAAAAGGTGTAAATAACTCTAAAATGTCTTCTCGCTCTGCGCGGAAAGGCAAATTGCCGACAAAAATACTCACTTGAAACTCAACTTTAAATAATTACCTAGATAAAAACTACTAATTAATAATTAAGCAGTTTTAATACATTACTACAATAGTCTACTTCAATACATCCCATGTTGTAGAAAATTAATTGATATTTAGATTAACAATTTTTTCTTCCATTTATTTAATTCTTCTTTTACTTGATCAAATCCTGTTCCACCTAAACTCTTTCTAGACTTGACTACGTTCATAGGATTGAGATTTTCAAAAATATCCTCTTTAAATTCGCTATGAAATGTTTGAAATTCTTCTAATTTTAAATCTTTAAATAAAATATCTTTTGTTAAACAATACTTCACAATATCTCCAACTATTTGATAAGCCTTTCTAAAGGGAACTTCCTTTTCTACTAAATAATCAGCCAAATCAGTTGCATTTGAAAAATCTTTATTCACCGAGTCCATTAACTTCTCGACATTAAATTCTATCCCTTCATTTAATAAGATTGTCATAGCTTTTAAGCATGACGAAATAGTGTCTACCGTATCAAAAATTGGCTCTTTGTCTTCTTGAAAATCTTTATTATACGAAAGAGGTATACCTTTTATAATTGTTAATAATGCATGAAGATTTCCATAAACTCGGCCAGTTTTACCCCTTATTAATTCTGGAACATCTGGATTTTTTTTCTGAGGCATCAAGCTACTTCCAGTAGCGCACTTATCTGTTAATTTTGCAAAAGAAAATTCATCAGTTACCCATAAAATTATTTCTTCAGAAATTCTACTTAAGTGAGACATTATTAAAGCAGAAGAAGAAACAAATTCAATACAAAAATCTCTATCACTTACAGCGTCAATACTATTTTTATAAATATTTTCAAATCCTAATTCAGTAGCAGTGAAGTATCTATCTATTTTTATTTTTGTACCTGCTAGAGCTGCTGCGCCTAAAGGCGAAATATTCACCCTAGCTCTAACTTCCTTGAGCCTTTCGCGATCTCTATGAAACATTTCAAGATATGCGAGAAAATGGTGAGCTAAAGATAGTGGTTGTGCTCTTTGCATATGAGTGTAACCAGGAATCAAAGTGTGAATATTAGATTCTGCAATTGAAAATAAAGAGTTTTGTAATTCCGCCAGTAAAAGATCAATATTATCAATTTTTTTTCTCAGCCATAATCTGATATCTGTCCCTACCTGATCATTTCTGCTTCTACCGGTATGCAATTTTTTGCCAGTTTCACCAATTAAGTTAATTAATTTTTCTTCAATACAATAATGAATATCTTCAGATGGGGCGCCAGGGAGAAATTTACCTGCGATAAAGTCTTTTTTAATAGACTCTAAACCTTCAATGATTTTTAGAGATTCGCTATTAGATAAAACTTTTGTTTTACCAAGCATTTTTGCATGAGCAATAGAACAATCTATATCTTCAATTATTAGTGTTTTATCAAAATTAATCGAAGCATTGAACTCCTCAATAAAAGGATTAAGACTACTATCAAACCTATTACTCCAAACTTTGGACATATCAATCAATAACTTCAGTTACTTCTAATAAAGCATTTTTTTATATATATGACAAAAAATCTAGTTTAACTGAAAAACTACAATTGAAGCATCATCTTCTAATTCTCTGTTTTTTCCACTAAATTCATCTAAAATTTTGAAAATTTTATTTAAAATATCTTTAGATTTCAATGATTGCTTACATAATTTTGAAAAAGATTGAATTAAACGTTCTTCATCAAATCTTTCCCCCAAAGCATTAGACGTGTCAGTTACTCCATCTGTGTAATAAAGAATTGCATCATTTTTATGAAGTTGTATTTGACCACATTGGTATTCGGCATCATTTTGCAAGCCAAGAACAAAACCTTCAGAGTCCAATTTTACAATTTTTTGATCAGAACTTTTCCACAGCAAAGGAGGATTATGTGCGGCATTTGCATACCTTAACTTTTTTGTTCTAGGGTCATAATCTGAATAAAATAAAGTCACAAATCTATGCGATTGGTCTAAATCATAAATAGCTAACTGATTTAAATCGTGCAAAATTCTATCTGGAGGCAATCCAGTCAATACCTCTGCTCTTAGCATTCCTCGCAACATAGTCATCAAAAGTCCTGCAGGAATACCTTTCCCCATGACATCCCCAATTACTAAAGCCCACCTTCCCTTTTCCCTCCTCTTTTCAGAAATATTTGTTTTCAAAGACATGAAATCATAATAATCTCCTCCTAGTTGAAGCGCTGGTCTGCAGTGAGCAGCTAAATCCACACCAAAAATAACTGGGCAATAATCAGGCAAGAGTTGCGATTGAATTTCTGCTCCAATAGAAATTTCTCTATCAACATTTTCATGCTTTTTTTTGGTTTTAATTAACGAATAGTTTTCTAAACCAACAGCCAAACAACTAATAATAAAATTTAAATTACGCTCATTTATTAAAGATTCATATAAAATTTCATGATTAAAAGTATAAACAAATCCCCTACATTTTCCACGAGATACAATTTTATACGATTTGATTACATATTCTTTGAATTTATTATTTAAAACTTTTTCAAAAGAATTTATTTCTTTTAATTTAAGGTTTTTTGAAAAATCAAAATTTTTTAAATAACTTTTAATTTCACAATCCATTTTTAAATTATTTGTTTCTCCAGAAAAGTTTATATTTTCTTTCCAGATTTCTCCCTTTTCGTTTAAAGGAATAATTAAACTTAATTGTTGATTAAATGTATGTTTTAAAATTAAAGAAATATAATCTAAGAATCTTTTAATATTGGAAAAAGATTTTAAATAATAAGCTAATGAAGATGCTATTTCGATAAATTTACCATTCTTATCAAATGGCAGTGTGTAATCCTCTGATAAATATTTTTGAATTATGTCATTAGACAATAATTTTTTTTTAGGGTTATTAGACAAAACAAATTGGATACATAGGTATGTTTTAACACTAATAATCCATTTTTAAACGGAATTAATTAATTTTTATTTATCCGCAAGCAAAGCCTCTACAAACTCAAAACTATTAAAAGGTCTTAAATCTTTAATACCCTCACCAGCGCCAATAAATCTTATTGGCAAATTAACCTCTGCAGCAACAGCTAAAGACACCCCACCTCTTGAAGTCCCATCTAATTTAGTAATAATTGCACCACTTAAATTTGCAGATTTAGAGAAACTTTTTGCCTGCTTTAATCCATTTTGACCTTGACTAGCATCTAAAACTAATAATGATTCAATAATTGCATCAGGAACTTTTTTATCAATAATTCTTTTAATTTTTGATAATTCATCCATAAGATTATTTTTGGTTTGCAATCTTCCAGCAGTATCTACGAGTAATAAATCACTATTACGTTTTTTTGCTGCATTGATAGCATCAAATACCACTGCTGCGGGATCTGCATTCCTTGATTGATTAGAAACAACATCAACCTTACTTCTTTGACCCCATACTTCTAATTGTTCTACAGCTGCTGCTCTAAAAGTATCTGCTGCTGCTATTAAAGTTCTATAATTACTTTTTGATGATAAATAAGCAAGTTTTCCCAACGTTGTAGTTTTGCCTACTCCATTCACCCCAACTATTAACCAAACATTTAATTTACCTTTTTGAGGTATAAGAATGTTTGTTCCAGAGTTTTTAATAGGTTTTTCAATGATTGCTCGCAATTCGTCTTTTAAAAACTTTATTCCTTCTTCTCCTCCAACAACTTCTTCATTTAATTTTTTCCTTAGAGAGTTAATAACCTTATCTGTTGAATCAATACCAACGTCAGCTCTTATTAATAAAGTTTCTAAATCATCTAAAGATTCCGGGGTAAGTGGATCGTCTCCTAATTTATCTAATAATTCTGTTACGAAACCTTTTCTAGTTTCTTCTAATCCTCTTCGTAATTTAGTTAACCAATCTATCTCGTCTATTGATATTTCATTTACTTTTTTACCTTGCGCAGCTAGCACCATTGCTGACCAGGTGAATTCATCGTCAAATTTTCCTAGTTTAGCTTCAGTTTGATAA
>QCGN01000016.1 GCA_003279875.1 Prochlorococcus sp. AG-388-D03
TTTCTATGAGTAGCAGTTTTGGCAAAATTTTTCGTGTAACTACTTTTGGTGAATCTCATGGCGGAGCCGTTGGAGTAATTCTTGATGGATGCCCTCCTAAATTAAAAATAAATATTGATCTCATACAAAATGAATTGGATAGGCGAAGACCTGGTCAAAGTAAAATTACAACTCCAAGAAATGAAGAAGATAAATTAGAAATACTAAGTGGGTTAAAGGAAGGAATTACACTTGGAACCCCTATTGCAATGTTAGTTCGAAATAGAGATCAAAGACCAGGCGATTATAGTAATTTGGAACAGGTGTTTAGGCCATCTCATGCGGATGGTACATATCATCTTAAGTATGGAATACAGGCTGGTTCTGGAGGTGGTAGAGCTTCGGCTAGAGAAACTATAGGAAGAGTTGCTGCAGGTGCTATTGCAAAACAATTATTAAAAACTTTATGTAATACTGAGATTCTTTCTTGGGTAAAACGTATACATGATATCGACTCTCAAGTTAATAAAAACAAAGTTACTTTAAGCAAAATAGATTCAAATATAGTTAGATGCCCTGATGAAGAGGTGGCTGTAAAAATGATTGAAAGAATAAAAGAATTACAGCAAGAAGGTGATTCTTGTGGAGGAGTTATTGAATGTTTAGTTAAAAATGTTCCATCTGGATTAGGCATGCCTGTTTTTGATAAATTGGAGGCTGATCTAGCAAAGGCTTTGATGTCTTTGCCTGCTACTAAAGGATTTGAAATAGGTTCAGGTTTCTCAGGTACTTATTTAAGAGGAAGTGAACATAATGATTCGTTTATTGAATCTAATGATGTTAAAAAGCTTAAAACAATATCAAATAATTCAGGTGGTATACAAGGAGGTATAAGTAATGGAGAGGATATTGAGATGAAAATAGCTTTTAAACCGACAGCAACTATTGGAAAGGAACAGAAAACTGTTAATGCTGATGGTAAAGAAGTAGTAATGAAGGCCAAAGGTCGACATGATCCGTGTGTATTACCAAGAGCAGTACCGATGGTTGACTCAATGGTAGCCCTTGTCTTGGTCGATCATCTGCTTCTCCATCACGCGCAATGCTCAATTATGAAATAATTTTTTAATTTAATGTTTTCTTTAGCCATTCATAAATCTTTGGATCTATAACTTTTTTTTTAAAACCCTTATCACCAATTACTATAGCTTTATATCCTAAAGATTTATAAAAAGGTATATCTGATATAGATAGACCCCCAGCCGCTATAAATTCTATATTTTTATATTGACATAAATTTATTAATTGAATGTTATCTTTCACAGGATAAATTTTGATAATTTTACAATTCAAACCTACTGCCTCTTTAAGTTCTTTTAAATTATTGATCCCTGGAATTAATAAATGGTTTTTTGAATTTGAATAATTTAAAAGATTTTTATCCCAAAATTTCATCATTGAATACTTGAGTCCAATTTTAATAGATTCATCTATTCCTTTTTTGCTAACTATAGACGCTGAACCTAAATAAAGTTTTGGGAATTTCCGTTTCAGATTTGATACATAATTAACCCAGTTTTCATTATCAGACCAACTAATTTCTAAATTTATAAAACCTACTTTAATTAATTGTTCTATTTGCTTTTCAATTAATTTTCTATTAACAACATTTGTATAAATATTCTTAGTTGGTTTTATTAATAAAAAAAAAGATCTCCTCTCTAATTTTTTAGAGAAAAAATCATTTTTAATTTTTTTGAAATAATCTGATTTTTTCAAATCAGATATAGTTTGCAACTTTTACCTCAGAACGGTTTAGTAAATCTTGGATATCTTCAGTATCAATTGTTTCTCTCTCGATTAGCATCGAGGCCATTTCATTAAGTACGCTTCTATTATCAGTTAATACTTTTGTTGCTCTTTTGTAAGCTATATCGACAAGCTCTGACACTTCGACGTCAATAGTTGCTGCAGTATCTTCTGAGAAGTCTCTTGTAGCATTCATATCTCTTCCTAAAAACATACCTCCTTGGGATTGACCTAGAGCTACTGGCCCTATTTTGTCGCTCATGCCAAATTTAGTAATCATTTGTCTTGCAACATTGGCTACTTGTTGTAAATCGTTAGAAGCACCTGTTGTAACTTCCTCTTCTCCATATACAATTTCTTCTGCAACTCTACCACCAAGAGCAACGGCCATTTGGTTTTGTAAGTAAGAGCGTGAGTAAAGACCAGACTCCATTCTTTCCTCACTAGGAGTAAAGAATGTTAAACCGCCAGCTTGACCCCTAGGTATTATGGATACTTTTGCTACAGGATCGTAATCAGGCATCAAAGCACCTACTAAAGCATGACCCGCCTCATGATAAGCAACAAGTTCCTTTTTTTTATCACTTATAACTCTATCTTTTTTTTCTGGTCCTGCCATTACTCTTTCAATAGCATCACCTACTTCTTCGTTACTAACAGTGTCAAGGTCTTTTCTTGCTGCAAGGATAGCTGCTTCATTCAAGAGGTTAGCCAAATCAGCACCTGTGAATCCAGGCGTTCTCCTGGCAACTTTATCAAGATCAACATCTTTTGAAAGTGTTTTATCTTTAGCATGAACATTTAATATTTGCAATCTTCCAGCATAATCAGGTCTGTCAACAGTTACTTGTCGATCGAATCTTCCCGGTCTCATTAATGCAGAGTCCAAAACATCTGGTCTATTAGTTGCTGCAACAATAATTATCCCAGAGTTACCTTCAAAACCATCCATTTCAGTTAAAAGTTGGTTAAGTGTTTGTTCTCTTTCGTCATTTCCTCCTCCCATACCAGCACCTCTTTGTCTTCCAACTGCATCAATTTCGTCAATAAAAACAATACAGGGTGCATTCTTCTTAGCTTGTTCAAATAAATCTCTAACTCTACTTGCACCTACTCCAACAAACATTTCAACAAATTCTGAACCGGATATTGAGAAAAATGGAACACCTGCTTCTCCTGCAACTGCTTTAGCTAATAGAGTTTTACCTGTGCCAGGGGGGCCAACTAAAAGTACACCTTTAGGAATCTTTGCTCCAACTGCAGTGAATCTATCAGGACTCTTAAGAAAGTCTACAACCTCTGTTAACTCTAATTTTGCTCCCTCAACACCTGCAACATCTGAAAATGTAACTTGGGTTGAAGGTTCCATTTGAAGTCTGGCTTTGCTTTTACCAAAACTCATTGCAGGATTACCACCACCACCGCCATTACCACTTTGTGATCTTCTGAATAAAAAGAATAAACCTCCAATTAACAAAACAGGGAAAATTAAACTACTTACTGCTTGCTGCCAAGGATTTGCTAATTTGGTGGGAGTTACAGCTATATCTACATCATTTTCAGTAAGGATCTTAAGCAAGTCTTTGTCTGGAGCTAAATTAACTTCGGATCTACTTCCATCATTTTCAATTACTTGAGCAGTTCCATTATCAGGAGATAATAAAACCCTGCTAACTTCTTTATCTTGAACAGCTTCAATAAAATCGCTATATCTTAATGTTTTGGTGGCATTCTCAGTATTAGGTTTATCAAAAACAGAAGTACCTATGAAAATGACTGTAATTACTGCTAGAACGTATAGTCCTACGTTTCTCCAACGTTTGTTCACGATAAAAAATCTTTATTAAATATATAATACTAATAATAAAACAATATTAAGACTCTCTTAGAACATCTACTACACTTTTAAATGCAAACCATTCTGGTATTGAATCACCATTCCTTAATTTTTTTCTAAACTCTGTTCCGCTTAGTTTCATTATTTGATAGTTATTTGCTTTTGCTTCTTCAGCAGATATGTAACCTTTTTCTATTGTATATACCAAATTTTTTGAAGGTACAGTTTGCATCATTAACTCTTCTGCACATTTATTAGCAAATCTCTGGGCATCATAAGGTCCATAAAAATCTTCACCACTTGATGATGATTTACATCCAGCCATATCCCTACCAATTATAAAATGAGTACATCCATAATTTCTTCTGATTATCATGTGTTGAAGAGCTTCTCTCGGTCCAGCCATATGCATTGAATATGGTAAAAAAGCCCATTTTATACTCTCATCAGAAATCTCCTCTTCTAACTTTTTATATGTCAAATATCGGACTTTTCCTGGGATGTCATCCTGTTGTGTTGGCCCGCAAGTGGGATGAACTAAAACCACCGCATTTGACGAAACATTTTCTGATTTTAAAGCGTTAGTAAATAATTCATAATGAGCTCTATGTATTGGATTTCTGCATTGAAAAGCAACTACATCAACATTAGCAGGTAATAACTCTCTTACTTCTTTTGGGGTTTTACATGGAAAATCCCTATTTGGGATCTCCAAACCATAAATTTTACCCCCTAAGTAGTATTGACCTCTTTCGTTGAAAATCATTTTTACTGCAGGATGATCCAAGGAATTTGTTCCGTAACAAAATTTTGCTTCTGCCGATTTATCTGGCTCCCATTTTGTACTTACTTCTAAAACTGCTAATTTTTGTTTCTTATATGTGAGCAATATGCTTTCACCAACATTGATTTCTGCATTATTAGTATCAAATACAATTGGTAAACCAAAAAGTAAACCCTTTGTATCTCTATTTATTTGAATTACTGATTTGTATTCTTCTTTGTTCATAAATCCTTCAAGAGGAGAAAATCCTCCAACCATTAAAAGCTCTACATCACAAGCATTTCTATCACTACATTCATGCTCATAAGAAACTTGAGAGAGAAGCTTTGATTTAAGTCCTTCATCATTAATAATTAAATCTTTTAGTTCGCCTCCATAAGGAGGGATGAGACCTTTTGAATCTCTTTTAGAGTCTTGTTTTGATTTCATATTATGAGTTTTATAAGACAAATTAAGAAAAAAAAAAAAGAGGGGCTTAAACCCTCTTTTTTTTTACTTAAAATTAAGCTTTTCTTCCGTAAAGCTCACCAATTATTTTTACATCAAGAGGTTCTTTTGATCCCATATCTGTATCAGAGGGTTGGATAGCGACAAATGTACCTGCAAATTCATCTGTATCAGAATCTACATTTTTAATTGATAGTGTTACTACTCCAGTACCATTAACATCAACTTTGATATTTTCTTTAGCAAGCTCTTCGTCATCACCCCCCAAGGCAACTAAACCTTGAGCGTATTCAACACCAGTATTTTTAGCTCTTGCTTTAGGATCTAAAAAATCTCCGGTTCTATAATTAGGTGTAAATGTTGCACCACTTACTTCTGTACCTGGTTCAAATGATGATGGTAGATCAGCTGTTAAATCTTTTGCAGAGAATGCAAATGGCACCTCTAATCCTCCAGGAGTTAAAACAGTAATTAATTGAAAATCAATCCCACCTTTTTCAGTAAATGTTCCCGAATCTATATCTCCATATACTTCTGTAACTGTGGTGTTATTTCTGGGGCTAATAATTTTTGTTGCAACAAATTCCGCTTCTTTTCGTTTAGATCCAGGAACTTTTACATAAACTTCTGTGGGATGCATGCATATTCCTTTTAGGGAATCTCCATTTCCTAAAGATATTGATCCTACTAGGGATGAATCTAAAGTAGGACAATCATTAGCTTTTCCTGTGTTTACTACATCAGTAAATTGAGCATTCCCTCTCTCTGAGAAGGCATATGTTTTATCTGGGACGAAAGCAAAAGTTAAACAAAGTGAAATAACAAAAGCTAAGAAAGAACGAATTCTCATAATAAAATTGCAATAAAGTTCTGTGACTGCTGGTTAAGGATTACCTTAAAATGTTCAGTACGGATACTACAAGGTAAAGAACCATAAAAGTTAGTTTTTTTAGATCCTCGAAACAACCCGTAGCTTTTTCAAATTTTTAAAAAACTTGAGTTATTTTAAGATATAAGACTATTTTTAATGCTTAAGATTACAAAAAAATACAAATATATATTGTTATTGATTATTTGTTAGTAGAAATAATTTGATTTATTAAATTATTGGCTAATTCAATTTTTGATGTTTTTCTTATATGACTTTCCATCTCCTTTGTATCAAAAAGCCAACCTTCATTTTTGGCTAATGGACCAAATCCTTGCTCTTCGATATCTATAGGATTTGCAAATAAAAGGTCACAACCCTTAAGTATAATTTTCTCTTTAATGATTTTTCTTGCATTTTTAATCGAACCTGTGAATGCACAAAATCCAACAAAAATTTGATTTGCTTTTTTTACTTTGCTTATATCTCTTAAAATGTCTGGTACAAGTTCTATATTTTCATTTAAAAAATCCTCCAATTTACTTTTCGGAATTTTTTTTGAAGTATCGGCTGAAATCTTGAAATCTGTTACTGCAGCGTTCATAAAAAAATAATCACACTTGGAAATTTCTTTTTCAATTGCCTTAATTAGATCATCACTATTTTCTATCTCTACCCTTTTTATACCTTCAGTGATTTCTAGTTTATTTCTTAAAGGACCATGAATATATTTGACTTTTGCACCTCTAAATCTCGCTACTTGAGCAAGCATTAATCCCATGGTTCCTGAACTATTGTTAGTTATATTTCTGGCGACATCAATTTTTTCTGCAGTGCAACCACCTGTAATTAAAAATTCCTTTTTTAATAAATCTCTGTAAAAGGGCTTTTTATTGTGTATGAGTATGAACTTTAGAGCTAGTTTTATTAAATCGTTGGGAGGTATCTTACCTATTCCAATTTCGTCACAAGCTAGGATACCTTCACTTGGCTTCAGTAGTAAAACATTAGGATAATCTTGTAAGTGTTGATGATTTTTTTGAACAGCTTGATTTAGCCACATCTTAGAATTCATTGCAGGAGCAACAATAATAGGCTTATTATTTGCAATCAAAATACTGGAAATTAATCCATCTGCATTACCTGTAACCCACTTAGAAAGAGTTGTTGCTGTTAGGGGGGCCATTATCAAAACATCAGCCCAATCACATAAATCTATGTGTAGGGGTTTGGATTGAAGATTTGACCATTGTTCCTCATCTAAAATGCAAGCATTTCTACTTAAAATGGATAGAGAAACTGGCTGAATTAATTTTTCTGCATTTTTAGAAACAACACACTTGACATCATAATTATCTTTAACTAATTGACTTACGAGTAATGGGATTCTTACTGCAGCGATACTTCCGGTTATTAATAAAAGAACCTTAACCTTTAATTCTTTGGATTTAGTTTTCATAAGTTTTTTCTTTATATAAAAAATGCATGTAATCAGGAGATAATTCAGTTCTATTAGTTGCTAAGGGTAGAACCAATCGCCAATCTTTTGATCCATAAAATGAAGAAACATAATTAAAATCTTCTAATGTTTTAGCAAACTCAAAAGTCATTTCGTCTTTGAAAACACTTTTAAGTTCTTCACTTTTTTTGTTATGGTTTGTAGATTTCATATTAAATTCTTTTCAATATATTTTTAATATAGCCTCAAGTAATTCATATTTACTAGATTATTAATTACTTTCAAAATTTTCAAATCTCCCTAAGAAAAAAATTAAGTAAAGTAAGATTTTCGGAAATTAATTATGTCACAAACAAAAAAAGAGCAAGTAATTAGCCATTTGCGTTATTTAAGGCAAGAATTAAGAGAAATGCATCTAGGTATCCAAGATGATGGACTTTTCCCTGAGCCTGGGGAACTAAGAGGGGTTCTTGCACAAATGGAGGCTTTACTTGAATTAATTGAAGGTAATCCTAAAATTAAATCAGATTCAAATTAGATTTGGTACTAATTAATTTTAAGTAATGGTTTTTAAACCCCAAAAGACTAAATTTCAACTCTTAGTTATTGATAATTTGGATAGTTTAAGTCAATGGGCAGTAAATCCATGGCGAAGGTATTCTTTGGCTTTGACTGTTGTTTTAACTGGTTACTTTTTTGGGAGTTCACTTGGAATGATAAGTGCAGTAGTAGAATTGATTGACCCAGTTGGCGCTTTTTTATCAGTTTTTTTTATTGAAGTTTTGATTCAGCTTAGACGAAGATTAAGGTTTGATAAGAGAAAGAAATTATTAGTATTGTTAATAGATTCACTAAGATTGGGTTTGTTTTACGGTTTTTTCACTGAAAGTCTTAAACTTCTTTAAATTTATTGGTTGAATTTACTTAATAAATAAAGTAAAGCCATTCTTGTAGGAATTCCATTAGAAACTTGATCATTAATTAGACAATTTGGATATTCATCAACTATTCTGCTGCTAATTTCAATACCACGATTAATAGGCCCTGGATGCAAAATAGGAATATTGTTATCATTCAAAGATAGTTTTTCTGGAGTTAAACAATAGTTTTCACTATAAGATTTGATACTGCTTAATAAATTTTCCATCATTCTTTCTTTTTGTAATCTTAAAACAATTACTGCATCAGCGTATTTAATTGACTCTTTTAATGACCTCGAAATTGTAATGGAACCTCTAGATGAAATTGGGTCTGATATCTGATTTGGAGGACAAGTGCTTACAAAATTAGTAAATTCTTCAGGAATAAGTGTTGGTGGACCACACAAGATTATGTTTGCGCCAAATGCAGTCAATGCCCATAGATTTGATCTGGCAACTCTTGAATGAAATACATCCCCTAAGATCAAAATGTTTTTAGAATTTAAGATCTCTGGGTTCAGTAATTTTGGTGAAAAGAATTTTATTAATGTATAAAGATCTAGTAATCCTTGACTGGGATGGCTATGTAAACCATCACCAGCATTAAGTACCGAAGTTTTTGCATTAGATGCATCAAGTTTTTTAGAAATTTGTAAAGGGACATGACTTGATGAATGTCTAATGATCAAAATATTGGATCCCATTGCAGCATATGTTAGTGCAGTATCTATGAGAGTTTCTCCTTTACTTAAAGAACTTGATGAAGGAGAAAAGCTTTGCACATCAGCAGACAGTCTTTTAGCAGCAAGCTCAAAGCTATTGCGAGTTCTAGTACTAGCCTCAAAAAATATTGATGTTACCAGATTTCCTTGTAAAGCTGGAATTTTCTTTGTGCCAGCATTATTAAGAGATTTAAATCTTTCAGTTAACTCAAAAACTGATTTATAATCCTCTCTGGAGAAATTTGAAAGTGTGAGGATATGTTTGTGAGGCCAATTTACCATTATTTTATCCGAGAAAAATTATTAGTTGAATTTTTTAAATTAGGATTTCTATCTCCTTTTTCCCTCTGACTAATACTTCTGCTCCTTTTAAGATACCAACGCCATTTTATATTTTTTGCTTTAGATATGCCAATTCTTGTTGTTTGAACTAAATCTTTTCTCTTTAAATCTGAATCTCCTTTACTTATCCATAAAAATTTATTATCAAGAGTATTTAAGGAATTTAATTTATTATCTACTTCAAGTGCTTTTGTTACTAATCCAGGACCTGAGGCTAATCTTTCGTTTGTATCTGAAAAATAAACTGCTCTAATTAGAACACCACTCGCAAAATTCTCTCTATCAGTAACAATGTTTAAACAATGATGAATGCCGTACGATTTGTAAATATAAAATCTCCCTGGCTCACCAAATAATACTTGATTTGATGGTGTCTTTTTATTATATCCATGACAAGCCTCTTCTTCTTGTGAATATGCTTCAGTCTCAACTATCATTCCTTTTAATATGCGTTTATCAATGCAATTTCTAATCAAATAGCATCCAATCAAGTCAGGTGCTACAAGCTTTGAGTGCCGATAAAAAAAATTTTTTTTTAAGGGTTGTTTATCTATTTTTAAATATTTATCTAATTTTATTTTTAGCGATGAAATACTATTAAGTCTAGTTTTTGAAGCATAAAAAAATTTTTCTTCTTGTTATGCTATTTTTATTAAATAAACTTCCTTTAATATCGCTCAATCCATTTAAGGTTTAATTGATTGTTTTGAAAATCATTTATTATGTAAAATGACACTTGAGTTTTGATAATCGAAAGAATATGAAAAGAATTAGTAGTGATGAAGTAAAAAAAGTTGCCCGATTGGCAAGATTAGAACTAAATGAAAGTGAGATTCAGCAACATGCTGAACAGTTAGAGAAGATTTTGGGCTATATTAAACAACTCGAGAAAATTAATACCGAGAATATTTCTTGCACCACTAGAGCTATAGAAGTGGTAAATGTATTAAGAAAAGATGAAAAGAAAGATTATGAAAATCCTGAGGAACTTTTAGGTTTAGCACCTTCAAGAGAAAATAAATTTTTTAAAGTGCCAAAAATTATTAAGGGTTAATTATCTTTAATTAGATTCTTAATTAACTTTCAAAAATAAAACTTTATTTATTTTAAAACTAGGAAGAAAATTTACTATTTTTTAAGTTTTACATCATTATTTCCATGCATTCTTATACCTATAAGTAGATCATAAATGAAATTGAAAGCATCGTTCTTGGTTTCAAAAATCCCAACTCTTTGAGGGGAGCCTTTCGTTTCTAATAAAGGCTTTGTTTTTTCGTAAGCTATTTTATATTCAAACCATGGTATTGAAGGCCATAGGTGATGAATTAAATGATAATTTTGACCCATTATGAGAATATTCATAAACTTGCTTGGATAAACTCTTGAGTTTAACCATTTATTTCTTGATCGAAATGGTCTATGAGGGAGATAATCAAAGAAAATACCTAAAGTAACTCCAACCATCAATGCAGGGCCAAACCATAAATTATAAATTAAATTCATAAAATCGAACTTTAAGCCAGCTAAAATGATTGTTATAAATATCGATCTCTCTATCCCCCACTGCAGTAATTCATATTTTCTCCAAAGTTTTCTCTGAAAGAAAAATATTTCATGATAAAAGAATCTTGGAGCAATAAGCCAAATTGGCCCAAATGTACTCACTATGTGATCTGGATCATTTTTAGGATCGTTTACATGACTATGATGTTGTAAATGTACTCTAGTAAAAACTGGGAAACTGAAGCCTAAAAGTATAGCTGATCCGTGCCCCATTGCTTGGTTTATCCATGGTATGGGATGAGCAGCCTTGTGACATGCGTCATGTATCACAGTTCCTTCTATATGAAGGGCAAGAAATGCAGTGGCAACTAGTAGTGGTAGAGGCCAAACACCTCTGTACCACTGCCAAATACTTAAAAAGGCAAGAAAATAACCACCAAAAAAAAGCCCCAATGTTGGATTCCAAAAATTAGGGGGATCAATATAATTTTTAATCTCCTTATGCCAATTAAGTGTTCTAGAGGAATTAGATTGAATATTTATATTTTGACTAGTTAATTTTGAAATTGTTTATTTGTAATCTACAAATAATATAACTAATAATTCATGGTGGTTGCATAACTATTTCTAAAATTTTTTATTTTCTAATAGCTTTAAAACATGAATTATGTGTCAAATTCAGGATCTTAATTAAATTTATTTTTAAAATATACCTTGCTAAACTAAAATTTTAATAGTGCGGTCGTGGCGGAATTGGTAGACGCGCGAGTTTTAGGTACTCGTATCTTAGGGTGTGGGAGTTCAAGTCTCCCCGACCGCATTTCAATAGAAAATTAATATTAAGCAATTTTAATGAGTTAATTCTTTGCTTTACTACTATACTCAAGGAGAAATAACGCAAAATTTTGGTAATTTATTTAAGTTTTTTATATTTTTTCTTAGGAATTATATTTTTGTTAATACCTCTTATATATATTGAATTAGGTAGACCAAGAGATCTCATAAAAGCTGGTTTCAATTTAATTCTTGGAATGTTATTGCTTGTTAATAAAAGTATTTTTGATCGCACATATTCTTTAATTTTAATAGTCATGACTTTATTATTTACTTTTTATTTAGTAGAAATTTTTTCTATAAGGTGGAATCAATTAACCAATCAGGAGAAAAATAAACTAAAAACAATAGAGGAATTTAAAAAAAATCTTTCAATATTTTTTGGGGCTATCTCACTTGCAAGAAGAGATTTTTTAAATTCAAACAATATTTTTAAATTTGGAAGAAGCAATGAAAATTTAAATAAAAAAAAGTGGGTTAGGAATGGAGAAAATGATAATATGATTAATCCTAATAAAAATAATTTACTGACTTTAGAGATGCCAAAAAAAGCAACAATTCAATCTGAAAAAGATACAATTAACAAAGAAAATATATAAATAAAACAAATACATCGAATACTTATAAAATTTATAACAACGAATGAAATCTCCAAATAATAAAGACAAAGAATCTAATTTTTCTTATAAAGAAACTTTAAATTTAATGAAAACTGATTTTTCAATGCGAGCTAATTCAGTAATTAGAGAACCAGAAATTCAGGAATTCTGGATAAACAATAAGATTGATCTCGAATTGGGTTCATCTAATTCAGGTAAAAATTTTACTTTGCATGATGGTCCTCCTTATGCGAATGGTTCTCTTCATATGGGACATGCTTTAAATAAAGTCTTAAAAGATATTATTAATAAATATAAAACTTTAAAAGGGTTCAAGGTTCATTTTGTCCCTGGTTGGGATTGTCATGGATTGCCAATTGAATTAAAGGTCTTGCAAAGTTTAAAATCTCATGAAAGAAGAGATTTAGATTCTTTAGGATTGAGAAAAAAAGCAACAGATTATGCAAAGATTCAGATACATAATCAACTAGAGGGTTTCAAGAGATGGGGTATTTGGGGAGACTGGGATAATCCATATTTAACTCTTAAGAAAAACTATGAATCTGCGCAGATTGGTGTTTTTGGAAAGATGTTCTTAAATGGCTATATATATAGAGGTTTAAAACCTGTACACTGGAGTCCAAGTTCAAGAACGGCACTTGCAGAAGCAGAACTAGAGTATCCAGAAGAGCATTTTTCTAAAAGTATTTATGTTTCTTTAAACATTACTAAATTATCAGATGAAATTCTCTTAAAATTAGAAAAGAATGATCTTAAGAATAAATTACTATCTAATTTAAATAAACTATTTATAGCTATATGGACAACCACCCCTTGGACTATCCCAGGTAACGAAGCAGTAGCAGTTAATCCTAGGATAAATTATGTTTTTGCCGAAGATCAAAACGGCAATATATATCTTTTTGCTAAAGAGTTAATTTCTGAGATTTGTGAGAAACTAGATAGGGAATTAAATCTTTTACTAGATGTAAAAGGTTCAATGCTAAAAGGCATTGAGTATAAGCACCCTACAAAAAATAAGTTTTGTAATATTGTAATTGGGGGTGATTATATAACGACTGAATCTGGTACAGGAATTGTACATACTGCTCCAGGTCATGGCATGGATGATTTTAATGTTGGTCAAAAAAATCAATTACCCATAACTTGTATTGTTGATGAAAAAGGAAACTTGAATAATCATGCTGAAAAATTTTGCGGATTAAATGTTTTAAAAGATGCTAATGATTTGATTATTGAAGATTTGGAGAATAATAATTTACTACTTTTAAAAGAAAAATATAAGCATAGATATCCCTATGATTGGAGAACTAAAAAACCTACAATATTTAGAGCTACTGAACAATGGTTTGCATCTGTAGAAGGATTTAGATCCTCAGCTTTGCAAGCAATTGAGGATGTTGAATGGATGCCAAAAACAGGTAAAAAAAGAATTTATTCAATGGTTGTTGGAAGAGGAGATTGGTGTATTTCTAGGCAAAGGTCTTGGGGAGTCCCAATACCCGTTTTCTATGAAAAAAGGGGGAAGGAAATATTACTTAATAGTGAGACTATCAATCATATACAAAAATTATTTCAAGATCATGGAGCAGATATATGGTGGGACTGGGATGTGAAAGAATTATTACCGGATGAGTATAGAAGCGAATCTGATCGTTGGATAAAAGGTTTAGATACTATGGATGTTTGGTTTGATTCAGGGTCTAGTTGGGCCGCAGTTTGTGAGCAAAGAGACGAATTAGAATATCCAGCCGACCTATATTTGGAGGGATCTGATCAACATAGAGGTTGGTTTCAATCTTCGTTACTAACCTCTGTAGCAGTAAATAATAAGCCACCATATAAGAAGGTTCTAACTCATGGATTTGCATTAGATGAAAATGGCAGAAAAATGAGTAAATCCTTAGGTAATGTTGTTGATCCAAATATTATTATTAATGGTGGATCTAACCAGAAAATTCAACCTGCTTATGGAGCTGATGTTCTTAGGCTTTGGGTCAGTTCTGTAGATTATTCAGTTGATGTCCCTATTGGATCAAATATTTTAAAACAATTATCAGATGTTTATAGAAAAGTAAGAAATACAGCCAGATATCTTTTAGGTAATATTCATGATTATGATCCAATAAGCGATAAAATTGATGTAGATCAGTTGCCGATATTAGATCAATGGATGCTAAATCGATTAGTTGATGTCTCAGATCAAATAACTATTGCATACGAAAATTACGAATTCTCTAAATTTTTTCAAATATTGCAAAGTTTTTGTGTTGTGGATTTATCTAATTTTTATTTGGATATCGCAAAAGATAGGTTATATGTAAGTGCTAAATCTCAGCTTAGAAGAAGATCGTGTCAGTTTGTGATGTCTAAAATTGTAGAAAATTTAGCAGTTCTTATTTCGCCGGTACTTTGTCATATGGCTGAAGATATTTGGCAAAATATTCCATATTCAATCAAAGAAAAATCAGTATTTCAAAGGGGATGGCCAAACTTACCTAAGTCATGGATCAATCCCGAACTTAAAGAACATATTTCTAATCTAAGAAAATTGAGAGTAGAAATTAATAAAGCAATAGAATTATGTAGGACTCGTCAAATAATTGGTGCAGCTCTTGAAACCGAGGTTAATTACCTTCCTGAAAACGAAATAGTTAAAAATTCTCTTTTTTGGCTTCAAAAGTTTGGCAATAAGGAAGTTGATGTTTATAGTGATTGGTTGATAGTTTCTAAATTTAATATTGTCAATAATTTATCTAAGGATTGTTTAATTATCGATAATAATGAACTTGGAAAGATTCAAATTCTTAAAGCCAAAGGACAGAAATGTGATAGATGTTGGCATTATCAAAACAATACTGTTAAGGGAATAGAAAATACTAAATTATGCAAGAGATGTTCAAATATTATTAATCTTTAAATAATGAATTTAAGTCCAATTTCTTTGTTTAAGGAAAAAAAGAGAGTTTGCATTTTCTCTTATAATCACTTCGGCACCTTTGATTAAAGGTGCCCTATATAATGTGAATTTTGTAAAGAAATGGTCTAATTCTATAACTTCTTTTTCTGAATCTATTTCAATTTGGTGGGTTGTAGAGCTACTAAATCCTTTATAGATAATTATTTCTAGAAATTCTTTCGAATTTTTTCTTAAAAGATAACCTTGTAGTTTTAAAAGTCTATTTGGAACCATAGAACTAATTTTTTCTAAATTTCTAATTAAATCAATTTCTGCCATAATTAGAAAAACCCGAATTTCTGCCACTTTTAGGTAGTTTAATAGTGGCCCATTGGACCAAACCTAATACATATATCAATAAGGCAAACAATCCTAAAAATTTTGCAACTGGTTGAGAAAGACTAGCTCCAAATAAAAAATTAAATAAATTTTTTAAAATCAAGTATAGATTTGTAGAAGGTTTAAGCCAAATTTCACATTCTGCAGAATTAATAAAAGAAATACAACTTATATTTTTCAGACTTTGAATTAAAAAACTTAAAGATATAAAAGTTAGTGACCACCTCCAAACCTTTGTGGTTGTGGTTAATGCATGGGAAATTCCATACTCTTTTAATTCATCATTAATATCATTCCAAAACCATACTGAAATTGCCATTACAACGGTTGAAATATTTGTAATTAATAGTGCGTAGTTGTACTTTCCAATTAAAAGGATAAGGCTTATAAAGAATAGAAGCGATATTTTCCAATAATTAGTTAGAAGTTTTGTAATCGCTTTACTTTTGTTTTTTATAGACCAGAATAATAAAGTTAAAGGAATACCTACTATGAAGACTAATGAAAGTTGAAAAGATAGCCAAACGGACAGTTGATTAAGAATGTTCAAACCTTTTTCTTTTTAAAACACATAATTATTAAACCTCACTCAACTGCTTCTTAACTTATTATTGTCATAGTTATGAATATTATGCATTTTTTGACTAAGAGATAATTAAATAACTTATATGAGACAACATGTAAATCCACTTAGTAAACATTTTTTTGAAATTGATCCAATCCCTCCATTGAATAAGGTTTTTGAAAATCCAAAATTACCTCTTCATTTGGATATTGGCTGCGCTTCTGGTGATTTTTTATTCGAATTGTCATTAAAAAATAAAAATTGGAATTATATAGGAATTGAAATTAGAGAAAAATTAGTTCTGAATGCAAATTTGAAAATCAAAAATAAAGAATTCAATAATTTATATTTTTCCTTCGGAAATGCAAATAATATTTTTGATGATCCTAAGAATAAACCACTGATCAATTCAATTACCAGTATTTCTTTTAATTTTCCTGATCCATGGTTTAAAAAAAAACATCATAAAAGACGAGTAATACAACCTAAATTTATTAATTTTCTTTCAAATTCAATGCAAAAAAGATCCTTAATTTTTATTAAAACAGATGTCAAAGAGCTTTTCGAATATATGGAACTCACAATATCAGAATGTATAAATTTCCAGAAATTAGCTAATCAAGATTTTCGATTTAATGAGAGTTTTAATCCTAATAAAATTCAAACTAATAGAGAAAAATACGTAATATTTAACCAACTTAAAATATATGAAAGTATTTATATGAAAATTTGATTTATAAATTATTAGATATTTTATTGATCTTTGTGCGTAGTTCTTTTGTGATTTTTGTTGATAAATAATCTACTTCTTTTTGATTTGGTGCTTCAACTAATACACGCAATACAGGTTCTGTTCCACTGGGGCGTATATATACTCTACAGTCATCCTTTTTAATATTTGTAAAAATTTTTATACTTTCATTTATAAAGTCCTTACATGAATTATTTATGTTTTTAAAGTTAAAACTTAGAGGTATATTTGTAAGTTTTTGGGGATATGGTACGAAGCTGCTATTTAGCCAAGATTCTAAAGTAATATTTTTCTTCTTACAGTATTTTGAAATTTGAAGAGCAGTTAAAATACCATCTCCGCAAAAGTCATTAATTGTTGAGAGTATATGACCTGATTGTTCTCCGCCTAATAATGCCTTTTTTTTTCTTATAGCTTCAAATATAAACTTGTCTCCAATTTCCGTTCTATATAAAATCCCCCCAATATTATTCCAAGTTTTTTCAAAACCTAAATTAGCCATTCTTGTTGAGATTAGTGTTTTGTTAGTAAGTATTTTTGATTCTAAAAGTTCTCTTCCCCATAGAAAGAGTATATGATCTCCATCTAGGACTTTTCCTTTTGAATCAACTCCGATCACTCTATCTGCATCACCATCGAAGCTAAATCCCATATCAGCATCGTTCTCTTTCATGGCTTTATTTAGTGGATCTAAACACGTAGAACCACAATTTAAATTTATTTTTAAACCATCTTTTTCATTATTTATAACTTTGACATTAGCTCCGAGCTTCTTAAAAATATTTTCCGCACAAGTTGTTGCTGATCCATGACAAGTATCTAAGACTATTTTCATTCCTTTTAAATTCTCATTTTCCATAGTATCGATAAGTCCTTTTGTATAGATATTTAAAAGTTCATTGTTTTTGTTTGTGGATTTATTTTTATTGGTAAATAAATAATTATTATTTGTTCCTTCCATAATCAGTTCTATTCGATTTTCAGAATCTTTTTTAATTTTTTCTCCATTATTATCGAAGATTTTAATACCATTAAATTCAGGAGGATTGTGGCTTGCAGAAATCATAATTCCACTACTAAATTTCTCTTTTTTTATTAAAAATGGGATAGCTGGCGTAGGACAGATTCCTAAATATATAAATTCTTTTCCTGCTTCCTTAATACCTCTTGAGATAGCCTCAAAAAGAATTTCCCCACTTATTCTTGTATCTCTTCCAATTAATATTGGGTTATTGGTCTCCACAATAACTCCCAAAGCATATCCCACCTTGTATGCTAGGGAATATGTAATTTCTTTATCGAATCTCCCCCTAATTCCATCAGTTCCAAATATAGAGTGCATATTATAATTTCAAAAGTATTGAGTATTGGTATTTTGTCCCGTTCACTTATAATATCAGCTTAGTTAAAGTAAAAAGATTAATGTTCTCTTTATTTATTTTATTAATATAAAATATAAAAAGTTGAAACTAGATAATGCAATCTGAAAAGAAAGAATCATTTTTAACTCTCTCCCAAAAATCTTCAATTATAATATTTTTTAGTATATTAGTTTGCTCTTTACTTGCATTCAAAAATTTAGTATTTGAACCTAATTTTCTTCTTAAGAGATTTGGAGAATTATCTGTTGATCCCGAAATAGCCTTTTTAAACAAAAAACCTACTTTTCTTGAATTTTACGCAGAGTGGTGCGAAGTTTGTAAGGAAATGGCGCCAAAGGTTGCAGATATAAAGCAAGAATATGAAAAAGATATTAATTTTGTTTTTTTAAATGTAGATAATCCTAAGTGGGAAAAATATTTAAGAAATTTTAATGTTAATGGAATTCCACAAGTAAATCTTTTTGATGCAGAAGCTAATTTAGAAGTTACTTTTATTGGGAAACAGGAAGAAAAAACTATAAAAAAATCTCTTGATAATTTACAACATGATTCACAAAGTTATTCTCAAATTCTAAATTCAGAATTTTCTATAATCAAAGAAAATAAAAACTATCGGTCTTCTCCGAGAAGTCACGGATAATTTTATTTCCAATTCAGTGCCTCAGATACAGAAGGGAAATTTTTGATAAATACTCTCTTACAATCCTCAGCTATTTCCATATGCTCCTTTTGAGTTCCTTCTTTTGATCTTAATTGGATGTAGTGAATCCATGACCTACAGGAACCTGTCATGTAAATTCTTGTTGGAGTAGCCAATGGCATAATAAATCTCGCGCATTCCTTTGCAATTCCAGCATTCAGCATTTCTTCATATAAATTATTTGCCTCTTGAAAATGTTTTGAAATTTTCTCTGAAAATTTGCTTTTAAGTTCATCAGATATGTCATCTATACTATTTTGTCGATTCTTTTTATCTTGTCTTCTTAATTCGGGGATAGGAATATCATTTCCTAGTAAATTAGTTTCTGCATATCTCTGAGAGAATTCTTGAAAAGTAAATGATCTATGTCTAAGGATTTGAGCAGCTATACCTCTATTTGTCTCAATTTTTAATGTCATGCATGATTGCTCAAAAACCGACCAGTGCTCATGTTGAATACAATATCTTAATAATCCGGCAAATTTATCATTAGCTTGATTAGAAGGATTAGAAACTCTCGCTATATGAGCCATGGTTTTTTCCGCATCTGGAGTTAATGAAATTATCTCAACTTTACTCATTTTAAATTTTCGCTAAAGTTACTTGTTCTGGTTGATTTTGATATTTACCTTTTCTATCTTCATACGTTGTGGAGCAAGGATCACCCTCAAAAAACAATAGTTGGCAAATGCCTTCATTCGCATAAATCCTACAATCTGCTCCTGAACTGTTGCTGAATTCTAATGTAAGATGACCTTCCCATCCTGCCTCTGCTGGGGTTGTATTTACTATTATTCCAAGACGAGCATAAGTACTTTTGCCAATGCAAATAACAGTAATATTTTCTGGTACTTTCATTTTCTCTAAAGCGACCCCCAAGCCGTAAGAATGAGCAGGCAAGATAAAATACTCACCATCTTTGTCTTTGTGAAGAATAGTTTTTTCTAAATTATCAGGATTAAATTTCTTTGGATTCATAACAGTTCCTGGGACATGCTTAAATATTAAAAATTCTTTAGAAGAAAGTCTTAAATCATAGCCATATGAAGAACATCCATAACTTAAAACTGCATTTTCTTTCAGATTAGGATCAAGATGTCTTACCAAGTTTGATTGGAAAGGGTTTATCATTCCTTCGGATGCTTTTTGGTTTATCCAGAGATCATTTTTCAGCATAATTTTTATGAGCGAAGTTCTGTAATTTGGTCAGCCATTAATAAGAAATTTTTAGGAATGGTTGTACCAGTAAGGATTACATCTCCTGATATAAATCGGTTTTCAAGTGTTGAAATCAAATCATCTTTAGATATGATATTTAATTCCAAAGCTAAAAAAATTTCATCAAGGATAATTTGATCATATTCTCCAGATAGTAATTCTTTTTTACAAAATTCCCATAATTCCTTTATGCAATTATTAATAGATTTTGCCAGATTTTTATTATTGGTTATATCTTCTTGTTCATATTGATCATAAGAATTTGATGATCTTATCCAAGTTAGATTTCCACAAAGCTTTTGTGCATTTACGATACCCTGTTTCACACCGCCCTTCATTAATTGTACTAAAAGTACTTTTCTACCTAAAGCTGCATTTCTTAGTGAGTCCCTGATAATAGATGAATAACTTCCTCTGTAAGAAGATTGATAAATCTGAATTTGACCGTTATGGTTTAGCCTAGTTAATTTAGATTCTTTATTATTTTTATTTATGTTTACAACTTCATGATTACTTGTTGAATAGCTTTTAAATGAACTGACTACCATTATTTGGATAAACCTTATCTATATTAAGTATAATTAGAATTTATGTACGCTGCATATAGTGTAATTTTACTTAAGGTAGATTTCCAGAAAAAGGATATTAAAAAAAAAATTTTTCTAAAAAACGCATAAAAATTGAAAATTGTTACTGTTGATACAAGATATTTCTATCTGTCTCCTTAAATTTTTTAATAGTAAAGATATTTATGTTACCTGCTTCTAATGGGTTCAGTCGCTTAACTCAGCAACCATCTGGACAAAATACTATTAATTCTGTTGGTGAACGTTTTCCAATTAATAGAACTTTAATGGAAGTTATAAAGGGTCTTGAAGGCGCCAGTACAGAAATGGTTGAGAGATCAAAAACAATATTTTTCCCAGGAGATCCTGCTGAAAGAGTTTACTTAATACGAAGAGGAGCAGTTAGATTATCAAGAGTTTATGAATCTGGAGAAGAAATTACTGTTGCCTTGTTAAGAGAAAATAGCCTTTTTGGCGTTTTATCTCTTTTGACAGGTCACAGGTCAGATCGTTTCTATCATTCAATAGCTTTCACAAGAGTTGAAATGATTACAGCTCCTGCTAATTCTGTTTTGAGAGCAATTGAAGCAGATGCATCAGTTGGACTTTTACTATTGCAAGGCCTTTCAAGCAGGATTCTACAAACAGAAACAATGATTGAAACTCTCACACATAGAGATATGTCATCCCGCTTAGTAAGCTTTTTAATGGTTTTGTGTCGAGATTTTGGAGTGGCCAGTGAAAAGGGTATTACTATAGATTTAAGGCTATCTCATCAAGCTATAGCGGAGGCAATAGGTTCAACTAGAGTAACGATTACAAGATTATTAGGAGATTTGAAGGATTCGGGATTACTTACTATTGAAAGGAAAAAGATTACAGTTTTTGATCCAATAGCACTTGCAAAAAGATTTAATTGATAATTAATGAATTAATTATCTATTATGTTATTAATAAATAAATATAAATATTGTGTCTGGTTGGCTTTTCATTATTTTTTTATTACTGCTTGGAGGTTTAATTTCAACATTAGGCGACTTATTAGGTTCCAAGATCGGTAAAGCTAGATTTAGTATTTTAAAGTTAAGACCAAAAAAAACGGCAATTTTAATTACAATTTTGACTGGCAGCTTGATAAGCGCCTCATCATTATTTCTAATGATATTAGTAAATAGACAGTTGAGAGTAGGTCTTTTTAAGTTAGGTGATTTACAGAAAAAACTTCAGGAAAGTAAACAACTTTTGATACCTTTAAAAAAAGAAAGAACAAAATTAGAAAATAAAATAAAAGATAAAGAGACTGAATTTAAACAATTAGAAAGGAATATAATCGCACTAAGGAGTGGAAAGTTTGTAATAAGAAGTGGACAATCTTTAATTATTTCAGAGATTAATTCTTCTAGCCAAGAAGATATTAAATCTCAAATAGAAAATATTATTATCAATGCCAATAAATACACTCACAAGATTGTTAAACCAAAAAGTAAAGAGATTAGAAATATATTGTTGTTAAGAAAAAATCATATTGATGAGATGCAAAATACCATTTTAAATGGAGGTAAATGGGTCATTAATATAAAATCTGTAAGGAATGTGTTAAGTGGGGAAAATTACGTATATGCTTTTCCTGAGATAACAGAGAATAAAATTATTGTTAAAAAAGGGGAAAAAATTACTAAAATTTATTTCAACGAAGAAAATTTCAATAAAAAGGATTTTGGTGATAAGGTTAATTTCTTACTTTCCTCTAGTTTGGCCGAAGTTAAGAGAAGAGGTTCACTCACAAATGAAATAAAATTGAGAAGCGACTCCGTTAAAGAATTAAGGGACTTCTTAAATAAAAAAAATAAAATTAATTTTGAATTAGAAGCAGTCTCTATCAGTAATAGTATGACTGCTCAACCTGTAATTATTGAATTAAATATAAATTATCCAAAAACTTAAATGTCTAGAGTTTTAAGTATTGATCCTGGTATTTCTAAATGCGGAGTAGTAGTTGCAGATATAGGAGAGAAAAAAGTTTATGAAGCAGAAGTTATCAGTAGTCAAAAACTTTTAAAATATGTTAAAAAAAAATATCTGGAAGAAAAAAAAATTCAATTTATTATTGGTAATGGGACTAGTAGTAAAATTTATATAAAGGAGTTGATGCAGCTAGTACCCAATATGATTATTGCTGAAGAAAAAAATTCAACTTATAGAGCTAAGCAAAGATATTTTGAAATTTTTCCTTTATATGGTCTTAAATGTTTTTTACCAAGAGAAATCTTTATTTTGAATAAAAATTTAGATGCAATAGCTGCATTAATTATTATGGAGGATTATTTCCAAGTTAAATTTGATTTAAGTGAAAAAATTAAAACTAAAACTTGGCTGAAATAGTAAATTTATATTCATTTCCAGCTTCTAGCTCATAATCTTTCTTTAAAAGAAATCTTAATAATGAGTCTTCAATTAATGCTCTTCCTAAAGGTGGATTTACAAACAAGATTCCCTTCCCAAATGACCATGTGAATTGCCACTTAAAATCGCTGGCTTCAACAACTCCTTTTAATTCTTTTTTAATGAAACAGTACTCTTTTACACTTACATGTGCGGTGGTTTCAGGTTTTGCTTTCATTTATTAATTCTTTATGGAAAGAATTTAGTTCACTAATAATATAATCTTCATTTTTAGTTTCTAATTCTTCGAGTGCTTTAATTACTTTTTGATAAACCTTATCTAAAGTAACATTTTCTTGTAAGGATATATTTCCTAAGACATGAGAAATAGTATTGAAGTTTTTGTTTTTTTCATTAAATTCAGGAGAACCTATACCGATTTTTATTCGATTGAAATTTTCAGTCTGCAATTTGTTTATGATATCTTTGAGGCCATTATGTCCTCCAGAACTCCCTTTTTTTCTGAATCTAATCTTACCCAGAGGTAGATCTATATCATCTACTATTATAAAAAGCTTATCCAAATTGATTTTATACCAATCCACTATTGCTCTCACAGCGTCTCCACTATTATTCATATAAGTGTTTGGCATAAATAATTTATAAACAGAATCATTTATTTTGAATTCTGTATAACGACTTTTAAGCTTATTTTTTAGAGTAAATTTTGCGTCATATTTTTCTGAAAAATTTTGTAGTAGTAAAAAACCAATATTATGTCGATTTTTGATATATTCTTTCCCAGGATTGCCTAAACCAATTATAAATATCTCATTATTATTCATAATTTAAATCTTATCTCTAAAGTTTTTAAATTATAAATACGGAAACTGTATGAAGGTTTTTCAAATGTGTATGACAACACAAATTATCAAAGGTATATATTTAATTTAACTATAAATTTTTAAATCTGAAAATCACATACTCAATAAAATAGATAAATCTATTATATATTCATGTATCTAATTTCCATTCCAATCCACCGAGAAACCCTGTAGGAGTAATGATTGATTATAAATTTGTAAAAGGATTACAAGGAAAACTAATAAAAGTAAACCTATGACGGTCATAATTGGAACAGCTCCCCATCCAGGAACAACTTTACCTTGTCCTGAGTTTCCAATAGCTTTCAGAAGAGTTCCTAATGCAGTTTTTTGGCCCATAGTAATTTCTCTAAATCGAATATATTTCGTTATTGTATAAGAATTAATACATAAATTGTTCACAAACTTACCAAAATTGATGCAAACTTTATCATCCGCACCGGATCCAGCTGTTTCTGTAGCAGTTACAATCCTTGCTTTACTCTTGGCTTTAACTGGTTTTGGACTATGGACAGCATTTGGTCCCAAGGCTGCAAAGCTGACTGATCCTTGGGATGATCATGATGATTAACTAGTTTTACTTTAAATTTTATTAATTTTAAAAGTATTTCAAAATTTACCAAAAATACAAAAAGTAAACCTTTTATCATAAATTAAATATAAATTTAATAGGATGTAATCCTGTTAGCACTCGTAAATTCTATGCTTGCCCTTAAAATTTCTGTTTACACTATTGTTTTTTTCTTCGTTGGAATATTTCTTTTTGGATTTCTAGCAAGTGATCCTACAAGAACTCCAAATAGAAAAGATCTAGAAAGTCCTCAGGATTAGTCTTTTTATTTAATTTGTTCATCATTTTGAATATAAGAAATCTTATAAAAGTTATATATATTGTTTCTACATTAATAAATTTTTCCCCTTCAGGAAAAACAATGGAGTTATTCGATATTGGCACTAAGAATAAGCATCCAACTAAGAGAATTTTTCCTAAAAATATAAAAGTTTCTCAAGAGGAATCATAAAAAAAATATAATGATGAATTAAGTTTTCTACCAATAAACAATCCATCTTTATCAATATTGTCAAATCCAAGGTTCCATACATTTTCATAACTAATTTCTTTAGCTAAAGTTCTATTTCCAACCCAAAAGGGGATATTGATTTTTTCATCTAAAATCAAAAAGTTTAAAGAGGATTTAAATCTCAATTCTTCTTTTCTCGCAACAACTTCAAGTGCATTGACCTCAATCTTAACTTGCTTTAATTCAAGCAAATCATTAGTTAATATTGCTTTATCACTTGTCCATGTATTTCCATCAACTTGAATCTTATCTGTAAAAAATAACCAATTCTCAACACTATCTGGCGTATACCTAACTTTATCTTTTTTGATCTCTTTTAAAATTTCATTTTTTTTAGTATCTGAACTTTCAAAGTTAGTAAATAAATCATCAATCAGATTATCTGTCTTA
>QCGN01000017.1 GCA_003279875.1 Prochlorococcus sp. AG-388-D03
TTTTTACTTTAGTAATTATTTATTAATTCTTTTTTATTTGAATTTATTTCTTTAGATCCTGCATTTGCTAAATCCTCTTGAAGTTTATTTTCACATGAAAGAACTCTTGACCAACTCGGAAGTTGTTGAGTTGTTGGATTGGATAAATAACCTTGAGTAGCAGGTCTTAATAATTTAGCAAATTTCTGGACTGACAATTCCTCCTCATGTCTGTCATACGGAAGCTTATTAACTGCGGAATCTAATCCAAATTTTTTCACTCTATCTTCTCCAACTCTTTTGTAAAGGACTTCAAGCGTTGATAATTGAGTACTTGTAAGAGTCTGAGCTTGATGTTCCATAAGTCCTCTTAAGACACTTGATAGAATTTCTGTACACATTTTTTGAAGACCCTCCTTAGAGGATGAACCTATAGTTTTATGTTTATGATCAAATAAACCGAGGTCTACTTGAGCTATTTTTGAAGTTCTGACATTCCTGTAAACCTCTGAAAGTAGACCTATCTCTAATCCCCAATCACATGGGATTCTTAAGTTCATAGCTAAATCTTTTGTGAATGCAAATTCACCAGCGAGAGGATATCGAAATGATTGTAAATACTGTAAAAACGGCCCATTCCCAACTAATTGCTCCAAACTAGCCAATAAAGGACCTACAAATAATCTTGTCGCTCTTCCTTGTAACTGATTGGTTTCTAATGATAAGCGACTATAGAAAGCTTTTACATAGGAAATTCCATATGATTCATCTAACAAGGGGAGAATCATTCTTGATGGATATAATGGGCTGAATGTTCTTATATCGGCATCAAATAAGGCAACTACGTCAGATTTCCTTGTGGCAACTCCTATTCCTTGCCAAACTGCCCATCCCTTGCCAGGAGTGCCGAGTAATTCCAAACCATTCTTTTCTTGATCTTTTAAAAGTTCAATTACAGATGGAGAATTTGTCCATTGTATATGCACAGGAAATGGCATTGAATCAAAAAATGATTTTGCTGAATTTACTTGATCGATAGTTTTTGCAGATAAAGCAATAACTAACTCATTTAATCCTGTGAGGTTTTTTAAAACTTCTTTAATATCTCTTAGGGCTGGACGTTCAAACTCTTCATAAAGGCAAGGAATCAATATTGCAGTGGATCTTTTTTTAAGACTTTTATTTAATTCTTTAAGTAAATCTTTAGTGACACCATATTCATGTATTGTTGTTATTAAACCTTGTTGAAAGTCCATTTTCTATTTGATGTGCAGAATAGTGTTGATACTTCGATAATTTTTTCAAAGTGATGCAAATTGATTCAGAGCAAAAATTAGATAGATTAAAGCTTGGTAAATTGCTAAAAACAATTTATAAAGATCATACTACCGAAGAGATCAACTGTATTTATAATCAATTATTGCAGATTTTAGATAATTTCTCAGAGAAGTCTCGTTATGAAGAAAAAAGTAAAGATGAAAAATGGGATGAATCATATTCTGTTTTAATAACATATGCTGATGGAGTTTATAAAAAAGGAGAAGCCACACTAATAACACTTCGACAATTATTAAATAAACAATTTGGAAGTCTCTCAAAAGTAGTTCATATACTTCCTTTCCTTAAATCAACTAGCGATGGTGGCTTTGCTGTCTCAAGTCATACATCCTTAGAAGAAAAATTTGGCAATTGGGAGGATCTTAAAAGTATCTCTAATAATCATTATTTAATGGCTGATTTAGTTTTAAATCATGTTTCCTCTTCTCATCCATGGGTTCAGCAATTTATTAAATGTCAGGAGCCTGGATTGTCTAATGTTTTTTCTCCTTCACAAAATCTTGATTGGAAAAATGTTATCAGACCAAGAAGTTCATCTCTTTTTTCTCAAATAAATACAAGTAATGGTAATAAACAAGTTTGGACAACTTTTGGGCCAGATCAAATTGATTTGAATTGGCTTAATCCAAAAATGACAATAGAGTTTCTTAACTTAATTATTACTTACTTATCAAATGGAATAAAGTGGTTGAGACTTGATGCTGTAGGTTTTATTTGGAAAGAGCCGGGGACGACATGTTTGCATTTGCCAAAAGCTCATTCAATTGTGAAAATTCTAAGAATATTACTATTAAGTCTAATAAAAGATGGAGTGTTAATTACTGAAACTAATGTTCCGCAGAAGGAAAATCTTTCTTATTTACTACCTAAGGATGAAGCTGATATGGCCTATAATTTCCCTTTACCACCCCTTCTCCTGGAAGCCATTATTACTTCAAGAGCTGATATTTTAAATAAATGGATTTGTGATTGGCCAGAATTACCCGAAACTACAACCCTTTTTAATTTCACGGCCTCTCATGATGGTGTTGGCTTAAGAGCATTAGAGGGCCTAATGAACGAAAACAGAATTAAAGATTTGTTGATTAATTGCGAGAAAAGAGGTGGGCTAGTAAGCCATAGAAGACTATCAAATGGGGAAGATAAGCCATACGAATTAAATATTAGTTGGTGGAGTGCAATGGAAGATCCTGGAAGAGATTCAAATCGTTTTCAATATGAAAGGTTTTTATTAACACAATTACTTGTAATGTCTCTTAAAGGGGTGCCAGCTTTTTATCTTCCTGCATTACTGGCTTCAGAAAATGATATAAAAAGTTTTTCAATGACAGGTCAAAGAAGAGATCTAAATAGGGAGAAATTTAAGTCCGAAAATCTTTCAGCGGTTTTTAAAAATCCTGAATCTAATGCAAATAAGAATCTTAGATATCTCAGAAATGCAATGGATATTAGGGCCAGTTTACCTCAATTCCATCCTAAATCTGAAATGAAATGTTTGTCTAAAAGTAGAGGTGATATTGTTGTAATTAAAAGGGGTGTTGGTTTAAATGCCGTTTTTACAATTCACAACATGACAGAAAATAAAGTTAACTATAGATTCAATGATCTTGAATTAACAAAATTAATTAACAATGACCTTATTATGAAGGATTATCTAACATCAAATAAATATAATTGTAATAATATTGAACTTAATCCTTTTCAAGTAATATGGCTTGGTTTTTTAATAGATGATTGAAAATTCTTCTATCTGGGTAGTAAGTGACGTTGATGGTACCTTAATGGATCATTCTTATGATTTAACTCCAGCAAAAGAAACTATAAAATTGCTTCAAGATTTATCCATTCCTGTAATACTATGCACTAGTAAGACTGCTGCTGAAGTAAAAGTTATTAGAAAACAACTAAATTTAACTGACCCTTATATTGTTGAGAATGGAGCAGCTATATATGGGGAATCTTTAACTAAAGTAAATGGAGAGATTATTCTTGGTGAAAAATACGAATTACTTGAAAATATTTTAAGGAGTATTTCTAATGAAATTAATTTTGATCTAGTCCCACTTAATAACATTTCCGATCAAGAGGCCACAAAACTAACTGGATTAAAAGGCCATTCACTTGAATTAATGAAGGATAGACACTGGAGTATGCCATTCTTAAATCCTCCTGAAAAGATTGAAGAACAAATTAATAATTGCTGTAAAAAATTTAATGTAGAAATTTTTAGAGGCAATAGGATGAGTCATCTTCTATCAATTAATTCAAACAAGGGCAATGCAATTAATGAACTCAAGAAATATTCAAATAATCGAAATATTAAAATTATTGGTTTAGGAGATTCTCCTAATGATTTACCTTTATTGTTGAATTCAGATTTTAGAGTTGTTATTCCTGGTATTGAGGGACCTAATTTGATGTTAATAAAAGAATTAGAAGGGATTGAATTTACCTTGGCAAAAGAACCGAACGGTTATGGTTGGAAATGTGAAATAAATAAAATAATTAACAAATTAAAATTTACTAAATAATGAAAGATTTAAATATCGAATTTCCTTTAGATAATTTTGAAGATTTAATTATTGAAATTGGATGGAACTCTTTGGATGAATGGTTTAATTTTTGGAATACTAAAAAAGAGATACTTTCAATTGATAAATTTTGGGACCATAGTGTAAGTGAAGATTGGATTTGGGGTCTTGCTCTACCTCTTCTATCTCAATCTTATAATTACAATTATAATTTTTCTGAAAGAAAATTAATTGGTATTTCAGCATTGCCTGGAACAGGTAAAACAACATTAGGTAAATGGTTAGAAAGTATATCCACAAAATTAAATTTTAAAATATGTGTCATTTCGATTGATGATTTTTACCTTCCTTCTAACGAAATGGAATCAGCTATTAAAAATAATCCTTGGAATGTTTCAAGAGGTTTTCCTGGTAGCCATTCAATTGATTTGATGAAAGAGAAATTACTTAAATGGAAGGTCGATGGAAAGCTAAATGTACCTGTCTTCGATAAATCTCTACGAAATGGTTTAGGAGATAGATCGCATTGGAGGAAGGAAGAACCTGATTTATTAATAATTGAGGGATGGTTTTTAGGTGTTAAACCGTTATCTAAGGATGCAAATAATACTGAAATACTTTCACCTGAATTAAGTTATGATGAATATTCTTATAGAAATAATATCCAAAGAAATTTAAATCACTATTTAGATATTTGGGATTTGATTGATCAAATTTGGCAATTAAAACCTTTGAAATTTGAATATATGAATGAATGGAAATCTAATCAAGAAAAAAATATGCATGTTAAACGAGGAAGTTCCCTTAAAAATAATAAATTGAGAGATTTTCTTCGAATGTTAAATGTTTCTATTCCTCATAGAAGTTTTGATTTTATTAGTGCGGATGTTTTATTAATGATTAATCAAAAAAGAAAATTAATAAATGTTGGTTTAAATTAGTATTCTTTTAAATAAATTTTCATTTAGTAATTTTTTATACATTTTTAATTTATTTGTTTGGTGTTTAATAAATGAGTTTCATATTTATTTTGAATGATTGAGTTTTCTTATAAAAATGAAGGCTCCAGAATGGTAGTTTTAAGATGTATTGGTCCTTCAAATTTTTTTTTAGAGAGAGTTTTATTCCCAACTGATATACTTACATTTATGGCTCCAAATGATTCTAGAGTTGAAATTTGGGGTAATGAATTATATGGTCCCAAACTAGAAGAAAGGATAAGGATCACATCTGATAATGAAGATACAACTTTAGTTGCTTAATTCAATTTAATTTTAAATTGTCTTCGAGTCAGAGTTTTTAACGACCTTAATTAATTTTATTGATACTATTTAGATTGTATTCAGTTTATTATAATGACACAATTTGCTTCTTTTGCCATAGGGGGATTTGTCCCCTCAGCCGCAATAGCGGGAGTTTTATTATTGATTGGTCTAGGAGCGTTTTTTTATCTTGGATTAAAAGGACCCACAGATTATTAATAACAATAAAAATATTAAATATACCTAATTTAAAATGGATCTTACTGTATTACTTTTCATAGTTAGCTTACCTTTTGTATTATTAACTGCATACTTTGGGACAAAAAATGATTTTTACGAAAGTGAAAATTATAAAGGTGACGGTTGTGCACATGATGTGAAAAGATAATTTTATTTAGAACTTCCGCTATAAATACAAGTCCATTTGTTATCAAATTGCCAGACAGGTGTATAAATTTCTTTAGAAATTTTATTCCCAGCTATTTTACATGTTTCAATATCTTTCATAGGAATAGTATGCAAGGATGGGCTTGTTATGCCGCTGACCTCAGGCCTTTCTCCAGGCCCTTGTCTGTAAGTTCCAATTACTAACCAATAATTAGCTTTAACTATATCTGCAAATATGAAAAGACTTAGGAAGACTAATATTCTTATAAATTTTTTCATAATATTCATACCTTAGCTGTTCTTAGTAGAATGTAAATTGTAATTTTTTTAATTGATATTATTATTAGAAAATATTTAAAATAAAAAATATTGGATTTTTTAAAATTTATTTTTTATGGAATTATTCAAGGTCTAACAGAATTCATACCTGTCAGTAGCACTGCTCATTTGAAAATTTTCTCCCAATTATTTGGAATTGAAGATCCTGGGTCTTCAATTTCTGCAATTATACAAATTGGAAGTGTGTTTGCAATATTTTGGTATTTTAGAAAAAATATTTTTAGCTTCCAAATCAAAAATTCCAATATACTTAAATATGAATTTAAGCATAACAATTTATATAAATCTATCTTTATAGGTACAATTCCAATTATTTTTATTGGTGGAATTACAAAACTATTAATCCCAGGATTCTCAGATTCATTCTTTCGTTCTAATCTTTCAATAGCTTTAGTATCTCTATTTATGTCTCTAGTTATGTTTTTTGCAGATAATGCAACTAATAAATTAATTAACTTAAGTAATCATAAATATCGCAATAGTTTATATGTAGGTATTTCCCAAGCATTTGCAATTATTCCAGGAGTATCGCGTTCTGGAGCTACTATCTCTATAGCATTATTGTCTGGATGGGATAGGAAAGATGCAACTAAATTTTCTTTTCTTCTTGGAATTCCTGCTATCTCGTTAGCGGCTTTTGTTGAGTTTGTGAGTGTAATAAATCAATTCTCAACATTTCCACTTCTTCCTCTTTTTGTTGGATTAATTTCAACTTTCTTATCTTCCTTATTTGCTATTAATTTCTTAATAAAATACGTTTCGTCTAATGGACTCAAAATATTTATTATTTATAGAATGATATTTGGTTTTTTGATTATTTTAAATTTATAACATCAAAAAAATAAAGAATATCGAACTCTTTATGTGTTAATGTTTTTAATTATTATTTCGCGAATGAATTTTTTTTTATCATATCAACTAGGTGAGGTAGAAGTTTCAAATCTTACTATCATTGTATGCGCTATATTTTCTTCTTTTACTTTCATTGCTGTTGGAATAAGTTCTTATAAGCTATACAAATCTTTAATAAACAATGATGATTCTGTAACTTAATCGGAACGGCGGGATTTGAACCCACGACCCCCACTACCCCAAAGTGGTGCGCTACCAAACTGCGCTACGCCCCGTATAAACAATATAAATATAAATGTCTCTCATTTGTTAATCTCTATAGGTTTATTATTAGATCTCAATACACATTTATCAATGTCCCAATTAAAATTATCCCAAATTTCTTTAGGGAGTTTGTAATTGCTGCCATTAAAACTTCCTAACTTTACTTTAGTAGGAGATGCAGAACAATATTGCCGACTTCCTTCTAAAGCTAGATATTGTTGATGATAATCTTCAGCAAAATAATAAATGTCAATCATTTTTATTTCTGTCTCTATTACTCCAAAATTATGAGCATTAAGTTCTTTTTGATAAGCTTCCTTGCTTAAGTTAATCAAGTCTTTATTACTTTCATTCGTATAGTAAATTGTTGATCTATATTGAGTACCCATATCATTACCTTGTCTATTTTTTTGGGTTGGATTATGACACTCCCAAAACATTTTTAATAAATCACTAATATCTATTTCATTAACATTCCAAACCACCTTAACCACTTCTGCATGCCCGGTAATACCAGAACATACTTCATAGTATGTAGGATTATGCTTCTCTCCTCCTGCATAACCTACGGAAGTTGTAATAACTCCTGGAAGTTTCCAAAAGCATTTTTCCGCTCCCCAAAAACACCCACATCCAAATATTATGGAATCCTCTTGAGATTTAGGTTCTTCTCTTATGTCTGTATTTAATACTCTATGAAGGAAATTTACTTTATTAGTTGGAGATAGTTCTTTGTTATTCATAAATTTTTTAAGAAATTCAAACATTTTGTTGATATTTATATTTTTAAGATTCTTATTTAACTTACTATTTTATTGGTAGCTATTTCTCTTTCCCAAAGTTTTTTATATAAACCCTTAGTTAATATCAAATCTTTGTGAATGCCCTCTTGTACGATTTTACCCTTATCCATGACAAGTACCCTATCACAGGTTGCTGCTACAGATAATTGATGGCTGATCATTAATATTGTTTTACTTTTGTTTTCTCTCATCTCCTCAATAATTTTCGCAGCAGTTTTATTGTCTACACTGGCTAATGCATCATCTAGAACAACTACAGAAGCATCTACTAAAAGTGCTCTTCCTAAAGCTGTTCTTTGCCGTTGGCCGCCGCTAAGAGTAATACCTCTTTCCCCAACAATTGTTTTAAAACCTTCGGGAAAACTATTAATATCGTCTATTAATCCAGCGTTTAATGCGCTTTTTTCAACTATTTTTTTAGAGGCTTTTGGTTCTCCAAATTTTAAATTATCTGAAATTGTTGAAGTAAATAAAAATGCTTCTTGTGGAACGACAGCAATGTGTTTTCTTAAATCATGCAATTTGATATCTTTTATGTCAATATTATCTAAAAACAATTGTCCATCTGGTATTTCAATAGTTCTACCTAATGATTTGGTTAGGGTTGTTTTTCCACATCCTACCGGTCCAACTATAGCGACAAGTTCTCCTTTGTTAATTTTAAAATTTAAACCATTTATTGAGTTAAATTTTGCACCCTCGTATCTTATTTTTAAATCTTTTGCTTCTATTACTCCAGTAATTTTTTTCTTTAGTAATTTAGCTTTTGGGTTATCTACAATTTTTGGACTGTTTTGAAATATTTCTTCGACTCTATCAAGACTTACTTGTCCTAATTGAAAAGTATTTAATGTAAAACCTAAAAGAGCAGTAGGAAATACAAGTCTTTCTACAAATAATATCAATGCAACTAGTCCTCCAATTGTGATAAATCCATTTTCAAGTTGAGAAGTTCCAAGACCTAAAAGTATTAAAAGTGAAATAGATGATATACCTTGTAAAAGTGGAAATAACGTACTCGCAGTTCTTGCGAGCTTTATTGCTGAATCTCGATAAACTTTATTATAATTATTGAATTCATTCTTTTCAGCTTCTTCTTGGGCATAAATTTTTATAGCGCTTATACCTGATAAATCTTCTTGAATTAAATCGCTTAGTTTGGAAAGTGATTCTTGCTGAATTTTTCTTTGGCTCACCATTCTCCCACCAAATAAGCTCACCATTACTAAAATCAAAGGAAATATCATTAACGCTGATACTGTTAACGTTTTATTAATCGATAACATTGAAGGAATTGTTAGTGAATAAGCGAGAACGATATTACATAAACTTAATATTGTAAATCCTAAAAGTCTTCTGATATTTTCGACATCACTAGTCGCTCTGCTAATAATATCTCCACTCCCTTTTTTTTGGATCCAATCTGGATCTTGAATTAGTAAATGATCAAATAATTTTTGACGAAGATTTACTTCAACTTTTCTCCCTATACCAAATACAATTTGCCTTGAAAATAATCTTATAAGACCCATACAAGTAGCAAGAAACATAAGCCATAATGATTTTGATATAACAAAATTGGAAGAAAACCCATCCTTTAATTGATCAATTATGTTTTTGACTTCTAATGGAATTAAAACACTTAAAATATTTACTGCTAACAGAGCAATACCACCATATAAAAATTCTTTTTTGTATGGTTTTAGGTATTTTATTATAACTTTTAATTTAAGATTCTTCATTTAATATTTCCTATAAGATTAAGATAATGTTTCATTTTATAATATGTGAGCTAGCTTTATTAATGATTTGGTTTTTATTATGAGCGATGTTCAAAGTCATCCACTACATGCAATTGATAAAAAGATAATAGATTCTTTAATAAGCAAAGAAAGGCCTGAGGATTTCGATTTGATTAATTTAGCTAGATTAATTAATCGTTATGATAATTTCCCTGGTGAAATTGAAATAAAGGAGGATATCAAAAAAACACTAAAATTTTGGAATATTACACAAGATGTTCTTTTCTCAATGACTAAGAAATTATGGTCAAATAATTTTAGGCCCTCCAATACCACTAAAGATTTAGTCGGTTCTGGTTTTGATACTTCTAACTGAACTATTAATCATTATTTAATAATAATCAATGTCTAATAAAACAAATTCCGAAATTCTAGATCAACTACTTTTTGGACTTGACCTTGAAGATGAAACTTCAAGAGCTTTGATGAGAAGGTGGCTAAACGATCAAATATTAGATGTTCAAACAGGTGCTTTTTTGAGCGCATTAAGAGCCAAAGGAGCTACTGGCACGGAATTATCTTCTATGGCCGATGAACTTTTAAAAGCCTGTAAACTGCCTATTGATCGTCCAAATATGTTTATGGTTGATACTTGTGGCACTGGTGGTGATGGTTTAAATACTTTTAATATTTCAACTGCAGTTGCATTTGTTGCCTCATCATGTGGTGTAAATATTGCAAAACACGGAAATAAAAGTGCTAGTGGAAAAGTTGGCTCTGCAGATGTGTTGTTAAATCTTGGTATTAATTTGAATTCTTCTTTAGAAAAGGTTATTTCTGCAATAGATGAAATTGGAATAACATTTTTATTTGCTCCTGTTTGGCATAAATCTTTGATTAAGTTAGCACCTTTGAGAAAAGCTCTAGGTATCAGAACAGTCTTTAATCAATTAGGTCCTTTAGTAAATCCATTAAGACCTAATGCTCAAGTTTTAGGCGTAGCATCTGAAGAACTTCTTATTCCTATGGCTTCTGCTTTAAATAATATGGGAATGGATAGAGCAATAGTTGTTCATGGATATGGAGGTATGGATGAAGCCTCTTTAGAAGGGGACAACCAAATTATATATATTGATAAAGGTAAGCTAATACATTCAAAACTAAATGTTTCTGACTTTAATTATCAGAATTCGTCTAATTATGATCTGACTTTATCAAGTGATGAATCTTACGAAAATATATTGGAATCTGTTTTGAAGGGGACTGGTCAAAAAAATCATATTGATGTTGTTGCTTTAAATACTTCATTAGCTCTTTGGGCTGCTGGTATTGAAAAGGATATTGAAAAAGGATTTGAAAAAGCTTTGTTTTCTATGAGTAAAGCAAAACCTTGGGATAAATTTTTAAGTTTGAAAGCTTATCTTGAAACATAAGAAAAAAAAATTCCAATTTAATGAATCACCCTTTTAAGAAAAATGCAAAACTTGTTTTAAGTAACGGTACTACTTTTTCTGGTTATTCATTTGGTGCAGTTGGAACAACTCTTGGCGAAATTGTTTTTAATACTGGAATGACTGGTTATCAAGAAGTAATTACTGATCCAAGTTATTTTGGCCAGATCCTAACATTTACATATCCAGAGATAGGAAACACAGGAATTAATTTTGAGGATTCTGAATCAGATAATTCTGTCAAAGGTTTAATTGTTCGTAATTATTCAGACAACAATAGTAATTGGAGATCCAAATTAAATCTAAACCAGTGGCTTATTGATAATAATATTATTGGACTTTATGGAATTGATACTAGAGCACTTGTTAAAATTTTAAGATCTAACGGTTCCATGAATGGACTTTTAACTTCAGAAAAAAATGATCTGGAAAGCTGTCTTAAGCTTATTTCTAATGCTCCAGATATGAAAGGTTTAAATTTGTCAAAAGAAGTTTCGACTAAGAATAATTATTTTTGGAAAGAGACTACCAAAACTGATTTTGATATTAGAGAAAAGTTATTTAATAATAAAAAACTAAAAATTGTTGCAATTGATTTCGGTATAAAAAAATCAATTCTTAATAGATTAGTTTCACATGGATGTGAAGTATTGGTTTTACCGTCAAATACTTCATTTGAAGATGTTTTAAATCATGCACCTGATGGAATATTCTTCTCGAATGGTCCAGGAGATCCATCTTCTGTTCTCGATGGAATTAATCTAGCTAAATCACTTATAAATTATGGAAAAATTCCAATGTTTGGAATTTGTCTTGGGCATCAAATTTTTGGGTTGGCTTTAGGAGGTAAAACCTATAAATTACCATTTGGACATCGTGGTTTAAATCATCCTTGTGGGATGACTAATAATGTTGAAATAACAAGTCAGAATCATGGTTTTGCTATAGATGCAAATTCCTTATCAAATGAGAGCGTTGAAATAACTCACTTTAATCTTAATGATAAAACTGTTGCCGGATTGAAACTTGTAAATAAGCCTATATTTAGTGTTCAATATCATCCAGAGGCAGCCCCTGGTCCTCACGATTCAGATTATTTATTTGAAAAATTTGTTTCTCTAATGTTAGAAAGATGTTGACATATTGATTCTTTTTGATTTGATAATTACATTTGATAAATTTATTTTTTTTGGAGGGATTAAATCATAGAAGATTTCCAAAAGCTAACTGTTTCCTTAAGAGGGAATATTATAGTAAAGACAAATATTATTGTTTTTACTTTTAAAGGGCAATTAGATGCGTTTTCTGAAAAGCAATTTAAAACTTTTATTACTAATACCCTTAAAAACGATCCGCAATCATTTGTCATTGATCTAAGCAAAATTGATTTTCTTGACTCGTCAGGTTTAGGAGCTCTTGTACAAACCTCCAAGGAATGCAAGAAACTTAATCTAGGTTTTTCTGTTGTTGGCAACTCTAGAGTTGCTCAAACTATAAAACTTGTTCGTTTAGGAGACTTTCTTAATTTGAAGGCTAATCTTGAAGAAGCATTAGTTTTTTTGAAGAATTGAATTATTGGATTCAAAATCTAGTCCCTAATGGTTCTCCTGAAGAGATAGGTGTTATTCAACTTGCTTGGCTCGGGGATTCTGTATGGGAGTTGCATCAAAGATTACGCCATGTTCACATCCCATTAAAATCAAAAGAACTCCATCTCTCAGTTGTAAATGAGGTCAAAGCTCAAGCTCAATCAAAATCGTTGGATGAAATAGAACATTTATTAAATTCATTTGAAATTAATTTAATAAGACGTGCAAGAAACAAAATAAAGAGATTTCCAAAGTCTTCAGATCCTACTATTTATTCTAAAGCTACCGGTTTTGAAGCTTTAATTGGTTGGTTATTTTTAAAGGAGCCCAAGAGATTGTCGAAAATTTTTGAATACCTAGAGTGTAAATAAGCTAATAAATCTATGAACAACTTTTCTAAAAAAAATTATTCCCAAAATAATAGTGATAAAAATATAAGAAGATCACGATCAAAAAATAATTATAAATCAAATAATTTTCAAGAAGATAAATTTAATTCAAGGAATAATACTTATGAAGGAAATCATTATAAAAAAAGAGATGATTTTAATAAAAGAGATGATTTTAAAAAAAGAGATGATTTTAAAAAAAGAGATGATTTTAAAAAAAGAGATAATATTAAAGGTTACGAATATAATTATTTAAGCGCAAAAGAAAAAAATACAAATAAATTAAATCAACCCAAAAGAAAATTTTCTTCCAACAATTCTAATTCAGAAAATTGTTCTGAAAATAACTCAAAGGATTTTCAAATAAATTCTAATGTCAGAAATTTTGACGATTGGATATGGGGAAAGCATTCTGTATTTGCAGCTTTAAATAGTGATAGACCTATTAACAGAATTTGGTGTACCTCAGAAATTTTTTCTTCAGAAAAATTTTTTTTGTTATTAAAAGATCTTAAGTCTAAAGGGGTCTTAATTGAAGAAGTCTCTTGGTCTAGATTATCCCAATTAACGCAGGGTGCCGTTCATCAAGGAATTTCTTTACAGATAGCTTCTTCTCAAACTGTATCTTTAGATAAATTAATTGATTCATCAAAAAGTAAGTCCAAAACCCCTGTTTTAGTTGCATTGGATGGTATTACCGATCCTCATAATTTAGGAGCCATTATTAGATCTGCAGAAGCTTTTGATTGTAAAGGTATTATAATTCCTCAAAGAAGGTCTGCAGGATTAACTGGAACCGTCGCAAAAGTTGCTGCTGGAGCATTGGAACATATACCTGTAAGCAGAGTCGTTAATTTAAATAGAGCAATAGATGAATTAAAGAAAAATGGATTTCTTATTCTTGGATTAACAGGGGATGGGCAAGTACCTCTTTCTGAATTTGATCAAAAGGCGCCACTTGTAGTAGTCGTTGGATCTGAAAATAAAGGCATCTCTTTGCTCACTCAAAAAAAATGTGATTATTTGCTTAAAATTCCACTTAAAGGAAAAACGTCCAGCTTAAATGCTTCTGTGGCAACAGCTATTTCCATATTTTATTTATCATAAAATTAGCTTTTTTTTATGAAGAAAAGTTATAATTTTGTATTTACTAATATCGTTATTTCAATATATTTATTTATTTAATAATTATTTATTGAATAATTACACCAAAATTGTATACAATTTAACAAGAATTGCAGGTCTATAGTAGGCCAAAAAAATTGATTAGAAATTTTGGTAACAAACTTGGTTTGGCTTGGTGGGCTAAAGTTGATACAGAAACTCCTTCTGCAACTTATTGGTACGGTCCATTTCTAACAAAGCGCAGTTTAAATGAAAATTTAAAAAAATTTCTAAGAGACCTCTCTGAAGAGGGTTCAAAGGAAATTAAACATAGTATTGTTAGGTGTAATAAAGAAGAACCATTAACTGTTTGATATTTAAATTTATCTAAAACTTTATTTTGATATGAACTTTAATTCTTTTCGAAAGGAAATTAATAGTGGAAATGCTTCAGTGAAGGAATTAGTTAATGAATTTTTTTTGAAAATTGACTCATTAAATCCAAAAATAAATGCTTATACTTGCCTAACAAAAGAAATAGCCAACTCTCAATCTGAACAAATAGATAATTTAATAAGAAATAATCAACAACTTCCTTATCTCGCAGGAATACCTATTGCTATAAAAGATAATATTTGTACCAAAGGAGTGATCACTTCTTGTTCAAGTAAAATGCTTCAAAACTTTGTTTCTCCATATGAATCTACTGTATCTGGTAAATTATGGTCTTCAGGAGGTGTTTTCTTAGGAAAAACTAATTTAGACGAATTTGCAATGGGAAGCTCTACTGAGACTTCTGTCTTTGGCACAACCTCTAATCCTTGGGATATAAATAGAGTTCCTGGCGGAAGTTCTGGTGGTAGCGCCGCCTCAGTAGCTGCTGGTTTATGCTTAGCCGCTATTGGTTCTGATACTGGGGGCTCAATTAGACAGCCTGCATCTTTTTGTGGAGTAGTGGGACTTAAACCGACCTATGGAAGGGTTAGTAGATGGGGACTAATTGCGTTTGCAAGTTCTTTAGATCAAATAGGTCCTATTACAAATAGTGTTTCTGATGCTGCTGAAATTCTTTATTCTATTTCCGGAAAGGATCCCCTTGATTCGACATGTCTCGATAAACCTGTACCTAATTATTTATTAGATTTAGAAAAATCTATTAAAGGTATGAAAATTGGAATTATCCAAGAATGTTTTGATCATCCTGGACTTGATCCTGAAGTTAAATTATCTGTGCTATCTGGTGTTGAGAGATTCAGATCTTTAGGGGCTGAAATTTATGAAGTAGAATGTCCAAGATTTAATGATGGTATAGCGACTTATTATGTTATTGCTCCATGTGAGGCTTCCGCTAATTTAGCGAGATATGATGGAGTTAAATATGGCTATAGATCTGCTGAGGATTCTAATTTATTAGAAATGACATCCAAAAGTAGAGCAGAAGGGTTTGGAGATGAAGTACAAAGAAGGATTTTGATTGGTACTTATGCTTTATCTGCTGGATATAGTGATGCTTATTACAAGAAGGCTCAGAGAGTAAGAACTTTAATTAGAAAGGATTTTGATAGTGCCTTTGATAAAGTTGATGTTTTACTAACACCAACATGTCCTACTACTGCATTCTTAAAAGGTGATTTTGTAAATGACCCTTTGTCTATGTATTTGTCTGATCTTTTAACTGTTCCAGTAAATCTTGCTGGACTACCAGCTATTAGTATTCCTTGTGGATTTGATAAAAAGGGATTACCTATTGGTCTTCAATTAATAGGTAATGTTATGGAGGAGCATCGCATATTAAATGTTGCGAATATATTTGAAAAGGATGCTGAAGTGATGAAAAATAAACCTAACATTGAAATTTGAATTAAAAATTAATTTGTATGTGTTTTATATAGAATTTTCAAAAATAATCTCTATCTTGTAAATATAAATTGTTTAAATATGGGATTTGTTCCACTTCACAATCATAGCGATTACAGTCTTCTAGATGGAGCAAGTCAAGTTTCGAAAATAGTTGATAGGGCATCAGAACTTGGTATGGATTCAATTGCCTTAACCGATCATGGAGTAATGTATGGAGTTCTTGATTTAGTAAAAAAATGTAAGGAGAAAGGTATAAAGCCAATTATTGGTAATGAAATGTATATTATTAATGGTTCTATTGATGATCCCCAACCCAAGAAGGAAAAAAGATACCATTTAGTCGTTTTAGCCAAAAATCATACAGGTTATAAGAATCTTGTTAAATTGACGACAATTAGTCATCTTAATGGGATGAGGGGTAGAGGTATTTTTTCTAGACCATGTATTGATAAATCTCTTTTAGAAAAATATAAAGATGGTCTTATTATTTCAACAGCATGTTTAGGTGGCGAGATTCCTCAAGCAATTTTAAAAGGAAGGATTGATGTCGCTGAAAAAATTTCTTTATGGTATAAAAATTTATTAGGAGATGATTTTTATCTTGAAATACAAGATCATGGGTCCATAGAAGATAGGATTGTTAATGTTGAATTAATAAGGATTGGTACAAAACACCAAATTAAAGTGATTGCTACTAATGATGCTCATTACATCTCAAATATGGATGTTGAAGCACACGACGCATTACTTTGTGTCCTTACAGGGAAATTAATTAGTGATGAAAAAAGATTGAGATATACAGGAACAGAATATATTAAAAGTGAGAATGAAATGCTTAGACTTTTTAATGATCATATTGATAGTGAATCTATTAAGGAAGCAATAAATAATACGGTAGAAGTCTCTGAAAAGATTGAAGAGTTTGAATTGTTTGGAACCTATAGAATGCCTAAATTCCCCTTAAGAAAAGAGGAGAATGATTCTTTATCCTTTTTGACGAAAATATCTAAGGAGGGTCTTTTAAAAAGACTTAACAAAACTAATCTTGATGAAGTTGAAGATATTTATATAAAAAGATTATCTTCAGAATTAAAAATAATAAATGACATGGGCTTCCCAGATTATTTTTTAGTCGTTTGGGATTATATAAAATTTGCTAGAGACAATTCAATACCGGTTGGTCCAGGGAGAGGTTCCGCCGCAGGTTCACTGGTAGCATATGCTCTTCAAATTACAAATATTGATCCTGTTAAACATGGATTGCTATTTGAGAGATTTTTAAATCCAGCAAGAAAGTCTATGCCTGATATTGATACCGATTTTTGTATTGACAGGAGAAATGAAGTTATTGATTATGTAACCAATAGATATGGAGAAGATAAAGTGGCGCAAATAATTACTTTTAACAAAATGACATCTAAAGCTGTACTTAAGGATGTTGCTAGAGTTCTTGATATTCCTTACGGTGAATCGGATAAGTTGGCTAAGTTAATACCTGTTGTAAGAGGAAAACCATACAAGCTTAATGAAATGATTGATAAAAAATCTCCTAATACTGAATTTAGGGATAAATATTTAAAAGATAATAAGGTAAAAAGATGGGTTGATTTAGCCTTAAGAATAGAAGGTACTAATAAAACTTATGGTGTTCATGCCGCGGGTGTTGTAATAGCATCAGAGCCCTTGGATATGCTTGTACCTCTTCAGAGAAATAATGAAGGACAAATTATTACTCAATATTCAATGGATGACATTGAATCACTTGGCTTATTGAAAATGGATTTCTTGGGGCTTAAAAATCTTACAATGATTGATAAGACAATTTCTTTAATAGAATCCTCCACAGGACAAAAAATTAATATTGATAAATTACCTCCAAATGATAATAAAACTTTTGATCTTATTGGAAGAGGAGATTTAGAAGGCATATTTCAATTAGAATCATCCGGGATGAAACAAGTTGTTAAAGACTTTAAGCCAAATTCTCTTGAAGATATTTCTTCTATTTTAGCTCTCTATAGACCGGGCCCTCTTGATGCAGGTCTTATACCAAAGTTTATCAATAGAAAAAATGGTAGTGAAAAAATAGATTTCCCGCATCCTTATATTGAATCCATTCTTACTGAAACATATGGAATAATGGTTTATCAAGAACAAATCATGAAAATTGCTCAAGAATTGGCTGGATATTCTCTTGGGGAAGCTGATTTACTTCGTAGAGCAATGGGTAAAAAGAAAGTATCGGAGATGGTTAAACATCGTAACCTTTTCATTGATGGTTCCTCCAAGAAAGGGGTAGATAAAAAAATTGCTAATGATCTTTTTGATCAAATGGTCTTATTTGCTGAATATTGCTTTAATAAAAGTCATTCGACAGCATATGGAGCCGTTACATACCAAACAGCTTTTTTAAAAGCACATTTTCCGGTGGCTTATATGGCTTCGCTTCTAAGTGTTAATGCCGGTTCCAGCGATAAAATGCAGAGATATATTTCTAATTGCTATTCAATGGGGATCGAGGTCATCTCACCAAGTATAAATTTGTCTGGAATAGACTTTACGGTTGAGAAGGATCAAATTCTATTCGGATTGTCTGCAATTAAAAATCTTGGAGATTCAGCCATTAAAAATATAATAGATAATCGAAATAAAATGGGAAGCTTTAAATCTTTTGCTGATTTATGTGATCGTTTACCATCTAATATTTTAAATAAGAGGAACCTAGAATCATTAATTCATTGTGGAGCCCTCGATGAATTTTCAGAGAATAATAATAGAGCTCAATTATTATCTGATCTTGAGTATGTAATGGAGTGGGCATCCTCTCGTAATCGTGATCGCCTATCAGGTCAAGGAAATTTATTTGAATCCATGAGTAATAATGAAAAAAAGGAATTCTCTCTATCTCAAAGATCTAAGGTTAATGATTATTCCTTAATTGAAAAGCTAAAATTAGAAAAGCAACTTTTAGGTTTCTATTTATCAGATCATCCTTTAAAGCATCTCGCAAAGCCAGCTAAACTTGTTTCCCCTGTTAGTATTTCTCAATTAGAAGAAACTCACGACAGAGCGAAAGTTTCGTTAGTTGGAATGATTCCTGAATTAAAGCAGATTACGACAAGAAAGGGAGACAGAATGGCTATAGTCCAACTTGAGGATCTTTCTGGAAGCTGCGAGGCAATAGTATTCCCAAAAACATATTGTAGATTATCTGAATTTCTACTTACTGATACAAGATTATTAGTTTGGGGAACTATTGATAAAAAGAGTGATAAGACACAATTAATTATTGATGATTGTAGAGAAATTGATAACTTGAAGTTACTTGTTATTGAATTAGATAGTTCACAAGCCTCTGATATAAGAATTCAAAATACAATAAGAGATTGTTTAGTTAAATTTAAACCAGACAGAGATAAATGTGGTGTTAAGATTCCAGTATTAGCAGCTGTCAGGAATAATGAATCAGTTACCTATGTTAAGTTTGGAGATCAATTTTGTGTTGGTGATATTCTTGGAGTTTCTAAATTACTTTCAGATAAATCTTTTCAGGTTAATTTGAAATCGTTAGTTACCTAATTTACTTTTTCTCATCATAGTTTTGAGATGCAGGTCTAAAAGCAGCTTTTGCCCTTTCTATATTCATTGGTATGTTTTCAATACCAAAAAAACTTCCTGGTTCTTTATCCCAACTTGCGGATAAAATTCCAAAACTCAAACCACCAAGTCCAATTAAGAAGAATAATGCTGAAATTGCAATTGTTGATGATGGAGGTATTTCAGCGATATTTCTAGTGACAATTATATAACTTACAACAAATACAGACATACCCATAATTGTTGGTATTCCTGCAGTAAAAAAAATTCTTTTTGCCATCCTGTCAGCAATATATTTAGGGATTCCAGTAGATTTTTTGCTTTTTGGGTCGATTGAAGGAACTTTCGTTTCTATATTTCTAAAAGCATTACTCTCGGGTATTTTGTCCTTCTTAGTAAGTTTCTTCTTTTTACCTTGTTTTTTTTTCATTAATGGAATTCATCCTCTGATTCCAATCTTTTTAATTAGTTCTTGATAGTTTTGGGGATTTTTCCCCTTTATATATGATAATAATCTTTTTCTTTTACCTATCATTTTTAACAAGCCTTGCCTAGATGCAAAATCATGAATATTACCTTGAAGATGGTCACTTAATTTTGAAATTCTTTCAGAGAGCATTGCAACTTGTACTTCAACAGATCCTGTATCTGTTGCATGTACTTGATGCGATTCAATAAGTTTTTGTTTTTCAGCTGTATCGAGTGTCATTAAATTTATCTACCTTTATATATATTACTACCTTATTGGCCTAAATTACTACTATTGTTTGTCTAAATAGTTCATAGCTACCTTTAATAAATTTTCAAAAGATATATAATTATTTTTCAAAGTATAATTATTATTAATTTCATTAATAAGTTTAGGAAATAAATTTTTAATTTCTTTCTTAGGATAATTTAGCGATTGAAGTGTTAAATCAATATCTTCAAAAATTGAATTTAATTCTCTGTTCTCTAACACAAAATTATTTTTAACCAAATTATCATCTTCAATTTGTTTTGAGATTACTTTATTTTTTAATTCTAAGATTATTCGTTCTGTCATTTTTTGTCCAATCCCTTGAACGGAACTGATCATCTTTTTGTCATTATTAGTTATGGCATTAATTATTTGATTTAAGGAAAATTTATTTAATAAAGACATCCCGATTTGAGAGCCAATACCCTTTATATCAAGAATTTGAATAAAGAAATCCCTTTGATCTTTTAAGAAAAAACCAAAAAGCATATCAGAATCCTCTTTTTTTATATGTTTTAACCAAAGTATTATATTATTTTTAGAAATTTTATTTGACTCTATATCATTGATGACTGATTCTAAGGTCTGAATCTCGTAGCCTAATCCCTGACAATCTATTAAAATGTAAAATTTATTATTAACTTGCCAAGAACTTACTAATTTTCCCTTTATCCAACTAATCAATTAACCACCATCCACCTGACATCCAATTAGCGCCCCAGCTGTCCCTGCCGCTGGAACTGCCCAAAATCTATCTTTGCCTCTAGATGAAGAAAGAGCTAATCCAGCGCCAAGAATTCCTCCTATTACGGAACCCTCACTGCAGTCATTATCATCAATGTTATTAGCATTTTCTCCTCCACAGGGAATTTCAACATCTATTTCGTAATTTCTCACATATCCTGGGCTTGATTTTGTTCCAGGTATATATTCTTCCCGATATTCGGTCCTGGTACATGTTACTGATTTAGGAGTTGATCCCTGTACTTGGAGAAATGGATAAAAGCTGAAAAGTGCTAAAAAGAAAAATTTCATCATATTTATACCTTTTTTTATATTTTAAATCTTTTTTAACATTTTGCTAGTAGAGATAATAGTTCCTAACAAAACAAGTAAAGAGCCCATTATGAAATTTATATTTATCATTTCATTAAAGAACCAAATGCCCCAAATTGAGCCAAAAAATACTTGTAAATAATTAATCGTGGCAGCTTCTGAGGTTGGTAATTTCTTTATTCCAATTGTTAAAAATGTTTGCCCAGCTTGCGTAAAGAGTCCTATTCCAATAATCCAAATGAAATCATTAAAATTCGGAGTTACCCAATTAAGAAATACAATTGGAGATAAAGAAATAACTGAAATTAAAGGAAAGTATTTAATTATTATGAAAACATCTTCTGTTAATGATAGTTTCTTTACTGTTATGTAAGCCAGTGATGTTGATATGGATCCGAAAAATGCAACTACTATACTTAAATTATTAAGCTCAATATTTACGCTTGATAATTGAGATGGATTTAAGATTATTAATATTCCTAGCCAACCTGTTACGGATGCAAAAATTAGATTTCTAGTAATCTTTTCTTTAATAATAATTCCTGCAAAAATAGATATGAAAATAGGGTATGTATATTGAATTACAGTTGAGATGTTTAGAGGCATTGTTCTAATTGCATAAAATATGCAAACTAATGCTATTGTTCCTAAAATACCCCTTAAAACTAGTAATGGTTTGTTTCTCCCCCAAGGATTTATATTTCTTTTATTTATTATCAGGGAGGTTATGAACAAGCTAAATAATGATCTAAAAAATACTAATTCATATATCGGTATTCTATTATCAATTTTTTTTACGCAGACAGTCATAAGACTGAAGAAAAATGATGCAAATATCAAATTAACTTTCTTAAATGAGTTATTATTTTGATTAAAAAATTCGATAAGCATTACTAAAAATAATTTTATTGTGAAATTAAGTAGATTCTTTTAAACTTTTGACCTATAACAAAGTGACTGCTAGGACTTCTTTTTAGAAAGACAAAAAAATGGGACCTTCGATACATCCAAGAACTATTCAGGAGGTTAAGGATAAAGCAGATATTGTAGATGTTATTTCTGAACATATTGTATTAAAGAAAAAAGGAAAAGAATTTGTTGGTATATGCCCTTTTCATGATGATAGTAAGCCATCTATGACAGTTTCTCCTGCGAAACAATTTTATTATTGTTTTTCCTGTGGAGCTGGAGGTAACTCTATTAAATTTCTAATGGAGTTTACACGTAATAACTTTACTGATGTTGTCCTTTCGCTTGCAAAAAAGAATGATATTAATGTAATAAATGTTGATGGGCCTCAACAAGAAGTATATAAAAAACAATTATCTAGAAGAGAGGAACTTTATAAGATTCTCCGCATATCAAAGGATTGGTTTAAGTCTCAATTAAATAATTCCTTGGGTAATGAAGCACATCATTATTTAACTTCCCAACGGAATTTAAATACTAAAAATATTAATGATTTTGAATTAGGTTATGCTCCCGATTCATGGAATAATTTATTTAATTATCTTTCAAAAGTTGAGAAATTTCCTTTAAAGTTAATTTTAAGTTCGGGTCTTGTTGTTTCAAAGGAAAATTCTGATAAAGTTTACGATCGTTTTAGAAACAGATTGATTGTTCCTATTTTTGATGTGCAAGGACGTGTGGTAGCTTTTGGAGGTAGATCTCTCGACAGTCAAGAACCCAAATATTTAAATTCGCCTGAATCTGAGGTGTTTGAGAAGGGTAAAATGTTGTTTGCGTTTGATAAAGCATCTACCAATATAAGAAAAAGAGATAAGGCATTGGTAGTGGAAGGTTATTTTGATGTTATCTCACTTCATTCAAAAGGTATAACGAATTCCGTTGCATCCCTTGGAACAGCATTAAATAAATATCAAATATCCCAACTTTGCAGATGTACGGATAGTAAAAATATAATAATCAATTTTGATTCCGATAATGCAGGTAAATTAGCAACAAAAAGGGTTATAAACGAAGTTGAGAGTTTATCTCTCCATGATCAAATAAACCTAAAAATACTACAAATAAATTCATTTAAAGATCCTGATGAGTATCTTAAAAAGAATACTCCAGAAGATTACTATAATTTAATAGATAATGCTTCTTACTGGATTGATTGGGAGATTGATCAAATTTTTGATAATAAAGACTTATCTAAATCGGATATTTTTCAGAGTGTTATTTCTGCATTAGTTAAGTTATTAAGTAAATTACCTCAATCCGCTACTAGAACTCACTATTTACAAAAAGTCTCAGAAAGATTAAGTATGGGACAAGCTAGATTAGCAATTAAATTTGAAGAAGACTTAAGAAAACAAGTTAAAGGCTTTCGTTGGCATGGAAGATCAAAAAAATTTGAACAT
>QCGN01000018.1 GCA_003279875.1 Prochlorococcus sp. AG-388-D03
TGAATTCCTCTCTAAACAAAAGGCTACGTTAACTAAATATTTATCCGAAGCTGATGTTGCTGTTTGTACTGCACAAGTCTTAGGTAAGAAAGCTCCTCTTTTAATAGATTCTCATATGATTGAAAATATGAGATCTGGAGCAGTAGTAATTGATTTAGCCGTATCACAAGGTGGTAATTGTGAAGGAACAAAATCTAATGAAACTATTATTAGGAATGGTGTAAAGCTTATAGGTGCAGGAGAGTTACCATCATCTGTTCCATATGATGCAAGTACACTTTATGCTAAGAACCTAACATCCTTGATTACACCTTTCCTAAAAGATGGTGTAATTAATTTAGATAAAGAGGATGAATTAATCTCTGGATGTTTATTAAGTTATGAAGGAGTTATCCTTCAAAATAAAGTTTTTGAAAATTGAGGTCTTAATTAAATTATGAATTTTGATAGCCTTCTCTGGGTTTTATTGCTTGGAAGTTTATTAGGTTTGGAGTTGATTGGAAAAGTTCCTCCAACACTTCATACGCCCTTAATGAGTGGAGCAAATGCTATCTCAGGTATAACAATGTTGGCAGCATTAACAGCAATTATAAAAGCAGAGCCAAATAGTCCACTACTAATAATTGGATCCATATCTCTTGGATTTGCTCTTTTCAACGTTGTAGGTGGTTTTTTCGTTACTGACAGAATGCTTGCCATGTTTAGTCGTAAACCTACAAAAAAAAATAAATAATTAAAATGAATCTCCCTGATATTATTAAATTCGTTATAGATCTTCTAGCTGTTCTGTTATTAGCTCTAGGAATAAAGGGCTTATCAAAAGTTAGGTCTGCTAGAGAGGCAAATATATTAGCAGCTTTTGCAATGCTGCTTTCTGTTGTAGGTTTACTTTCTTACTACTTAGGTACTTCTGGAATCCCCACACAATCATGGGTATGGATCATTGTCGGATCTTTAGTGGGGAGTTTGTTGGGAACTTTGCTTGCTAAGAAAGTTCCAATGACATCAATGCCAGAGACAGTAGCTTTGTTTAATGGTTTTGGTGGAATGTCTTCTCTACTAGTAGCTATTGGAGCCTTCTTATTTCCTTTTAATGAGGGGGCAAAAGCAGGATCTTTAGAACCTTTTATTAATGATGTTTCAATTTCAGTTTCAATATTTGTTGGTGCCATTACTTTTTCAGGTTCAATCGTGGCCATGGCAAAACTTCAAGGTTGGCTGTCCACTCCTGGATGGACTCAGGTTAAAGCGAGACATTTTGTAAACATTGTTTTTGGCGTTACTTCATTATTAGCTTTCACATACTTAATAAGCGGTAATATTAGTTCGATTTGGCTTTTAGTTATAGCCTCTACACTTTTAGGAATAGGAGTAACTTTGCCAATAGGTGGAGCAGATATGCCGGTTGTTATATCTCTTTTAAATAGCTATTCAGGTATTGCAGCAGCTGCTGCAGGTTTCGTTGTAGATAGTCAGCTTTTGATTGTCGCTGGTGCGATGGTGGGAGCAGCGGGCTTGATATTAACTCAGGTAATGTGCAAAGGAATGAACAGGTCTCTGATTTCTGTCCTTTTTGGAGGTTCTTTATCTTCACAAACTACCACATCTTCAGGCTCTGGGGAATATGTAAATATAACTTCCTGCAGTGTGGAAGAATGTGCATTAACATTAGAGGCGGCAAATAGGGTAATCGTTGTTCCTGGATATGGCCTTGCAGTTGCTCAAGCTCAACATACTTTGAGAGAAGTAACCAAAAAACTAGAACAAAATGGTATTGAAGTTGTATATGCAATTCATCCTGTAGCAGGCAGAATGCCAGGACATATGAATGTTCTATTGGCAGAAGCAGATGTTCCTTATGAACAACTCAAAGAAATGGATGCTGTGAATCCTGAATTCCCTGCAACCGATGTTGTTTTGGTCTTAGGAGCAAATGATGTAGTTAATCCTCAAGCAAAGAATGATAAGAGTTCCCCTTTATATGGAATGCCTGTCCTTGATGTACAAGAAGCAAGAACAGTTTTTGTAATAAAAAGAGGAATGAGCGCCGGTTATTCAGGTATAAAAAATGATTTGTTTGATTTGCCAAATACTTCTATGGTTTTTGGTGATGCAAAAAAAGTGTTAAGTGAGTTAATTGGAGAATTAAAGGATCTTGGAGTTGGCGAAAAATAATAATCTCTCATTTGATTTTTCTAATTATCTTAATAAAAGACCTTTTCATCAGGCTTTCCCTTGGATAGGTGGGGATCTTCAAACTTTAAGAGATACATTTATTTTTGATGTCCTTCAATCAAAAACAAATAAAAAAATACTTTTACCAATAAATAATATTCTCTCACAAAAATTTGAGGGGGATTATCTTTTGGGGTTCTTGGAATTTCCAAAAAATTTTGATTCTTTAAAAGGAATTGTCCTTATTACCCATGGATTAGGTGGGTCTACAAAGCGTTTTGGCTTAAAAAGAATTGCAAGAAAATTAGTAAATAATGGATTTGGAGTTCTTAAATTAAATCTTAGAGGAGCTGGTTCAGCGAGATATTTAGCAAAAGGTAATTATTCTGCAAGATGTTCGAATGATATTATTTCTGCGCTTAAATTTTTTAAAAAAACTCTTAATGCTGAATATAAAGATTTTCTTAAAAATAAAGAGGATATTCCAATATTTGGAGTGGGGTTATCTCTAGGAGGAACTATTCTTCTTAATGCCTGCTTAGACTTCAATTCAGACAATCGTAAAAAACTATTAGATGGATTGGCTTGTGTAAGTAGTCCTTTAGATTTGTTATCTTGCAGTAATTGTATAGAAAGACCTCGAAATTTCTTATATCAAAAATGGTTAATGCAACGTTTGAAAAGACAATTATGGGATGGATATCAAAATGAAGGAATTTTGTTGCCAAAAAGTAAATTGAGCAAAAAAATTAAAGGTTTAAAAACGATAGGAGAATTTGATGCGGAATTTACTGCACCTAATTGGGGGTTTAAATCTTTAAAGGATTATTATTATCAATGTTCTCCTATGTTTAGAATTCAAAAATTAATTAATAATCTACCCCCTACTCTTTTCATACACGCTAAAGATGACCCTTGGGTTCCATACATATCTACTCTAAATTTGAAAAATTCTTTTAATGAATCATTAGATAAATTAACTGTTTTAATTACTAATAAAGGAGGCCATAATGGTTTTCATTCAAATGATGGTTGTTGGTCTGATGAAGCTGTTAAGAATTGGCTTTTAAGTATCTAATTAATATGATTTTTTGAAATTATTTTTCAAAAGGAGTTTTTTTGAAAATCCATTTTTCAATTGGATTACCATTAATGACATGAGAGGTGAAAATTTCTGACAATTTTTCTGGAGAAACTTTTTCATACCAAATTCCATCAGGCCAAATAAGAAGAATTGGCCCGTTTTTGCATACTCTTAAACAATCAACTTTAGATCTGAATATTTGAATATCTCCGGAAGAGGTATCATTCTCATAATTTTTTAAAGTCTTTTTAAGACATTCCCATGTCTTATTACCCTCATCTCCTTTAAAACATTTTTGTTTTGTAGGAGTTGCACAAAGTAATAAGTGCTTGTAGACATTCACTGCTTTGAACCTACATTTATATATTTTTTGTCTTTTTTTATCTCTTCTTGAACAAAAATTCTGGCCCAATTATCGACTTCTAGAATATCTTCTAACTTTGGATTTAAGTTGAGTTTATTCATATGTGATTCACAAGTTTTATTTATAAAGATAGGAATTTCTTGAAAAGAAATTTTTTCTTTTAGAAATTGATCTACCGCCATTTCATTTGCAGCATTTAGGACTGCGGGCATTGTTCCTGAACATTTTCCTGCTGAGTATGCAAGTCCCATGCATGGATATTTTACTTCGTCCGGTTTTTTAAATGTAAGTTGACCTATCTCAGTTAAATTAAATCTTTTCCAATTAGTTTTGAATCTTTCTGGCCAACTCATTGCGTATAAAATTGGGAGCTTCATATCGGGCCATCCTAATTGAGCCAAGACGGAAGAATCTTCCATCTCAATCATTGAATGAACGATACTTTGAGGATGAATAACAATTTCAATATTTTCATAGGATGTACCAAATAGGTAATGTGCTTCAATAACTTCTAATCCTTTGTTCATAAGAGTTGCAGAATCTACAGTTATTTTTCTACCCATATTCCAATTTGGATGGGAAGTCGCATCTTCTACTGTGACCTTTTTTAAATCCTCTACTGCCCAATCTCTAAAAGCACCTCCTGATGCTGTTAAATGAATAGCTTTTAAACCATTTGGGATTTGGCCTGTTGAAAAATCGGCATTTTCATAATTAGGTAATCCTTGAATACACTGAAAGATAGCAGAATGTTCAGAGTCTGCAGGTAAAAGTCTACTTTTGTTTTCCTTTAAAGCAGGTATAACAACCGACCCTGCTGCAATTAATGTTTCTTTATTAGCGAGAGCAATATTTTTACCTGCCTTAATTGCTGACATCGTCGGAAGAAGTCCGGCACAACCTACTATTCCTGTAATTACGGTATCGGCAGAATCCCATGCTGCTACAGAATTAATTGCTTCTCGACCACCTAAAACTATTGGAGGCTTACTTATACCTAAACTATTAATATTATTTTTTAAATCTATTAAAAGATTTTCATCCTCGATAGCAACAACTTCTGGTTCATGTTGACTAACTTGCTCCGTCAATAAGTCTATATTTCTTCCTGCCGAAAGAGCCACTACTTTGAATTTATATGGAAGCTCACTTACTATTTCGAGAGTTTGAGTTCCAATTGAACCTGTTGAACCTAGTACAGTGATGTATTTCAATTTTCTCTAATATTTATAATATTTTCCCACTTAAAGGTGAATTTAAAAAATAAAAATTTTAAATTGGGTTTTTTCTTAAAATTTAGATCCTAACCCATGTTGTTAGTTCAGGGGATTGATCAATAAGTTCTATACCTTTTCCCTTTAATGAATCTCTTATTTGATCGGCTTCTGCATAATCTTTTTTCTTTTTTGCTATCAACCTTTTATTAATAAGGAAAAGTATTTGATCTTCGCTGATTTTGTTTTCGATTATTATTTCTTCTTTTTTTAATCCAAGCACTTGGGTAAGTTCTTCTAGTGTTTTATGTATTTCTCTAAGATGAAATTTTTCATTAGTATTTATTTTAAGGTTTTTGATTCTTTGGAATTGATTTATAAAGTTTTTTAGTGGTTTTGCTAATTCATAAATAATTGCAATTGCTCCTGCTGTATTGAGGTCGTTGTTCAAAGCATTAGTAAATTTAATCTTTTTTTGAGATATTTCATTATTGATTGTTTCTTTATATTGTTCTTCAATAAATTCATTTGTTTCATTTACCTCAATCGATAGATTTTCTTTTTTAGTAATATCAAAAAAAGAGAGCGCAAGATTAATATTTCTCCATGCTTCGGAGGCACTTCTCAAAGCCTCATCTGTGAAATCGAGTGGCTTTCTATAGTTTACGGTTAAAACAAAATATCTTAGGGTCATCGGACTTGTCCCTGAATCTAATAAGTGTCTTATGGTTGTAAAGTTTTTCAAAGATTTGCTCATTTTTTGTCCATTTACATTGACCATGCCGTTATGAAGCCAATAGTTTGCAAGCTTTTTATCATTAGCTGATTCAGATTGTGCAACCTCATTTTCATGGTGAGGAAAAATAAGATCAGCCCCTCCTAAATGGATATCAATTGTTTCGCCTAATTGATCTTTGACCATTGCAGAACATTCAATATGCCATCCTGGTCTGCCTTTCCCCCATGGCGAATCAAAAGACGGTTCATTCTCTTTTGCTTTTTTCCATAGAGCAAAATCTTGGGGATTATCTTTTTTATTACTTTCATCAGCTGTCATCCTGCCTTGCTGATTTATATTTTGCTCTAGGATGTTTTGATTACTTAGTTTTCCATAATCTTTATTTTTAAAAACAGAATAATATACGTCTCCACCTCTTTCATATGCAAAACCTTTATCCTCAAGAACTTTTATAAATGAACAAATATTGCAAATATGATTTGTAGCTTTTGGCATACTATCTGGCCTCATAATCCCTAGTGCATCCATATCCTTATGAAATTCAGTAATATTTTTTTCTGAAACCTCTCTCATAGAGCTATTTTCTTCTTTTGCTCTTTTTAAAATCTTATCGTCTATATCAGTAAAATTCTGTACATACTTAACTTTGTAATCACTATAAATTAAGAATCTTCTCAAGACATCCCAAGCTATATAACTTCTCGCATGCCCAAGATGACATAAATCATAAACAGTTACGCCACAACAATATATTTTTACTATTTCATCTATTGGTTTAAAAACTTCAATTTTTTTACTTAAAGTATTAAATAATTTGATCATATTAAAAAAAGTATTTATTTGAATATTATTTGGTTTCCATCCAGTTATTTCCAACTCCAATATCGACTAGAAGTGGTACGTTTAATTTTACACAATCTTCCATAGTTTCTTTTACTAATTTCTTTGTGATTTCTAAGAAATCTGGTTGGACCTCGAACAATAATTCATCATGAACCTGCAAAAGCATTTTAACTGGAATATTCATCTCTATTAATTTTTTGTTTAACTTAACCATAGCTACTTTAATTATGTCAGCACTAGAGCCCTGAATAGGAGCATTTGCAGCTGCTCTTAATGACTGAGCCTCCATTCCAGCTTTCCTCGCAGTTTGCAAATCTATTTCATACGGATCTTTTCCTATTAATCTGCCAAGTCCGTTTTTATCAAATTTAAATTCTCTCTTCCTTCCGAAAATAGTCTCTACATAACCTTTTGAGAGAGCAAGCCTTTCTTGAAGTTCTAGAAATTGAAAAACTTTAGCGTACCTTTCTTTATATTTAATTAAAAATTCTTTTGCTTCCAATGTACTTACTCCTGTAGATCGTGCGAATTTTTTTATTCCCATTCCATAAATAACTCCAAAATTAATAGTTTTACCAACTCTCCTTTCGTCAGGATTTATATCTTCCTTTTCAAAAATTAATCGTGCTGTTAAAGAGTGAATATCATCATTTTTATGGAACGCATTTATAAGAATTTCTTCATTTGCTAGGTGAGCTAGTATTCTTAGTTCAATTTGAGAATAATCCGCTGATATTAATTTCCAGCCTTTTTCTGGCAAAAAGGCTTTTCTTATTCTCCTGCTGAATTCTGTTCTGATAGGGATATTTTGAAGATTTGGATTACTACTGCTTAATCTCCCAGTTGCGGTAGCTGCTTGATTAAAATTTGTATGAACTCTTCCTGTTTTTTCACTTATTAGGTTGGGGAGAGCATCAATATAGGTACTTAAAAGTTTACTAAGAGTCCTATGTTTTATTAGATAGGGTATTATTTCATGTTCTTCGACTAATCTTTCAAGAACAACTGCATCTGTACTCCAACCTGTTTTTGTTTTCCTTGATTTTTTTTTGTCAAGATTTAACTTCTCAAACAATATTTCGCCAAGTTGTTTTGGAGAAGATAAATTAAAATCTTGCTTCGCTATTTCAAAAACATTTTTCTCAATATTTTCTAATGTACTTTTTAATTCTCCAGAAAGTTCATTTAAATAAGTGATGTCTATTCTGATGCCATTCATCTCCATTTCTGATAAGACTGGCTCTAAAGGTAATTCGATTTCTTTAAATAATTTTGTTAAGTCATTATTTTCATTATTAAATCTTTCTTTATAAATTTTCGTGATCTTGTAAGTTAGAAATACGTCATAACCACAGTAAATACTTGCATCATTAATATCGACAAACGAAAAATCTTTATTTTTTCCAACTGTCTCTTTAAAAGTTGGCGTCTTAAATCCAAATTCTCTAAAACTAATTTCACTTAATCCATGCTTTTCCTGGTTATTTAGAATGTAGTCTGCTAGGAGAGTATCAAAAGTAACTCCTTTGAGATTTAGCCCATGATTATAAAATATTTGTCTATCAAATTTACAGTTTTGAAGAGTTTTTTCTTTTTTTGGATTTTCTATCCAAGAGCTTAAATTAGAAAATACATCTTCAATTGACAATTGAGTTAACTCACTTTTTTGAGATTGATGAGCAATTGGTATATAAAACAAATCATTAATATCTTCGCCAAGACAAAGACCAATACCAACAAGTTCTGCATTTAGAGGATTTAAACTATTTGTTTCAGTATCTAAGGCAACGATCTCTTTTGTGAACTCTAATTTTTTAATTAAGCTATTAAGCCTTGCAAAATCATTAACTATATTAACTTTGATTTTTGGGAGTTTATTTTCTGTTTCTTCTAAATCTTTTGATGCTGAAACTTTTGATTCTTTTTTCTTTTGTTTGCCCTCATTATTTTTATTAAAACCGCCTTTACTAAACGCTGAATTAAAAATATCAACTTGCCTCAGTAAAGTTGATAATTCAAGTTTTTGAAGAGATTCGGAAAGGGACTCTTTATTTATTTGATTTAATTCATATCCATTGCTTAACACCAAGGGTACTTCAACATCTATCTTTGCTAAATCTCTTGAAAGATAAGCATTGAATTTATCATTTTTTAACTTTTCCCTTACCGCACCTTTTATAAATCCCTGATATTTTTTACCCCCATCTTGTTGAATAATCTCTAATGTTTTGTAAATCCCATCCAAGGTATCATTTTCTTTTAATAAATTAATTGCAGTTTTTGGTCCTACACCTTTTATTCCTGGAATATTATCAGAACTATCACCAGTTAATGCCTTTAAATCTACAACTCTTTCAGGATAAACTCCTAATTTTTCTTTGACTCCATTTTCATTCATTAAAGTAGGATTTCCACTTTTAGCATAAGGTCCTCCGCCCATATAAAGAACATAAATATCTTTTTGATCATCAACTAATTGAAATAAATCTCGATCCCCAGAAAGAATATTTACACACCAACCTTTTGAGGATGCATCATTAGCAATTGTCCCTAAAAGATCATCAGCTTCGAAGCCAGGAGATTTAAAAATAGGTAAATTAAGACTTTCTTTTAAAATGATTTCTAATTGTTCAATGTCTTGGAAAAAAATATCAGGAGCTACATCTCTATTAGCTTTATAATTTGGATCCAATTCATGTCTAAATGTTGGTTTTTCTGTATCAAAAGTAATACAAACACCTTCAGCATTGATATTTTTGCAATTATCTAGAAGGCTTTTTAAAAATCCATAGGTGACACTAGTTGGGAATCCCTTTTTAGTTGTTAATCCTCCGTCAACCCCTTTGCTAAATGCGTAGAAACTTCTAAATGCGAGGGAATGGCCATCAACTAATAGTAAAATTGGTTTTTTTGTGTCTTTGGATTTCAAACTCATTTTCTTTTATTCGCCCATGGTGGAATATCAATAAAAATTTGTTCTCCTGGTCTTAAACCATCAATTATTGAAGTTTTATTACCGCTACTAATACCTATTTCTATCTTTTTAAATTGAGGAGCATTATTTTTATCTACTTTTAAAACACCTTTTTCTCCTTTTTCTGTGACAATTGAAACTGTCGGAACTAAGATTTTTTCTTCATTACTTTTAACTTTAAATTCAAGATCAGCTGTCATACCAATTTTTATTTCTTCAGAAGTTTCTTTGAAGTTCAAAGTTACTTCGAATGAAGTAACATTATTATCTTTTACTGCCCTTTGAGCTATTTTTTTAACTATTGCACTGTATTTATTTGATGGATAAGCTTCAATTCTAACAGAGGCTTCTTGACCTGTTTTTATCCTCCCTATATCACTTTCTGGAACTTTAGCGATAATTTCAAGACCTTCTGATAATTCAAAAATAAAGTTTTTTGCTTTAGAGTCCGTACTTAAATTTGAACTAGGAGTAACGTATGAACCTATCTCGGCATATTTAGCGGTTATTCTCCCTGAATAAGGAGCTTTTATTAAATAAAAATTTCTTTCTGCTTTTGCGTCATTAAATTTCGCTTCACTTGTACTGTACTTGTTTTTGTAGCTTTCATAATCCTCTTTGCTAACTGCTCCCTCTTTAAATAAAAATTCTCTTCTTAAATATTCAGATTTTTGTTTTATAAAATTTAATTCAAGTTCTTCAAGCTTATAGATGAAATCTTCATCATCGAGAGTTGCCAAAATCTGGCCTTTTTCTACGAGATCACCTTCTTCTACTTTTATTTCTTTTATTATTCCTTGTTTCCTTGGGCCAATATTGCTTGTTCTATTAGCCTTTACTTCTCCACTGGTGTTTATTGATGCAGAAAGAATTCCCTTTTCAACGGAAACGACGAAGCTGGATATGTCTTTTGACTTGTTTTTCTTAAAAGAACTACTTAAAAAGACAAAAAAAGTTGTTAGAACAATTAATGCAATACCAGTTTTTATATTTAAATTCTTTTTTATTAAATTAAGCATATTTTTTAGTAAGCAAGCAATTAAGGATATTTAGAAACTATAGTGAATAATCGAAACGATTATGGTTAACTTATCCATGGTTGGTTAAGTAAACTCTATATTACAAGAAGATGATTCTATGACTAATTTATCTATAAAAATTTTCAAATGTTAAAAGCCGGTATTATTGGATTACCAAATGTTGGGAAATCAACTTTATTTAATGCACTTGTTGAAAATGCAAAGGCGCAAGCTGCAAACTTTCCCTTTTGTACCATTGAGCCAAATAAAGGGATTGTTTCAGTCCCCGATCAAAGGCTTCAAGAATTAGGTGCTCTAAGTTCTAGTCAAAATATTATCCCTACTAAAATTGAATTTGTTGATATTGCAGGTCTTGTTAAAGGTGCAAGTAAAGGAGAGGGTTTAGGAAATAAATTTCTTTCTAATATTAGAGAGGTTGATGCAATTGTTCACGTTGTGAGATGTTTTGAAGATACTGAGGTTATTCATGTTTCAGGGAAGATTGATCCTTTAGATGATATCGAGATTATTAATTTGGAGTTAAATTTAGCTGACTTATCTCAGCTTCAAAAAAGAAGAGAAAGAATTAAGAAACAAGTTAAAACAAGTAAAGAAGCGGCACAAGAAGATTCTTTATTAGAAAAAATTGAGGTTGAGTTACAAAAAGGTCTTTCGGTTAGGTCAATATCTTTAAGCGATGAAGAAAATTTAATGATTAAACAATTGGGTTTTCTTACTGCAAAACCAATTGTTTATGCCACTAATTTAAATGAAAATGATTTAGCTAAAGGTAACGATTTCTCGTTAAAAGTGCAGGGTTTTGCAAACTCTGAAAATACAGAATGTATAAAGATTTCAGCTCAAGTTGAATCAGAATTAATAGAGTTAGAACCTGAGGATAAAAAAGATTACCTAATGGGTTTAGGTGTAGAGGAAGGAGGATTAAAATCTTTAATAAAATCTACTTATAAATTATTAGGATTAAAAACTTATTTTACAACTGGAGAAAAAGAAACCAAAGCTTGGACAATAAAAGATGGGATGACTGCTCCACAAGCTGCAGGAGTAATACATACTGATTTTGAAAAAGGTTTTATTAGAGCTCAAACAATTTCATATCAAAATCTAATAGATTCAGGATCAATTTCTAATGCAAAGAATAAAGGGTTATTGAGAAGTGAAGGTAAGGAATATGTAGTAAATGAAGGGGATGTAATGGAGTTTTTATTTAATGTTTAAATAAAGGTCATCTTCTGAAATTTAAGACTTACTATTTTGCTTTTTAAATTTAAATTCAAAAAATGAAATTAATAAAATTAAGATACATCCCAAGCAACTTCCTATTAACCCAAAAACAATGGTAGTAAAACCATTATCATAGCCATATTGTAATTGTGGTAAGTGAGGAGGTATTGGCATTATTATTTTTCAACAGAATTTTCAATATCTTCTAAAAGATGTTTTGTTGATCTACTAAACCCGTTGGTTTTTAAATAATTTTGAGCTTCTTTAAATTTTTCAGCTACTTTTTTAGCATAAGGAGTGTTCATTGATGTTTGAGTCATAATGAAATTGCGATTAAATCAATATTCGGTTTCTTGAGAACATTGTGTAGGTATTCAAAACTACAAGAATAGAAAAATAAGAATTTTTACTTATTGTTTAAAGATAATCGTTGTATTCTTAAAGTAATGTCTTAAAAACTTTTAAGTATTTAATAATGCCAAGCTTTTTGTTAGTTCTTTTTACTTTATTTATATTACTTATTTTTATATCTTTTCTATTTCTTCTTATTAACTATAAAAAGCTATATAGTCGACCAACAAAAACAAGTAGTTTTTCTCAGTTAATACCTACTGCCAATGAGCAAGAATGTAATCCTGATATTAATACTAAAAATTGGGATTTACATAAAATTAGATTATACAAATTTGGAAGGTCTCAATATAAAGGATTAACTTTTTTTATAAGTTCTGAAGATAGGATTTACTATCTTTCTGAGAAAGGAACTAAAGTTTATTGCTAATATCAGAAATTAAATTTATAAATATTAAAAGCCTAGGAATAAAAAGTGAAAATTTATAGTTCCATAAATACAAAAACCCTAGGGAAATTATTAAAGAGATATAAATTAAAAACAACAGGAAAGGAAGAAATTTTAAAAGCATCAAAAATAAGATCTACAACTTGGTCTGGTTTGAATAGACTTGCTAGAAATATTGTGTTTAAAGAGTCAGTTACAAAGAAAAAAAATAAGTAGTTATGAAATATTTATTTTTATTTTCTGAAAAGTTTTATACCTTAATTAAATGGGAGTGGAATGTATTAAAACAGCTAAAAAGGAAACGAAGAAAAAATATTTTTCTTAGATGCTTTTTTGCTCTTTTTAGCTTACTTTCGATTTTGTTTATTTACTTTTTCCCACCTTTTGTTTTTGGAATTTTATTAGGCGAGGGAATAAGGTTTAGCACATTTTTTCTTTGGATATGGATTCTAAATTTGAAGTTTTTTTGAAAAAATATCTTTTATAAAGAATGTCGATTTAAGATTAGTATTATGTTTCTTTAATTTATGCCAAAAATATTTAAGCAAAATAAGTTCGCTTTATTGGGAGCGAATATTTTAATTATTGTGATTTGGGTATTGTTATCATCAATTGCTATTAATTTTTTTATTGTTGATGATGCACCTTTTTACATATATAAGATTGGATCTTTAATAAAGTTGCTTCCTCCCATTTGGCTGACTTGGTTTCTATGGATTAAGAGAGGTGGATCGAATACATTAAATTAGACAGCATATTTACGGATTTACATTTAGTCAAAATAAATTAAGCTTTATATGCTTACTTGAAATTGTTCTTGTAAGAATTAGGTAATTAGAGGTCGTTTTCAGCTAAAAAACGATCTCTTTTTTTAACTAAAAACTTTTTATTAAGTTAAAAAAGTGTTTACCAGTATCCCTATTGGCAAACACTCATGACGATTAATTTATATAGAACTATATTAAACTGATATCCTACTATCTATTTCTATAACTCCTGAATCCATTAGACGCCCAATCTTAATAACTAATGCCATGTCTAATCTCGAGAATTCTGATTGATTATCAGTAATCCAATCTAATTCAGATAAAGTTATTACTCCAATCGTATTAACTTTAAGGAAGAGTAAGCCTAAAGTCATTTGTCTAGTTAACTGCTTTTTTACCTTTCGCAATCATTAGTACTGGAACCAATAGGTATGCGAAGAAAGAAATGAGGAAAAGATCTAAGTTCATCTTAAAAAATTCCTGGTATTATCCAGCCAAATAAGCCATAATTTACAACTAGTGCGAAGAAGCCCATCATTGCCATTCTTCCATTAGTTCTTTCAGCATTTTGCCAGTAGTTAGTTTTTGAATTTTCCATTGGATTTGTAGTCATTGTTTGAATTAGTTTTTAAACGAAACCTGGAATTATTTGTCCAGTAGTTAGATATGCACCAATTGCAGCTATAAGACCAATCATTGCAAATCTCCCGTTGAGTGTTTCTGCAACAACTTTTTCTTTTTCGATTGTTTTTGTTTTAGCGTTTGTTTTAGTCATTTTTTTTGTTTGATAAATTTAGTTAGTTTTTGAAGTCTTGTAATTGCTTATTGGTGTAAAAGATAATTGTTACGGTGAAAGAAATTACAAAAAATAGATATTCACCTAGTGGACTCATAGGCTTTAACCAGCTTTTTATAAAGTTCAGAAGAGAGTGGTTTCATTTCTAGAAAATTCCAGGAATGATCTGTCCTGTTGTTACATAAGCACCTAGCAATGCAACAAAACCTATCATCGCCCAACGACCGTTAACTTTCTCTGCATTTTGAGGGTAACCGTCATATGAGACAGACTCATCAATATATGGACGAGTTTCGGAAGGGAACATGTTCTGTCTTCCGCCTGATTCTGTTGTTACTTGTGAATTAGCCATTGCTATTTGTGTAATTGTTAATAAATGTAACACAAGTATTAACCAATGTAAAGTAAATAGGCAATATTCATTCATTCCTATGAATTATGTTTCATAATTGATACATAAATGATATAAAAAGTTACTATTTGGGACTTTTGTTGATATTTATAAATTATTAATATAATTTTTGAGGGTCTAATTGCCTTAATTCTAAATCTTTCTTGATAAATTATTTATATTGATATGTTTAACATTTATTAAGGTAAAGTTTATTTTCTAGAAAAGGGTTAATTAATGATTTTTAGATTTATTCTTTCTATCCGAAATCATATGAAACTTCAGTCCAACCATGTTCTTGTAGTTTATTCCATTTATCCCAGGCCTCATCTAGCCGGATTTTGCTAGTAGATTTTAGACCTGCCGGCTCTCCTAGGTGATTTGTATAGAATAGATAGGTAAAGATCTTAGGATTACTCTTTGGCGATTTTGTGCTTCTTTCGAAGAAGATTAGCCTGCTCCCTTCAGCATTAAGAAGGCAGCCGTTAGGCGAATCGATACTACTGCCATAAGAAAAATTAGACCAAACATTAACTCCTCTAAGCGCCATTTAATTAGTAATACATAAGTACTACTAATTTATATATTTTATTTACCTTAATGTCAACAGTTTTATTGGGTTAAGTACTCATTTACAATTTAAAAATCTCTATTTTAATTAAAAAACTAATATATTATTCAATGAATCATCGAGAGGAATTAGAGTTCCAGCTTCAGAAAGTTACTCTAGCAATACAAGAAGTTATTGAGGATGTTTATATAACTGATAAAGAAAGACAAGAAAGAATAAAAAAACTAATTAATTTCAAAGAAGAAATAATCTACAAAGGAAGAAAACTTCGTATTGAATTAGAGGCGGCTTAAAGTTATCTATTTGAATTTTAAAAGTTAAAGTAATAAAGGATTGCTATCATCAATTAATTAAATGATTCATAATCGATATTAATGTCACCTGGAACACCTGATTTAATACTTCTTATATTAGTTTTTTTGGGTCTACAAGCTTGGTGGATAATTCCAGTAATAAAAAAAAATAATAAAATTAATGAAAAAAGTAAAGAATTAAGAGATGAAATTCAGCAATTAGAAAAACTATATAGAAAGTAAAAGTTAGATATATTTTTCTATCAACGTATGTATTATAAATGTAAGAAGTTAAGGTATATGAAAATCAAAGCAATTATTTTCCCTTTTTTGATGTTATTGTCATCTCTAATATTATCAAAATATTCTTTTGCAGATGAAATAATTGAAGTTATACCATTAATACAAACTTCTAAAGGGTTAAGTGGAGAAAGTTTTAATTATCTAGAGGGAGAACCTGAATTAAGACTTTTGAAAGTGAAAATACCAGTAGGTTTAAAGACTCCGATTCATAAACATCCTTCTCCTATGCTGATACATGTTACGCGAGGAAAGTTAAAACATGTAAGAGGTAGAGTTATTAATACATTTAGAGCAGGGGATGTGTTTGTTGAGAGTAACAATGGGGGAGAACATTATGTTCAAAGTATTGGAAAAAAACCTGCAATTCTTCATGTTGGTGTTATTTCAGTTGTAGGAGTGCCGACTACTATCAACAAATAAAATTCTTTATTTAAACCTCTTATCCATTTTGATCATTGAATTAATTTCTTTTAAGAGGAACAACTATAATGTGAAATTCCTCCATTATTAAAAAATTGACTTGGCTTTAGACGATCATATTTTTGTTCTATTTCTAATGACTGTTCTTCATATGGATTGTTGAGGATAGTTTGTAATTCTTTTATTCTGCTGTAATTTCCCTTCTCAGCTTCTTCATATGCAGAAACTATCATCCATTCACGCCAAGTAAACTTTGGGTTTACCTGTTTCATTGATTTGGATATTTCTTTGGAATCGCCGTTTTTCTTAATGCAATCATGCCATTTTGTTAGCCAAATGTTCCATTTTTGAAAAAGGTCCTCAGTCAGAACTAAGTAAAAACTATCTTTTAATAAAGATATATTCTCAGGAATATGAGAAAGCTTTCTGAAGAAAATAGTGAAGTCAGTCTTAGAAATAACCATAAGATTAAAAAGCTCGTTGATTAGAGCTTCTTCATATTTTTCTAAACCAATTTTTTTGGCCCACATTAATTGCATTTCTTTTTCCATTGATTTAGAAAAATCTTTTTTGATTTGCTCTAGTTTTTCTATATCTTCTTTATTCTCTAAAAGTAATGGTCGGAGAGATGTGCAAAACATCTTAAAATTGATTTCTGCAGCAAAAGGTTGATTAAAAAATGAAAAATGTTCTCCACCTCCAGTCCAGGGCTGAAATTTTGGGTCAAATAATTCACAAAAGCCAAAAGGACCGTAGTCCAGAGTAAATCCTCCAGCAGCACAATTATCGCTATTGAAATTACCTTGGCAGTAACCAACCCGCATCCAATTAGTGACAAGTGATATAAGTCGTTCTCGATATAAATAAGCTAACTTAATTATCTTCTCAGTAAATGAGATACTAGGATCAATGTCATCTTTATAGTTCCTATCTATAAGATGTTGCACTATAGTTTTAAGCTCATTAAAAGCTTCATTATGAGAATTACTTCGAACTCTGCGAGCGAAGAGTTCGAGCTGACCAACACGCAAGAATGATGGAGCGACACGTGTAGTAATTGCGGCATGATTATCAACCATGATATCTGGTTCAAAATACTTAGAACCTTTTGTGTACCATGGCCTTCTAACTATTTCTGTTCCTGATACGTATAGTGTTAGAGATCTCGAGGTAGGAATTCCTAAGGCATGCATCAACTCTTGTGCAAGAAATTCACGAACGCTTGATCGCAGCACAGCTCGACCATCTGCACCACGACAATATGGTGTAGGACCTCCTCCCTTAAGTTGCATCTCCATTCTTTTTCCATTAAATAAACCTTCGAATACAGAAATTGCTCGACCATCTCCATATCCATCTCCTGTTCCAAAAGGACATTGCTGTATATATTCAGTGCCATAAATAGACAATGCATACCCAGTTGCCCAGCCAAGAGGACTCATTGGGGAATTAGCAACTTTGATATCCCCTGAAAAAAAACTACAAAACTTTTTATCTTTTGTAAGCTCAGAACTTAATCCCAACTCTTCAAATAATGTTGAACTATGAGCGATATATTTTGGTTCTGGAATTGGTGTTGGAGCTACGGGAACATAATGACCTGAATAAACTGGTCTAGGCTTGTGATCATTACCATCATTTGTTGACTGAGGATCAGCGCTAAGAGAATTAATTAAAGAAAAATTTGCTAATTGTGAAAATTCAGAAAAATTTTTAGTTTCTTTACCTTTTGATGATTTAGAAGTTGGTATCATTAATTTTAGTCTTTATTTTTATATAGGTTTTAATTGCCTGAAGATAAACAATAATAATCATTTTATAGTGAATCTTATCGATTTTAATTTATCGTAATTTATTTTTCTGTAAAAAATTACCTAAATAAAAATTAATGAAAGTTAAATTTTAGTCGAAGAAAAGTTCTGCGGTAAAAATTTATTGAAGCATAATTTTTAGTGAATATAAATTAGGAAATTTTTTCTTTACCTACCCCCTTAAATCTGTGGTATAAATTACTAATTAATTTTTATTGATATTAAGATACCCAGCCTTTAAGTAAGTCAAAAATACTTATTACTAATCCAAAAGCAATAATTGGAGGAGAAACCCATTTCATCATAAATTTTAAATATCTTGTCGTTTTAATACCTACTTTCGAAGTATTAAGTTCTTCATCAAACTTTCCAGGAACTACCCATCCCATAAAAAATGATACGAGGAATCCTCCAAAGATAAGCAGTACGCCTCCAAAAATCGAATCAACCGTTCCAAGAATATTCAAATTTAATGCTGAAGGAATGCCTGCTAAAAATAGAAATAGAGTAATGAACCATACAGATTTACTTCTTTGAAGTCCAAATTTATCCATTAATGAGGAAACTGGTACTTCCAATAGAGAAACTGAAGAAGTAATGGCAGCTATATAAGCTAAAGCAAAGAAGGCAACAGCCACTACCCTTCCCGCGAGACCATATGAACCTAATCCGGTTGGAATAGAAATAAATAATGCTCCAACAGTTGATTCGGAAATAGCGTTTCCTAATCCAAAGGTTAAAACTATTGGAAAAGTAATTAAGCCCGCCATTAGTCCTACCAAAGTATCTAATGAGGCAACACCAATACTTAATTTTGGTAAATTACTTTTTTTATTTAAGTAGGAAGAATATGTCACCATTATTCCAATACCTAAACTTAAAGAAAAGAATGCTTGGGTAAATGCGTTTCTTATCGTTTGAGGGTTTTTTAGTTCTGCAAAGTCAAACTTAAATAAAAATGTCTTATATCCTTCCCATGCCCCTGAAAGGGTGGTGGCCCAAATTGCTAGAACAACAAGAATTATGAAAAGTATAGGCATAAAGAATCTAGTAACTTTTTCAATACCTTTTTTTATTCCCGATGAAACTATAAGTGCAGTAAGGACAAGACTTAATAAATGTCCTAATAAAACACTGCTTCCACTGCTTATAGAGCCAAAGAAATTCTCGGCTTCACCTAGATTTTTTGGTAATCCAAAAAATAATGAGTGAAATAAAGTATCTGCCGTCCAACCCATTATCACTGAATAATATGATGCAATACCTAAAGGAGCTATAAAGAAAAGTATTCCTAGTGGATACCAATTTTTTCCTCCTAGATTCACAGGAGCAAGTAATGAACTTGCCATTGCGTTTCTTCCTAAAGCCATTTCAGCTACAAAAACTGGAATACAAACGCTTAATACAATTAATACATATAAAACTACAAAAGCAGCTCCTCCGCCTTGAGACGCCCTGTAAGCGAAGCCCCATAAATTGCCAAGGCCTACAGCACTACCAGCCGCCGCAAGAATAAATCCGAGCTTACTTGTCCATTGCTCTCTTTGAGAAATCTTTGAGTCCAAAATACTAAACGATTTTTTTTTATAGTTGATTTATAACCCATATATAAAAATTTATTAATAGGTATTTTGAATAAAAACTTATTTTTTAATAATTGAAGATTTCCAAAAGTTTAATTTCTTTTAAGATGATTTTTCACTTATATTTGGTTGACAATAGATCTAAAATTGTAAAAGGATAATTAATGTATTTATGACTATTGAAACAACCGTTCTAGATTTTAAACTAAGTAATACCTTTGAAGAATATGCAGCCCATATGAATGCAGCTGAACAACAAGCTATGTTCAAAGAAATGGGCGTTACAACTTTTTATATTGGAAAATCTTTAGAAGATCCAAAAAGAGCAACAGTAATTTTTCAAGGTCCAAAAAATGTTTTATATGATATTTTTACAAATCCTGAAACAAAACCAATAGTTGAAGCTTCTGGGCATATTTATGAAGGTACAAAAATAAATCGCTGGGTATGTTAATAAAATAAAAATATATTCTTAAATAATTTTTTTTGGAAGAATTTTTTATTTTGAATGAACTATCAATTATTAATAGAATCTTATTCTTTTGGAAAAAATTTATCTAATCAAGAAATAGAACTTTTAAGCCTAGAACTTGAAACTCAGATAATGAATATTAATATATCCACAGATTTTGGTTGTTTCAAATCTGCCCCTAATCATATTTGTAAAGGTCTTAATTTGAGAGAAGGAACTTTCTGGATAATGTGTCTTGCTGAAATTTTAGATATCTATAAACCTCCCAGAGTAGGGAAAGCAAAAAGTGTAAAAGTAAATGATTTGCTTCTTGAGAAAAAACTTGTAGTTGGTTAATAAAGGTAACAATGATTAATGATATTTATAATATGATTTGATAAATTTATTAATAGCGGATTAAAGGTTTAAATTGCAGAATTCAGATAAATTAACTATTGAAAATATTGTAAATCAGACTAGGTCTAGTGAAAGAAAATTTAAGGAAGGAAATTTTATAGGGGCAATAGAAGATAAAAGGGAAGTAAGATTCCTTTTGAATTCTAAATTTTGTGATAAAGATATTGTTAGAACATTTAAAAAAGAATTATCTTTCTTATATTCATCCAGATTTGACTTAATAAATGATCATAAATTAAGACTAAATGAATCTGAAATAAAGAAGATAGTTAAATTGTTAGAGAAAAAAAGTGATGAAAAATATCGTAAAGGAGATTTTAAAGGAGCTATACGAGCATTAAGGAGATCAGAGAAATACTTAGCAAATTAAAAAATTCATGTTTGATTTTTTTATAAAGTTTGTTTTCATAGATATATAGTAATTTTCTCCTATTAAATTTATGGTCATGCCTCAATCTACTTTGGAAAGTTTGTTATTTTTTTTGGTACTATCTTTGGTAGCTTCTTATCTAGTAAAAATTAAATATGGTTCTAAATTAAAAGTACAAAAATAATTAATTGAATTATTCTTTTTCAATAACTTTATGTTCTTTCTTAACGAAGATTTTTCATAATTTATTTAATAAAGTATAAAATTCTTATGACTGAAAAAGAACAAATTATTTTCTTACTTTATGAACTCGCTACTCCTCAAAAGATGGGTTCATTTTTTGTAAATAATGCAACTTCAGATTTCTTATTTATAAGACCAAGTGGTAATCCTATAAGCGCAAAAGGATTTGAAGAAATGATGAATTCTGGTGATGTGGTTCAAGAAAAAGCTGAAATAACAAAGATACATAGGTTTGAGTTTCTAAGTAGTGATGTGGCAATGTGTGTCTTTACTCTTGGAGCTAAGTTTACTTACAAAGGAACTCTTAATGATGATTTGCCCACTGTGACTTCTATTTTTAAGAAAGTTGGAGATATCTGGAAAATTCATTGGTTGCAAAGATCATCAGGCGACTCAGATTTGTCTTTATGGGATTAAGAAATAGTATGCATGAAATTTAAAAAAAAATACCTTGTTTAATCTCACGATTAATTCTAAAAATCTTTCTTCAAACTTTCTTTCAAAGTAGATATTACCTAGCTTCCAATAGAAGAGATATTGAAAATATATTTTTTATATTATTTCCAGTTCAATATTTTTTAATTGGTTTTTATCTAAATCCGAAATTATTTTTTACCTATTTTTTTCATACATTTGCTATTTCTATTAATAGAGCTTTAATCTCGAAATTTGATGCGCCTGAATCATTTTGTTATTTTATACAAATTTCCTTGATATCTTCAAATGCTTGCTCTAATAATATTGTTTTTTGATCTGGATTAACCATCTTAATTTTAGTAAACCCCGTTACAGTTGAAGCCACTGCAATTTATAACTTTGAGAATATTTACTACGAAGATATGAAATTTATAATTAAAAAAAAATGCCCAAGTAGTTAAGATAGCAATAGCTGAGAAAATAAAAGCAGCATATTGGAGCCAATGAGTTCCATTGCTATCTACTCCATTTTTATCAAAATCAGAATTGCTCAAGTTTCTTTAATTTCTTTTTATTTTAAAAAGTTTTTTCTACTAATGTTGAATTGAATTTATCTCAGTATGATTAATTCGATTACAACTTTCTTATAAACACTTTAATACTGATTAGTATTCCATGAATCTTGATAAAGCCAGCTCAAGAAAGCTAGAGTTAGAACATTACCAAAAGCATAGGTGAAGCCCCATAAGGGATTATATAAGTTTGCAATTAAAGTAGATACTATAAATATTAATAAACCAGATATTACAAGATCTTTAAAAGGTAAACCTTTGGTATCTAAAGAATTAATCATTTAAATTTTAAAGTATTTGTAACTTTTATTATACGGTCGTTCTTAAGGTCTTTTATAATAATCACCCGATATAGAACAAATTTCTC
>QCGN01000019.1 GCA_003279875.1 Prochlorococcus sp. AG-388-D03
AATTCCCTCAAATGGGCTATTGGTATTACTAGCTTTGTAAAGTTCCCTCAAATCTTGCAGGTGTTTTATCAATAATGAAATTTGTAAATATTGAAGAAAAAGGAGAAAATTAGACGCTCTTGTTTTTTTGAAGAATCAAATATTGAGGAAGGCGGAGAAGTTAGAAATAAAATAACTTCATATCTATATTCAAGATATTAAAAAAGTTTTCCTTTAACTTTACTTAACCATAGGTGAATACTATTTATTAAGTAGAAATCGAGGGGATGTTTAAATACAAGGAATTCATTGCTCAAATCAAATACAAAGAAGTAATATCTTCCCCTGTATATTTTATTCCTGTTTTGCTTCTATCCATAATGATTATTATTGAAGGTTTTCACATCTTTAATCACAAACAAAATTGCAAAACTAAAGCTGAGTGGATGGAACAATCAGGAATGACTTATGACAGGGAATCAGAAGTTAATTAATAAAATATAATTTATTCGCAGCAACGTTTTTTGTTTGAGGAATAATCTGTCAAAGAAGTTATCCATTCCTTGATCAAAAAGAGAGATTCTTTATTTAGGCTGTAATATACCCATCTACCTTCTTGCCTGTCTGAGATAAGACCAGCTTCCTTCAAGATTTTTATGTGATATGAAATTCTTGATTGAGATAACTTAGTTAATTTCATAATATCGCAAACGCAAACTTCCCCATCCATCATTAGGTCAATTATTTCTAGCCTAAAAGGATCAGAAAATGAAACCATCAACTTAGATATATTTTCTTTTTTTACTTTGCTACTCTCTTTTAACAATTTTAAAGTAATTAAATACTCTTAAATATAGCTTAAATAAAAAAGATTTCATTAACAACAAGGTCTTGATGCATCAAAATATTTTGATGTATAATTTCAATAGAAAATTTCAAAGTTATGAAAATTGGAATTAATGGTTTTGGAAGAATTGGCAGATTAGTTTTCAGAGCATTATGGGATAGAGCTGATATAGAAATAACTCATATAAATGAGATAGCAGGAGATTCGAATGCTGCTGCGCATCTACTCGAATTTGATTCAGTCCATGGTAGATGGGTGAAAGATATAAAGATTCAAGAAGAAGAAATAATAATTGATGGAAAGAAATTAACCTATACATCTTTTAAAAATTACCTTGATGTTCCTTGGGAAAAATCTTCTGTAGATATTATTTTGGAATGTACAGGAAAGAATAAAAAGCCAGACAAACTAAATCCCTATTTTGATTCTCTTGGGATGAAAAGAGTAATAGTGGCTTGTCCAGTCAAAGGAATTGTTGCAGAAGCTGAATCACTTAATATTGTTTACGGTATAAATCAAAGTCTTTATGACCCTTCCAAACATAAATTAGTAACTGCAGCATCCTGCACTACAAATTGTTTAGCTCCGATAGTAAAGGTAATTAATGAAAATTTCTCAATCAAACACGGTGCTATTACAACTATTCACGATGTTACTAACACTCAAGTTCCTGTGGATTTTTATAAAAGTGATTTAAGGAGAGCAAGAGGATGTATGCAAAGTTTAATACCTACTACTACTGGATCTGCTAAAGCAATAGCTGAGATCTTCCCAGAATTAAAAGGAAAATTAAATGGCCATGCAGTAAGAGTTCCTCTACTTAATGGTTCTTTAACTGATGCAGTTTTTGAACTAAATAATGAAGTGACAGTTGAACAAGTAAATTTGGCACTTAAGGAAGCTTCAGAAACTTATTTAAAAGGAATTCTTGGTTACGAAGAACGACCTTTGGTTTCTGCAGATTATGTAAATGACCCTAGAAGTTCAATAGTTGATAGTTTATCAACGATGGTTGTTAACTCAAATTTATTAAAGATATACGCTTGGTACGACAACGAATGGGGTTACAGCTGCAGGCTTGCAGATCTTACTGAATATGTAATCAAAAAAGAGATTTAATTTATGTCTTTATGAAGTTATCTAATATTCAACAATATAGTGTTGTAACAGCAAACTATTGGGCGTTCACGCTTACTGACGGCGCATTAAGATTATTAGTTGTTGGTCACTTTCATGAGCTAGGTTACACAACTCTACAAATTGCTTTACTTTTCCTTTTTTATGAGTTTTTTGGAATAATTACTAATCTTTATGGTGGTTGGATAGGAGCAAGATATGGATTAAGACTTACTTTATGGATTGGGACTATCCTTCAAATCATTGCCCTTTTTATGCTTATTCCAGTTAAGGAGGATTGGCCAGTAATATTTAGTGTCGTATACGTTATGGTTGCTCAAGCAGTCAGTGGGATAGCAAAAGATTTAAATAAAATGAGTGCTAAAAGTGCTGTTAAGACAGTAGTTCCAAAGACAAATGATGGCAATGATACTAGTCAAAAACAACTTTTTAAATGGGTTGCTATTTTAACTGGATCTAAAAATGCCCTTAAGGGAGTTGGCTTTTTCTTGGGTGGACTTTTATATAAGTTATTTGGATTCAATAATGCTGTAGGAATTATGGGTTTCGGACTCTGCTTAGCATTTTTATTGACATTAATTTTACCTGGAGAAATTGGCAAGATGAAAACCAAACCAGCTTTTAATGATCTTTTTTCAAAATCAAATGCAATAAATATTCTTTCAGCAGCAAGATTCTTTCTTTTTGGGGCAAGAGATGTTTGGTTTGTTGTAGCTCTTCCAGTATTCCTAGATATGGCATTTGGTTGGGACTACATGGAAATAGGATTATTTCTTGGAGCCTGGGTAATAGGTTATGGAATTGTTCAGGCTTCGGCTCCAGCAATTAGAAAGATGTGGGGCCAGAAAGAAAGTCCAGATCGTAAAGCTATCCAATTTTGGAGTGCCGTATTAATGGTCATTCCATTTTTGATAGGAGTCGCATTATGGAGAGAAAGTTCTCCATCGATAGCAATAATTTTAGGACTTACTATTTTTGGATTTGTTTTTGCAATGAATTCCTCTACACATTCTTATATGATTTTGGCCTACTCTGATAATGAAAAAGTCAGTTTAAATGTTGGCTTCTATTACATGGCAAATGCTGCTGGAAGACTAGTTGGAACATTACTATCTGGCTTACTATTTATGATTGGGAGAAATCCGAGTATTGGTCTTCAATATTGTCTTTATTTTTCATCACTTCTAATATTATTATCTTGGATTTCGAGTCTTAAATTACCATCAATCAAACAAAGCTTATCATCACCATAAAAACTAATTTTTAGAAATTAGAATATTTAAATGGCAAAAATATCCTTAATTGAACTTGCAAAAATTTTTCTAAAAATTGGTATTTTCAGTTTTGGAGGACCATATGCTCATATTTCTTTATTCGAAGATGAACTTATAAATAATAAAAAATTAATCACAACAAAATCTTTTGAAAAAGGTATTGGTTTATGTCAATTGCTTCCAGGGCCAATATCCACCCAATTAGCAATATATATAGGTCTTAAAATTAATGGTTATCTTGGCGGATTGATATCCGGGATATGTTTTATTATCCCAGGATTCGTTTCGGTATTAGTTCTTAGTTTTTTTTGGCAAATTGGTTCTGGATCAAAATTCTTAACAGATTTAATTTATTTTAATCCTCCTATTATTGCAGGAATAATTTTTTCATTCTCTTTAGTTCTATTAAAAAAAAGATTAAAGTTTGATCGAATATTATTCTCTAGCTCAATATTATTTCTACTTATATTTGCCAAATATAATAGTATTCAATTTCCACTCATAACAATTCTTACTATTGCAGGATTGATAAATATATTTTTACGGAAATTCAAAGATATTTTTTATAGCATGGTCCCTTTATCTATATTTTCAACGACCTCATTTTTGAGTAGCTCGGTCTTTTTAGATATTTTTAAATTCTATAATTTTTTGAAGGATTCTTTAAACTCAAAGTTTTTAATAAATTATCTTAATCTGTTTTTATTCTTTTTCAAATCGGGACTTTTTATATTTGGAGGTGGATTAGTAATTATTCCTTTAATGAGTGATTACGTTATCTCACAAGGATGGTTAACAAATAATGAATTTATTGATGGCATAATGATTGGTCAAATAACGCCAGGTCCTGTCTTATTAACTACAAGTTTTATTGGATATAAAGCAGGTTTTTCAATTGGAGGTATCAATGAAGCTTTAAAATATTCATTTATATCAACGTTTGCAATATTTTTACCAAGTTTTATTTTGATTTTTGTTTTTGGAAAAACCTTCATAAAAAACAGAATTAAATCGATTAATTACTTTATCGAAGGAGTAATCAATACAATTCCAGGAGCAGTTATTTTCTCTGGCTTTAATTTAATTGAAGATAGTTTTTCATCAAAATATACTTTAATTATCTCAATTTTTTTAATTTCTATTTCAACTTTACTAACTTTTTTTAAAGTAGTTCCAACGTACATACTTATCCTTATTTCTCTAATATTAGGTTCAACAAAATATCTTTTTGCATAAAAAAAGGAAGAAATAAATTCTCCCTTTTTCTAAATATAATTTTTAAATATTATCTACCAATTTTCTTAACGGCAGCTCTTGATTTCTCAAGAATATCGCCTTTCAAAGGAACAAATCCTAGTGATGGAGCTTTATCTTGATACTCATCACTTAACAATGTATTAAAGGCTTGTTTGATAGCTTTAGTGTTTCTACCATTACCCTCTTCATAAGCAAGTATCCATGTTAATGAAGCTATAGGGTAAGCTCCTTTTGCAGTTGGATTAGGATTTTTACCCGCAAGATTTTCATCTAGAGTAATACCATTAAGAGCCTTAGCTCCTGCTTCTACAGATGGTTTTAGAAACTCACCTGAAAGATTCTGAAGTGCAGCAGCTTTGACATTACCTTTTATGTAAGACTGGTTAACATAACCAATTGCACCAGGAGTATTTTGTATAACACCTGCTACACCTGAATTACCTTTTGCTCCAACGCCTGCTGGCCACTTAACTGATTTACCTGTTCCTAGTGTCCAAGTTTTTGAAAAAGCTTCCATAGAGTTAGTAAAAGCTTTGGTTGTGCCTGATCCGTCAGAACGATGTGCCCAAGTTAACTTACCTGATTTACAGCCTAATTCTTTCCAGTTTTTAACCATACCCATAGCAACTCTTACTGCTTGCTCTTGAGTAAGTTTCAAATCACAATCATAGTTATAACCAAAAGCAATAGTTCCTCCAACCATAGGAATCTGTACTAATCCTCTTGTTACCTTTGCTATATCTTTATCCTTCATAGGATCATCAGAAGCACCAAAGTTTACTGTCTGATCAATAAAAGCTTTTCTTCCAGAGCCTGAACCAACAGCTTGATAGTTTACTCTTGGCCCTCCTGAAGTGGCTAAATCTTTGAACCAACGAGTGTAAATTTTGGCAGGAAATGATGCTCCAGCACCACTTAATCTTGTTTTAGCAGAAACGCTTGTGCCAGGAACACTTGTACCAGCAGCAATGGCTACTGCAGAAGTGAAAACCAAAGCTTTCTTAGCTATGTTCATGGATGTCATGATTAAATTAAAGACTACATATATATAGCACCGAATTTATACACAAATACTCATTAATTAAAATTTTATCCTGTGGTTAATTATTTCTTAACCCCTTCTTAAACTAAATATCAATTTAACTTATTTACGTTTGATTTTAAAAATATTTAAAAATAAATATGTGTTAATTTTTAACTTTTGTACGAGAAAATTAAACAATTTTTTTATTTATTTTAAGAGAAGTTTAAGATCTTTTTAAATTTTCCTTTTTGACTTTATTTCTTACCCGTTTCTTAACCTAAATTCGTTTTTATAGATTTGGATATTTATCCATTTTTACGTGTTGAGGTACATGAAACTTTTTCAAAAATTAATTGCTGCTCCTGCCATCATTTCTTTGGCATCAGGTTTCGCAGTAAATGCAGCTGAGATCAATTCAACAGATCTTAGTGATTATGCAAATTCTAACAATTTAGTATCTTTAGGTGATTTCAAATCAGATACTTTATTCCCAGGAGACTGGGCTTACGATTCATTAAAGGATTTGACAAATAGCTCAAAATTCAATGGAAACTCAGTCTCTCGTTTAGAAGCTGCTGCTGAATTAAACAATCTAATTGCAGGTGGTGAAGGCTTAATGAACGGAGCTGCAATCAATAGACTAAGTGATGAGCTTGGTTCTGAGTTGGCAATTATGAAAGGAAGAGTGGATGGCCTAGAGGCGCGTGTCAACGAATTTGAAGCAGGAGCGTTTTCATCAACAACAACGATGAATGGTGTTGCAAAATTTCAACTTGGAGCGGTTGATGGTCCTTCAACTGCAGCAGAATCCTTACAAGCATTCTATTTCTACGAAATTGATTTAAACACCAGCTTTACAGGTGAGGATAAGTTAAACGTTGAAATTGAAACAGGTAATAATGTAGATAGTGGAAACGTTGCAGCCATAACCGATTTCGGAAATGATTCAACTGCTGATGTACTAAAAGTTACTGACCTTAATTACACCTTCCCATTATTAGGTGCTTATGTAAGTGTTGGTGATTCAATGGATGCTAGTAAGCAATTCACAGCAGCTTGCGAGATGGGAAATGTTGTTGATGCTTTAAGTGATTGTGGAACAGGAAACACCATGGCTGTAGGTGGTGATCAGTCAATTAGTGTTTCTTATGACTTTGATAATGGGTTTTCAGTTGCGGCTGGTATCTCTGCTAACGATGGAGAGACTACACAGGGTATGTTCACTAGGGAAGGTGAGGACATTGTTGCTCTGAATGCTGCTTATACTGCTGATACTTTCGCGGTTGCCGTTGGTTTATCACAAGTAGAAGCTGATGGTAATAAAGACAGAAATTACTACGGTATAAATGCCTCTTATGCTCCTGAAGGTTTCCCTACTATTAGTGGCGGATATGAATCTAGTGGTGATCAAGGTTCTCAAAAAGGTACTAATCAATGGGCAATTGGTTTAGGTACAGACCTTGGTGAGGGTTCACTCGCTCTTAGTTATGGTACTAATGGAGCTATAGCAAGTAATGCTACTGATATATATGCATATGATATATCTTATTCATACCCCTTAAACGACTCAATGTCTGTTACTCCATTCATTTTTGTTTCTGAAAATTCAGGAGCAGATGACACCACTGGTTATGGTACAGAATTTGTTTTCAAATTCTAAAAAAAAACAAATTTAAAAAAGATCTCCTAAACAGGGGGTCTTTTTTTTTCTACTTTTATAAACCTTAAATTGTTCTTAATAAATTTATTTTTTGTTCTTAACTTTTTAAAGGGAGCATGAATATGTGTTTCCTTACGCTCTAAATGAAAAAAACATTAGCTGTTGCAGGTTTTTCAGCATTACTTGCAGTTGTCGCCTCCTCTACAAGTAGCGGATTTGCAAATTGGAATACAAAATATTGGGCCAATGAAAAAAACTTCAACAGAATTTCTTCTTTCAATGTAAGTGATAATTTACCAGAGGGATCAAAATCTACAACCAAAACTTCTTCAGAGGTTGTTACAGCTTCAGAAGATGGAGAGACATTGATGTATACAGATAGCGATCTAGGAGTAGTAGGTTTAGTTGATATCTCAGACCCTGCTAAACCTAAAGCATTGGGAGTTGTTGAACTGGAAGCAGAACCAACTGGAATTGCAGCACTTGGAAACAATGCTTATATAGGTTCAAATACATCTGAAAGTTATACAAATCCTTCAGGAGCAATAGTTCAATACAATTTAGAAACAAGAAAAGCAGTAAAAGAATGTGATTTAGGTGGGCAGCCTGATAGCGTTTTTGTTTCACCAGACGGAACATTTCTAGCTGTCGCTATAGAAAATGAGAGGGATGAAGAATATAAAAATGGATTTATCCCTCAATTAGATGAGGAAGGTAAACAAATTAATCCTCCAGGTTATGTTTCTCTTGTGAAGTTAAACAAAAGAGGAAAAATACAATGTAACTCAATTAAAAAAGTAGATTTAACAGGCTTATCCGAAATAGCTCCTTTTGATCCCGAACCAGAATTCGTTGCTATTAATGATCTTGGTGAAACAGTTGTCTCTCTTCAAGAAAACAACCATCTTGCAGTAATTGATAAAGATGGAAATGTAATATCACATTTCACGGCAGGAGTTGTAAAACAAATGGCAGGAATGGATACAAAGAAAGATGGAGCACATAAATTTAAAAGCAAACTAAAGAATGTAAGAAGAGAACCCGATGGTCTTACTTGGATTGATAATGACCATTTTGCAACAGCAAATGAAGGCGATTACAAGCATATTGATCCATATCAGGCAAAAAGAGGTGGTTCAAGATCCTGGACTATTTTTAAAAAAGATGGAACAGTAGTTTATGAAGATGCAAATAGACTAGAAAGAGCAATTGCACAAATAGGTCATTTCCAAGATGGGAGAGCAGGTAAAAAGGGAGTAGAACCTGAGTCAGTTACATATTCAAAAATTAATGGAACGCCCTATTTATTTGTTGGTGCTGAACGAGCTGGGATAGTAGCTGTTTACGATATCACAGAACTAAATCAACCTTTGCTTACTCAATTACTTCCATCAGGCATTGGTCCAGAGGGATTTGTCGCAATTCCAGAGAGGGGATTAATTGCCTCAGCAAATGAAAAAGACTACAACAAAAAAGAACCTGGTTTATCTTCTCATGTGACTATTTATCAACTACAAGATGCTCCTGCTTCATACCCACATTTAACAAATGAAAATGGCCTTGAATTTGTATCTTGGGGTGCGATAAGTGGAATGGTGGCTGGTGATGACGGTAAAATTTATGCTGTAAATGATGGGACTTTTAAAACTCAGCCAAGAATTTACGTTATTGATCCTTTATCTTCCCCTGCACTATTAGAAAGAGCTATAGATATAAAGCTAGATGGTAAGACTGCATTATTTATGGATCAAGAGGGTATTACTACTGATGGTAATGGTGGATTCTACATTTCTACTGAAGGAATCAAGAAAAAGCTAGATGAACATCCTCCTGCAATCTACCATGTAAGCTCAGATGGTGAAATTTTAGAGAAGATAACTCCACCACTTTCATATCTTAATTATGCTAAAAACCCTGGTTTTGAAGGCATAACAAGAAATGGGGATATTCTTTATATTGCTCAACAGAAGCCTTGGGGTGATGATACTTTCAATACTACTAAGATTCTTTCCTATAATTTAAAAACTAAACAGTGGGGGGCCGTAAATTATCAATTAGATAGGATCAAAAAAGGTGGGGTTGGTATTTCAGAATTGACTTACCATGACGGGGCACTTTATGTAATCGAAAGAGATAGTTTTTACGGAAAGAAAGCAAAATTGAAAGCTATATATAAAATAGATTTAGATGATGTCATTTTCGAAGGTCTTCAAACTAATATTCCTCCCAGACTTTATCCCTTAGTTGAAAAAGAGTTAGTTACTGATCTAAAACCAGTAATGAAATCTACTGGTGGTTTTATCCTTGAAAAGGTTGAAGGTTTAGCAATCACAAACGACGGACAAGCATGGATTTCAACAGACAACGATGGGACTGGAAAGAAATCAACTGGTGAAACTCTTTTCCTAAATATCGGGAAAATCTAGTTAAAACTACTAAATAAAAGTCACCTTTTATATAAGGTGGCTTTTTTTTGCAATTATTATAATTAAAAAAAGTTAAATCATGAAATACCTAATATTTATTATTTTATTCATCGCCCCAGTTAAAGCTGAAACAAAATATTATTGGCAGGGTGTCAGGCATTATTTAAATCGACCGAAACTAATTATAGAAGCATGCAAAGATATGAAAGAAGAAAATGACATTGGAACATCTGCTTTTGAGAGTATGTACATGCCAACATTACCTGATAGGCTATGGTTAGCTATTGGCAAAAGAGATACTTACTGGGCAGATGATTCCAAAGAAGGAAGCATTCTTTTTACGAGAGAAGGGGTTTTGAATTTAAAAAAATTTATTGCAGAAAAATCATGTCCTAATATTTTTTAAATTTTCCCTATAAATCTGTATTAAGACACGGAAAGATAGTTTCAATAATCGCTCCACCATCTTTATGATTAAATGCCTTTATAAAACCTTTATTGTTATTAATTATTTTTTTTGTAATTGAAAGACCTAAACCACTACCACTTTTCTTAAATTTAGTCCTTGATGGATCACCACGATAAAAACGAGAAAAAATGTCATTTGATTCATTTTCTTCTAATCCAATACCTTTATCTCTAACTCTTATAACAACAGAGCTATCTCTCCTAAAAATTTCAATTTGTATGCCCTCTTTTGTTGGGGAATAACGAATAGCGTTATCTAAAATATTTATAAATGCTCTTTTTAAATTTTCAATATTCCCAGATATATAATATTTTGTTGGAGAAAATAAATTTATTTTTATATCTTTTTTTTCTGCAAGCGGTTTTAGTGTTTGCCAAGATTCCATAATCAAATCTGAAATAGATATTTTTTTGTTTTTATTAAAATCTTCGCTACTTTCTAGCTTAGAAAGCTCTAAAGTCTCTTCGGCCATTTTTCTTAATCTTTTTGACTCTTTCTTAAGTCTTTTAACAAGATACTTATCCTTTTTTGATACTACTGATTCAAGTCTTTCCCCAATCAAGATAAGTGATGTAAGAGGAGTTTTCAGTTCATGAGACACATCATTAATTAATTGATTTTGTCGTTTTTTTATCGATTCAATTGATAATTTACTTTCCAATAATATTAAATAATTCTTTTTCCTTCCTCTAACAATATTTACCGAAATGGGTACTCCCGCAATTGTGAAATCAAAGTTGAATGGGAAATCTTTTTTTCTTAAATATAGAATTTTATTACTAAGTACTTCAAGCTCATTAATATCATTAATTGCTTTTCCAATAACATCTTTATATTTGATAACCCTAATAAGAGATAAAGCTTTCTGATTGATAAATTTTATTGTTAGATCAGATGATAAGATTATCCACCCTTGCGATGAATAATCTAACCAAGACAACACTTCTTGAGGTCTAATTTTATCAAATGGGAAATCAATAGTTTTTTTATACTTATTTTTATCAACTTCAAATTTTTTTTCTTTTGATTGAGAAAAATGCTTGACTTTTATTTTCCACTTCTGATGTAAAAAAAATAATACTTCTTGTAGTGTTTTCATTTTCATCCAAACTTATATCCAAAACCTCTTACAGTTTTAAGAAACTTTGGAGCTGAGGGATCTTCTTCTAATTTCTCTCTGAGCCACCTAACATGAACATCTACAGTTTTAGTATCACCAATAAAGTCAATTTCCCAAATTTTTTCAAGTATTAAATCTCTTGACCATACCCTTTTTGGATTTTTCATAAATAACTCTAATAATTTAAATTCTTTTGGAGATAATGTTATTTCTCTATCAAAAGAAGTTACCCTACATTCTTCCAAATACATTTTTATATGATTAAACTCGAGAACAGTTTTTGATTTTTCTATATATTTTTTATTACGTTTAGATCTTCTTATTAAGGCTCTAGATCTAGCAATTAATTCATTTAAACCAAAAGGTTTTGTTAAATAATCATCTGCACCAACCTCTAATCCAAGAACCCTGTCTGATTCATTATCTTTAGCACTTAAAATTAGTATGGGTGTATAGTCTTCATCATTTCTTATTTTTCTACATAACTCTAATCCATTTAGTCCTGGCAACATTAAATCTAGAATTATTAGGTCAACATCTTTTTTAATATCATTATTAATAAAATCTAAGGCACTTAAACCGTCTTTGAAACTTGATACTTTGAAACCTTCGCTGATCAAGGTTTCACTGACAGTAAGTCTAATACTCTTATCATCCTCTACAAGAAGAATTCTTGAGTCTTGCAAACTTTTATGCTCTTTAATAGCCATTATAAAGTTCCAACAATTTTATTTTATATAATCAAAATTATTTGATCTAATTATTTCATAATTAATTTACATTGAATTATTATCTTTTTCATTTAATCTTATTTCCTTGTTAATTTTCCCTTAAACCCTTTTATCTATATTTAGATTGTCTCTTTAATCTTCCTCACACAAAATATTAAAGAGACAAATTTATTGAATTTAATAATAGATATTAAAACTAATATCCCATCGAAGCGTAATAATAATCGTCATCTTCATCTATATTTGTCACTACCCATTCTGGCGGAAAGTCACCAATTTTTACATATTGATAAAGCTTATCAACATCTGGATCGTAATAAGTATCGTTGATTTTTGGATCTTTGACTACTTTGCTCGGATGCATAAATAAAATCTGATTTATAAAAGTGAATTTTTAAAATCATTTATTGCTTTCAATGGTTTGTCTTCAATATTTAAGGCGTGAAAATAAAGAAGACTTTTAAAAATTAAGTTGCCAAGATTAAGGAAAAATTAATTAAAAAATAAATTTGTTTAAAACAATTTGACTCATAATTGTTTAGCAAGTAATAACTAAAAAGAAATTTTATCTAAAGGCAAGATATCTTGTACTTTAACCATATTTAGCTGATCATTATTTTCTAGAGTTTTATACAATCTCCTTGATTGTGGCATTTAATGACCGAGTGCTCTACCTATTGTCCACGGATTTCCGTGGATTTTCAACTGAGTAAGGCAAAAGTGTGCAGTCTCGTGCAGTCTTATGCAGAGTATGAATTCAGTTATAGCTTAGATCCCTTTGTCTCACTAGAAGAGTCATAGTGCTTTGGGAGCACTAGGTCGCAGGTTCGAATCCTGTCGCCCCGATCAGTTATAGCAGTAAGTCTCAGCTAATAATAATTTTCCCTCAAAAATACCTTCCCTCAAAATTCCCTCAAATAGAATTATTTCCTAAGTTTTTTAAGAATTAATTTTTTGATTCTGCCAAGAATTGTCTTGCTTCCATTTCATTTTTTTCAATCATTTTTTCCCAACTTAAATATTTCTCGCCTTCAAATCTTGAAATAGAAGATTTAATATTATCAAACTCTTTAACCGACTTATTCAGTGCCCATGTTGCCTTAACTGAGGGATTTAATTCAATCCTCAATTGACTAGTACCACATCTTTTAGAAAGGATCGATCGTCTTGATAATGAAAGCTTTTCCCATGATTTTCTATTCTCAGAAGAACAGGGATCATTCGCTCTCGCTTCAGCTCTCTGCTTTAAAATTTTTTCTTCGTCCCTCAGGACACGATCAAGTTGTCTTTGCATATTTGCCACTTCATATTCTTTATTTATCTTCGAATATAAAAGATTGGGATATGCCTGCCTACAATCTTTCATAAATTGGATTTTTTGTCTATAACCCGCAATAGCATTACCGCTTCTGTTTGTGATTTGACCTCTATTTCTCTGACCAGGAGTATTCCAAATCATAGATTCAAAGCCCCGCATATTAAGCATTCCCATTTCAGCCTTTTTTAATTCATCTTTTGTTCCGCAATTAGAATCTACTGTTTTGGACAATTCCTCAAATTTCAAAGCATTATCTCTCTTATCTTTTGCATCTTGAAAAGCTTGTAAGGATTGAGCTTCTTTAGCTTCCTTTTTCGCAAGTGTCTTTTCAGCTTCCTGTTTCGCAAGTGCTTCTTCAGCTTTCTTTTTTGCAATTGCTTCTTCTTCAGCTTTTTTCTTGGTCAGCTCAATATTTTGTTGGGATTTAGAATTTTTCTCATTATCAGAATTATTTTTAAAAGGATTTAATGCTATTGAGTTTCTGCCAGATTTTTTGCATTCAGGGAAAGGAGTTGCCTCTTCATCTTTAAAGAAACACGAAAAAGTTCCTTCATTAATGTCATAAGTAAACGAAGGAAATTTATTATTATCATTAGCAATTGCACCAATCAAACTGCAATCATTTGATGAAGGAGCAATAGTATATTTATTAATTCTCAATTGACTAAAATCTGGAGGGATTCCATATGCATAATTACTTTCACAATCTTTTTTCATTGAAAAAAGCACTTGTTTAGCACCTTCAATAATCGCATTATTTCTTGCTTGAGTATAAAGAGGTATACCTACTGCAGAGAAAATTCCAATAATCGACATGACAACAGCTAGTTCAACTAAAGCGAATCCATTATTATTACTATCCTTTAAAAATAAAATAGACATGAATTGGGATATCTATAATTTTTTTTCAAATATTAGCTTTATTTGAAGGGCTTTGCTTTTTAATTAAACTTAAATGACTTTTCCCTCAAATTTCCCTCAAATAAATAGATACTAATCCATATTAGTCCATACTTTATTCTTCAAAAGTCCTGATATAGCTATAAGTCTCAATTATAGCCTTGTTTGTGCGGGTGCTTTGGGAGCACTAACTAGATCGCAGGTTCGAATCCTGTCTCTCCAATCAGTTATAGGATTAAATCTCAGCTAATAATATATTTCCCTCAAAAATACCTTCCCTCGAAATTCCCTCAAATGGGTAATTGGTATCACTAGAGTCTTGGAATTTGCTTAATAAACTCGGTGCACAATAGAAATTTTATAAGTAGTATTAAAACAATTAAGACTGTTTTGGAATTGATTTCCAGTTAGATGATGGAGTCTTAGCAGGGGACACAACACCATAGTCGCATAAATACCAACAGCGATAGTTGGTTGAAAGCATCCAAGTTACCGACCTAACTAACTATCTGGAATGGTTGGACAAGTTTTTAATCCTTTTTGGTCATGATGGGAAACTTCAGCTTTCCGAATCTAGTCATCACTACCCCTATATTTGAAAAAGGATGATTCAAATTACTTAGTTATAAAAATATTTTTTAAATTACCCAAAAACTCTATAACTTTACATTGTTATAAATTTGAAACTGATAAAAATTTTTTAATATCTAAAACTCCATAAGCACATTCTCCGATAAGTTTTTGCCCAGACTCATTTGGATGACCATCTTTTTTGTAAAAGTGATTTTTAGTAAGTGGACATGACCTTAGATCATAAACCTCAATATCATTATTGATTTTTTTCAGAAAGATATTTAAATTCTTAGAAAACTTTTTTTTCTTATTTGGTTTATTTTCCAAACCTATATCCAACTTTGTTGGGATAATAATTAATAATGTTTTCTTAGGTCCATAAATTGATGAGATATGATTCATGGCTTTAGTATTTAAATAAAGATTTTTGTTTTTTGGATTTTTATTCTCCCAACTTCTAATTTTATTTTTTATGTCAAATTTTGCATTTTTATAAACCTCTTTTAATCCATATTTAAACTTTGTTTTAGAATAATTAATTAATTCCTCACCATATAAGTTTGAGGGAAAGTGCCACCATGTTGCCGAGTCCCCACACTTATTTGTACGGCTAGCATAGACAGAACAAACTTCGTTAGAAATCATTTCAGCGTGAGATCTTAAAATATCTCCAGTAGTGATAGCAACAATAGAGTGGGATGCTCCTAATGAATTTTTAGCATAATCAAGTGACTTTCTCATACCTATAATGCTGTAGCCAGCCATAGCTGTATTAAAAGTTTTTATTTTATTTTTACATAACTTATTTTGAATTTTGGAAACCCAGACGATAGAAGAGCCCTGCCCTTCAGTGAATGAATCTCCAGTAATTGCAATTACTGATTTAGGATTTCTAATATCGCATCTATGAGTAATCCGGAATCCATTTTCATCGGTTTCAAATTTATAATCATATTCAATTTCCCCATCATAAATTGCAGTTTGCCTCAACTCAGAATTTCTTGAGTAATGCCGTATACCCATTTCTTGGGAATTAAATCTTCCGCCACTCAAAAGCATAATTACCGAATTTCTAGACGGATAATTAATCAATTTAAGAAAAAAATCAAAACCTAATATCGGGATTAAAATAGAAAAAGTAGTTAAGAATATTTTTGATAAATTTTTATTCAAAATTCTCTTATATTTCTAATTAAGTATGATCTTATTAGAAGTCTACTATTAAGGCAAGAAGTCTATTGCTGAATAATTTTTTATAAAAATAATTAAATTATTCAAACCAAATATTTTTTTCTGCTAAAAAGATAAAAAGGCTTATTAATTTGAAGACATTTTATAAATTAAAAAATAAAGGTTTTTCATTAATCGAATTGGTTATTGTAATTGCTGTAATTGCAATTCTCTCAGCCATAGCAATTCCATCATTTACAAACGTAATGAGAAAAGCTAGGCAATCTGCTGCTTTAGCATTTGCCGATAATATTTTAAAAACCGCAATCGTTTTTCATTCTGAGAATAGTAGATGGCCAAACACATGGTTGGAATTTGCTCAAAACAGTACAGGGATAGATGCAAGCCAGTTAGAAAGTTGTTCTGTATACAATTCCAGATGTTCAGGTAACCAAACTATTTTTCTTAATGGTGCTTATATTACTGAATTTTATACAAGACCTGATGAGATTAGAATAAGTATATGGGGAAGAAAAAAAGAGGATAAAAATAGGCATGTATGGGGATGTTTGAATCTCAAAAGAGGAGGTAATATTTACACTTGGAATAATGATTTATTTTTTCAAGGACCAGCATGGCCAGATGAGAACACAAGAATTACAGGGGATAATGGGGAGCGATTAAGTATGTGTGGGCAGGTTGGTGGGGTAGGTGAATAATATATTAAAAAAAAATAAACTTTATGAACAGAACCATTTCCAGAAAGTAATTGTAAACATTAGAAAAATAAAAACCCAATAAATAAATGACATAAACAATACAAATAATCTTGTCAGCATTTCATACATAAGAAAGACTTTCTTTGCAGCTAGAATTACATAAATGTGCAATATAAAATTTGCACATCTAATAGCCCCTCCTGAGCTATAGATTGCTATTACTTAAACCTATTGGGCTCGTTTTTTGCCCCTCTAGTCATATACTTTCTCCTGGTCTAATATCTCCCTCTTATAACCCTCAGCAAGCTCATCATTATATCTACACTCTTCAATTATTTTTACTATCTCGGAGATAGCTTTAGTTTTTTGATCTTGCATCTTAAAAACTTCTCTACATATATAGAAACGAATTTCGAATAAAAATCAAATATAATTTATAGAATTAACTAGAAGAAAAATAATCTTTGATATTTAATGTTGCGACTTCTTCCTTTACCGATTTTTATTTGCATTTATCTATTTTCTTGGTGGATGTGTAGAAAAAATATTGCTGCTAGTGATGAGCAACTAAAACCATGCATTGATTGGGCATATGTAAAAAATTTACCGCTTCCAAAAAAACCATCTTTTGTCGAGTTTTATATTGTTTATGTTTCATCTTTTTTTAGATTTCCCTTTGGGATAATTATTCAACAACTACCTTTCGCAAAGAAGGTAAGATACTACGAAAGAGAAATGAAATTAATATTTGAAAAATGGAATTTAGAAAAAATTAAAAAAATAATTAACTAATTAAATGAAACGCTTAATACTTCCACCGCTTTCTTATTGTCAAATTGCAATTAAGGATTAAACAAGAAACCCTTCCAGAAATTCCAACTACTGAAAGGGTTATTAAATCGACTCGCAACTATATAGAATCAATTTATGTCTTGCAGCAAACGTAGAGTGTGCTGACGAGGTTTGGCCTCAATTAATTTATAGCAAAAATTTTTAAACTCCCGCTATTTTTCGTTCCGCTTGTCGTTTTTTTAGAATTGAATAAGCTTGTGTAGCCCATTTTCGAGAAATATCAAATTCAGCATCTAACTTCTCTCTAAGTAATTTGCCAATTTTAAGTACTTCTACAAAGCCTAGATAAATTATTACCAGCACCTTAGTTATGTTTACTGCAAAAGTTGCTATCTTCTGAATTCTTTGATCTTGCATTTGAACTTATCCGAGTCCACTAAAATTAACAGAGGTAAGAAATTATGCAAATGTTTTTTCATTAAAAAAGAGGGTTTTATCCCTCCAATTTTAGATAGACTGTCAATAATTAATAAGTTTAAGATCAAGACAAAAAATCATTTAATGGACGACCTACTTGACAAGAGGCACTAGGTCGCAGATTCGAATCCTGTCACCCCGATCAGTTATAGCAGTAAGTCTCAGCTAACAATATATTTCCCTTAAAAAGTCTTTCCCTCAAATACCCCTCAAATGCAAAATGTTCAGTTTATCTAAGATGCCCATTTGCAAGGTTTAGAGTATTTTTTATAAATTTCAGCATGACCTTCTTTGACCAACAATTGTTGTAGGTTTTCTCCATTAAAACTTAATTCACCAACTGTTCTTCCATATTTGTCCTCAGTTACCCTTCGAATTGATACTTTCTCGCCCTTAATCATTTCATTTAAAAAATTTTTGGCAGCTATTGCTTCGTTTGGTTTTGCTCTTTTCCCTTTTAATTCAGGTGTATCAATACAAGCTAGTCTTATTTTTTCTCCATCACTGGAAGTACATGTATCTCCGTCATAACAATCTTTGATTGTAATTTCTCCATTTTCAGGTTTATTTGATTTTCTACCAAGAGCTTCGCAGGCTTCTCCATCATTATCTCTATCAAGATATGAATGTCCTGCTTGAAGAAATTTTTGAGCTTTTGACCAATCACCAATATCCCCACATCTTTGCTTCTCTCTTTCTGATAAAGGTATTTTTTTACATTCTGGAAATTGAGTGGCCTCAGACCCTTCATAGATACATGATATTTCACCACTAGTGAAGTTATAGAAGAAAGAGGGTTGTGTTTTTAAATCTTCTGGGATTATTGATACAAGAGAAAAATTTTCATTACCAGTACATTTATTACTGCCTTCATTATTAAATTTATAACCAATTAAATTTGAGGGAGTGAATATTAAATTTCTTCCCAGAGAATTATTACTTTCACATTCTATTTTTATACTTGAGATTGAATTTGCCGCTATTACTTTCTCTGCTCTTTGAATAACGTCTATAAATCTAGGTAGAGCAATGATTCCAAGGATAGAAAATATCCCAATCACTGTTATCAACTCAATTAAAGTAAAGCCTTCGTTTGATTTAATTAATTTTTTAAATGAATACAATTTAAAGATAATTTAAATAATTTAAATTTAGTCCAAAAGAATTTTTAAAACTTTTTTTTTTTAATTTCCCTCAATATTCCCTCACTCTAGAAAAATTTTTAACCGTATGAACGACCAACATACAAACGTTTAGGAAGAACCTATTACCAAGTATTTCCTTCGCAAGGAGAGTCCTCTTTTTATGGATCAAAATTTTTCCCAAGGTTGCACTGAAAAAGAATAAGAATGAAACGCTTTCTACTTATATGTATTGAGTAAAAATATATAAATACCCAACAATACTAATATCGCTACGCCTGTACCAAGAACTGTAGCTGGTTGATTATGCCAAAGCTCCTGAAAATATGCTAAAAATTCATCCATTAATTAATAATAGACAAAAAAAGAATGCTATGGCTTGAAATTTTTATGTTTGAATTATGCGGATAAATGATGCTTGATTTGACTGGACGAGCTAAGAAATACTCGGCAAGAATTAAGTTGTAGCTCGAAACACTAGTAATTGAAATGGGGTGGAAAGTGCTTTGGCAGCACTAGATTGGAGGTTCAAATCCTGTCGCCCCGATCAGTTATAGCAGTAAGTCTCAGTTAATACATAATTCACGCAAATTATTGCTTCACGCAAAAATCAAGCAAAAGAAATTTAGGCGAAATTATCGAAGAAAGTAAAAAAAATATTTACGATAATTAGCTTCCGGGCATATTTATATAGATAGTTTCTAGACATAAAAAAAGAAAACGATTAACAGTAACTATTTTTAGTTTTTAAGATATATAAAATTCAAATTTTTAAATAATGATTAAAAAAGAAGACAATATTCGAAGCGAAAGCTATTACCCTGATAGTAATTATTATATTGATCAGGATAATGCTTCAAAAGAGACTCCATTTTCAGAAGATCTAATATCCAATAGGGGTGGAACTTTTGAATGGCCTAATACCTACTGGTTTATTGCAGAAAGAACAAATGGGAGGTTGGCAATGATAGGCTTCATAGCTGTCATTATTAACTACACATTATTTGGATGGATAGCATATCCAATCCTTTAAATGAGTAATTTTAATTTTGATAAAAATGGTGTAGATAAGTCTGGAACGCATTGGCTTCAATATACTGCGTTTGTTTTAAGTGCATTTGCTATTTATTTTGGTTGGGCATTTTTCAATGATGCTAGTTTCCACCATTTCGCTTTAAAATTATTCAAGTTTTGGAATTGCAATGGATATAACCCTCTTCGGTATTGCGTTATGCGTTGGAAAGTAGACTTTTATCCTTAAAAATAACTTCTAAAAATACTG
>QCGN01000020.1 GCA_003279875.1 Prochlorococcus sp. AG-388-D03
TCTAGATTAGAATTACCATCGACAAGAATGTTACTTTCTCAACAAGCAGAACTTGCAAGTATTGATTCGAATGAAGTTTTAATAGCATTATCTCCAAACTGGGAAAATATGATCAAAAGTCGAAAGATAATAATTGAAAATGCTATTAAAAAAGTTTTTGGGGATCAAATAAAACTTAATTTTTCTAACAAAAAAATTAATATTAATAACTCAACAAAATCACAAAAAAAAGAGATTAATAATCTAAATAAAAAAGACCCAGTGCAAAGCAATGATATACAAACATCAAATGTCCTCAATGAAAACCCTCACAAAACATCTTCTGATGAGAGTTCTAAAAATTTAGCAAATTTTTTTAACGGGGAAATTATTAATATAGATGAATAAATTAAACACCAGTATGAAGTGTTTTCTTCCAGAGGATCTTTTTAGGAAAAATAGACATTTTTATTGTTACCCATGGTATGACTAAAAACCAATGAGATAAATATAAAAGAGAAACTAACATCATCATCAAATTTAGATTTTGTAAAACTGGACCTTCGCTCTTGCATGAAGAGCCACACCAAACTGCAATTCCCGACAAAGTAAATGCAGTTACAGAGATGGGCCAATAACTAGGTGATTCCGCTAGGATAATACTTAAAATCAGATCTACCATAGAAATAATAGGCAAACCATATTGCAGGATAAAGAAAAAAGTTAAATCAAACTTTTGAATAAGTTCAATTCTTTTTGAAAATAATTGCTCGCCATAATCAAAAAATCTTTGCAAACCTCCCTCAGCCCATCTTTGTCTCTGTGCAAATAGAGCAGATATATTTTCAACTGCTTCTTCCATAACAGGAGGATCCCATAAAATCCCAATTTTTGCTTTAGAAAGTAAAAGCCTAAGGCTTAAATCCAAGTCATCAGTAACTGTATCTTCATTGAAAGAACCACATTTAAGTAGAACCTCTTTATTAATTAATTGACCATTACCTCTCAATTCAGATACCCCAGCTACAGATAATCTTCCATATTGAAAAATTGCATCCATTGCCATTTCCATAGATTGACAAGTGGTTAAAAAATTCTTACTTACATTAATGACGGATTTTCTTAATTGAACTGCTGACCAAGAACCCTCATAAACGAAACTAAATAGTCTTGGTAAAGTATCTTTTTTCAATTGCGCATCGGCATCTAATATTAATAACCATTCTCCCTTGGTAAACTTTAAAGCATAATTTAATGCTCCAGATTTACCACCTCCTGCATTTGCAGATCTACTAATAATTTTTAATTTATCAAACTCTTTGGATAACCTTTCCAAAATTGAAGGCGTCTTATCAGAGCTTCCGTCATCAATTATATAAATATTTAATTTATTGGTTGGATAATCTAAATTAAATAATCTTTCAACTAATCTTTCAATAACATTTTCTTCATCTCTTGCAGCAACTAGAATATCGAGAGTAGGTAATTTATCATAACTAATGATCTTTTCATTATTTGTTGAAATAGCACTCCTCTTTATGTTTTTTGAAATTACATTTAATCCATAACAAGCAACTAAAACGGAAATCGTAAATATAAAAAATTGAAAATATTTGAATTGAAATATATGAGGAATAGTACTTACTAATAAACAAACAGCAAAAAACAAAAATGATTTTAATCTTCGATTTTTATAAAAACCGTTACTCATAAATACTAACTTAAAATTTTTATTAAATTATTGAGACAATATCTCAATTTTTTTGATTTTTGTTCCCTGATAATAATGATTCAATATTTGTTCATAAGTAAAACCTAATTCAGCCATTTCAATCGCTCCTGATTGAGATAAACCTACACCATGACCGAAGCCACCTCCTTTAAAAAGCCAAAGATTATCATTTAATTTATTAATAGTAAATAAATTACTCGGTAAAAAACTCAATATTCGACGAATATCATCTTTTACGAGAACAATTGGTTTCTGAACATTTTTTAGCTTCATTTCTAATTTTGTTACTCTACCACTAGAACCTCTATCAATAATATCTAGATCTCCCAAGACTGATTTCTCCTCAATCAATTGATTTTTTAATAGATTGTTTTGGATTATCTCGCCAGATAGTATTTTCTCCCATCGAAAAAGAGAATGCTTACTACCATATACTTTATCATCAGAAAACTCGAGGAATTTATTTAATTCATCACTACTTTGGATTGGAAGCTTAAAAGCTTTTTTTAAAGAATCTAAACCATCAATCATTGAATTCAGATAACTAAAATCTATTATTTGCCAAGATTCACTTGCACTAGCTGATATGCCTCCATTTGATCCATGATAAAAAGAATTTATTGGTTTGTTTTTATAAGTGATTATTATGTTTGAAGTATCTTTTATCGCTTTGTTTACATTGTTATAATTAATCAAAGGAGGTTTATAAACTTGGCATTGAGTAGTTATACATAAATGATAATTATCAATTTTAAATCTATCAGAATTATAAAGTGCCCAAGTTCTTGCTATTACCGCTTGAGCTTTCAATGCTTCTAAAGGTGAATTCGAGCCAATTTCGTGTGGCAAAACGCCTCTTAAATAATCATCAAATTTGATTTTCTGAATCAGCGTCCAAGTTCCATATGAATCTTTGGATAAATAAAACTTTTTACCATAATTAATATCATTAATTTTTATCTCTTCAGATGAAGATATATATATCGGGCCTTGTAGTTTATATTGCGAGTATTCAGTGACAAGAAAAGGGATAATTGTTGACTTATAGGAGGTTTTAAAAAGTTTATAGTTTAATTTTTTATCAGGAAGGTTTTTACCAACTGGAATCCAAACTTCCCAATTTTTTGGAAAGGCTACTAAAGCTTTATAGCCTTCTTCTCTTAATTTTTCAGCTTGCTTTAGTGCAGATTCATAACTTGCAAATGGGCCAAATACAAGTCTTTCAACAGTGAAAGGGGTTTTCAAGGTTGTATTCTTAAAGATAATATTTATGGTTTTAGATTTGTGTTCAACACCATTAAAAGAATTAAGTTTTAAGAAATGATTTTTTGTAGTAAAAGTAATATTATTTTTTTCTAGAAAGTTATTAGTATTAACTCCTAAGTATTGTTTTAATCCAATTAAAAAATTACCTTTTTTTAATTCTTGAGTAAGATTTATTTTTGAAGATTCTTCTGGAGAAACACTTAATGTAAATATTGGCGTAATTGAACAAAATAACCAACATCCATAAATCAGAAATTTTGAGTTCAATTTGCTCAGCATAGCTTTGACATTAGCTTATCAATTCAAAACTTTAATTTGCACCAATGCATATAAAGGTTTAGATTATTTAAATTAAAAATTATTAAGGGAAATGTCTAAACTTAAAACTCGTAAATCAGCAGCAAAAAGATTCAAAGCTACTGCTACGGGCAAATTTACCAGAAGAAGGGCTTTCCATAATCATTTATTAGATCACAAAAGCTCTAAATTAAAAAGGCACCTAAAAACAAAAGCTGTTGTTGATGAAAGAGATGCTGATAATGTAAAATTAATGATTCCATACGCTTAAGAGCATTCAAGTTACTTTTAAAATAAATTTATGGCACGCGTTAAAAGAGGCAACATAGCCAGAAAAAGAAGAAACAAAATCTTAAACCTCGCAAAAGGTTTCAGAGGGGGAAACAAAAATCTTTTTAGAACAGCAAATCAAAGAGTAATGAAAGCTCTTTGCAACGCTTATAGAGATAGAAGAAGAAGAAAAAGAGATTTTAGAAGACTTTGGATATCAAGAATAAATGCATCTGCAAGAATTAATGGCACAAATTACAGCAAATTAATTAATGGTATGAAGACCTCTGAAATAATTATCAATAGAAAAATGCTTGCACAATTAGCCTTAAGCGACCCTCAATGTTTTGAAAAAATAGTTTCTACTGTAAATAATTAAATAAAAAAATAAAATTGAGAAAAATATATTACAAGTAATGGAAATATCTTCCTTTCAATCATATTTGATCATCCTTTTTGTAGTCCTTATAATAATATCAGTTTTTGTATTTCGACAATTTCTTAGGACAAGAAAAGAAGAATTAAATTTAGTAAAATTTGAGCAAAAAGGTTTAAATTCACTAACACAAGCTTCTGAATTATATGAATTTGGTTCTATCCAAATTAAAAAAAGGTTGTATACGGAGGCCACTAAGACTTTTCTTAAAGCTGTTGAATATTATGAGACCGAACCTAATGAAGCAAAAGCTATTGTTGAAAATGCTCTCGGTTTTTCTTATGCTGCACAAAATGAATTTAAAAAAGCGATAAAGCACTACCACTCAGCTATAAAATTGCTCCCTAGCTATACAGTTGCTTTAAATAATCTTGCATCAGCACAACAAAGATTACTAGAATATGATTTGGCATATGAAACTTATAAGAAAGTTTTAGTAATAGATCCTAACAACAAAACAGCAACTAAAAAAAGTAAAGAACTTGAGAAAAGAAGCAATTATACCCCTTACAAAGGAATAAAAGATAAAGGATTTTAAAATGAAAAAAGATTCACCATTACAAATTGGAGGTAAAAACTTCTCAAGTAGGTTGATGGTGGGTACAGGAAAATATTCATCTTCAGAATCAATGATAGAAAGTTTATCAAATTCTGAATCTGAAATAGTTACTGTGGCTGTAAGAAGAATTCAAAGTAATCAAAGTGGTGAAAATTTACTAGAAAAAATTGACTGGACAAAATTCTGGATGCTTCCTAATACTGCTGGTTGCACAAATTCAGATGAAGCGGTAAGAATAGCGATTTTAGGGAGAGAACTTGCAAAACTATCAGGTCAAGAAGAAAATAATTTCGTCAAATTAGAAGTTATTCCTGATAAAAAATATTTATTGCCTGATCCTATTGAGACTTTAAAAGCAGCTGAAATATTGATAAAAAAGGATTTTATTGTTCTGCCATATATTAATGCTGATCCAATATTAGCTAAAAAATTAGAAGAAATAGGTTGTTCAACTGTAATGCCACTAGGGTCGCCTATTGGCTCCGGTCAAGGCCTTTTAAATTTATCTAATATATCTATAATAATTGAAAATACTAATATACCAGTAATAATTGATGCGGGCATAGGTGTACCTAGTGAAGCTTCTCAGGCTATGGAACTTGGAGCGGATGGGGTCTTAATCAATAGTGCTATTGCATTAGCTCAAAACCCATTAAAGATGGCTAAAGCTATGAATTATGGCGTAAAGGCTGGAAGAGAGGCTTTTTTAGCTGGAAGAATTGAAAAACAGAAGTTAGCAAGTGCTAGTTCGCCTGAAAAAAACATATCAATTAAGTAACTTGGATTCCTTAAACAATAAACTTAATATTAAAAAAGTGAAATGATAACTAATTTTTTAATTCAAGAAAAAAGATTTGAAACTTTTTACAATCTTTTTTCGCATTTTGGAAGCACTCTGTAGTAATTTAATAAATATAAAATGACATTTCAATTCCGGAGTTTTGAGTGAAAGTAATTGTTCTTGGCGGAGATGGTTTTTGCGGTTGGCCTTGTGCTGTGAATTTAGCAGAACAAAATCACGAAGTTATTATAGTTGACAACCTAAGTCGCAGAAAAATAGATATCGATCTTGAAGTGGAATCTTTAACCCCAATTGCTTCAATAAACGAAAGACTTTCTGCATGGGAAGAGACCGGGGGGAAACCAATAAGATTTATCAATATTGATCTTTCGAAACAATACCAAAAATTACTAAATTTACTAATTGAAGAAAAACCAGATTCGATTGTACATTTTGCTGAACAAAGGGCTGCACCTTACTCAATGAAATCAAGTTATACCAAAAGGTATACAGTTGATAATAATGTAAATGGTACACACAATTTGCTCGCTGCGATTGTAGAAAGTAATTTAGATATTCATATTGTTCATTTAGGAACTATGGGTGTATATGGATATGGATCACACAGAGGTGCGACAATTCCTGAAGGCTATTTAAAAGTTGAAGTTCCTCAACCCGATGGAAGTCGTTTTGAAGAGGAAATACTTCATCCCGCTAGTCCAGGCAGTGTCTATCACATGACAAAGACATTAGATCAATTATTATTTCTTTATTACAACAAAAATGACTTGATTAGAATTACAGACCTACATCAAGGCATTGTTTGGGGAACAAATACAGAAACAACATTAAAAGATCCAAGATTAACTAATAGATTTGATTACGACGGGGATTATGGAACAGTGCTTAATAGATTTCTTATGCAAGCAGCTATCGGATATCCCCTAACTGTTCATGGGACCGGAGGACAAACAAGAGCATTTATACACATTAAAGACTCAGTTAAATGTGTTCAACTAGCCTTAGAAAATCCTCCACAATCTGGAGAAAGAGTCAAAATTTTTAATCAAATGACAGAAAGTCATCAGGTAGGGGAATTAGCTAAGAAAGTTGCAGCTTTAACTGGAGCTGAAATTAATTATTTACCAAATCCTCGAAATGAAGCTGTAGAAAATGATTTAATAGTTGATAATAAATGTTTCATAGAGTTGGGACTGAATCCCACCACTCTAGATAATGGCTTACTAGAAGAAGTTGTTGAGGTGGCTAAAAAATACTCTATGAGATGTGATAAAAATAGAATTCCTTGCATTTCAACTTGGACAAAAAAACAAGCTAAAGCAATAAAAACTAATTAAAAATTCTTGAGATATCTAATTTAACTAAAGTGAAAATAGCCTTCTTTACTGAAACTTTTCTACCGAAAGTCGACGGAATAGTAACAAGATTAACTAAGACCATCGAATTCTTAACAAAAAATGGTGATGAAGTCATAGTATTTTGTCCTGAAGGATGTCCCGCTTCTTATAAGGGAGCAATAATAGTTGGAGTAGCTGCAATGCCGCTACCCTTGTATCCTGAGTTAAAACTTGGTCTCCCTGGGCCTGCAGTCTCTGATAAAATATTACAATTTAAACCAGACTTAATACATGTAGTGAACCCTGCTGTGCTTGGACTGGGAGGAATATGGCTTGCTAAAACCAATAATATTCCCCTAATTGCAAGCTATCATACTCATCTTCCTAAATATCTTGAACATTATGGAATGGGTATGTTAGAACCACTTTTATGGGAGTTATTAAAAGCAGCACACAATCAGGCTTTATTAAATCTTTGCACCTCGACTGCGATGGTCAATGAACTAGAAGAAAAAGGTATACAAAGAACAGCATTATGGCAAAGAGGTGTAGACACTGAAAACTTCAGACCAGATTTAAGAAGTGAAGAAATGAGAAAAAAATTATTTGGCAAATACAAAAATACTGATTCCCTTTTAATTTATGTGGGCAGATTATCCGCAGAAAAACAAATTGAAAGGATTAAACCAGTATTAGATAATATCCCCGGAGCATGCCTCGCTCTTGTTGGCGATGGTCCATATAGAGGACAGTTAGAAAAGATTTTTGAAAACACAAAAACAAATTTTGTCGGATACTTATCCGGTGAAGAACTTGCCAGTGCTTACGCATCTGGAGATATATTCTTATTTCCATCAAGCACAGAAACTCTCGGATTAGTCTTGTTAGAGGCAATGGCTGCTGGATGCCCAGTTATAGGAGCTAACAAAGGTGGAATACCAGATATTATTAATGACGGCATTAATGGCTGCTTATATGACCCAGATGAAACAGACAAAGGAGAAAGAAGTTTGATTGAGGCTACAAAAAAAATCTTGTCTAACAAAAATAAAAAAGAGGCGATGCGGAAAGAAGCTAGAAAAGAAGCAGAACAATGGAATTGGAATCAAGCTACTCTTCAATTACAAAAATATTATTCAGAAACACTAGAAAATATCCCCTAAATTTGATCAACTAAGCAACGTGTGGCGGTGGAGTAGGATTAATGAATGTATGGATTGGAAGTATTAAAGTAGCTATATTTTGATTCTTCTCTGGCCTCTGTTTCTTGGGATATCTTTTACCAAATGGCACCCTAATTACATTAGTACCTTCTACAGAACTTACTTTTAAATTGTCCTCCGAAAAATTGTTGACAAAACTTGGTAAGTCTAAATTTTTGATTGGCAAGCTTTTAACCTTACCAGATTTAAAATCTTTGCTCATAGCTTCAAATACCCCAAAAAATTTGATGCTTGATAATAGTAATAAAAAAATCTAAAAAAATTCTATAAGAAAATATTAAATTTTTTTCTTAAACAGAGAATAACTAAAAAAAAAGAATAATGCTAGCTTATTAAGCGCATTTTTTTTCTTCTATAGAGTCTTGATTGTTAACATGGCAAGAACAAATTAAATTCCTATCTCCATAAGCATTATTTATTCTTGATACTGAAGACCAGAATTTGTGTTCGAATTTACTTTTATATGGATATGCAGCCTTTTCTTTCGAATAAGGATAATTCCAATCATCTGAAATTAACTCTTTTATTGTATGGGGAGCATTACTAATTAAATTATTATTTCTTAAATCAGAATTATTTTCAATTTCTTCAATTTCTTCACTTATTAAGAGCATAGCTTCACAAAATCTATTTAACTCTGTCAAACTCTCACTCTCAGTGGGCTCAATCATTATAGTCTCAGGAACTGGCCAACTTATCGTTGGAGCATGAAAACTATAATCTATTAATCTCTTAGCTATATCGTTTACACTTAAGCCAGTCTTCAACTTCAATTCTCTAAAATCGAGAATACATTCATGTGCAACAAAGTTATTTTCACCTTTATATAAAATATTAAATTTATCCTTTAAAGAATTAGCAATATAATTTGCTGATAATATTGCATGAGCGCTAGCTTTTCTTAAACCGCTTTCACCAACCATCTTTATATACATCCAGCTTATTGGAAGAATACTTGCACTTCCATGCTTTGAGGAAGATACAGAATATTCAAATTGACCTGAAACATTGTCCTTCAAGGAATAGGAAGGAAGAAAAGGGCTTAAAGTTTTTGATGTTGCAACTGGACCAACTCCAGGACCACCTCCACCGTGAGGTATACAAAACGTTTTGTGTAAATTCAAATGACAAACATCAACGCCATACTCTCCAGGCTTACATAATCCGACTTGAGCATTTAGATTTGCTCCATCTAAATATACAAATGCCCCAACTGAGTGAATTAAATCACATATTTGCCTAATATTTAATTCAAAAACTCCATGCGTAGAAGGATAAGTTAACATCAAAGCGCCAATTTGTTTATCAAACTCCTTGACCTTAATTAATAAATCCCCAAAAGAAATATTTCCCTCAGAGTCACATTTTATAGTTACAACATCAAACCCTGCCATAACTGCACTCGCAGGATTCGTTCCGTGAGCACTTTGAGGAATTAAGCATTTTTTTCTTAATAAATCACCTTTTGAAGCAAAATAAGAATTGATAGCCAATAAACCGGCAAACTCACCTTGAGAGCCTGCATTAGGTTGAAAGGAAACTGAATTCAAACCAACAATTTCACTGATCCATTTCTCAAGATCTTTTATTATTTTTGAATAACCCTTAGTTTGATTAGTTGGCGCAAAAGGGTGAATAGAGGATAAGTTATCCCATGAGACTGGACTTAGTTCAGCAGCAGAATTCAATTTCATAGTACAACTTCCCAAAGGTATCATTCCATCAACCAGTGAAAAATCTTTCTCAGCAAGTTTAAAAATATACCTCATTAAATCAGATTCACTTTGATAATTTTCGAATATATTTTGTTGCATCCATTCTTGATTTCTCAAAGGAATACCGTCAAGCTGAAAAAAGTCATTAATTATAAATTTTTTTAAATCTGCTTTTTTTCCAAGCGCATTTGCTATGAAATTTAGAATCGTATATATTTCAGTTTCATCAGTAAGCTCATCAAGAGAAATTCCAAATCCAGTAGATTCCTCAATACTTGATCCCAAAGGTAAAATTCTAAGATTAAAACCGTTTTTTAAAGCTTCGTTATGAATCTTTTCAGATTCTTTACAATAAATATCAAAACTATCAAACCTATTACCAAGTGGAATTTTAAAGCCTAAATCACTTAAGCAAGATTCTAGATATCGTCTAAATATAACTACCCTCTTGGCCATTTTTGTTAGACCGGAAGAACCATGATAGATTGCATAAAAAGAAGAAATTATTGCTAACAAAGATTGAGCCGTACAAATATTACTAGTCGCCTTTTCTCTCCTAATATGTTGCTCTCTTGTTTGCAATGCCAATCTCAGTGATTTTTCTCCATTTTTAGATAGAGTTTGACCTACTATTCGTCCTGGTATAAGTCTTTTATATTTTTCACTACATGCAAAGAATGAGGCATGAGGGCCACCAAACCCCATAGGAACTCCAAATCTTTGCAAACTTCCTACAGCTACATCAATTCCGAAATGAGATATTGGTTTTACTAAAACTTGTGCAAGAGGATCAATAATTGAGGTGACTATGATTTCTGCTTTATGAGCTTTAGAAATTAAGAATGTAGGATCAAACAATTGTCCATTTTTTCCCGGAAGTTGTATAATAATTCCAAAAACATTTTTAATATTATTTAAATTCTTTTGATTAAAACGTTTTAAATTGATTCCTAAAGGCTTAGCTCTTGTTAATAAGATATTAAAGGTATGGTCATAAACATTTTCGTCAACAAGAAAAATATTAGAGGACTTGTTTTTCCTCGAAGAAAAACTCATTGTCATAGCTTCCGCCGCAGCTGTTCCCTCGTCCAATAAAGATGCATTAGCTACTGAGAATCCAGTTAATTCACAAATTAAAGTTTGAAAATTAAATAGCGCTTCTAATCTTCCTTGCGAAATTTCAGCTTGATAAGGAGTATATGCCGTATACCATCTAGGGTTTTCTAAAACATGCCTCTGAACAACTTTAGGAGTATGAGTTCCGTAATATCCAAGTCCAATTAAAGATCTCATTTTATTGTTTTTTTTAGATATTTCATCTAATTCATTCAAAGCTTCAATTTCAGAACATCCTTGCGGAAAGACTTCTGAAAATTTATCTTTTGATTTAATATCTTCAGGAATAACTTGATTTATAAATTGGTCAATGTCATCAAAACCAAGTTTTTGAAGCATTATTTTCTCATCATTATCTTTTAACCCTAGATGCCTATCAATAAATAAATCCGAGTTTCTTATAGGATTCATATTTAATTATTTTTCTTTAAAATAGCCGGTTTCTAGAAATTTGCTTCAATTTGGAACAACCTTTGATTTATATTCATCTGAATTCATTAATTCATCTAATGAAAAATTTGATTCTGGTTTGATAATTACCAGCCATCCATCACCGATCGGATCATTTTGCAATATTTCAGGATTCTCAATAACACCTTCATTTACAAAAACAACTTCACCTGAAAAAGGGAGATAAACTTCTTCAACAGCCTTAACAGACTCTATTGTTCCAAAGGTTTCTCCTTTTTTCAAAGGAGTGCCTTTCTCAACTATTTCAACAAAAACAATATCCCCCAACTGATCTATAGCAAATTCACTTACACCAATTTTTAATAATCCATCTTCTTGTTGCACATATTCATGTGTATCGGCATATTTTAAATAATTTGGAAATTTGTAAGGCATAATTATTTTATGAAGAAATAAGAGATTCCTTTTTAATTAAATTTTCTTCTAATAATTCAAATAATAATTGAATTAAGGCAATTTTGATATGAGCCATGTGAGAACCACCTTGTACAAAAATATTATATGGATCTCTTAAGGGTGCATCCGCAGAAAATTCACTTGTACTTCCTTGAATAAATGTCCCTCCTGACATTAACAATTTTGATTCATAGCCACTCATTGGAGAGGGTATGACATTTAAAAAAGAATCTACAGGCGAAGAATTTTGAAAAGATTGACATACTTTTTGTATTAAATATGAATTATTTAATCTTATTGCTTGAATTATGTCTGATCTATATGACTTTGGCTCTGGCAATACAATAAAATCTAGCTTTTGAAAAACTGCAGCTATCAAATCAGCACCCTTTAAAGATTCATGTACCATTTGAGGCGCTAAAAATAATCCTTGCAGAATTAATCTTCCAAAACCAAAATTAATGCCTGCATTTGAACCTATTCCAGGAGCAGTTAATCTACAGCATGCCATTTCTACTAAATCTGAATCACCTGCAATATATCCCCCAGTTGGAACTATAGTCCCCCCCAAATTTTTAATTAACGAGCCAGCAATTATGTTTGCACCATTACAAATAGGCTCACTATCTTCAACGAGCTCGCCATAACAATTATCTACGAAACAAATACAACTAGGATTTAAAGAATGTACTATATGACAAATCTTTTTTATTTGATTATTAGTTAATGATTTTCTCCAAGTGTAACCACAACTTTTTTGAATAAAGACTAATTTACATTTATGTTTTTTAAAAAAATCTATAAGTTTATCTTCAAAAAAATTTTTTTCTTCATCAAAACTCATTTGTTTATATTGAACTCCTAAATCTAACAAAGAACCTTTTCCCTCGCCTCTTATTCCAATAACTTCTTCCAAGGTATCGTAAGGCCTTCCTGTTACGGATAACATTAAATCACCCGGCCTTAAAATCCCAAAAAGCACCGAACTAATAGCGTGTGTACCACTTACAAATTGCATTCTAACCGCTGATTTTTCTGCTAGAAAAAATTTAGCAAATACATCATCAATTTTTTCTCTAGAAATATCATCATGTCCACTTCCTGAAGATAAGTTGAAGTGATTAGTTGAGACTTTTTCGTCTTTAAAAATTTTCAGGATATTATTTAATTTTATGAAAATTTGATTTGATCTATTTTCAAAAATATCCTTCAAATCATCTTCAGTAGATATCACCATTTCTTGAGCTAATCTGAAATTATAGTTTTTATTATTCATTAGTAATTACTTGAGTTTTTCGTGAAGCAATATCTCTTAATTGCTTAAGAAAAGCATTAGGTCCTCCTCCATGAAAATAAGAGAGTTTTTTTGAAGTCTCGTATAAGTCCAGTAATTCCCCATCTAATTCTTCAGCTGTAAAATCCTTTATTCCAGCAATAACCTCAGCGAAACGTTCTCTTCTTAAAGGCTTTGCAACTGTATAAGCATCCATAATTGTAACCTTACAAGATCTCCAAGGTTTATTTTGACAAAAATGATCTGATAGAGCATCACTTAAAGCGGAAGCTTCTTCGTCTTCAATATACCAATCAAAAGAGGATGGTAGAGGTTTCAATCCAGCAAATATTTCAAATAATTCTCCTGCTGACAATGGCTTCCCATAATCATTTTTTAATGGAAGAGCAGAATCCTCCAATGACCTCCATAATTCAGGATAGGTTTTTTCTAATTGATCCCTTATTGATTCTATCCCTTGATCAAGAATCGTATTGACCTGTGCTAAAGCGAGAAAAACTTCTGGGCCAGGTGAAGATAACTTTCCATTCCTGAGATTCGAAATTTGAGAATTATGCACTCTACCTAAATCAAGAATTTCAGAAAGTAAAGGTAAAACCCTGTGAGACCAACCATTTCTCTCATGCCAAAGATGAATCAAATGAGCCATTGCTCTTCGACCCTTCAATAATTTATCGCGATATCCTAAGCCCACGGATAATTAAAATGATCAATAGTATAGTATGATAATATTACATATCGGACTTTTTGAAAATAGTTTCCAAATATTATGAATTCAGTAATCTTCCAAGAAACAGCCAAATTAAAAAAACCTGTCCCTGCAGAAAAAGTTATAGAACTTTCAGATAAACTATTGGAACCATCTAGTCACTCGAAAAAATATCCTCCTAGATTACACAAAACGTGGGGTACCATTGTTTTTATGATTGCTATTCATTTACTTTCTTTAATAGCTTTACAACCAAAATTTTGGAGTCTTCCAGCAGTTACATCATTATTATTTTTTTACTGGTTGACAGCTTGCCTTGGGGTCACACTTGGTTACCACAGATTGCTATCACACAGATCATTCATAGTTCCAAGATGGTTAGAAAGGTTTTTTGCTACCTGTGGAGCTATTAGCTGTCAACATGGACCGATAGATTGGGTTGGTTTACATAGACATCATCACTCTTTTTCAGATACAGAAGTTGATCATCATAATAGTAAAAAAGGGTTTTGGTGGAGCCATATGGGTTGGATGTTTAAAGATGTTGAAGCATTAAAAGCGGTACCCAAACTAAGTGCAGATTTGATCAAAGACCCGTACTATAGATTCCTTAATAAATATTTTCTCTTTTTGCAAATTCCCATTGGTTTATGTCTATATGCAATAGGACAGAAATTGGGTGTTGGCGGCTGGGCATTAGTATTATGGGGAATACCTCTAAGACTTGTAGTCGTTTATCACATAACTTGGTTAGTTAACTCAGCTACTCATTGTTGGGGCAAAGCTCCTTTTGACAGTGGAGATTCCTCAAAAAACAATGCTTGGGTTGCAGCTCTAACATTTGGAGAAGGTTGGCATAATAATCATCATGCATTTCCTAATTCAGCTAGACAAGGGTTATTTAGAGGTCAGATTGATTTAACTTGGGAACATATTAAGATTCTTGCCAAATTAGGATTTGCAAAAAAAGTAAAATTACCCTCTAGGTCTTATTATTAAATACATAAACAAATATTTTCCATGGCTAAAAGAGTTAAAGTCGTTTTAACAGAATCAATCGCCACTTTAGGTAGAGATGGCGATGTCGTAGAAGTAGCACCTGGTTATGCAAGGAATTTCTTATTACCATTTGGTAAAGCAGCTAATGTTACTCCTTCAATTTTGAAACAAATTGAACGAAAAAGAGCAAAAGAAAAAATTGCTGCAGAAAAAGTAAAACAAGAGGCTATTGACTTTAAAACAGCACTAGCAACTATTGGCAGATTTACAATCAAGAAACAAGTTGGTGAAGATGGGGTCCTTTTTGGAACTGTTACTAATGGGGATGTTGCTGAAGCCATAGAAGCAGCTACTAAAAAAGACATTGATAGAAGAGACATAACAGTTCCAGATATTCATAATTTAGGTTCTTTCGTTGCGAAGATAAAACTACATCAAGAAGTAAATGCGGAAGTAAACATTGAAGTAACAAGTTAATAACTTTGTTGCATTATTTCGAAAAGTAGTCAGAGTATATATCTAAGTCTTCAAATATATGGTTTCAGTTCCTTTCCAAAATGGGTCTAATAAAAATTTTAAAAAAGACTTTAATAATGAAAACACTGGTTTAGTTCCTCCTCAGAATATTCAAGCTGAAGAAGCTGTTTTGGGCGGAATACTACTTGATCCTGATGCGATAGGAAGAATTGCAGACTTGATTAAGCCAGAAGCTTTTTATATTAACGCTCATCAAGAGATTTATAAAACAGCCTTAATGTTGCATACTCAAGGCAAACCTACAGATCTAACTTCAATGAGCGCATGGCTTGCTGATAATGGATCTCTTGAAAAAATTGGAGGAAATTCTAAATTAGTAGAACTAGTAGAAAATGTTTCTTCCACAGCTTCAATAGAACAAGTTGCGAACTTAATTAGTGATAAATTTATCAGGAGACAACTCATCCGATCTGGGAATGAGGTCGTTCAACTAGGATTTGATCAAACACAAGAGACTAACGAAGTCTTAGATAAGGCAGAACAGAAAATCTTTGAAATTAGTCAAGAGAAACCCACAAAAGGTCTTACCCAAGCTGCAGAAATTCTTACAAGTACATTTAATGAAATAGAGTCTAGGTCATTAGGAACATCTGTAGCTGGTATTCCAGTAAATTTTTATGACCTTGATGCAATGACTCAAGGCTTTCAAAGAAGTGATTTAATAATCGTGGCAGGAAGACCCTCGATGGGGAAAACTTCAATGGTTTTAAACCTAGCTAAGAATGTAGCTCAATCTCAAGATCTTCCTGTGTGTGTATTTAGCCTCGAGATGAGCAAGGAACAACTTACCTATAGATTGCTTTCTATGGAAGTGGGTATTGAAAGCGGAAGATTAAGAACAGGAAGACTTCAACAAGATGAATGGCCTTTACTTGGAGAAGGGATAAACTCATTAGGTCAACTTCCAATTTTTATTGATGACAAACCTAATTTAAGTGTTTTAGAAATGAGGTCTTTATGCAGAAGATTAATAGCTGAGCAGAAAAAAGAACTTGGTTTAATAGTTATTGACTACTTGCAACTAATGGAGGGTACAACACCTGATAATAGAGTACAAGAGCTATCTCGTATTACAAGAGGTCTTAAAAGTATGGCAAGAGAGTTAAAAGTACCAGTAGTAGCTTTATCTCAATTAAGTAGAGGAGTTGAATCAAGAACAAATAAAAGACCTATGTTAAGTGACCTTAGAGAATCTGGATCTATAGAACAAGATGCCGACTTAGTATTAATGATTTATAGAGATGAGTATTACAATCCCGAAACTGAAGATAGAGGAATAACTGAAATTATTGTCACGAAACACAGAAATGGTCCTGTTGGAACTGTTAAATTATTATTTGAACCCCAATTTACAAGATTTAGGAATTTAGCTAATTAATCATTACGATAATGAAAGATCCACAATCCCCAAATGAATCTTTTGACATTATTGTTATTGGAGGCGGACATGCAGGATGTGAAGCCGCAATAACTACAGCAAAATTAGGATTTTCTACTGCGTTATTTACAATAAATTTAGATAGAATTGCTTGGCAACCGTGCAATCCTGCTGTAGGCGGACCGGCAAAAAGTCAATTAGTCCATGAAGTAGATGCTTTAGGGGGAATTATTGGAAAATTAGCAGATGAAACAGCAATACAAAAGAGAATACTAAATGCTAGTAGGGGGCCAGCAGTTTGGGCATTAAGGGCTCAAACCGATAAAAGAGAATATTCAAAGCGAATGATAGAAATACTCCAAAATACAGAAAATCTATATTTGAAAGAGGCTATGATTACTGAACTTGATATTGCGACAACTGAAGTAATTGGATTGAACTCAAAAAAAATCACACAAAAAAAAATAAAGGGTGTAAAAACTTTCTTTGGTAGTTATTATTCAGCGAGATCAGTTATCATCACTGCTGGTACTTTTCTAGAAGGCAGAATATGGATAGGAAATAAATCAATGTCAGCAGGAAGATCTGGCGAACAAGCAGCACAGGGTCTTACTCAAAACCTGCATCAAATTGGAATAAAAACAGAACGTTTAAAAACAGGAACTCCAGCAAGAGTTGATAAAAAAAGTATCATTTTTGATGAATTAAATATTCAACCAAGTACAGCAGCTGATAAATATTTTTCGTTTGACCCAAATATCAAAGAAAATATGCCTCAAGTCAGTTGCCACATCACAAGGACAACTGCTGAAACACATCAGCTAATTCGGGATAATTTACATTTAACTCCTATATACGGTGGTTTTATAGATAGTAAGGGACCAAGATATTGTCCATCAATTGAAGATAAAATCGTTAAATTTGCTGATAAAGAATCTCATCAAATTTTCTTAGAACCAGAAGGAATTAATACTCCTGAAATATATGTACAAGGATTTTCTACGGGTTTACCCGAAAATATTCAATTACAACTTCTAAGAACCTTACCTGGACTAGGTAAATGTAAAATGTTAAGACCAGCATATGCTGTCGAGTATGAATATATTCCTGCAACACAGCTCCAAACATCACTTGAAACAAAAGAGATTGAAAATTTATTTAGTGCTGGGCAAATTAACGGAACAACTGGTTATGAGGAAGCTGCTGCACAAGGATTAGTTGCAGGAATAAATGCGACTCGAAAACTAAAGAAAAAAGATCCAATAATCTTTACAAGGGAAAGCAGCTATATAGGCACAATGATTAATGATTTAATTACAAAAGATCTCAAAGAACCCTACAGAGTTCTTACTAGTAGGAGTGAATATAGGTTAACCTTAAGAGGAGATAATGCAGATAGAAGATTAACACCATTAGGTTATCAAATAGGGCTTATTGATGAGAAAAGATGGTCGAGTTATCAAGAAAAAATGAAATTTATAGAAGAAGAGAAACTAAGATTAGAAAGCACCCGTTTAAAAAATACTGATGAAATAGCAAGAAAAATAGAATTAGACACAGGATCAAAAATCAAAGGCTCAACAACATTAAAAGATCTCTTAAAAAGACCAAATTTCCATTATTCAGATCTAATTAAACATGATTTGGCCGAGAAAGACTTAGGATCATCGATATGTGAGGGTGTTGAAATAGATATTAAATACGAGGGATACCTTAAAAGACAAAAAAACAATATAGATCAGATTAAGCGTCAAAGTCTTAAATCTCTATCACAAGAAATCAATTACGAAAATATAGAGACTTTATCTTTAGAAGCAAGGGAAAATTTGAATAAGATCAAACCAACAAATTTTGGAGACGCTTCAAAAATTCCTGGAGTTAGTAAAGCTGATTTAACTGCGTTACTAGTTTGGCTAAAAATTAAAGAGATAAAAATAGAAAAAACAAATATTTTTGCTGGAAAGAAGTTATCATCTTAAAAGTAATCTGTAAGATCACTGAATAATACACTTTTCAACTCACCAAAAATCTTTTGGGAAGAGAAAGCTTCTACTTTTTTAGTGAAAAATTCACTGCCAAAATTATCGGGTGCTTGGAGATTAATGTTACTTGGAGATGGAAGTCCCACAAGACATCTACAACTTTTAACTAATCAAGAAACAAAAATTAAATTAATTTCAATGCAATTAGATCCTTTATCCAGTCACGAGGGTCCTCAGGAAATAAACCAATTAACTGGCCCTTTAATCAGAAGACAAGTCTGGATTAAAAACAATAATAAAAACTTAGCATGGGCAGAAAGCTGGTGGAACGCAGAGCAAGTGAGTGAAAATTTGAAGGCCAAAGAGGAACCAATTTGGAAGAATTTAACACAAGACAGATCAGAACTATTTAGGGAAGTTGATAGTATTTCTCTTGTGAACGCAACATGGTTAGAGGATCAATTTTGTTTTAAAGGTCCATTCTGGTCAAGAAATTATAGATTTTTCAGGAACAAAAAGCCGTTAACTATTATTAGAGAAGTATTCAATCCTCATTTAGAAAGTTTACTAGGTTCTTCAAGTATTAATGAATTTGCAAATCTATACTCTTCTTCTTCTGGATCTAGGGAAATTTCTTGATTTTGATCCGGAACGTTGGTTTAATTGAACTCCAATATCACTCTCTTTTCCTGAAGATCTTTGCCATCTTGCAACTTTAAAATCATATTCATCTGGCCAATCTTGGCTATTAACTTCTTTTCCATAAGGCAATTTTTTTTGCTTAGTTGTTTCAAAACTTTTTGGCTGCCTCAAGGAAATCGCCTCTAAAGGTCTTTTTGAATGCGGTATAGATGATTTAATAGTATTTGATTCTCTAGTAAATGTCTTAATCTCTCTGTCATCACTATCAAAATTGTCATCATCATACCAATCATCATTATCTTCATCAAAAAATAAATCCACTTTTTCAGATACCCATC
>QCGN01000021.1 GCA_003279875.1 Prochlorococcus sp. AG-388-D03
ATTTCTTAGCTAAAGTTCCTGACTTAATAAGACCAAGTTTTGAAAAAATAGTAAAGAAAATTTTTCCTAATATCGATCAAGAAGAAATAAATTCTCATGCTTGCAAATCAATATGTAAAACAAGGTTCTCTCCAACAATAAATTTCAATAGCCTTTTCGATTTAGTAAAAGATGATTCTGAAAAAAGAAGAATTATTCAAAAAAGCTTTGAAGATATGATGAATGAAATTATTCATAAAGCCAACGCTCAAGGACTTAAAGACTCATTTTTTCTTCACATATCACCAAATCTAGGTAGCAAGGATGGAAATGAAATAATAAAACTTTCTAGTAAAAATGATATTGGGTCAACCGATATACAGCTACTAATTAAAGGAGCAGTAAAAGACTCAGGGGTGCTTTTTTTATTAAATAAATTTATTTACGATACTACTGGTAAAGCTCCATTTGGTAGAGACTTTAATTTTAGAGACTCTCCTAAATCGATGATAGGAAAAGTAAATTTCTGCAAAAAACATATTAAATCAGAAGATATGCCAACAATTATTGGGATTGGAGACACAGTTACATCACAACAAAATAATAATAATGGTTATTCAAGAGGAGGAAGCGATCGATCATTCTTAGAATTTATACAATTACTAGGAAAAGAGTTTAAAAGTCATAATAAAATAATTTTTGTTGATAGTAGTTCAGGAGAAGTTTATAGACCTTCTACAAAAAGGTCTGGTTTAATAGGAATAAGTGATGATGAAGACAACTTAAAGTTTGATATGATTTTTCAGAATGGCCCTAAAGAATATTTAAACTGGTTTATTGCATTTGCAAAAAATAGATCAAAACTAAAAACATAATACTTAATAAATTTTATTTAAACTAAAATAAATTAAACCAAAATCATGATAAGTAGTTTTCCTTCAATATTTAAAGAAAAGATAGAAACACTTCAGATAAATATCGGTTATAAATGCAATCAGGCTTGTAAACATTGCCATGTAAATTCAAGTCCATTGCGAACCGAAAAAATGTCCAATGAAATAATTTCTCTTATTCCAAAAGTAATAGAAAAATATAAAATTAAAACTTTAGACATTACAGGTGGGGCACCAGAAATGCATCCTGAATTTAGAAATCTAATTAATAGTTTAAGTGATAAAAATATTGATATTATCGATAGATGTAATTTAACAATTTTCTTTGAAGAGGGATACGAAGACTTACCTCAATTTCTTGCGAAAAATAGAGTACAAATCGTAGCATCGCTCCCTTGCTATGAAAAGGAAAATGTAGAATTACAAAGGGGCTACGGGGTCTTTGATAAAAGTATTAATGCTTTAAAATTACTTAATAATCTAGGTTATGGGAAACGTAAAGACGGACTGCAATTAAATCTAGTTTATAATCCTGTCAATCCTATTCTTCCTCCATCGCAAGAAATCCTAGAAGCTGATTATAAAAGAATTCTTTCTAAAAAATACAATATATCATTTAATAATCTATATACAATAACCAATATGCCAATTAATCGATACGCCAATTCTCTTAAGAGAGAAAATAAACTTGTTCCATATTACAAATTACTTAAAGCAAATTTTAATCAAAATAATTTAGAAAACCTTATGTGTAAAAAAACGATAAGCGTTAATTGGCAAGGTCACATTTATGATTGTGACTTTAATCAGCAATTAAATTTAAATGGAAATAATGGACCAAAGACACTTTTTGATTTAATGAATAAATCATTTAAATTTGATTATGAAGTAGCTGTAAAAGATCATTGCTTTGCATGTACGGCCGGAGCAGGATCAAGTTGTGGAGGAACTTTATCTTAATTTTTACTAAATACAATCAGGACATATTGCTCTAACATTTAAGGAAGATTCAATGAGTTTAAACCCTTTAACTTTAGCGGCTACTTTACCAGCCTTCAAAACTGCGTCATTTTCAAATTCTTCAGTTCTTCCACACCTAATACAAATCAAGTGATGATGATCTGCAGTTTCATTGCTAAGCAATTCGTATCTATGTCCTCCTTCACTAATCTCTAGTTCATGTAATAAACCCATCTGAACAAGAAGTCTCAAAGTTCTATATATTGTTGCAAGAGAAACTTTTGAGCTAGATTGAACTAATTTTCCATGCACCTCTTCAGCACTTAAATGATTACCTGCTCCAATATTCTCAAATAAATTTAAAACTTTTAGTCTCTGAGGGGTTAACCTTTTGCCATCTTTATGCAAGCCAACTCCTAAAGGGGATGTAATTACTTTGTATTGGGAAGATAATGACAAAAAACGATACTAAATTTTTCTCAATAATAACCCTAGATGAGATTAAAACAACTTTTAATTTAGAAATATTTACTAATGTTCCTAATGAGATTATTTTGAATATAAGTATTATTCAAAATGTAAAAATATTCAATGAAAAATTCTATTAGAACTGAATTACCAAGAAAAAATGCTTTATTTCTTATAGATATTCAGGAAAAAATAATAAACCCAATTAATAATAAAGATTTAATAACTAAAAACATCAAAAAGCTATTAAAAGCTTACCAAATCCTAGAAAAAAACATTTTCCTCTCAGAACAAAACCCTCTTAAATTAGGCAAAACAATCCCAAATTTGTTGCCTGAAATTGGTTTTACTAAAATCCAAAAGATGGATTTTAGCCTGTCTAATAATCAAGCTATTTTTGATGAACTTGAAAACAAAAAGATTACTAATCTTATAATTTGCGGATTTGAGACACACATATGTGTACAGCAAAGTGTCTTAGAATTTTTAAAGAAGGGTTATGAAGTACTACTAATATGCGATGCCATGGGAAGTAGATATAATTTAGATCATGAAATAGCATTACAAAGAATGCTTCATAAAGGGGCAATTATTACTACCACTGAATCTGTAATTTTTGAAATATGTAAAACCTCAGATAGAAAAGAATTTAAAGAAATTATAAATATAATTAAAAATTAGAGATAATTAAGACTGGTTTATTTTTAGAGATAATTTAAACTTTAAATATTAATTTTTAAAGAATTCATAAAATATGAAACTATTTACAGAAAGCTTGCTTTTGGCAATTTCTATATTTCTTATTGGAATCGTTTTATCAATAATAATATCTAGAATATCAAAGATAATTTTTAAAAGGATTTCTAAAAGAACAAAAACAAACTTTGATGATTTTATATTTGAAACACTTACTGGGATTATAAGACCAATAGGCTTTCTTCTATCAGCCTATTTCTCAATAGATTATTTTTTTACTGATGAAATAACTTTTATATCTGTATTCTTGAATATTCAGAAATTACTTATATTAATTATCATTATTAAAGCCATCAATAAAGTATTAATTAGATCTTTAACAGAATCTACCTCAAAAATTGATGATTCATCAATTAGTTCAATGATTTCATCATTAACTCCTTTAATTAAGGCATTTACTTGGACTATAGGATCTATATTTTTCTTACAAAATATTGGCGTGCAAATGACCGCGATTTGGGCTTTGCTTAGTGCAGGCGGAATAGGAGCAGGTTTAGCATTAAAAGATCCAGTACAAGAATTTTTTGAATATATCACAATTCTTCTGGATAAACCTTTTCAAAAAGGAGAGTTTATTAAGTCTGATAACGTATTAGGAATGGTAGAAAGGGTAGGAGTAAGATCTTCAAGAATAAGAAGTATAAATGGAGAAGTAATAGTCATGAGCAATAGTGCATTAACTAATGGAATTATTTCAAATTATGCTCAAATGAAAAAAAGAAGACTAGTTCATAAATTAGGAGTAGTTTATGAAACCTCTCCATCCCTAATGAAAACCATTCCAAAAATCATTAAAACAATCGTTAACGAAACCAAAGATGCTTCTTTTGATAGATGTCACTTTACAGATTTTGGAGACTTTAGTCTTAATTTTGAATTAGTTTATTACATACCGACAAATAATTATTTAGCCGCTATGGATGCACAACAAAGTATTAATTTACGAATTATGGAGGAATTTTCTTTAAATAAAATTGAATTTGCATTCCCAACTCAAACACTAAATATTGAGCGAAACGAACCCAAATGATCGGCATAATTCTTCACTAAAATTCCAAAGCTTTAAAGCAAGTTCACTTTTACTAGCTTCATCACTAACATCACTTTTAACTAATTTATGTTTTTTATAAAAGATAAGCTTATTGCTTAGATGTAAATAATTATTTGTATTAAAATCAGATTCAGAAACAATTTCAGAAAGCAACTTACCTGCATTTTCAACTTTTTCTGAAATCCCTAAAATATTTTTTGCAATACTTGAAAAAACGATGTAACCAAAGATATTAAACTTCTTACTATATCGAAAGAAACCTAAATCTTCATTTGGGATTACAAGACCTGGAGCCCACGTAATAACAGATATTTTACTGCCATGAATTTGTAATCTTTTTGCAAGTTCTTTAGCAAACAATATATTGCATAATTTACTATTTTTATAAGCTTTATCAGCACTAAAATTTAAATAGTTTCCAGTAATTTCCTCTTTAAAATTGAATAGGTTATTGAGACCTGCTTTATCACCAACATTACCTCCGGAACTCTTTGGATCATGTACATCAGATGATGTAATAATAATTCTTGATTCCTTTTTATTATTTATTAGTCCTATGAGAATATTAATTAAATAAAAGTGTGCAAGATGATTAACAGCGAAAGTAAGTTCTACTCCTTGTTTTGAGACTTTAGGATAAAAAGATCCTGTATATTGCAACCCTGCATTTAAGATGACAATATCTATAAAAGTATTTTTTTTGATGAAATAATCTTCAATTATTTTAATATTTTCTAAATTGGATAGATCAACATTTTCAATAAGATTTAAATATTTTTCTAGGTATTTTTTATCAAATATTTTTAGAAGTTTTGATAAAAATTGATCTCTTCTTGATGAGGTTCTTATAGGAATATACAAATTATTGTTAGTCTTCAATAAATTTACAGTCGCATAAAAACCAATTCCAGAATTACCTCCTGTTATTAAAATATTTTTTTCCTTTAACATTAAATTTAAATCAAACATTATTTACAATAAAATTATATATTTTTCTTTTGTAAATCTTATAAACTATTGTTAAAACACTTAAAAAATAAGGTCTACTTATAGAATCTCTTGCTTATTATTAAATCTATTCTCATTAAACAATTTTGAATGAATTATAAAAATGAAGTTTCATATATTTTTTTTATTTCTAAAAACTTTTCTAACTTCAGAATTTATAATTAATGTCTTCCAAAAGATTGCCAGATGTACTAGTTTTAGGAGCAGGGCCAGCAGGGATGGCGATTGCATCAGCCTTAGGTAAAGAAAAACTAGATGTTGAGGTTCTTTCCCCTAATGGTCCAGATGAGCCTTGGCCAAATACTTATGGTATTTGGGGAAAGGAAGTTGATCAACTTGGGCTGCAAGATTTACTTGAATATAGATGGAAAAATACTGTAAGTTTTTTTGGACATGGATCACTTGAAGAACACCATCATGAAAATAAAGCAACCGAGCATTTTTTAGATTATGGATTATTTGATAAGAAGAAGTTGCATAGTTACTGGTTAAATGAATGTAATAATTCATTTATTAAATGGCATGAGGGATTTGCAGAGAATATTAACTATCAGAAACAAAAAAGTACAGTTACTACTATTGATGGGAAAACTTACTCAGCAAGATTAGTTATAGATGCGACAGGATATGATCCTGTATTTCTTAAATTAAAATCATGTGGACCTCTAGCAGTTCAAACTTGTTATGGGATAGTAGGAAGTTTTAGTAAGCCTCCACTAAAAAAAGGACAATTTGTCTTAATGGATTATCGAAATGATCATTTAAATGAGGATCAAAAAAAAGAGCCCCCTACATTTTTGTATGCAATGGATATGGGAAATGGAAAGTATTTTCTTGAAGAGACTTCACTTGGATTAGTAAATCCCTTAACAATGGAGAATTTAAAAGAAAGACTAGAGAAAAGGCTTTCTTACAGAAATATATCAATCACGAGTATGCAACATGAAGAACTTGGTTTGTTTTTACCAATGAATATGCCCATACCAGATTTTAAACAAGAAATATTAGGTTACGGCGGGGCCGCTTCAATGGTTCATCCCGCCTCAGGATATTTAATTGGAAATGTTTTAAGAAGAGCCCCGCTGGTTGCAAAAGCTATATCAATAGCAATGAATGATAAGAAACTAAGCACGTATCATATCGCCAGAAAAGGATGGGAAAGTCTATGGCCTAAAGAATTAATAAGAAAAAAATCAATTTATCAATTTGGTTTAGAAAAACTAATGAGATTCGATGAGAAATTATTAAGAGAATTTTTTGGTAGTTTCTTTCAATTACCAAAAACGCAATGGTATGGTTTTCTAACAGATACATTGTCATTAAGAGAAATCGTATATGCGATGTGCATAATGTTCATTAAAGCCCCTTGGAGTGTAAAAAAAGGTCTTATGATTATGCATGGCAAAGAATTAAAAATGTTACTTAGGATAGTTTTCCCAAATATATAATATTAAAGATGAGAACCATACTTATAAGTGGCGCTAACAGAGGGATTGGGCTAAATATTGCACATAGAGAATTGATGGAAGGTAATAGAATTAGTATCGGGATAAGAGATCTAGAATCCGTGAAAGGAAGTGTTATCGATCCAAAAAATTGGCCAAAGGAAAAAATACTTATTAATAAATATGATGCTTTAAATAAATTTTCCGCAAAAGAATGGGTCGAAAATACATTTAACAAATTTGGTGGCTTTGATACTTTAATAAACTGTTCCGGAATTCTTTCGAAAATTCCTTTTTTATATAAAGAAGGAGACGATGAAGAGATTTTGAATACATTAAACATAAATTTTTTAGCAGTTTGGTATTTATGCAAACTTTCTTGGGAGCACTTATGTCAATCTAATAATGGAAGAATTATCGTTTTAGTTTCAATGAGTGGAAAAAGATCTAAAGGAGATTTAGCAGCCTATTCCTCATCAAAATTCGCATTAATGGGTCTTTGCCAAACAATGAAGAATAAAGGTTGGGAAGAAAACATTAGAGTAACAGCGATTTGTCCTAGTTGGGTAAATACAAAAATGGCTGAAAATATTTCTTCCTTAGAAAAGTCAAAAATGACTCAACCAGAAGATATCTCTGAAATATGTTCTACAATTCTTAAATTACCAATGCAGTCAGTTCCCTTTGAAATAGCCTTAAATTGTAATTATGAAACTTAATTTAGTCTGAACATTAAAAAAGCCATTGTAATCATTGCAATTGCTATAAAAAAACCTTTTATTCGATTTGTTAACAATGAGAATAGAGACAAATCTTCAGAAAAATATCCTCCAAAACTACCTGTAAGAAAAAGGATTATCATGGGTATCGATGCAACACCAAATGAATAAGAAATATTTCTTGAAAATCCTACATTAAAATAATTTAGGATTAAAAAATTTGACCCAAATAATAAAAATGATGCAAATAAAGTTATAGAAACTTCAGCATCGAGGGTATGAGGTAAACTTCCTTTTAATTCAAATTGTTTTTTGCATTCTGATATCTGCCTTTTAGTAAGCTTTAAATATCCAGTTTCAGGAATTCTTTGAGATTTGTATTTTCTTAATAACCTAGCTTCAAGTGTTTCAGGTTCCATAGTCATTATGGAAGTTAGTAATTCATCTGGTTTTAGTTTTCTAATTTTCTTATCAAGATTATCTGCCTTACCAATACGATAAAGATCTCCAACTCTTATAAGATAAACATATCCCGCCATTTCAAAGTAAAATTAAGGTTATTTCTATGTAAATAATACTAAAAGAATCATGAAAATTTAAATTTTTTACAAAATGACAACAGATATTTTATATTCATTTCGTAGATGTCCATATGCTATTAGAGCTAGATGGGCATTATTAATTTGCGAAATTAAAGTAGAGATAAGAGAAATTGATTTAAAAAATAAGCCCTTAGAATTTATAAATATATCAAGTACTAAAACTGTTCCTATTCTTTTAAAAAAAAATAATGAAGTCATTGAAGAAAGTTTAGACATCATAATCTGGGCGCTTTCAGAATCAGAAAATGAAAAATTAAAAAACCTTTATATTCCAAATAGTAACAAGCTGGAAATTTTAGAAATAATTTCCGAAAATGATAATAGTTTTAAATATCATTTGGATCGTTTTAAATATTCCGCAAGATTTAATAAAAACGAAGAAGATTATCATTTCCAAGAAGCTAATAAATTCATAAAAGAATGGAATAAAAAACTTTTAATTAGCAAATGGCTAATTGGAGATAAACCTTCTATTGCTGATTGGTCTATTTGGCCATTCGTAAGGCAATTTAAAATTGCTTGCGAGAGTCAAAAAAAAACCAGCTATTTTGATGAGGCTATAAAAAACTGGTTAAATCATTTTGAAAAACATCCTCATTTTAAAAAATTAATGTATAAATATGATCTATGGGAACCATCTACTAGAAAAGATTATTTCCCTTTTAACTAGCTTTCAAGTAGTTTTCTTTTTTCAATAATTCTTGCTAATTCTAAAAAATATCCTGCAGTTCTAAATTTCCCGATATTCTTTTCTTTAAATTCAATATCACTTCTGATTTCTGCAGTTTCAGCCATAATTAAATCAAGCTCATTAAATCCAAGACTATATAATTCTCCAAGTTCAACCTCTCTTCCAAGCAAGTGACTCCTAAACCATTTTTCCTTATTTTCTTGTGGAGGAATATCGTATGGTGTATGGGACATTAATTAACAAACATATAATTTTTATATTAACTTAACTTCTTATTGATAACTTGTAGAGATCCTTTTGTTGAATAAGAAAGAGAAGAGAATGACAGAAAAAGTTATTGACGCACAAATCTCTGTCCAATAATCTAATCCTATTTTTGAGATCATTAATGGGGCTAATACTGTAAAAAATCCTCCAGATAAGATTAACTGAGCAAAAAGTTGCTTTGATGTAAAAATAGGAAGAGTTTTAGAAATATTTTTTGGATCTGCAAGTCTTAAAAGAAGTAGTCCAGATGCAACTACACCAGTTGAATTTCCAAACTCTATTAAACTTCTCTCAAACCAGTTTTTGTCAAATACAAAGCATGCGAAATAAGCTATACATATTAAATTCCAAATCAACCCAAAAATAGTAAGCACCAAAATCAATCTCCAATTGTCAAAAACAGTAGCAATATCTAAACTTGCCATTGCTGTGAAAATTAACAAATCTGTGGATAAAATGCCGATTTCTCTTTGAAGAAGATTAGATATGAATTTTGTATTGTTGGTTTTTTCTAAAATATATCTTATCAAAAGTGATCCGATAAGAATAAGGGGGAATACAGGAAGTGAGTAGATTACCTCTTTTGAGAATTCCCCAAAGTAGTTAGAAATATACCTTAAAAGTTTAAGTATCAAAACCCCAAAAGAAATTGCCAACCCTACAAAGCTAAGATTAATTAACAAAATCCTTAAATCTGAGAAAATTCCTATTTTAAGATTTGAATTTTCATTATCTTTTTTATCAACTATTTCCTCTGTATCTGAAATTCCTAAATTTCTTCCAATAAAAATAAATATACTGCCTAATAAGGAAGAAGATAAAAGTCCCATTGTTGCCATCGCAAGACCTAAGTCTAAACCGTCTGAGAATCCAAGTTTATTAAAACTTTCTCCAATAATAGATGCGGCACCATGACCTCCTTCAAAACCAACCTCTATTAAACATCCCATTAAAGGATTCGTTTCCATAAAAGGAGTCAATAAGTATTTAACAACTAATCCTCCTACAAAAAATTGACCAAAGCCTAATGAAAGTGCCAGCAAAAACTGATTAACAATGGGTCTAATTAAACCATTAATATTTGGAATTGACCTACCCAACATTAAAGACGCAAATACTAAAGATAAAAGAGGAGTTGGAAAATTACTCCAGACATTTGTAGTCTCCTTAGATAGGATATTTACAAGTCCATAAGGACCTATCGATATTCCTACAATGCCAGAAATAACAGCTATAGGTAATCCAAATCTCTCTAATTGAACAGCAAGTTTAAATTTCTTACCAAAAATCAAGAAAAAACCAATCAAAAAAAATCCTAATAGGCTTATCAAAAGAGAATTTGAGAAAATATCTTTATTTTGTAGGAGATAAATATTCAATTATTCAAAACTTAATACTTTACAAATCTAATTTAATAAATAAATTTTATCAAATAAAAAAAGGCCTCAATTAATGAGGCCTTTAAATATTGTTTTGATTAAAATTTAATCTTTAAGAGTAACAGTAGCACTATCGATGTTACTGATAGCATTTGTAACTCTCTTAAAGTCAAATCCTAATGCTCTTAATGCATGCCACAGATGACCTTGAATAAAGAAGAAACCAAAATAGTAGTGTACATTTGCTAACCACGCTCTTGAGGTATATTCCCCATCTGGAAGGTCAACAGTATCAATCCAATAAGGAGAAATACTAAATTTCAATTCAAGTGGTTCGCCAAAGAATTCAGTAGGATAAACTGTTGTATTAGCTGCGCTCCAGAAAGCGGCAATAATAGCCATCCAACCTATTCCAGCTAAAGACCAAGAGAGAACTGCTTCTGCAGAAAGAAGTCCTTTACCTTTAAATTTGGTATATTCTCCAACTTGCTTAGTTGCGATATGCCAAGCACCACCTGTAATTTCAACAAATGCAAGGAAAGCATGACCACCCATTACTTCTTCAAGACTATCAATAGTTAAGAAGTCTGTTTGATGATTCCAAATTTTGGCTAAGTTTAATTCATACTCAACCTGTCTTACAGAACCAATAGCTGGATCATAAATACCGTGAACACGTGCCCATTCAACAAAAGCAATAACTGCAAATCCAAGAATAATTAGATGATGACCAAGAATAAATGTCAATTTATCTGGGTTATCCCATTCAATATTGAATTTTCTAGCTTTTGCAACCTCAGAATCCTCTAGGTTTCCCGGAAGAAGTAAAGAATGTAAAAGTCCTCCAGCGGCTAAAACCATAGAAGAAACTAAATGAACTATTGCTATCGCGAGAACGGGTTTAGTATCTCCCATCGCAACCCCATTAGCATCAAACCCTATTCCAAGAGTTGCTAAATGAGGGAGAACGATTAGAGGTTGGTGTCCCATTGGGACGCTTGGGTCAAATCTTGAAAGTTCGAAAAGGGTGAAAGCACCCGCCCAGAAAACAATTAATCCTGCATGAGCTACGTGAGCAGCAATGAATTTTCCTGAGCGATTTGCTACACCTGAATTACCAGCCCACCATCCGTAGGTAGTATCTGGATTGCCATAGGTTTGCATTTAGGAATTGATTAGCTTAAACGTTTTGAGAATACTTTATATTTCATCAAAGAGTTGAATTCATAACAAAATTGTAAAGGTTGTTAATCCTAGTTATAAATACTTAAAAATTTTGGAACGTTTGTTTTCAGTGGTAAAAAGATAGATTTAGACTAATTATTTACTAATTTTTTACTAATTTTTTAAAATTTTTAACAATTTTCTTTTGGATTACTTAATCAAATATTTTAAAAAAATTTCTCTTTGCTGACATTAATTAGTTATTTGTGTCATAAAAACACAAAAATTATTGCCTCATTATCAATCAATTACTAAAAAGATAATAAGAGGAATCTTCTTATGACAACTTTTCCAAAAACTTCTAGAAAAATTTCATTAGAGATGAAATCAGAAGTGCATTATAAAAAGGCTGCTAAAACTTACCGAAAATCAGATCAATATATTAATATGATTAATTTATATCCAATACTTCACAATACTTTAATTGAATGCAAGGATGAAAATTTAGTTAAATAGTAATTTTATTAGGTTTTATCTCTTAATTATTTTTAGAAAATTTATTATTTATGATGCTTTTTGATCAAATTGTTCTTCGGAATAATATTTGTTAATTATTTTTTTACATAATTCTGTATTGTAAAGAACTTCAGGATTCCAAGGTTTTTTTTGTCCATAAGGAGAGCTTTTCCAATGTAGACCTGGCTTTAAGAAACCATTCTCCCTGAAATAAGAAAGTCTTATTTCATTTGTACCTAAATACTCAGCCGCAAATTCAGAAGAATGCCATATATTTCTTAACATTGATTAAAAAAATACTGTTAATCCTTAATAACGCCTATCTTATTAATTTGGAAGGGGATTAAACTTTTAAAAATTATTAAATTGAAAAAATTATAGTCCTCAAGATTAGTCTTAATATATATATTTCCCAAATTTAAAATTAAGATATATTAAATATGGAATTTTTATTAATAAAAATTTTATTAATTTCTTCTTTTGAATTATTAAATGCCTTGAATACTAAATAATCTTTTGAAATTGATTCATTCTTAGGAAGATTTAACCATCCCTCAGTCCAATTACCACTATTAATTAATTCTTCATTAGAAATTATTAAGTTTATCTCTATATCAACAACAGAAACCATCAAATTTCTTATTTTATTTTTTTCTTTAATTTTATTTACTAAAACAAAATGTCTTAATCCATTTATTGGTTTCTTTGAAGTCCACATTACTTTCATGCTTTTCTAACTACCCAATATTTTTTTTATTTCCTTTAGAAATATTTTTATATTCTTTTCTTATTTGATCCAATAAAACTTTTCTTTTATTTAAATAAGAAGCAGAATCTTTTTTTGACAAATTATACCTTTCTTTCTTAGTCAGATTCATCCATTTATATAAATTATTTCTATTAAAAGAGATAATTTTTTTATTTTTTAAAACTTTTTTATGTCTATACACTTTAAAAAAAATATATATTAAAAGAATTATTACGAAAAAAAGTAAACTCATTAATTTATGGAAGATCTTTTATTCCAAGGTTTTTATTAAGCCAATTATCTAATTTAGTATCGTCATCAAAGGATATAGTTTCTTCTTGATTTTCTGAACTAAAATTTTTAAAAAGTCTTATTATAAATTGATTTTTAAGAACTTCATCATCTCCAATTATAATAATACTTTTTGCTTTTAATTTATTAGCTTTTTTAAATTGCTTTGAAAATGATGATCCACTAAGATCTAATTCTGATATCAAATCATAATTTCTTAGCTTTCTAGATAATTTAATTGCCAATATTTCAGCATCAACCCCTTTATTCACAATATAAATATCGGTTTCTCTTCTTTCTTCAAGCTCATTACCACATAATAGAATGAGTCTTTCTAATCCAATTGCAAATCCAATTGCTGGGGTTTCTGTTCCTCCCATTTGACTAATCAAATTATCATATCTTCCTCCTCCGCATACTGTAGCTTGAGAACCTAACGCGCCACTGGTAATCTCAAATGCAGTATGTGTGTAATAATCCAAACCTCTTACTAAATTAAAATTTTCTATAAAAGGGATTTTAAGAAACTTTAATTTTTCTTTAATAGTTATATATCTCTCGATACTATTTTCAGACAAAAAGTCAAATAATCTAGGAGCATCTTCAAGAATTTTTTTTGTTTGAACATTCTTAGTATCTAAAATTCTCAAAGGATTCTTATCTATTCTCCTTTGAGAATCTAAATCTAAAGAGTTTTTATTAACCTCTAACCATTTTAAAAATGCCTTTTGAAAATTTGATCTATCAATATGGTCCCCTAAGGTATTAATTTCAAGATTAAGTTCTTTTATTCCTAATTTCTCTAAAATATCCCAAGCCAAAGTAATAATTTCAATATCACTATTTACAGATTCATATCCGATAAATTCAACGCCTAACTGATGAAATTGTCTTTGTCTTCCTGCTTGAGGCCTCTCATATCTAAACATTGGTCCCATGTACCAAAGTTTCTGAGAAGGTCTAGTTAATATTCCGTGTTGTATTAATGCTCTTGCGACTGAGGCAGTACCCTCTGGTCTTAATGTACAGGACCTTTCACCTCTATCTAAAAATGTATACATCTCTTTGCTGACTACATCAGTTCCTTCACCAATGCCACGCATAAATAATTCAGTCATTTCTAGTATTGGAGTCCTAATTTCCTTTACAGAAGACCTAAAAAGTTGTTCTATTATTATTTTCTCGACATTTTGCCACTTTATTAGCTGATCAGGTAAAAGATCTACAGTTCCTCTAAGATTTTTAAAGTTATTCAAAGTTCTAATTAATAATTCAAAATTTTTTAATTTAAATAGAAATTAAATTTTGCTTAAATTCTTTATGTCATAATTTAATCTAACATTCATACAAAATATTGGGAATAACTAATAATAAAGAGAGTCAGCATTGTGGCACAAAACCTAAAACATTTGCCTTCGGCATTGCGCCCTTAGGTATCGTTTCTATTGGAATAGTACCAATGGGCGTTATAAGTATTGGTGTAGTGCCAATGGGTGTTTTTTCTTTTGGTGCTGTTGCTATGGGGATAGTAAATTTATCCGTAGTTGGCATGGGAATAATTTCTGCTGGAATAACCACTATGGGTTTATGGGAATATTCTCCTAAACCACATAGCCATGAGCATCGCATTCCCATTGAGAAGAATTCAAATATTAAAAAAAAGAAACTGATGCCAGGCCTTTTTAAAACAAAAGAGGATGCCGAAAAAGCTGCATCAGAATATGGATGTATCGGCGCTCATAAAATGGGTGAAAGATGGATGCCCTGTAAAATGCACTAAAGATTTTTTCAAATTTAAAAAGCCGAAATATTAATCCAACATCTGCACTTTAAAATCAAGACTATTTGCTTCTTCAACAGTTAATTTTTTAGACCAAGCACCTTGCTTAGGATTATTCCAGAGGAACCCTGCCTTCTTAGCTAATGATCTCTCTTCATAGCTCACTAATGCTTTGTATAAAAATCTTGGTTCTGTCGCTTTAATAAGAAGTTCTTCTAAATTCTCACATTTTTTGAAAACCTCCGAAATATAAAAGCAATCTGATAAGGCTCGATGTAAGCTCCAAACTGGTATTGAAAAAGAAAGTGCAAGATCAGTAACAGATGGTCTATTTTTTAAGTTTTTTTGAAATGACCAATTAATATCCTCTAAACTACAAATCCATTTTTTTTCGAGCTTGGGCAATCTGCCCTTTCCAAACCACTTTTTGTCAAATTCAACATTATGAGCGACTATTAGATCTGAACAATCCACGAGTTTTAAAAAGAAATTCAAGCCGTCCTGCCAAGGTTGTTTAATATTAGTAACTTCTGCAGGAATCCCATTAACATGTTCAGCTTCATTTGAACTAACTGGGAATAAAAACGAAACCTGCGAGAGGACAGATTTAGAATTTACATTAAATAAAATGCAACCTACCTCAATAATTTCATCTTTATTTTCATCTAAGCCAGTTGTCTCAGTATCAAGAATTAAAATGTTTTCTATTGATTGATTTTGATTATTAATTTTGGAGCTTGAGATTGATTTATTTAAAAAATTGGGTTTCTCATTATTTTTAATTTCATTATTAAGAAAATCCAATTGATTTAATTTTTTTTTGTTTGGTAGTTCCAATTATCAAAAAAACATCTATTATATTTTGACGCATTTGATATTATTTTCTTTTAAATTAATAATAATTAAACAAATAAAGTAAGAACTAAATCTTATTAGAAATCAACCTAAGAAGTTTTAAAAATAGAATATTAAATGACTTTTACAAAATATCAATTTAATAATTACTGTTATTGGCCTTCAAATCCAAAAAAAGTTATCGAATTTATCGGAGGTAGTTATTTAGCATCTAAACCAGATTTAACATATAAAAGATTTATAAAAAGCTTAATAGATAAAAACTATGCAGTACATGCATACAAGTACACGCCTCAATTTGATCATCAAGAACTGGCAATGAGAGCATGGAAAGATTTCAAAAGTTGTCAAAGATCCTTATCAAAAAGAATAGGAACATCAATTCCTTCAATAAGAATTGGACATAGCCTTGGTTGCAAACTTCACTTAATTTCTCCAGATGGAGGTAGGAATTGCGAGAAATTCATATCAATAAGTTTTAATAACTTTAGTGCTAACAGATCTATACCATTTTTAAAAAAGATTTCTCAAAAATTAGAATTCAATAGTGAATTCAGCCCAAGCCCAGAAAGAACATTTGGAATAATCAAAAAAACTTATAATCAAAAAAATAATTTTCTAATAAAATTCAACTCAGATGAATTAGATCAAACAGATAAATTGCTTTCTTGTCTTAGAGCAAGAAACGAAGACAACTCCACAGGAATAAAGCTCAAGGGGACTCATACTATTATTGCTAGTGCAGGACTAAGAGAAAATTTCTTAGGTGATTGGGCTGACGATGACTTTAAAAGGTATACAATCAAAAAAATATCTAATTTGATTGACAAATCAATTTAAGATATTCCCTTTAATTTTTCTAAAACAGAACTATCTTCAAGGGTACTAATATCTCCACTTATTTTTTCGCCTTCTGCCAAAGATCTCAAAATTCTTCTCATTATTTTTCCACTACGCGTTTTTGGAAGGGAATCTGAAATTATTATTTTTTCTGGTTTAGCAATAATTCCAATTTCATTAACTACATGTTTCTTTAACTCCTCATCTAGTTCTTGAGAACTATTTATATCTTTTTCTAAAGATATAAATGCAACAATAGCCTCACCTTTTAAATCATCTTTTCTACCAACAACAGCAGCTTCCGCAACTGATTTATGACTTACTAATGCGGACTCTATTTCCATAGTTCCTAGTCTATGACCAGAAACATTTATAACATCATCGACTCTTCCCATAATCCAAATATATCCATCATTATCAATTCGAGCTCCATCTCCAGCGAAATAAACATTTTTTTCACCTTTAAAAGAAATATATTCCCAATAACTGTCTAAATATCTTTTAGAGTTTCCATGAATTGTACGCATCATTCCAGGCCAAGGTTTTTTAACAATCAAATATCCACCCTCATTTTCCATCACTTTTTCTCCATTTTTATCTACAACTTCAACCTCGATTCCAGGCAAGGAGAATGTTGCGGAACCTGGCTTTGTAGCTACGGCTCCTGGTAAGGGGCTTATCATCACACCACCAGTTTCAGTTTGCCACCATGTATCTACTATTGGACACTTATTATCACCTATTACCTCTCGATACCACATCCATGCTTCAGGATTAATTGGTTCGCCAACTGTTCCCAAAAGTCTCAAAGATCTTAAATCGTATTGGTCAGGAATTTCACGCCCAGATTTCATAAACGATCTTATCGCTGTCGGCGCTGTATAGAAAATAGTAACTTTGTATTTTTGAATAATTTCCCAAAAAGCCCCTAAGTTAGATGCCCTTGGAACACCCTCAAACATAAGAGTTGTTGCTCCATTAGATAAAGGTCCATAGACTATATAACTATGACCAGTAATCCACCCAACATCCGCTGTACACCAATAGACATCATCATCTTTTATGTCAAAAATCCACTTGAATGTTAAGTGAGACCAGAGATTATAACCAGCAGTAGTATGAACAACACCCTTTGGTTTACCAGTTGACCCTGAAGTATACAAGACAAATAATCTATCTTCGCTATTCATAATTTCAGGTTCACACCAATCTTTCTGATCTTTTAATAATTCGTGCCACCAAAAATCCCTATTGTTTACCATCGAAATATCTTTTTTAGTTCTTTGAACAACAATAACTTTTTCAACAATCTTATTTGCGCCACTTTCAATTGCCGCATCAACAGCTTTCTTAAGCTCAATTATCTTATCTTTTCTAAAACCACCATCTGCCGTAATAACAAATTTGGCATTTCCATCAATCAATCTATCTTTTAATGACTCAGAGGAGAAGCCTCCAAAAACTACTGAATGAGGAGCTCCAATTCTTGCGCAAGCGAGCATAGCAACCATCGCTTCAGGAATCATTGGCATATAAATACATACCAAATCACCTTTTTTTATTCCCAAAGATTTCAAAGCATTCGAAGCTTTGCATACTTCTTTGAGAAGCTCTTGATACGTATATTTCTTGTTATCTCCTGGCTCGCCTTCCCATACAAGCGCTGTTTTATTTCCAATTCCGTTTTTGATATGTCTATCTAAGCAGTTATAAGTGATATTCAACTTACCTTCCTTAAACCATTTAAAAAAGGGGGCATTTTCTCGGTCTAAGACAGTATGAAATGGTTCGAACCAATCAATTTCGGCATTTGCAAAAGATTCCCAGAATTTTGTTGGGTTCTCTAAAGATTCTTTTTTTAAACTTTGTAATTCCTCAATACTTTTTATATTTGATTTATCTGAGAATTCCTTTGAAGGGGGGAAGAGTCTATTTTCTTCAAGAATATTGTTGATTGAATGTTTCTTATCTAGTGTCATTAGATGGATCTAGTCAAAATTTATTTATTCAAGTTAATTATAATTTTCATAAATTTATAATGTATTTTTAACTACAAAAATTTATTTTTTGATAAATCTAGTAAAGACGACTCAGCACAAATTCAGGCAAAGATAACAAAGCCCTCTTATATTCAGAGTCAGGTAGCCATGATATTGCTTCATTTGAACGAATAGCAAAATCTTCGGCTAATTTTCTAGAACGTTTTATAGCTTGAGAATCCATTACAATATTTAAAGCATTATTTAAATCTTCCTTTTCTACAAGTTCCCTATTTATCAAAACAGATAAGTTTTTATTTTCCTCTAAAGCATATAAAACAGGAGCAGTAAGGTACCCGCTAGCTAAATCACTTACTGCTGGTTTACCTAATTGTTTATCATTACCTGTGAAATCAAGAATATCGTCAACTACCTGAAAAGCTAAACCAATATTCTTACCAAATTCATATAGACAATCTAATTTTTCATCTTCTAAACTACTCAACACCCCAGCGGCCTTTGTGCTATTTGCAATTAAGGAAGCTGTCTTGCAGTAACTTTTATTAATATATTTAGAAAAAGTTTGTCCCGAATCGAATCTATTTAAATTTTGCTTTATTTCACCT
>QCGN01000022.1 GCA_003279875.1 Prochlorococcus sp. AG-388-D03
TTAATAGATTAAATGTTATTTAATAGTATTGAATTTATTTATCTTTTCTTGCCAATTACTTTTTTTCTTTATTTTTATTTAAATAGGAAAAAGTTTTATGTAATATCCAAAGTATTCTTAATTTTTGCTTCCTTATTTTTTTACAGCTGGTGGAATATTTATTACTTACCCCTAATATTGGTTTCAATTATTTTCAACTTTTATATTGGTAATTATTTAACAAGTGATATTTCCCAATTCTTTTTAAATAAAAAATATATTCTTACTTTTGGAATATTAGGAAATATTTTTTTATTGAGTTATTTCAAGTATTCTGACTTTTTGATATTAAATATAAATAGAATAACAAAATTAGAACTTTCTTCTTTAAATATTGCGTTGCCTTTAGCTATCTCTTTCTTTACTTTTCAGCAAATTGCTTTTCTAGTAGATAGCTACAGAAGAGAAACTTATAAAACTAATTTTATAGATTATTGCTTTTTTATTACTTTTTTTCCACAGCTTATTGCAGGACCCATTGTTCATCATAAAGAGATCTTTACTCAGATATCCAACACTTTAATTACAGCAATGAATTATAAAAATATTGCATCTGGATTATTCATATTTTCTATTGGTCTATTCAAAAAGGTTGTTTTGGCAGATAATTTCTCAAATTGGGCATCAGAAGGATTTGATGAAACTAGCATCTTATATTTTTTTGGCAGCTGGTGTACTTCACTTTCTTATACATTTCAAATTTACTTCGATTTTAGTGGCTATACCGATATGGCGCTGGGATGTGCATTGCTATTTAATTTTAAACTTCCTATAAATTTTAATTCACCTTATAAAGCACTTGATATACAAAATTTCTGGCGAAGATGGCATATCACGTTAAGTAGATTCCTCAGAGAATATATATATATTCCAATTGGAGGAAACAAAAATGGGCAACTAAAAACTTTTTTTAATTTAATGATTGTCTTCATAATTGGAGGGATTTGGCATGGAGCAGGTTGGACATTCATTTTCTGGGGATTTCTTCATGGAGTAGGAATTATTATTAATAGATTATGGAAATTAATTGGAATAAAGATTCCTGAATTTTTGTGCTGGATTATTACCTTTAATTTTATAAACTTTACCTGGATATTTTTTAGAGCAAGAGAATGGAGGGATGCAATTAAGGTAATCAAAGGAATGTCTGGAATTAATGGATTTGATTTACCAAATAGAGTAATTGTAAAATTATCTTTCTTAAATGATTTTGGAATAAACTTTAGAGAGGAAAATAATAGATTCTTATCAGATATTAATGGTGATATTAATACTTTATTTTGGTTAGCATTTGGTTTTTTTTTAGTACTTGCATTTAAGAATAGTAATGAACAGATGAATCTATTTAAATCAACTTACTATAAACTAATATCTACTTTATTCATTTTTATTTCTTCACTATTTATGATAAATAGAACATCTGAATTTTTATATTTTAATTTTTAAAATGGAATCTAAGAAATTTTCTCTTATTATATTTTTTTCTGCAATCTTTGTGTTTTTATTCAATATCATATTTTGGGAATCATATACAAAATATTTTTTAGAAGTAAATCTAAATAAACAGATTGGAGATTTAAGTCGTATGTCTTATCTAAAGGGATTGAGATTTAATAAATATAATTATATTAATTTAAAAAAAAAACATACTAAATTTAACGGTAATTACAAAAAGACAGATATTATAACTATTGGTGATTCTTTTAGTAGAGGTGCTGGGGGGGGTAAAAATCCCTTCTATCAGGATTTTCTCGCATCAGAATATCAACTTGAGGTACTAAATATTAATCCAACATCATTAGGTTTTATTGAAACTATTTTATACTTAAATGATTCAGGATTACTCGAAAAATTTAAGCCTAGTTATATATTAATACAAAGTGTAGAAAGGAGTTCAATTCGTCGTTTTGCTAAAGACATAAATTGGAATTTCAAAACTAAAAATAAAAATATTGAAAATCAATTATTAGTTGGGAGCTATAGTCAAAATAAACCAGAATATCCTTTATTTAATTCTTCTAACTTTAAAGCACTTTTATATAATTTTTTATACCGGTTTGATGATAATGCTTTTTTTTCAAAAGCTTATCTCTTGCCTCTTAAAGGAGATTTTTTTAATTCAAAAACAAAAAATAAATTGCTATTTTATGTTGATGATTTGAGTAATATTGAAAACTCGAATACAAATAGCGTTGAAAAGTTAAACAGTAATTTTAATAGACTTTCTGAAATTCTAAATCAAAAAAATATAAAATTAATTTTCATGCCTACCGTTGATAAATATAATCTATATTCAGATTTTATTTTAGATGAAGAAAAGTATCCAAAAAGTATATTTTTTGAAGAATTAAGGATTAAAAATAAGGACTATATTTTTGTAGATACAAAAAAAATCCTAAGAGAACTATTAGACAAAGGTGTTAAAAATGTTTTTTTCCCAGATGATTCTCATTGGAGTGAAAAAGGGAGTTTTGAAGTAATAAGTAATATTCCTTTTGAATAAACTATCTAAGAATATATCCATCATTACTTTTTTATTTTTTTGAGTTCAGAGTATATATTATTACGGCTGAAGGAAATCACTTCTTTATTAATTACTTCCATGGTTTACCTAATAGCATTTTGGGATTTTTAGGAACATTTAGAACATCTTGTGGATGAGGGATATAAACCTTTTTAAGACCTTTATTACAATCCTTTCTATAAAAAGTTAACTCAATTACTTGAGGTATATCAAAATCTGCAATTTTAATAAATGGCAAACAATTATTAGCATGTGCATGAACACAATCAAATTGACTAAGGATTCTTTGCATAATTGGAACAAATATTTGATTAAGAAACCTTTGATTCTTTAACCTATTTAAATTATGAAATTCAATAACCATTATCCTGAATTGTTTTAAACAAGTATCAGAAGCATTTAAAAGACTATTATATTCTGATCCTTCAATATCCATTTGCAATAAAAGATTTTGAGAATTTTTATAATTTGTACAATTTATCCATGAAGATAGAGTTGTTGTATATTTATCATCAAAATCATTAATCCATTTCTTTTGAAAGATCTGGTAATTATCCATAAGATCTAATTTAGATTCTTCTACTGATCCATCCGACAAAAATGATTTGATTTTGTAATTTTTAGCAAGATGATCCTCAAAATCTTTTTTATAAGAAGTTCCTGGTGAAAAACAAGCCTCAATACAATCCAGATCGTCAGGGACAATATATGCTCCATCGCTACTTCCTCCTATTCTTATTAATTGCTTTGAGCAACCCACAGGAACCATATAATTAATGGAATTAACTAAATCAATTAAGTTAGATTCATTTATTAAATTAGATTTCTCAATTAAATTATTAAAAGTTTTATTTTTGTATAGAAATAAAGCATCAATTTTTAACACTTTATAAAAGATAAATAAAAAAAATGATTTTAATAAAATTTTCATTTGCTTATTATTTTCATCAATTAGTTTTATTTTAAGCGCGCTAAGCAATAATATTTAGGGAACATCTAACAAAAACTCTATTTTATTAATATTAAATTAATTTTTAAATTATTAACTTTTACAATCAGGAAATCATAATCATTGAGCAAAACTTGTTGAATATAAATATCAATGTTAGTAGTTCGACATTCTGTCAACCAAAAAATGTTTTCATTTTACAACTCCTGAGAACCCTTGCAAACAGGGGACTTACTTGACTACGACTAGGTTCTTATGATATAAATTAGTGGTTCGAATACAATTGAATAACCCGCTGGAGGGGTGGTCGAGTGGTTTAAGGCTCTAGTCTTGAAAACTAAAACAGCCTATTGTATTTGCAAGTAAAGTGGGATAATTTTATAAAAAGGGACTATATAAGGAGGACTATCATTACAATTATTTGGCTCTAGTTTACATAACAAGCGGATTACTAATATTTACCAGTTGATTTATATAAAAATGGAAGTAAAATTTTAAATAACTGATGAAGCACTACGGGAGACTCTGATCTTCAAATAGGTTTCTAATAATTACTTGTATAAACCCTTAAGCAAGGTGGATAGACGAGGTCAGGGTTGCTGTTACTTCTAACAACAATTCTCCAGAATTAATATGGCTAAAAGTCGCTTTAATAGAAAATACAACATCTCCGTAAGGAAGCGTTCCAATGATGATGCAAGATCAACTGCGGATTTTATTGAAGTTGCTGACCATATAAATGAAGGCTCTGATTTATCCACGGCTACGCCAATGTTGAAGCATGGGTTTGAGAATCGTTTTAAGAAGGACAGCGACAGCTAAGCAATATATCTTTTTAAACAAATGAATACTTTTAGTCGAGAGGAACTTGCGTCTAAAAAAGACGTCAAAGAACTTAGAGAAACAGTGCAGGAGTTAATCCAAAGTTTTTCTTTTACAAGAGAAACTGTTGACCAATTAAGAATGGATTTTGATCTGGCAAGAGAAGGGAATCCATTTAATGTGAATGTCTGGTTAAAGCCATCTGAACTTGCTGTAATTTTAAAAGTTAGTAATTCAACAGTTACTAAATGGAGAAACGAGGGTTTATTTAAAAAGACTTCTGTCAAAGAAGTAGTAAGAGGTAAAAGAACTGATTTCTACTATCACAGAATAAATGCAGTTAAAGACGTATCAAAAATAAAACCAATACAAATATCTAATAAAAAAATTATTAATTCATTTTCATGAAAAAACCCGCTTATAGCGGGCCTTATCTTTACGACTCTATTCTAATGACTTATAGAAGCATTGGGATTAAATCTTCCCAGCTTCACCCCAAGTTCAAACAAAAGATAATCGCTCGCGTAATTGCAAGGATTTGGTATATCCGTTTGCAAAAAGCTAAGCAACATAAACTTGCTTATTTCTGTGAAACTACCATTCAAAAAATGGAATTGGTTTATAAGGAATGGAGGTTAAAAAGTGGCTTCTAAAAATGGGTTTGAAAGTAGTAAAAAAGGAATAGGTAAATTAAAACCTATTCCTCTTTCTCAATTAATGGATCAATGGAAACCTAGAGAGTGGATTGTGGATTTATTTGGTGCAAAAGGTTCTTGTGTTTTATTAGCTGCTGATAAAGGATCAGGTAAAACTACTTTTATTTATCGAATGGCAGAAGCCCTTGAATATCAAAAGATGTTCATGGGTGAATTAAAAACAAAAAAATCAAAAGTTTTTGTATGGCAAGCTGATGAATCAAGAAATAATGCTTTGGATAAATTCAAATTAATGGACTTACAAAAAGAGAATATAAGTTTTCTTTTTAATGATGATGAAGGTGGGTATGAATTAGATATTGATGAACTAAGAATTTTAGTAAAGATTCAAAATATAGATGTTGTTTTTATAGATAGTATTACTGGATTAATAATGGGGAATGGAATATCTATTAAAGATTCAGAATTTTGTATTCCTCTATATGCATTAAATAATTTAGCAAGTGAATTAAAAATCCTTATTGTCATAACAGCCCATTTAAGAAAAGAAGAAAGAACAGAAGTGGATATGAATGATATCCTAGGCGCTGGTACACAATCAGGTGCAGTAAGTGATGTATGGAGTATGTGGACTGACGAAAAAGATGATGAGATTTTTTATTTAAAATGCTTAGGTAAAAGAAATTGTGAGAAAGGTACTAAATGGAAATTGCAGGGTAATAAAGAAGATTACTCTTTTAAATTAATTGATGCCGATTGTGGTGATCTTCTACCAACAAAGAAAAATGAATTAAGTGATAAATTTTTAAAGTTTTTGACTAAAGAAAAGCATGAATATACATATAAGGAATTGTCGGCAAAATTTAAATGTAATTTTGAACATGCAAGAAGGATATGTATAAAACTATTTACTGAAGGAAAAATTGAAAGGACAAAAATCGTTGAAAAGGTTGGGAGACCTTACTTTAAATATTGGAAATAATATTCCTACTTTTGGAGGTATAGGCTAAGTACATTTTATACCTAACCTATATCCTCACATGTAGGAAAATATATTGACAGAAAGTATAGAATAACAAAACTAATAAGTTTTTAAAATGAGTAAATTTTCCTCTCAAGAAATAGAAAGTCAATACAACTTGATAAAAACCCTTTTATCTGATCCTGAAAAGTATAAAGATGCTTTAGATGCAATTAAAAAAGATATTGCTTATATGCCACTAGAACTAAAGAAAAAACTTGAAGAAGAAAATATTACTTTATAAATAATATTTTGGAAGACTTCGAAATATTTACTAAATAAAGCATCAAAGGAACTTCTACTAGTACCCCAACGATGGTAGCCAAAGCAGCTCCTGAATTAATACCAAAAAGAGTTATCGATACAGCTACTGCAAGTTCAAAAAAGTTTGAAGCGGCTATCATCGAGCCTGGACAGGAAATAGAAAACTTTTGCCTAAAAAACTTCATTGAAAAAGCAGTTAAATAAAAAATAAAAAGAGTCTGAATTATTAATGGAATTGAAATTAAGATTATATGAATAGGATTTTGTAATATAGATTTTGATTGAACAAAGAATAATAAAAAGACTGTAAGAATTAAAAAAAACAACGAATAACTTTTACTTTTATTCAAAATACTTTTTATTCTTTTTTCGCAATAGATTTTATTTTTTAAAAATATTGCTAGAAAAAGTGGTACCAAAATAAAGATTATTACAGAACCGAAAACAGTATCTAACGGGATATCTATACTGTTAAATCCTAAAAGAATTTTTGACAATAATGGAAAGGCTAAAATTAATATTAGATCATTAATAGCTACTTGGATTAAAGTAAATAAAGGATCGCCTTTAACAAGATTACTCCAGACAAAAACCATTGCTGTACATGGCGCTATTCCTAATAGAATCATTCCAGAAACATATTCTTTAGCAAGTACAGGATCTATAAAATTACCATATAAAAAATATAAAAAAGAGGCTGCAATGATTGCCATTGAAACTGGTTTTATTAACCAATTAATAAAAAGGACAATAGAAAATCCTTTAATCTTATATTTCAAATTTATTATTGACTTGAAATCTATTGATAACATCATTGGAAAAATCATTCCCCAGATAAGAATTGCTATTGGAAGATTTATTCTTGAGAGTTCTAATTCGCCTATAAATTGAGATAAATTAGGAAATAAATAACCGGATAAAGATCCAATACACATTGCTAAGAAAACCCAAACACTTAGATATCTATCAGAAAATTGCATTTAATTTATCTTTACTTAACTATTCATCCTAGTATTTAATTTAGTCTAAATAATAGCCTTTCTTATTTTTGCTGTAATCCATTCACTAAAAACTACTGCCACTACTATTGCTAATAAAATAACTGATACCTTAGCCCAAGCTAAATCTCCTATTTGAGCATCTAATTCTATCCCTATACCTCCTGCTCCAACTAAGCCAACAACAGTTGCTTCTCTTATATTTATATCCCACCTATAAATAGAAATACTCGTAAATGCTGGGAGAATTTGAGGCACTATGCCAAAGGTCATAATTTGTGCTTTATTTGCCCCTGTTGCCTCAATAGCTTCAATTTGGTTTTCATCAATTTCCTCTATAGCTTCATAAAGTAATTTTCCACAAAATCCAATCGATCTTAATCCGATAGCAATTATGCCAGCCAAGACTCCCGGACCGACAACTGCAACCAGAAGTAATGCCCAGATTACTGAATTAATTGATCTGCTTGAAACTATGCAAAATAAGGCTAAAGGTCTTAAAAACTTTTTACTTGGGGTAGTATTGTTTGCGGATAAAAAAGCTAATGGTATTGCAATTAAAGTTCCAATCGTTGTACCAATAGTCGCGATATTTAAAGTATCCCAAATAGGTTTTATTAAAGTGAAGAAATAATTAGTTTCTGGAGGAAACATCCTACCTAAAAGATCTAAAGCCTCATTATGTGAATCAAATACATAAAACCAGATTGTTTTACTACTAATCAGACCGAAACAAAAGCTAAAAATTAAAGTACCTAAGAACCAACAAAGCCAGTTTTGTAAATCTCTTTTTCGATCAAATTTTTTCCAGGTTTTGTAATCCTTTTGTTTTATTATTGGCATTACTTTATTAATTTCCTGAGATGACTAGATGTATATTCAACAATCATCACGATAGAAATAATTACGATAAGAACAGCCGCTGCAGTCTCAAATTCATATCTATCAAAAGCTGTATTTAAGGTAGAACCAATACCTCCTCCCCCAACAATTCCAATTACCGCTGACTCTCTAAAATTAATATCCAATCTGTATAAAGATAATCCAATAAATCTTGGCATAACTTGAGGCTGGACACCATAATTAACCCATTGAAACCAACTGCTGCCAGTAGATTTGATTGCTTCAGCTTGGGATTTATTTATGTCTTCAATATCTTCAGATAATAATTTAGCGAAAAACCCTATTGTCGATAAACTCAGAGTTACCATCCCAGCAAAAGGTCCAAAACCCATTAACTTAACAAAAAATATTGCTAGGATAACTTCCTGAAAACTCCTCGACAATGTGATAACTCCTCTTGATAAGAAATAAACAAATTTAGGAGCTATGTTTTTAGCCGCCCCTAAGGATACAGGTATAGAAATAAGTATCCCCACAATAGTTGCAACAATAGTCATCCATAGACTTTCAAAAATACCTGCCAAAATCTCATCAGATCTAGTTATAAAATCTGGAGGGAAAAAAGCAAATATAAAATTTTTACCCCTTGGGATCCCTTCAAGAATTCTTTGCCAATCAATTTCGGTAGTTAGGAAAACAGATAATAAGTAAGTACTAATTATCAAAATTAATCCAATTCTTAATAACCTATTTTTTATTAACGGTTTTCTTTTCCAAATTACTTTCTTATCATTCATTTAATATATTCCTAATTTGCTACAGTTTTAGACCAGTCTTCTTCTCCATATATTTTTGTAAGTATTGTCTCTGATAAGCCACTTGGCTTGCCATCGTAAACAATTTCTCCAGCTTTTAAACCTATTATTCTTTCTGCAAAATTCTGAGCAAGAAAAACATCATGAATATTTATAATCGCAGCAAGATTTCTTTCATTACATAACTCGCATATTAATCGCATAATTTGCCTGGAATTTTTGGGATCTAAACTAGCGGTAGGTTCATCTACTAAAAGTAACATTGGATTTTGTATCAAAGCTCTAGCAATTCCTACTCTTTGCCTCTGCCCTCCTGACAATTCATCGGCTCTTTTATCAAGCATATGCTCTAGTCCAATTCTTTGAAGCAGACGGAATGCTTCTTCAATATCTTTTTGAGGAAATTTCCTGAAAAAACTATTCCAAAATCCTACGTAACCTAATCTGCCGGAAAGGACATTTTCCATTACACTTAATCTTTCTACCAAAGCAAATTCCTGGAAAATCATTCCAATTTGTCTTCTTATTTTTCTTAATTTAGATTTATTTAAAGAAGTAATGTCATTTTTTTCATTAGCGAAATAAACTTTCCCTGAAGTGGGCTCAACTAATCTATTTATTGTTCTAATAAAAGTACTTTTACCAGCACCTGAAGGACCGATAAGAGCAACTACTTGCCCATTAGGAATTTCTAGGTTTATTCCTTTAAGCGCCTCTTCTCCATTTGGATAAACCTTTTTGAGGTTTATTGTTTTAAGCATTAAGTCTGATTTTATTTATGATTAAAAATTTTTATTTGCAATCATAAACAACACCATTAGCCTTATCTATTTTTCTAATAACATCCCAATCGTGCTTGTGACTTATTGAAATGAATCTATCAGCCTTTTTAAATTCTTTATCTAATGTTGAATTATCCCAGTTATAGGTGTAAAAAGCTTGCTTTACTTTTGCAACTACAGCTGGATGTAGATTATGAGCATGAGCATAACCTGTCGTTGGGAAGGTTTGGGATTTATAAATAGTTCTTATTTTAGAAGAATCAACAACACCTCTTGCATCCATTCTTGTAAGAACTGAGTTAGCAATTGGTGCTACTTCATAATCTTTGTTTGCAACACCCATTATTGAATTTTGATGCTTGCCAGAAAAGACTGGGGTGAAATCTTTATTTGCCTCAAGACCAAATTCTCCTTTAAGAATTGCCGATGGTGCTTTAAATCCTGAATTAGATGTCTTAGATGTAAATGTAACTTTTTTACCTTTTAAATCTGCAGGAGAATTAATTGGGCTATCAGAAGGTACGATGATTTCCATTTCATAACCGTAAGACAAATCTTTTTTAGCCATCATTCCAAAAGGAACTGCTCCTGCACATGCTGCTGCCACAGTATTACTACCGGTATTAATTCCTGCTACGTGAAGACGACCAGATCTCATCGCTTCAACTTGTGCAGCATAAGATTGAACTGGTAAGAATGTTACTTTTTTACCAGTCACCTTAGACATATGCATTACAAAATCTTCCCAAACTTTTGCATAAACGGAGGGGTCTTCAACAGGTGTATATGAGAACACAATGGTTTCAGGATCTATCCATTCATCTTCGGAAAGGGGTAGATCTGCGAGAAAATCTCCATCTCGATCACAATATTTGCTGTCAACAGTATTATTTGGATTGCAATCAGATAAATCTAAATCTCCAATTAAATCATTTGATTTGTTTCCACAACTTGAAATACTTGCACTGATTATTGATAGCCCTAAGACTATCTTTAAAAAATTTCTCATTAGTGTTGAATTTATTCTCCATATTTAACTTGCTCTGAAGAGATTAACTTTTTCCCAAAAAGAGTTTAAATTCTGATTAATTTTTTTATTTTGAGTTAGTCAATTTTTAATCAGATTTATTAGGCAATTAAATAATTTTTAATTTATTTTTAACTTTATAAATTTAGGATGAAAGCATTTTAAGAAATAAATATGATAATTCCTGAAAAGCAAAATATAGAATTTAAAGAAAATACAATTCTAGAAGTCAAATCAGGAATATTAATAATGGAATCAAAAATCAAGAATAAGAAAAATATTGTTGGGATAATAAATGAAAATGTTGTAATAAATTTGGAATTATGTAACTACGAAAATATTAAATTAATTGCGTTGACAAATTGCGAAATTAAAACAATTAAAAGAGGGCAATTTTTTTCTTCTACAGACTTAATAGCAAAAAGTCTAAAAAGAATTGATCAATTGGAAAAACTTTTATTAATAAGTAATATAAAAAAATCAGAAGAAAAACTAAAAGAATTTCTTTTATACTTATCCTCAATAATTGGCTTAAAAAAAGATAAACATATTTATCTAAATTTAAAAGAATTTAATTTAACCCATAAAATTATCGGTAATTCAATTTCTTCAACAAGAGTAACCGTAACGAGAAATTTAAAAATACTAGAAAAAAAAGGTTGGCTCAAATTTGAAAAAAAAGGTATTTTAATTCCGTTTAAAGATAATTAACCAAACCTTAATTAAACAGACTTATTTTATAGCTACAAATAATATTTTTATTATGTCTTGTTCTATAACATCTGTTTTTACTTTTAAAATTGAAAGCACTTTCGATGAATGGGCAGCAATATTTGATAGTGCAGAAGCAGATAAAAGGCATTCAGAATTTGATATTAAGCCACTTTTTAGAGGAGTAAGTAAGAAAGATCCTCAAAAAGTTATTGTTATTCATCAAGCTCCAGAAGGTAATGTTCAAAAGTTTGTAGAAGCTAATGGTGACTGGATGGCAACTCATAGAGTTGACTTATCAACAATGGAAGAATCATCTTGGACTTCTTCAGCAAAAACGGAAAGTTGTTGTGATTAACAAATGAAAAGACTACTATTCCCACTACTAGCTCTCTCAACTATTTTCCTTGCGAGTTGTAAAAGTAACTCAAACAAAATAGGTACTCAAAAGGTTTCTGAAACCCAAAAGCAGAGAGAAGTTTGTCTAGATTGGTATGGCTACAGAATTGATACCAAGAAAGCAATTAATGATTTAAATCTAAAAATTGAAACCGAATCAGAATTAATGGCTTACTGTGATTTCTTCAAGAATGTAGCTGATACAAAATAGATTTTTACAAAAGAATTTATTTTTTGGTGTCTTGCGATCTCATTTCTTTTTGTGCTTCCCTAATTCTTTCTTCAAAGACTGATCTTCTATATGGAGTAACTTCTCCATTTTTAGTTGCCAAGATTTGGGCTTCATAAAGCCTATTGGCTTTTGTAATTTTTTCTCTTATTTGAGAGAGCTCATTCATGATCTTATGCAGTTAATGAGAATCCCGTTCCCTATTCTCATATCATGCGTCCAAATAAATTGGATGAACGTAGAAGTAAACTAACATTAAAAAAAGAAGTTCGGATTTAAGATATATTTAAAAAATCTTTAAAAGTAGTTTTTAATAAAATTTTAAATAGAAATTTTATCTAGAGGTGAAATATTCTAGGCCTCAATTGAGTCCAAATGAATTTCATTCTCTGCATCTTTATACAATCTTCTTGATTGTGGTGATTTAAGGGCGTTATTGTAATTTTCAATAAATTCCGAGTCATCCAAAAGAGATATATTTTCTCTTTTAAAACTTTCTTTATAAGAATATTTGATATGCCCTATTTCTTGGGCTTGATTTGAGTTTTTGGGAGAAGGTGAATTTTTTATAATCATTTATTATTTTTTTTTATATGATTGTCTTCAATATTCAAGGCGTAAAAATATAGAAGACTAATATAACCTAAGATTATTGGATTAAGAAGTTATTAAGTAAAAAATAAATTTGTTTAAAAAATTTCTAAATTTTTAAATTAAATATTTTTTCTATTAGTCAAAAGTTTATTTAATAAGAATTTAATTAGAAGTTAACAATAGAGACCTAAAAGATAAATATGAACAAAAATCAACTTATTAACTTCATTACATTTTCAATTCTTGAAAGTAAAAGAGTTGAAGACAGATTATGTAGAAAAGAAATTTATAGCTATCTTACCCAACTAAATAAAAAACAATTAAAAGCAATTACAAGTGAATTTATCATTTAAAAAAAATATTAAAAAGCTACTGGTTGTAAGTCCATTAATTTGAATTTATCCAAAGCATTATTTCTTGATTCATCAGCTTGCCATACAAAAACTTTTGATTTTTTTGTTTTTAATTCACCCATGAACATCTTTTGATATTCAAGGGCTTCTGCCATTCGATAAATAAAAGTAGTTTTACCTGATCCTTTATCAGCAGCTAATAAAACACAAGAACCTTTTGCACCAAATAAATCCACAATCCACTCTCTAGGTTTCCATTGATCCATTAATTGAGAAAGAGGAATAGGTTTTAATTTACCTATTCCTTTTTTACTACTTTCAAACCCATTTTTAGAAGCCACTTTTTAACCTCCATTCCTTATAAACCAATTCCATTTTTTGAATGGTAGTTTCACAGAAATAAGCAAGTTTATGTTGCTTAGCTTTTTGCAAACGGATATACCAAATCCTTGCAATTACGCGAGCGATTATCTTTTGTTTGAACTTGGGGTGAAGCTGGGAAGATTTAATCCCAATGCTTCTATAAGTCATTAGAATAGAGTCGTAAAGATAAGGCCCGCTATAAGCGGGTTTTTTCATGAAAATGAATTAATAATTTTTTTATTAGATATTTGTATTGGTTTTATTTTTGATACGTCTTTAACTGCATTTATTCTGTGATAGTAGAAATCAGTTCTTTTACCTCTTACTACTTCTTTGACAGAAGTCTTTTTAAATAAACCCTCGTTTCTCCATTTAGTAACTGTTGAATTACTAACTTTTAAAATTACAGCAAGTTCAGATGGCTTTAACCAGACATTCACATTAAATGGATTCCCTTCTCTTGCCAGATCAAAATCCATTCTTAATTGGTCAACAGTTTCTCTTGTAAAAGAAAAACTTTGGATTAACTCCTGCACTGTTTCTCTAAGTTCTTTGACGTCTTTTTTAGACGCAAGTTCCTCTCGACTAAAAGTATTCATTTGTTTAAAAAGATATATTGCTTAGCTGTCGCTGTCCTTCTTAAAACGATTCTCAAACCCATGCTTCAACATTGGCGTAGCCGTGGATAAATCAGAGCCTTCATTTATATGGTCAGCAACTTCAATAAAATCCGCAGTTGATCTTGCATCATCATTGGAACGCTTCCTTACGGAGATGTTGTATTTTCTATTAAAGCGACTTTTAGCCATATTAATTCTGGAGAATTGTTGTTAGAAGTAACAGCAACCCTGACCTCGTCTATCCACCTTGCTTAAGGGTTTATACAAGTAATTATTAGAAACCTATTTGAAGATCAGAGTCTCCCGTAGTGCTTCATCAGTTATTTAAAATTTTACTTCCATTTTTATATAAATCAACTGGTAAATATTAGTAATCCGCTTGTTATGTAAACTAGAGCCAAATAATTGTAATGATAGTCCTCCTTATATAGTCCCTTTTTATAAAATTATCCCACTTTACTTGCAAATACAATAGGCTGTTTTAGTTTTCAAGACTAGAGCCTTAAACCACTCGACCACCCCTCCAGCGGGTTATTCAATTGTATTCGAACCACTAATTTATATCATAAGAACCTAGTCGTAGTCAAGTAAGTCCCCTGTTTGCAAGGGTTCTCAGGAGTTGTAAAATGAAAACATTTTTTGGTTGACAGAATGTCGAACTACTAACATTGATATTTATATTCAACAAGTTTTGCTCAATGATTATGATTTCCTGATTGTAAAAGTTAATAATTTAAAAATTAATTTAATATTAATAAAATAGAGTTTTTGTTAGATGTTCCCTAAATATTATTGCTTAGCGCGCTTAAAATAAAACTAATTGATGAAAATAATAAGCAAATGAAAATTTTATTAAAATCATTTTTTTTATTTATCTTTTATAAAGTGTTAAAAATTGATGCTTTATTTCTATACAAAAATAAAACTTTTAATAATTTAATTGAGAAATCTAATTTAATAAATGAATCTAACTTAATTGATTTAGTTAATTCCATTAATTATATGGTTCCTGTGGGTTGCTCAAAGCAATTAATAAGAATAGGAGGAAGTAGCGATGGAGCATATATTGTCCCTGACGATCTGGATTGTATTGAGGCTTGTTTTTCACCAGGAACTTCTTATAAAAAAGATTTTGAGGATCATCTTGCTAAAAATTACAAAATCAAATCATTTTTGTCGGATGGATCAGTAGAAGAATCTAAATTAGATCTTATGGATAATTACCAGATCTTTCAAAAGAAATGGATTAATGATTTTGATGATAAATATACAACAACTCTATCTTCATGGATAAATTGTACAAATTATAAAAATTCTCAAAATCTTTTATTGCAAATGGATATTGAAGGATCAGAATATAATAGTCTTTTAAATGCTTCTGATACTTGTTTAAAACAATTCAGGATAATGGTTATTGAATTTCATAATTTAAATAGGTTAAAGAATCAAAGGTTTCTTAATCAAATATTTGTTCCAATTATGCAAAGAATCCTTAGTCAATTTGATTGTGTTCATGCACATGCTAATAATTGTTTGCCATTTATTAAAATTGCAGATTTTGATATACCTCAAGTAATTGAGTTAACTTTTTATAGAAAGGATTGTAATAAAGGTCTTAAAAAGGTTTATATCCCTCATCCACAAGATGTTCTAAATGTTCCTAAAAATCCCAAAATGCTATTAGGTAAACCATGGAAGTAATTAATAAAGAAGTGATTTCCTTCAGCCGTAATAATATATACTCTGAACTCAAAAAAATAAAAAAGTAATGATGGATATATTCTTAGATAGTTTATTCAAAAGGAATATTACTTATTACTTCAAAACTCCCTTTTTCACTCCAATGAGAATCATCTGGGAAAAAAACATTTTTAACACCTTTGTCTAATAGTTCTCTTAGGATTTTTTTTGTATCTACAAAAATATAGTCCTTATTTTTAATCCTTAATTCTTCAAAAAATATACTTTTTGGATACTTTTCTTCATCTAAAATAAAATCTGAATATAGATTATATTTATCAACGGTAGGCATGAAAATTAATTTTATATTTTTTTGATTTAGAATTTCAGAAAGTCTATTAAAATTACTGTTTAACTTTTCAACGCTATTTGTATTCGAGTTTTCAATATTACTCAAATCATCAACATAAAATAGCAATTTATTTTTTGTTTTTGAATTAAAAAAATCTCCTTTAAGAGGCAAGAGATAAGCTTTTGAAAAAAAAGCATTATCATCAAACCGGTATAAAAAATTATATAAAAGTGCTTTAAAGTTAGAAGAATTAAATAAAGGATATTCTGGTTTATTTTGACTATAGCTCCCAACTAATAATTGATTTTCAATATTTTTATTTTTAGTTTTGAAATTCCAATTTATGTCTTTAGCAAAACGACGAATTGAACTCCTTTCTACACTTTGTATTAATATATAACTAGGCTTAAATTTTTCGAGTAATCCTGAATCATTTAAGTATAAAATAGTTTCAATAAAACCTAATGATGTTGGATTAATATTTAGTACCTCAAGTTGATATTCTGATGCGAGAAAATCCTGATAGAAGGGATTTTTACCCCCCCCAGCACCTCTACTAAAAGAATCACCAATAGTTATAATATCTGTCTTTTTGTAATTACCGTTAAATTTAGTATGTTTTTTTTTTAAATTAATATAATTATATTTATTAAATCTCAATCCCTTTAGATAAGACATACGACTTAAATCTCCAATCTGTTTATTTAGATTTACTTCTAAAAAATATTTTGTATATGATTCCCAAAATATGATATTGAATAAAAACACAAAGATTGCAGAAAAAAATATAATAAGAGAAAATTTCTTAGATTCCATTTTAAAAATTAAAATATAAAAATTCAGATGTTCTATTTATCATAAATAGTGAAGAAATAAAAATGAATAAAGTAGATATTAGTTTATAGTAAGTTGATTTAAATAGATTCATCTGTTCATTACTATTCTTAAATGCAAGTACTAAAAAAAAACCAAATGCTAACCAAAATAAAGTATTAATATCACCATTAATATCTGATAAGAATCTATTATTTTCCTCTCTAAAGTTTATTCCAAAATCATTTAAGAAAGATAATTTTACAATTACTCTATTTGGTAAATCAAATCCATTAATTCCAGACATTCCTTTGATTACCTTAATTGCATCCCTCCATTCTCTTGCTCTAAAAAATATCCAGGTAAAGTTTATAAAATTAAAGGTAATAATCCAGCACAAAAATTCAGGAATCTTTATTCCAATTAATTTCCATAATCTATTAATAATAATTCCTACTCCATGAAGAAATCCCCAGAAAATGAATGTCCAACCTGCTCCATGCCAAATCCCTCCAATTATGAAGACAATCATTAAATTAAAAAAAGTTTTTAGTTGCCCATTTTTGTTTCCTCCAATTGGAATATATATATATTCTCTGAGGAATCTACTTAACGTGATATGCCATCTTCGCCAGAAATTTTGTATATCAAGTGCTTTATAAGGTGAATTAAAATTTATAGGAAGTTTAAAATTAAATAGCAATGCACATCCCAGCGCCATATCGGTATAGCCACTAAAATCGAAGTAAATTTGAAATGTATAAGAAAGTGAAGTACACCAGCTGCCAAAAAAATATAAGATGCTAGTTTCATCAAATCCTTCTGATGCCCAATTTGAGAAATTATCTGCCAAAACAACCTTTTTGAATAGACCAATAGAAAATATGAATAATCCAGATGCAATATTTTTATAATTCATTGCTGTAATTAAAGTGTTGGATATCTGAGTAAAGATCTCTTTATGATGAACAATGGGTCCTGCAATAAGCTGTGGAAAAAAAGTAATAAAAAAGCAATAATCTATAAAATTAGTTTTATAAGTTTCTCTTCTGTAGCTATCTACTAGAAAAGCAATTTGCTGAAAAGTAAAGAAAGAGATAGCTAAAGGCAACGCAATATTTAAAGAAGAAAGTTCTAATTTTGTTATTCTATTTATATTTAATATCAAAAAGTCAGAATACTTGAAATAACTCAATAAAAAAATATTTCCTAATATTCCAAAAGTAAGAATATATTTTTTATTTAAAAAGAATTGGGAAATATCACTTGTTAAATAATTACCAATATAAAAGTTGAAAATAATTGAAACCAATATTAGGGGTAAGTAATAAATATTCCACCAGCTGTAAAAAAATAAGGAAGCAAAAATTAAGAATACTTTGGATATTACATAAAACTTTTTCCTATTTAAATAAAAATAAAGAAAAAAAGTAATTGGCAAGAAAAGATAAATAAATTCAATACTATTAAATAACATTTAATCTATTAA
>QCGN01000023.1 GCA_003279875.1 Prochlorococcus sp. AG-388-D03
ATAATAAAATTTTTAATTTTTGAGAAATATAAAAAATAGAAATTATATTTTTTCTTCTTAGTTTTAAAATAGTTTTTTTGTCAAGTTCAATAATATTATTTTTATTAAGAAATAAAATCCCACTAATTGAAATGAATTTTATATTCTGGAACCAGAAATAATTTTCAGGATTATAAATCAATTCATCATTAAACTTACTTTTTAAATTTACAAAATTGGCTTTAGCTTTTTGATTTGCGTTGTTACTGTATATTTCAAATATATCTTTTAAATAATCTTTTTTAAATCCATAAATATAGAGAGAAGAATTATAAGACATTATAAAATCCTCTCTAGATAAATTAATCTTCCCAATTGAATTTTCTAGATTTTGAAGATATTGGTAATTATCTTTACTAAATACGTAATTATTGAGTTGATTAATAGAATTTTTATTTAATAATAAACGAGTAATAATAATTGCTTCTTCTTTTGTATCTATAGTATGAATTGAATGATTATCAATATTACAAATTGTCCTTATTTTTGATTTAATTCTTAGGGTTTCTTTTTTATCCTTATTTTCAAATATTATTAGTTTAAGTTTTTTATTTCTTTTATAGCATTGTATTGTTTTATAAATAGATCCTTTATAGTTTTTTTCTCTATGCCCTAACCATTTTTCATTTCTGTAAACTGATTTAATCAATTGATCTAATGCGCTGAAATTTAATTTAATTTCTTTAAAATAGATTATCTTATTAAAAAATTTTTTTATTATTTTATTTTCTAAATCAGCTTTTGGCCAAATCAATGCAACTGAAAACTTTTCACTTTCACTTATATAGTTTAAAACTATATCTTCTAGCCAAGCTTGATTTACTAAATGACTAGTAAAAAAATTATAATCATAGAGAAAAGGCTTACAAGATATTTTTATGCATTTTACTTTTCTATTTCTTACAATACTACTTGCTACTCTATGAGATCCATTTAAAATAGAACCATCATTTGAGAGAGGTATAATAGATAAATTTTCATCAAAACCTTTCTTATCTATAATTTTATCTATACTTTTAAATACATTAATGAATTTTGATTCACTATTTTTGTATGGATTATCAAACTCAATATATTTTCCAAAATTAAAAGATTTTATATGATCTAGATAATATTTTGTGAAGTATTTATTTTTAGAGTTAATACCTCTTAGGTATTTAATTTTATAAATAAGATCTAACCTATTATAGGTAATTAAATCTTTTGATTCTATTTCAAATACTTCATAATAATCTTTATCCATATATTGATGTAAAAATGGTTCAATTACATTTTTTAATTGATATTTATTTAATTTTTTCATCAGGGATTATTTTAATTTTTTAAAGAAACTATATTTTATTTGATTTTACTCTTTACATTATCTTTTATTTTAACTATAAATTCCCTAAGTGGAAATGGTAATAATAGTATAAATCTAATTAAAAGAGGAGGTTGAGGGATAAAAATATTATTTTCAAAATTTTTTATTATTTTATAAAACCTTTTATTTATTTTTACGTTTATGTCAATTGGTTCAGTAATTACATATTTATATTTATTTAGGAATTTGGAAAGTAATATTGATGTAATTACGTCATCAAAAATAAATGATTTATTAAAATTCTTAATACTTAATTTTTTGTTTAACTGATAAAGTCTATCGGAATAGATATTTTTGACCTGCCTCTTTTGTAATTTACAATGATAAATTAGGCTATAAAAATAATCTAAATTGGATGGTCTTGGGACTAATTGATTTTGATATATTTTATTTTTTAAAATATTATCTTGCCATAATTTATCAAAATATCCGTCTCCTATAAATCTCAAATCTACTGGGATTTTTTTATTTTCAATATTTGTTTGATATGAGGAAATACCCCAAGACCTTTTTTTTAAATTTAATTTACTGATAAAATTCTCTTTATCTCTACATAATATATCTATATCTTTATCATTACTAAAAAAATTTAAAGGTAAAAACTCAAAGTTTCTTAGTACAATCCAGTCGCAAGAAATATTTGCAAAAAAAATAAATTCATTAAAACTTTTCCAACCAAGGGTTCCTAGAGGTATATTTAGTGGTTTTAATTTAATTAATTTTAGTTCATTGATATCTGAAAATTTCAACGAATTAAATCCAAATATTAATAGAAATTTCTCAATAAATTCTTTAGGGTTACTAGTGATATAGAAGTTTTTAAAGTTATTACAAATTTTTTCATTTAGTTCTTTATTTTTTTTATTTATAAATATTTTTGAATAAACGTTATTAATGGCTTCATATTTTGGTTTAGGATCTTCAACTAAAAAAACAATTATATTTTTTGTAAATGTTTTATCAAAAACTCTTTTACAGTATTCTTTGTTTTCCCAACTTATAGAAAATGTTTTTATAACATTCCATTTTCTTAGTTCAAGCATAAAATTATTTTTTTTTTCTAGTGGTATTACAATTAAATGAAAGTCATTTTTAAGATTGTGTTTAAAGTACTTTTTATTTATATGTTCAAATTTAATCTCTTTAAAATGTTTTAAGAAGGATCTATTCATAATCTCCTCATATCTAGTTGCCGCTACAAATGTTTTCAAGAATATCTTTCATTCTACATGTATAAGTATGCTGTTTTCTCGCTCTAATAACAGAATTTCTTTTAATTATTTCTCTTTCTTTTTCATTTATTAATAAATATTTTATTAGTGATAAAGCATCCTCAAAATCTTTGTAACATAATAATTCTTCTCCAATTTTGAAATAATCTTCAATACCCGGAATATAATCTGTAAGCTGAAAACCTCCATTTACTGGGATTTCAAAATTCCTAGCTTTTATGTGACTATGAATTTTTCTATTTTTGACTATTAATGATTTTAATACTTCAATTAAATTTTTGGGATTACTATAATTAACTCTTAAATCATAATTTACGCAATTATTTATATTCAAATTAACTTTTGAAGTATTAAAAATATTTTCCATTTTTTCATAGCTAATCAAACCATTTTTCCAGCCTTTCCCAAAGCAATGACAATTAATACCTTTTTTTCTTAATTCTTTTATAAACCAATCTCTATAAGCACTTTTCGTACCTACAAATGAAACATCATATTTGTAACTTACTTTTTTATATGAAACCTCTGAAGGGAATGAGGCATGTTGGCTCATTATGACTTTATCTTGTCCAATTTTCTTATAAAGATGAATACCATATTTATTTGTTGTTATTACATAAGTAAATTTTGTAGCATAATGTTTTGAAAAAGAATCAAATCTCCATGGATCATCTCCAAACCAATTTACGGTTTTATATCTTTTTTTTAATTTTAATAGTGTATTAGTACAAACCTCATCTTTAAATAATTTGAAAAAAACTAAATCTGGTTGAAATATTTCAGCTTCATCAATTATTAATTTATTTAAAAAGTCTTTTTTGTGTTCGTCAATCCATATGGTTTTTGTAGCAAATCCAAGATTTTTAAAACTATCTTCTAAAGCACCTTTATTAATAGAAGGTCCAAAATCTTTTTTACCGTAACTATATTTTAAAGCTACTATGAGTATTTTTTTTATTATTAGATCTTTTTTTTTAACCACTTTATTAATTCAAGTATACATATATCAAGAAAGGAAATTGTTTGCCATCAATTATTTGATTGGCGCTTTGAAATTAGAACATTTCCCAATAACTCTTGTATTGTTGCTTAAATCATAACTAATTACAATATCTTGAATTACTTATTTAATAATCAAATAAGTAATTTCATTTCTATTAGAAATATTATTGGGTCGTCTTTGTATAGATTTATTTTAGAATTCTCTAAAAGATATAATAATCGTATTTATCAGATCATTAAAATATATAAATTCTCTAGGTTAGGTAAAATTTGAGGATATTTCAAAATTATTAGTTTAAGTTTAGATCTTTAATAGTGTTGCAGTTAAAATAGAAACACACAAACCCTTTCGGAATTATTTTCACAAGTTTCCATAGCATTTATATTTTTTAATAAGTTATGTAAAATAAATTTTAAAATTTTATTTAAAAAATTTTAGTATTTAAGGAATACAAAGATTAAATAAACAGAATAAAATAATTACTGTAATTATAAAAGTTGATTAAATTACCTTTATTATTTAAAATACAAATAGAAGGATAATTTAAGGGTTAAATTAAACTAAAAATATAGTAACATTAAAAATATCTAACCTTGGTTATATTTACAAAAAAATTAGTTGAAACTATATAAATAAAATTATAAAAATGATTTTATATAAAATTTATAATTTAATTAAAGAATTATCTTCAATAAGTATTGGTTATTTATTTACTGCTTTAGGGGGTCTTTTAGGGGTAAGAATATTAACTGCATACTTAACCCCTAGTCAATATGGAGAACTTTCTTTAGGAATAACTATGGGAGGTGTAATTTATAGTGTTTTATTTGGCCCTTTAACAAATGGCATAACGAGATTTTTTTCGATAGCTAAAGAAAAAAAAGAAATAAATTTTTATTTATTTAATGTATTAAAGATAATTATAAAGGCATCTATTTTAATAGGTTTATTATTACTTCCAATAATTTTTTTTACTCTTTTATCAGGAAATACAAAGTGGATTTATTTAGTATTAGCATCTAGCTCTTTTGGATTTGTATATAGCTTTAATAATATTATTAACGGTTTACAAAATGCTTCTAGGAAAAGAATAATTGTATCCATTAATCAAGGTTTAATGACTTTTTCAAGGTTTTTTGTGGCAGTGATATTTATAAATATTTTTGGTTCTTCAAGTACAGTTGTAATTTTTGGTCAGTTCATTGGTTTGTTTCTTACTTTAACTGTGCAAGTATATTTTCTAAACTCAACTTTGAGAGGTTATGTTATTAATAAGATATATAAAGTAAGTAATATAGATTGGCAGTCAAAAATTAGTTCTTTTACACTTCCATTAATAACTTTAGGACTATTGAATTGGCTAAGAATTGCTGTAGAAAAATGGGGGCTGGTATTTTTTACCAATTATGATGAAGCTGTTGGTTTTTACTCCATAATTTATCAATTTGGATATTATCCAATTTCTTTATTAATTAATCTTCTAGCAAATTATTTAAGACCTATTTACTTTGATAAAGCCGGTGATAATCAAAAAAGGTTAAAATCAACTTACATTCTTGGGGTTAAAATTTTTATATTTTCTTTTTTGATTTTGTCATTTTTAATATTTATTGTTTTTACTTATAGAGAAAATATATTTCAAATAATTCTAGATGAAAAGTACAAAAGTGTTGCTTATTTAATAGGACCAATGATGATGTCAGCACTCCTTAACGAGAGTACAAGTTTTGTAACCTTATTAATTCAAACAAAAAAAGAAACTAAACCCTTACTTTTCCCGAATACATCCATTTATTTATCAGGCATAATATTAGCTATCTTTGGGGCATACTTTTATGGCCTTTATGGAGTAGTTTTTGCTTCCTTATTAAATTCATCAATAAAATTTATTTTATTTTCATATTTATGCATTTATCATTACAAGAAAATAAATTATCTTTGACATAACAGGTTAATATTATTATTTAGATTATTTTTCTAATGAAGGCTTCTTTAGTTACTTATGATGAATCGCTTGAAAATAGAATTTTTGATCCTAATAAAAGAGATAATACCTCTAAAAAGTTCATCATTTTAAAGCAAAAATTAAAAGAATATAATATTAACTTAGAAACCTATGACATAAATACACAAGAAGAATCTATTTTTTCTATTTACTTTGATGTTCACAAGAAGGCACTTTTAAAGAAAAGATCACCAATTAATATTCTTATTGTAAGAGAATCTCCAATTATAAATAAATTAAATAACTCTAAATACTATTTGGATCAATTTGATATGGTGATGACTTGGAACCGAGAATTATGTGATCAAAAAAAAATTTTCTGGATAGGTTATGGAAATAGTTCAGAGTTATATGAGAAAGATTTTAATAGAATTTATGATAGGAAATCAGGAAATATTTGTTCAATAATTAGTAAAAAGTATTCAACTAATAAATATTCTCTTTATAAAGAAAGAGAGGCAGCTATTGACTTTTTTAAAAAAACTAATTTGGGAATTGACTTATACGGATATGGATGGGATAGTAGACAATTTAAAGGAATATATAGGCCTTTTAATAAAATATCTTTTGCAAGAAAGTTTTTATATAAACCACCTGAATTTTATAAAGGTACTATTCATAATAAATTTAATACTTTTATTAAATATAAATTTTCTTTGTGTTTTGAAAACTGTTCATATAGAGGATACATAACAGAAAAGATATTTGATAGTATGTTTGCTGGATGTATTCCAGTTTATTTTGGTTGTCCCAATATAAGGCATGAAATCGATGCCGAAGCATTTATAGATAAAAGAGATTTTTCAAGTTATAAAGATCTTTATTTATATTTAAATTCTATGAGTAAAAAAGAATATTTATTCAGGATAAAAAAAATTATCGACTTTTATTATAAATATTTGAAAACTACTTATTACGATTTAGAGTGGGCTAATTATATTTGTAAACAATGTATGTTTTTAGTTGATAAAGTTAAAAAATAAGAAGTTTTAGTTTATGAATTACTTGAAAATCGTGAAGTATAAATATCAACAACTATAATCTGAAAATATTTTATTATTTGTTTAAAAAGATTAATCTTAAGCATTGATTTATTTATTTTTTTTAATTGATTTACGATTTCTGATTACGTTAAAATAATAATTTTTGGCTATTTCAATTTGAATACTTTTGGAAAAAAATTTCAATTTTATAAATGTATAAATGTAGAAGGGTCTTGTTATATTTTTTAAGAAGAAAATTGGTAAAAGAATTCTTTTTAAAATTGGATTTTTTAATAATGTAATGAATTTTAGATATTCGATAAATCCTAATTTCTCAAGGAAAATTGTAATAAAATTTTTAAAATTCTGAAATTCTTCATCGTTCAATATTTCTAATGGATCATAATTGTTTTTTGCTCTGAGTAAATTTGCAACGATTACAATTCTAGTATCAAATGCTTGTTTTAAAGAGTTTTTATTTGAAATTTGATTTTCATGAAGCCTAATTTTTGAAAGAGGTTTTCTGATATTGATTATTTTGCTTTTACTGGCTAATCTAATCCAAAGGTCCCAATCTTCGCAAATACCGGCTCTATTTCTATAAGCTCCAATAGATTCAACTAATTCACGATTAAAAAATGCACTTGAGTGAGGGAAAAACTTTTTACATGATAATAAGTTATCAGTTAATTCTTTATGAGTATAAGGGTAAGAAGAAGAATATAAATTATTATCAAAACTATCAATAAAAATAGCATCTGAACCTACTAATCCAATATTTCTTTTGGATTCAGCAATTAGCAGTTGTTTTTCTAATCGATCAAATCTCGATAAATCATCGCTATCTAATCTCGCAATCCATTTCCCTTTGCATTTTTTTAAACCAAAGTTTAATGTTTCTATTAGACCAGAGTTGGATTTAGAGATAAGCTTTATTTTATCATTATATTTTTTGTACATCTTGATTATTTCTTTTGTGGAATCATTACTTCCATCATCAACTATGATTAATTCATAATTTAAATAACTTTGATTAATAATACTTTCAATAGATCGGGATATAAACTTTTCTGAATTATAAGCTGGCATCAATATACTAATTTTTATATCGCTCATAACTAGTTTTAAGATTAGAAAAAATTAAGATTTATTTTTACTTAAGGCTAATATTTCTTCCTTCATTTGTTTTGATGTTGTCATTAAATCATATTTTTTAGAAATAAATAATTTTGATCTTTCGCCAATTTCTTCTAATTCTTCTTGTGAACATTTGAAAAGATCTTTAAGTGCTTTTCTTAAGCTTGAAATCTCAGGTTTAATGTACCAACCTAATTTCTTTTTTTTAATCACTTGCCAAGGAGTTTTTGTTGTAGTTAAAACAGGTAAACCAAAAGACATTGCCTCTGCAATTGCAATACCAAATGACTCTGAAAATGAAGGTAAAATGAAGGCAGATGCATCTTTTAGAACAATATCTTTTTTTAATCCAAATATTGCATCATTTAAAATTACCTTATTTTCTAATTTATATTGGGTAATTAAATTCTTAATTTTATTAATATATTTGATATCTCCATTTCCATAAATAAAAAATTTCCATTCATTAAAATCTAAGTCTATACATGATTCAAGTAAAACTTCTAAACCTTTGATAGGGGCTATCCTTGAAATTGAAACTAGTTTCTTTGAGAAAACATTTCTTTTATCTTTAATATTATTTTTTATATTCGTGCCTTCAGGAATATAAATATTTTTCTTAGGAGAAATTTTAGCGTTTAATATGGAGTCTCTTTCGATTTTAGATACGGAATGTATAGCATTACTTATTTTTAAAAGTCTTTTTTCTATCAAAAACCAACTTAATATTTTTAAAATTCTTTTATTTTTTAATGGAAGAGGTTGTAACATACCGGCAGGAGAAATTATAAGAATTTTAGATGGATTTTTTTTCTTCCAAAAATAAGCCTCTAAACTAGTTTGCCTCCATAGACCTTTTAAATATATGACATCAGGATTGAATTTATTTATATTTTTTTGCATATCTAGAGCTATCGGATACTGTTTTGGCCCAAATGTTTTAAGTTTCAGAACTGATAGATTCTTTGGAAGTATATATTCCTCTTCAAAACTAGAGTTTTGATTATCTTCATGAACAAGAATTAAATGTTTTTCCTCAGGAATATGTTTTGCTAATCCAATTGCCAAAGTTATAGTGCCAGTGGCAAGGCCACCCATCGTAGTACTTAATGATTCTGTTAAAAATAAAATTTTCAATTAATTTATTAAATATTTTTATTTTGTTTTCATTTTAATAATATTAACATTTCAATTTGAAAATTTCTAATAAATAATATATAGCTTAAAAATAACTTTAAAATTTTATTTTTAGTAATCAATAATAGATTAAAAAAAAATACTATTTATATAATAAAGAATAAATATTTATGTTAAAAAAGATTTTAAAAATAAAAATTAATAATTTAATAATTTAATAATCATATATGACTTAGTAATTTATATTGTGATGGCAGTGGATTACTCCCTTTATGAACTTCCATTAAATAATCCAAAGATCTTTGTGGGGATAATCTATGTTTAGATATCAACCAAGCCATACATATAAGAGGAGATCTCTCCACACCTGCAAAACAATGAATATAAACTGACCCATAAGATTTTAATGTTTCTATTATTTTAATAATCTCTTTTATTTCATGAATTTCAATTTCTTTATTTACTTTATGGTCAGGTAGAATAAATCTTTTAAAATTAAAAGAGGATTTGAAATTTTCATCGATTGGGGCTTCTTTTTCATTACATAAATTTAAAATAGATTTTATATTTTTATTAGCTAAATATTCAAAGTGAGATTTTTTTAAAGGAGCAGGACCAACTGCTATTTCATTATTTAGAACCCAGTCTAATTTAAATCTTTTTTTCATTTCTAATCATCTAGCCATTTCAAGCTTTTTTCAAAAAGAATTTTTAGATTTTTAAAAACTAGCTCTTTTAATTTATTGAATTGATTAATTTTATTTTGATCTGATATGGTATCTTTTTTTTCTAAATCTTCATTATTAAGGTTATTTCCGTAAGTACTATAAGCGGCATAAGCATAATCCTCGTAACCGTTACTCAATAAATTTTTGGTTTCCTTTTTGACTGCATTTGAAATAATTCCTAAAAAATAAGTACCACTTTTTATTGATCTACTAATAGATTCTTTTGGTAAATTTTTATCTACTGAATTAGTACTTACTAGTAAAATTAGGCCATCAGATTTTTCCGATACTAATAATGAATCGGCAAGACCAATTACTGGTGGAGTATCAAAAACTATTAAATCATATTTATTACTTTCTTTGACTTCTTTAATAAAAGTTCTCATTTTTTCTGAATTTAAGAGTCTTGTAGGGTCGGGTGGTTTAGTTCCTGAAGTTATTACGTCCCAATTTTGAAAACCTGGAACTGATTGTGTTACGTCTGAAAGTCTTAACTCTGGATTTGTAAGTAAATTGGACAGACCTGTAAGGTTATTCAAACCTAAGCGTGAATGAATCTGAGGTTTTCTTAAATCAGCATCAATTTGCAATATTTTTAAATCCATTTCACTTAAAGTTTTTGATAGTAATATATTTATTAATGACTTTCCTTCTTTAGGAATAGAACTTGTCATAGTAATAACTTTTATAGGATTATCACTATTTAGAAATCTAAGGGAAGTATATATATTCCTTAGAGACTCTTGATAAAAAAATCTATCGTATGATTCTATATTTTCATTTTTATTTATTAGAGAAATATCATCAACGATTGATTTTTGTTCTTCTCTTATATCGCTAAAGTACTCGACATAAGGGACATGTCCTAAAAATGGATATTTCAATTCATTTCTTACTTCCTCAGCTGAATGATAAACATTATCAAATTTATCTCTTAAGAGAGCTAAACCTGAAGCAACTAGACTTGCTATTAATAGAGATTTAGATAATTCTTGTGAGTAACTAGGGTATATTCTTGCTGCTAAAAAAGTGGGAGGTGATATTACAGTCCAAGGCGAACTATCTTGAGCAAGCTCCAACTGAAGTTGTTCTTTAGCAGAAATTATCCCTCCAAGATTAGCTGTCGAACTTTGTAATTCAAACTTAATTTCTGAATATTTATTAATATCATCTAGTAAATTATTAAATTTATTATTTAAATCAGATAAAGTTATTTTTTTAAGTTTAATATTATCTTCAGCAGATTTAATGGCAATATCAACCCCTTTTAACTGTTTTTCTCTAACTTTAGGTTTTAGTTCATCTAATCTAGCCTGAATATTTCTAACAACATATGAATTTGGAGTATAAACCCGTAATGCATTACCAAGTTGTTCATTTAATTCTTTAACTTGTAAATTTAATTTTTCTTCTGGGTTCGTTATTTCTACGGTAGCTGCGCCTTGTTTTGAATCTCCTACTAATTCCCTATAACTAGAAGAATCCACTTTTCCTTTAGATATATCTTTTTTGATATTATTTAATCTTTCAATAGTTAACTCTAATCGTGTAATATCTTGCATAGTAATGTCCATCTGTATTTTTATATTTTTCCCTTCAACATTTGGATCAACATAATTATTTTCTCTCCTGAAGTTTTCTAATTTTTCTAATAATTTAGAGTTTTTTATTTTTATTGCTGGTTCTTGATTACTTAGAAAAGCTAAACCACTAGCTAATTTATTTTGAGTTCTTAATGAAGCATAGTTTACATATAAACGACTAAGATCCTCTAGTAATAATTTATCTTTATTAGGATCCTTGCTTACCAAACTAAAATCTAAAATACCTTTCGCTTTTGGGTCTCTTTTTATATTTATTCTTTGTGATAAAGATTCTGTATTAAGTTTGTATTTCTTAGATATATCTTGTAAAACTAGTTCACTCAATAAAAGTTCTCTCAGGGTTGGTATATCTTGTTCTAGATCAATATTAGTAGCACCCATGAAATTCTTAGCTGCTAGCATCCCTTCTGTTCCACCAAAGGAGTTTGTTGTACTTTGTTTAATAGGATCGCTTATTAATAATGAAAATTCCCCCTTAAAAATAGGATTATAAATCTTTTCACGTGTTGTTCTAATTAAAGTAAAAAATGTGAATATTATAAATGTTAATATAAATATTTTTTTTCTTCTTAAAATTAGCTGAAGTAAATAATCTATAGAAGTTTTTTCTTCAGAATCTGTATTATTAAGTATTTTGGAAGGATTAATTTCTTCATTAGAATTATTATTGGATGTGTTATTCAAAACTAAAAAAGATTTTTATTAGGCTTATTATGTCATATAATAGGTTTGTTTACTTAAATATAAGCTTTAAAATATTTATTAATGAATAAATTTTTAAGAAAATTATTTTTTTTAAAGTTAGGCCTAATAACTACTATATTGCCTTTCAATACTATTCAAAATTTATATGGTGAAACATTAAATAATTCTTTTGAAGATAACATAAGTAAAGAAATTGATTTACAAGAAGATCCATATATTTTAGGCCCTGGTGACGAATTAAAAATTGAGGTTTTAGATTCAGAGATATCATCAGGAAAATATACTATTCTAAATGATGGAACTATAAATATTCCGTTAGCAGGCGATGTTTTTTTGAAAGGAATAACATTAAAAGATGCGAATTTTGAAATCAAAAAAAAGCTTAAGAAACAATTAATAGAGCCTGAAGTATCTATTCAAATAATAAATCCTAGGCCTATGACGGTTTTTGTTCTGGGAGAGGTTGACAGGCCAGGAATATATACTTTAAATATTTCTGGAATCACATCTAATGTGAATTCCTCAAATTCAAATATTTCAGGAATGCCTACTCTAATAAAGGCAATTCAAAAAGCTGGTGGAATAACTCAATCAGCAAACCTTAAAGAAGTAGAATTAATAAGGTTGCTACCAGGTAATAAAAATGAATATAAAACTTCAAAACTTAATCTGATTAATCTTATTTTTAAAGGAGCTAGAAATAATAATCCTTTCCTTTTTGATGGAGATATAATTAAATTAAAAAAATCAACAGTAGATCCTTCAAATCGAATTGAAACAATTACTTATAATAATCTATCGCCAAATTCGATTGTGATAAGTGTAATTGGAGAAGTAGAAAAGCCAGGAAGATTAACTGTAGATTCCAACACACCTTTATTACAATCAATTTTAGAAGCTGGAGGGCCTATAAATAGTAGATCTTCGAAATCAAATGTTGATTTATTTAGAATTAATAGAGATGGGACCGCTTCTCACAAAAAGTTTAAACTAGATTTTAAATCTGGAATATCTCCAAGTAATCCATTATTAAAGAATGGAGATGTAGTAAGAGTTAGAAGAAATTTAATAACTAAAGCTTCGGATTCTCTAGATACCATAGCTAGACCACTTTCAAGTGTAGTAACTGTATATTCATTGTTTAAAATAATTGATTAAAAATTTAATAATTTATTCTCATTAATTGATATATTTTATACTTGAATATTTTCTTCTTAATATAAATTTTGTTTTATATTTAGATGTTAATAATATAAGGTAAATATTTCTATTTTTAATTTATCCTAATAAATAATTTTACGAAATTAAAACGATTAAATTATTATTAACTCTTATAAGTTTTATAAGCATTACCAGATATATTAGAATAATGAAATATTCTCCAAAATTATTTTCTAAAAGTTTTTATTTTAATATTAAAAAGTTTTTTTAATTTATTTTTTATTCTGATTACTAAATTTTTTTTCAATCTAATAGCATTACCTCCGAAGTAAAAGTCAAATTGATATTTTTCTGCTTTTTTATCACAAACTAAAAATTTAGGATGTACTATTTGATCCCCAATACTTTTCATAATAGTAATATTTTTTTTCTCCCATATAGTATGAGTGGCATCACTATTAAATCCAATATTATTAATAAGATTTTTATTTGGGATAGCTATCAAAGCATTATTTATTAAACAAGTAAGAACCCATGAATAGTCCCAGGTATCTGGTTCGCCAGTTTTATAAAAACTGTCCCATATATTTGTCCAATATTCTTTTTCTGTTTGGTCTTCAAAAATATTTGCAAGCATATTTGTAGATTTAATATGGGGCCAATCTTTTATCTCAACATCGTATTCATCCCATCTATTTTTCCAAGTTGCCCAACCCCAAATTAATGGTATTTTCCCAAAATAATAACTCCCTTTTCCTCTTGAAATATTGTCTTGATTATTACTGCCACTTATACACCAGACCCTTTTATCTTTTCTATATTTTTCTAGAAGATTCTTGCAAAAGATAAAAAAATCTGGATGGGCAACATTATCATCCTCTAGAATTATTCCTTCTTGAACATTATTGAAAAACCAATTAATTGCACTAACTACTCCAGTTTTACATCCTAAGTTTGACTCACTTATTTGCCATTTAATTTCGCATTCCCAGTTTATGAATTCTTTACAAACTTCTTGAGTTCTTTTCACTTTAAGAGCTTCCTTTATATCCCCTAATCTAGGGCCATCACAAGATATAAATAACTTTCTTGGTTTTATTTTACTGAGAGAATTTATAACTTCGAGTGTTTCTTTTGGTCTCCTCCATACGATTAATAATATAGGAGTAGAGAAATCTTTAATATCCATTTTAAATGCATTTCTTATTTGGTAATTATAGTAAAAATATAAATATAAGAAATAACAAATTTTTATATTTTTATTTAATAAAAGATTCCATTTTTATAAATTAATGATTTTTTATAATTGTAGTAGTATTTATTTTGCAAAATATTTAATGAAATTACAAATTATTAGAGAATCTTTTGGTAAAACTGTTTCAGAAAATCATTTATTATGTGTAATATCTTATTTATCAATTCAAAAATTAGGTTTCATAAAATTGTTAAAAATAAAAAAGAATATTTAGAAGATACATTTAAACCAAGATCATTAGGTTATTTTATTAAACTGATTCTCAATAATTAACTAAATAAAATGCTTTCTATGAAAGTATGGATTAAAGGCAAAAAAGAGTTCAAAGATTTTTATTGCAAAAAAATATATTAATATGATTTTTTTAATTTAAATGATAAATACTATAAAAAGATTATTTTTTTGGTAATGGAAAAAAGGCATCCTAAAATTTCAATTGTTATTCCCTCCTTTAATCAAGGTTTTTTCATTGAAGAAACAATTCTATCTATAATTAACCAAAACTATCCAAATTTTGAATTAATTATTATTGATGGATTAAGTACAGATAATACTTTGGAAATAGTAAAAAAATATTTCGACTCAATAAATTACTTTATAAGCGAAAAAGATAATGGACAAGCTCATGCTTTGAATAAGGGTTTTCAAATTGCCTCAGGAGAAATATGTTCATATTTAAATAGTGATGATATTTATATTGATAATATTCTTTGGAAAATTTCAGAACAATATAAAAATAATAAATTTAAATGGATTTATACGAATGTTTTATTCGGTAATTCAATTGAAAATAGTAAATATTTTGAGAGTAGGATTACATCATTTGAAGAGTTTTGTGCTATACAAACTATTGCTCAACAAGGAGTATTTTGGGAAAATAATTCTTTAAAAAAGCCTTGGTTTGATGATAAATTGTCATACGTGATGGACCATAAATTTTTTATTAACTTATATAAAAATTTTGGAAAACCAAACTATTTGAATACTACTGGAGCATTTTTTAGAATTCATGAAAATTCAAAAACCTCAAATTTTGAAAAAATATTATTTGATGAAAGAAAAAAAATAGGAATGGAATATGCCGAACTTTCAGTAAATAAATATCAAAAAAATAAAATAATTTTAGAAATTAAAAGATTGGATTTGAAAGTAAAAATGAATAAAAAATATTCTGATATGTTAGTTTGCAAGAAACTAAAAAGAAAAATAAAGATTTTTATCGAGATGATAATTATATTTATTAAAGCCCCCTTTAAACTTAGAGATTTATTTTTCTTTGGCTACTTAAAAAAATCATTTATGTTTCTTATAAAATAAGTATTTATTTATGCAGAAAAGAATAAGGTATCTACACTTATCAGATAATTTTTATCCTCACATGACAGGAGGAACTGAAATATTTATCCAACAATTAATTAATGTGCAAATGAGCCTTGGTAAAAAATATGAAGTTATGTGGGCATGTCATAAATCTAATAAATCAGAACTAATTAAAATAAATAATTTAGAAAATTATAAGATTTTCTTAGATCCTGTTTTGCAAGATAATAGATTAAATACTTTTTCATTTATTGTTAAAAAAATTCCAGGATTCTATGATTTGCTAAAAAGATTTAAACCTGATGTTGTTCATATTCATTCTTTTGGAAGTAAAACTACAATAAATCACGTAGAAGCAATAAAGATGTTTGGGGCAAAATTAATATTTACATTACATACCCCACCATGTAGTTGTATGGGTAATTTATTAAATGCATCTCATGATCTTTGTAAAGGAGATTTAATTGATTCGAGATGTACTTTTTTACGATTGAAAGCAAAAGGTATTCCACATTTATTAGCAAAATTGATTTCATATCAAAATGGTTGGCCTCTTTCTCCAAATTACAACAATATATTTTCGCGTTTATTAACTTCAAGAAAATTAACTAGTAGTATGCATATTTCGTGGATAAATTTAATGAATCAAGCTGATAATATTCATGTTTTATCTGATTGGGGGAAAGATATGCTTATAAAACAAAAAATAAATTGTAATAAAATCAATCTTATTAGAACTGCAGGCCCTCAGATATTGTCTATAAAAGAGAGATTACCAATGGAAGATAATTTCTTAAAATTAGTATTCTGGGGGAGATGTAATCCTGAGAAAGGACTCCATCTTGTAATAGATGCAATATTAATTCTTAATAAAGATTTGCCTATTAAATTGGATATATATGGTCCTTACTGGGGAAATGATGATTATTCAAGAAATTTAATCGAAAAAATCAAGTGTGATTATAGAATTAATTATTTTGGGAATTTGCCTCAAAAAGAACTCTTAAAAAAATTGCAATATTATGATTTAGCAGTTGTTCCCTCCATATGGATGGAAACAGGTCCTTTAACTATTCTTGAGGCTTTTGCTGCTGGATTGCCAGTAGCAGGGACAGATTTAGGAGGTATTAAGGAATTATTAAAAAATCAAGCAGGATGCTTTCTATTACCCCCTGATCCATTAGCTTGGAAACAATTATTCTTGAAAATACTGAATAATAAGATGATTTTATCTAAATTTAAATCTCCAAA
>QCGN01000024.1 GCA_003279875.1 Prochlorococcus sp. AG-388-D03
GATAATTATAGCGATTACTGCAAATGCTCTTAGACCATCAATCTCTGGCCGATATCGACTTGGTAAAGATAATTGATTGTCTTTGATGTAAATTGACACCAAACTACTTTAAAAATTAGTTAATAGTTTATTATTAATCCTCTAATTTCTCAAATTCCATAACTCACTCATTATACACCAAATTACTTGTGATACCATCAGTTCAACTCCTTAGTGATGCTAGTCAGTTTCAAGGGTCAAAATACCTAATCTACCAATGAGACTACTGAGTGGGAGTAAACAATAAAGTAGAAACCCAGTTATAGTCTAAATAACTTGGTTTCACTTCGGTTTCATATGGAAGTACAATATATCAATTGTCTTTTACTCTTTACCTCTAAATAAATCAATTTTGATATCAAAGGTGACGACGATTCCAATACTTATCAGCAATAATCCAATTGCAATTTGAGGTGAAGGTAAAACCATTTAATACTTATTTCCAATAACCCTATCGAATCCACTCAAGTATCGATCAAAGATTGAGTAATATTAACACTAAATAAAGCAGCACATTTCAACATCGTACGAACAGTAAATGATCTTGATAAATATTACGCAGTAGGCAATGCAAATACTCAAAGACAAGAGATTGAAATTGGAGCAATTATCAAAAAAGGAATGCTTCTGGATGGAAATTGATCTCAATAAGCAGTGCAATTGTAGATACTAAAAACCAGTTTTCAAATCTTTATCTATTTTGGTAAAAAAGAAATAGTAATTAATACTTTAGAAATTTATTCCTTTTTTCTAGTAAATTATATATATCAGAAACTCCTCACACACTAATTTCTGATAATCAAACACCCTTTTCTCTAAATTAGGGTGTTTTTTAATGCAATTAAGTCTTTAATGTCTTAAATGGTATATGTGACAATTAAGTAATATTACTCATCTTCTGCCACGAAAAAGAAATATATGGCATACTCTATATTTGTGTGAAGGAGAGGTTTTACTGAAACGGTGGAAACAAGGAAACACTTGGTTCTGTAAAACTAGTTAAAGACCTCTAGAGATAGAGGTCTTTTTTTTGTTTAATTTATTTCGAACTGATACTCAAATTTAAATAAAAAAAGGGGCAAACAAATGCCGCTTTTTAAGTCTTATGCACCTTGATGTCGACACATTTGATGAAGTGCTTTTGATCCCTATATTTTTCATACTCCTATCCAATACAGAGTATAGTACTAACAATCATAAAGTACTTTTACTCGGGTAATAATACTCTATGAATTTTTAAGTAATAGTAGGACAATATACATATAATTCTTGGAGGTCTTATGAAACTATTCAATCAATTCAATATTCTTCCAAAATACTTAACTGCATTTAACTATGCAGGGTTAAATTTGAATGAAACTCCAAAAGAACTTGAGCAATGCCCTCTAGAGTTTCAAACGTATTGGGATAAAGAATGTATAGAAAATCCAACTAATCAGAATTGTTTAATTTACTGTGACTGAGTAATTAATTATTTATATGTATTACAAATACTTTTTCTAAAAGGAGGTTTTACATCATAAAATCTGTGTTATAATGTGCTCAAATTAATTGCTATGACTTGTGTTTTACTGAGCCAATTTCCGGTACTATAGAGTGAGCATAAATAATAATTTTTATATTTTTAAATTACTTACAAAATAATTATGGATAAAGTTATTAAATTAAGTAGGTCTACTGTTGAAAAATATCTTAATTGCCCAAGATGTTGCGTTCTTGATAAAAAGCATAAAATAAAACCACCATCATTACCATTTACTCTAAATATTGCAGTAGATAACTTGTGTAAAAATGAGTTTGATTATTATCGCGATATTCAGGAGCCTCATCCTTTATTTCTTGAGCATAATATTGAAGCTGTACCTTTTAAACATAAAGATATAGATATTTGGAGAAGTAATTTCAAAGGGATAAGATATAAATCTGTTGAGTACAATTATGATTTTGGTGGTGCGGTTGACGATGTCTGGCAAAAAAAAAATGGAGAACTCATTATAGTTGATGTAAAATCAACATCAAGAAATAATTTCGATTGGTTTGAAACTTTTAAAAAATATGATTATGCAAAAGCATATAAAAGGCAACTAGAAATGTATCAGTGGTTATTTAGAAAAAATGGTTTTAAAGTTGCAAATGAGGCTTATCTTCTTTACTTTAATGGAAAAAAGAATGAAAAGTTTTTTAATAATCAATTAAAATTTGACGTTCATTTTATCAAGTTAGATTGTTCTTCATCATGGGTAGAAGGCAAAGTTATTCAAACAGTAAAGCTACTGAGATCTAATGAGTTTCCTTCACCATCTTTAAAGTGTGAATATTGTAATTATTTAAAAAAACGTTGGCAGTTGTCAAAAATTAATTAATAACGGTAAACAAATAATATTATTTTATTTTTCTGGAAAAATTCTTAAATAAAGATAATCTTGAAGTAGGAAATAAATTTAAGATTTTGGTTAAGATGAAAAGTCCTGATAATAAAATTAGCAACCATTTACAACAAGATGTTGTCAAAATTGCAGGCAAAACAATTTTTATTAATCCATTTTTATATTGGAGAAGGTTTGATGAAAATACTAATAGATGGTTAAGAGAACCCGGACAAATGTCAGAAGAGCAAATTCAGCAAAACAGAAATCGATTTTATCCGGAAATTGAATGGGCTGATTTAAGTCAAGATCAAAAGCTTATAAAAGATGCCAGTGTAGAAATGTTCCTAAAGACTCTAGAGCTTATAAGTACCTTTCATCCTCAGTTGAACGCCGCACAATTATTAGAAGTTGAAAGGAAAATGGCAATCACGAAAAAGTTACCGTTTGAAAAGTGGGTAAAAAAGTCTTTTGCTAAAAAAGCCAGAGCAGAAGAAAGCGAAAAAAGAAAATTTCAAAGAGAAAGATTTATAAGAAGTTGGAAGGAGTGGTTAATACTTGAAAATACTCAGCAAGCCTTTTTACCTGTAATTGTCGTTATATTTATCTCAGCATTTATTGGCTGGTCTTCGGGCGTTTCAAAAAACAGTTGTAATCCTTATTTTGAACAAAATCTAGATCAGTCAATTTAGAATGCTTTATTAAGTAGAATTTATTATTAAAAACTTAATATTATTTTCATGATTTTTAATTTAATATTTAAACAACCTGCTAGAGTACTTATGAATAATAAAGATGAAGAAATAGTTATATCAGATTTGGAATTTAATAAAGAAAACCTTCCAAACGATTATAAATTTTTAGTGCAAAAACTAAAAAGTATTAAGGAAACTATCAACTTGTTAGAAAAAAAACTTTTTTTTGAGAAAGAGATATAAATAATTGAAAAGTAGTAATTTATATAATAAGTTTCCGTCATTTAATAGACAGCCTATTATTTTTTATTTAGTTACAAGTTTTACTTTTTTATTAATATTAATTAGATTAATTTTTTTGCAATTATTAAATCATGAGACTTATAAAAAAATGTCTGATGAAAATAGAATCAGGCTAATTGCAACCCAACCAATTCGAGGAAGGATAATTGATAAAAATGGATTTATATTAGCGGATAGTCGGTTAAACTACTCTTTAGTAATTAAGCCTCAATACGTAGATGAAATAGCATGGCAGAAATATAAATCCAAGATTTCCAAATTACTAAAAATTTCATCTGATTCACTTCAAAAGAAATATTCTGATGGTTTAAAAAATAAAAATTTTTCAATAACTCTATTAGATGATTTAAGAGCTGATCAAATTATTAAATTTAAAGAAAATGAAAATTTCTTAAAGGGTTTAGAAATTTCATCAAAAATGATTAGAAATTATCCTTATAAAAATGTTGCTTCTCATGTGATTGGCTATACGCAGCCTATTACAGATTCAGAATTCACTACCTTGTCTAAAAAAGGTTATAAATTAAATGATTTAATAGGAAGAACTGGAATTGAGTTTGTTTTTGAACAGCATATAAGAGGAGAATGGGGAGGAGAAATGATTGAAGTAAACTCTGCTGGTACATTTACAAAATCTTTAGGTATTAAACCATCAAAACAAGGGAAAGATGTACAATTGACAATTGATTTGAATTTACAATTAATTGCTGAGGACGTTCTAAAAGATAAAAATGGAGGAGCGATAATAGTAATGGATCCGAGAGATGGCGCAATAAGAGCAATGGCTAGCAAACCAACTTTTGATTTAAATTTTTTTTCAAAAGATTTTAAGCCTCAAAAAGAATATGATGCATTATTTAATTCACCCGCTAAACCATTATTTAATAGAGCTTTAAATGCATATGATCCAGGAAGTGTTTGGAAAATAGTTACAGCAATCGCTGGTTTAGAAAGTGGAAAGTTTCCTCCAGAAACTTTTTTAGAAACTAAACCTTGTATTAGATATGGAAGTCAATGTTTTAGAGAACATAATGACTTAGGTTTCGGAACTATAGGATATGAAGACGCTTTACGAGTTTCAAGTAATACTTTTTTTTATCAAATAGGCTATGGCGTAGGCGTAGATGAAATTTATAATATTTCAAAGAAGCTTGGTTTTGCTTCACTATCTGGAATCGAAATTTCTGAACAAGAAAATATAGGTTTAGTAGCTAGTAGTCAATGGGCTAAGGAAGGAAGAGGATGGGGTGAACCAGGAAGAACTCCTTGGGTTCCAGAGGATATTGCTAGTATGTCAATTGGTCAATTTGTTGTTCAAGTAACGCCTATCCAACTAGCTCGTGCATATGCTGCAATTGCGAATGGTGGGTATTTAGTTACTCCTCATTTGTCTAAAAAAGAAGGTCAACTTTTTTCAAGCTACAAGCCTATAAAAATTGATATTGATCCAAAAAATATTCAGTTAGTAAAAAATGGATTAAGAAAAGTAGTTGAATCTGGAACAGGAGTTTCTATAAATTATGGAGTATCTAATTTACCTCCAGTTTCTGGTAAAACTGGTACTGCTGAAGATGGAGAAGGAGGTTCAGATCATGCATGGTTTGTTTGTTTTACTCCCTCAGATAAAAGTGAGTTACTCATAGTTGCTTTTGCACAAAATACACCAGGAGGAGGATCTGTACATGCATTACCTATGGCTAGGGAAATTTTAAAAGTTTGGAATAAAAATAAGTAATTAAGTTATGATTATTGAGTTTCATAGAAAACATAATTATATTTTTAATTTTTTCATTTGCGATAATCTTTGAAGGATATCTTCAACTGTTTTTATATCTACTGGTTTACTAAATGATGATAATAGTTGCCTTCCTAATACTTGACTTCCTAAATGCACAAGTTGGATTCGTAATGAGGTTAATAACTCTAATCCAACTCCACCAGAAAAAGTTGCAATTGCAATTGGTTGACCATTAAATAAATTTCTAAAATCATCTCCTGAAACGGATAACCATGCAATCAAATTAGAGAGAATTGGGGGAATTGAACCGTTGTATTCAGGCGCACATATAATCCATTTTTCCGTGGCAAAAAGTTTTTCTTTTATCTCAATAATCTCAACTGGGATATTTTCTTTGGTGTGAATTCGTGGATTGAATAAAGGAATATTAAAAGTAGTAAGATCTAAAATCTCAGAATTTATTTTAAGTTCAATACTTTTTTCTTGGAATTTTTGTGAAAGTTCTAAATTTTTTCCACAACTAGCAGAAATGATTATTATGTCTTTGAAATCAGTCATTTAAAAATAATTTTTGTTTAATAGTTTGCTCCACTCTTACGGTGATGAACAGCGGTAAGACTATCGGATTTTAATACATTACCGTGTAAAACTTCAGCATATATTACCCAATGATCTCCGCATTCCATTCTTTCTTTTACAGAAGCATCTAACCATGCTAAAGACTCAGAAATAATTACTTGATCATTAGGTGTTAATTCAATATCCATACCTTCAAATCGATCTTCTCCTGGTGCAAAAGGTTTTGTAAATCTTTTTAATGGCTCCTTGAAATCTTTTTCGCCAAGAATATTTAATGCGAAAGAGTCTCCTATTTGGAGCAGTGATTCTACTGATCTATCTTTTGCTACTGCAATACTTAATCCTGGGGGAGAAAAACTTGCTTGGCTAACCCAAGATGCAAGCATAGCTCCTTTTACATTATTATCATCTTTCCCTTTAGAGGCGGTGAGAACACATAGTGAACCAAGTACTCTTCCTAAAGCTTGCAATGTTGGATCAGTTTTACTAGATATCATTCCAGTATCTGATTTTCTAACTTTTTGTTTTGCTTTTTTCAAAATTTTTCTACCAAAATGAGTACCAATTTCTTCTAGCTCTTTAATTTTTGGTTTATTAGGACTAAATTTTATTCTTATTGGATCAAAACTAAATTTAAAGCCACCATCTTTTAATTTTGTTTCAAGTAAATCTATAGCTTCCCCACTCCATCCAAAACTACCGAAAATTCCTACTGGTTTATCTTTATTTCCCTCAGATAACAAAGTACCAAGAGCACTGACTATTGGAGTAGGGGCGTGTCCACCTAGAGTGGGAGATCCGATTAGATATCCATCAGCATTTTGAATAGATTTTATAAGTTCATCATTAGATGTAAATTCGCAATTAATACTTTCAACCTCTACTGAAGTTCTACTGATACCTTTTGCTAATGCATCCCCTATTGAAGCTGTATTGCCATATGCACTAGCGTATATTAAGGCAATTTTTGGATTATTTATTGAAAGATTTTCTCCCCATCTAATGTAGTCATTTAAAAAGCTTTTTAAGCTGTACTCGATTGCTGGTCCATGTAGTGGCGCGATACTTTTAATATCTAATTCAGAAATTTTTTCTGCAATAGTTACGATTTGATTAGACATTGGCGCCATAAGACAATCATAAAAATGCTTTCTATCAATTTCTGTACTTATTCGATTGTTCTCTGACCAGTCTTCAGTTGCTATATGAGCAGAAAAAACTTTTTCACTCAAAAGGATTTCTTCATTTTTTTCATAGACGATTAATCCACCAGGCCAGCGCGCAGTTGGAATAGGAATAAGTTCTAACAAATTGTTTTCTAGTTCTAAACTAAGTTCTTTTTTTATGACGTTGATTTCGGGCAATTGAACGTCAATAAAATTTGTTAAATTTGGATTTTTTTGATTCCAAAGTTCGCTAATAAGCTTAAATCCAGGGTTCGAGCATGTGATAGTTAAGTTGCTGAATTTTGTAGTTATAATTTTTATAGTTTCAATAATTTTGGGATTTATATGACCTGTAATAATGTTAATTTTGTTTAAATCAAACCTATCAAAAAAGGTAGATATTAATTCATTAATTGATTTTGAATATTCTTTTTCAGGAGGGTGAATAATAAAAAGCTCTCTATTACTTCTAATTAGAAAGGTGTTAAAAGATGTTCCTTTTTCAAGATTAAATTCAAGTTCGAATCTTTCTTTATTTTGATCAAGAAATCTGATGCAAGTAAAATTTTCAGTAATTTCAAAAGTTGATAAGTTTTGATTTTCTAAAAGTAAGCTTGTATTAATTTCTGACATTTTTAAAGATTTATTTTTTAATAGTGATTTGCAACTTTTCTATGATGAACAGCTGTTTTACAGGATAAATCTGAGACATTTCCACTTTCGACTATTCCATAAATTATCCAATGGTCTGGGGTCTCTAGTCGTGAGCTTACCTTACAATCTAAGAATGCGAGAGAATCAGATAGTACTGGCCCACCATTTGCGATATTGCTAACTATGTCTACTTCAGCAAATCTGTCTGCCCCTGGTGCAAATCTTTTTAAAAAGTGTCTAAACATTTTTTGATAGTTATCTTCTCGCAAAATATTAACTACAAAACCTTCTCCAACTTGCATGTAGGATTCAATAGCTCTATCTTTTGCTACTGCGACTGTAATACCTGGTGGGTTAAAGCTTGCTTGACTAACCCAGCTAGCGACCATGGCACTTTGCCTAAATGTTGAACCTTCTCCTTGGCTAGCTGTAACGACATATAAACCTCCACTCAGTCTTCCTAAAGCTTTATCTAAATTTGAGTCAAGACTTTTCATTGAAGCAATGTTTTTCTTTTTGTTAATTAATTGGCCTAAGTCAGTTCCAGCTTCTTCGAATTCTTGATAGATAATAGGATCAGGAATATTTTTAACTCTTAAAGGTGAAAAGGCTTCCTTTTGTCCTAATTCTCTTAATTTATTAGCTAACGAATCAATCGGCTCATCATTTCCGCCAAATGCATCATAAACAGCTGTAAATTGTTTAGGTTTGAGTGCCGCAAAGAGAGTACCAAGAGACTCCTTTAATTCATTGTCTGAATTAACTGGCCATGTTGGTATTACTACTGCCTTAGATTCAGATATTAAGCTTGTTAACTCTTGGGAATCTGAAGATCTTAAATCAATTAATTGAACTTGTGCATCTGCCTTACTTATGCCATGAGAAATAGCTTGACTTAGTCGATCACAAAATCCATAATCGCTTATATAGCAAACGGATACAAATTCATTTCCTTTACTCTTATTGCTACTCCATTCAAGATACTTCCCTTTCCAAAAATTTACTTGATTTTGAAGCAATGGGCCATGACCAACAGCTATGGTTTTCAGTTCAGGTAACTTGTCAATACGTTTTATAGCTTGAAGTACGCTTCTTGCGTTTGGACCCATCAGACAATCATAGTAAAAACGAAAATCATCATATATTTCTTTCTGATCAGAATCAAAAAATTCTTCAGAGCAATAATGAAGCCCAAATGCATCACATGTGTAGAGAACATTAGTTCCGTGATCATAAGAAAAAATTGTATCTGGCCAATGTAAATTTGGTGCGCTTATGAATTCAATATTATGGTTTAATCCACTACTAGGATTGGTTCCAAGATCTAAAAACTCTCCACTTTTGACTTCGAGACGTTTGAAAGGAACATGTATTTGCTCTTCAATAAATTTGAGTGCTAATTTGGAACCAACAACAGTAATATTTTGATTTAATTCTAAAAGATCTCCTATTAATCCAGAGTGATCAGGTTCTGTATGACTTGTAATTAGATAATCAATTTCCTGGGGATCAATTTCTTTAATTAATTCTTCAAACCATATCTTTTTGAATTTTGTATGACTAGTATCAATTATTGCCTGTTTTTGACCTCTAATAATAAAACTGTTATAAGTAGTTCCATTTCTTAAACCAAACTCAATATCAAATCTACTACGATCCCAATCTAAGGATCTAATAGCACAAGAATCTTCAGCAAATTTTTGAGTTTGAACTGACAACCTATTATCGATTTGTGCCAATTTTGAATTACTTGTTTGCGCAGAGGCTATCATAGAATAATTCGCTTTATAAATTAACTTTAGTTATATAGAATATAAATCCGCGTGATCGTTTTTGTGGAATTACCGAAACTACACTCTTTTTTTATTTTCACTATTTTTATTTTTGATAAATGACATCTCAACTAATTAACAAAATAATTACTGGAGATGAAATTAGAAAAGCATTTTTAAATTTTTATCATGAAAAATCTCATAAAATTATTTCAAGTGCATCATTAATTCCTGATGATCCAACGGTTTTGCTTACAATCGCGGGAATGCTTCCTTTTAAGCCTATTTTTTTAGGCTTGAAAGAAAGGCCATCAAAAAGAGCTACATCTAGTCAAAAGTGCATAAGAACAAACGATATTGAAAATGTTGGAGTTACTGCTCGGCATCACACTTTTTTTGAAATGCTTGGGAATTTTTCCTTTGGAGACTATTTCAAAGAAGAGGCAATTGAGTGGGCTTGGGAATTAGTTACTAAAGTTTATGGACTTTCTGAAGAAAATATTATAGTAAGTGTCTTTCACGAAGATGATGAATCGGAAAAGATTTGGAAGGAAGAAATTGGGATTCTTCCAGAAAGGATAATAAAACTTGATGAAAAAGATAATTTCTGGTCTTCAGGGAAAACTGGACCATGTGGCCCATGTTCAGAACTATATTATGATTTTAATCCTGAAAAAGGCCTTCAAAATATTGATTTAGAGGATGGTAATCGTTTTATTGAATTTTATAATCTTGTATTTATGCAATATAATCGTGATTCTGATGGTAAATTGTCAGATTTAAAATATAAAAATATTGATACTGGAATGGGCCTTGAGAGAATGGCTCAAATATTGCAAAAGAAGAAAAATAATTACGAGACAGATTTGATTTTTCCAATTATTCAAAGGGCTTCTGAGATTTCAAATATAGATTATTTTTCTGCAGATGACAGAACAAAAATTTCTTTAAAAATTATTGGAGATCATACAAGAGCAGTTATACATCTCATTTCTGATGGTGTAGTAGCAAGCAATCTTGGGAGGGGATACGTACTCAGAAGACTAATTAGAAGAATGGTTAGACATGGAAGATTACTAGGTATAAAACATCAATTTTTATCTGAAATTGCCAAAATAGGGATTAAATTAATGCAAGAAAATTATCAAGATTTAAAAAATAATATTGATTCAATATTGACTGAGATAAAAATTGAAGAAGTAAGATTTAGAGAAACTCTTGATAGAGGAGAGAAATTACTAGATGAATTAGTTTCTTCAGGGGAGAAATTAATTTCTGGCTTCAGAGCTTTTGAACTTTACGATACTTATGGCTTTCCTTTAGAACTTACAGAAGAAATTGCTAAGGAAAATAATATTGAGGTAGATGTTAAGGGTTTTGAGAAAGAAATGAATGCACAAAAAGAGAGAGCCAAAGCTGCTTCAAATAGTATCGATTTGACACTCAAGGGTTCCTTAGAACGTGAAATAGACTTATTCAATAAAACTGTTTTTACAGGTTATGATTCACTTTACTCAGAAGCAGAAATAAAGGGTATATTTTTGGAATCTACCTTGGTTCAGGAAGCAATTGAAGGCCAGAAAATTCTAATTGTTCTTGATCAGACTTCTTTCTATGGTGAATCTGGCGGTCAAGTTGGCGATATTGGAACGATATTGTCAACTGATCTAGAGGTGATTATTGATAATGTCGTACGAAAGAAAAATGTTTTTCTACATTATGGAGTAGTGAAAAAAGGAATAGTAACTTGTGGGAAAAAGGTCCAAACTAAAGTTAATGCTTCTAATAGAGCTAAGGCGGCAGCAAATCATACCGCTACACATTTGTTGCAAGCTGCTCTTAAAACAGTTGTTAATAAAAACGTAGGACAAAAAGGTTCATTAGTTGCCTTTAATAAATTAAGATTTGACTTCAATTCTTCTCAACCAATTTCTAAAGATCAAATTTCTAAAGTTGAGACTTTAGTAAATTCTTGGATTATGGAAAACTATTTCCTTGCTACAAAAAATATGGCTAAGAGTGAGGCTCTTGAAAAAGGGGCAGTAGCTATGTTTGGAGAAAAATATGATGATGAAGTAAGAGTTGTAGATGTACCAGGTGTTTCGATGGAACTATGTGGCGGAACTCATGTAAAAAGTACATCTGAATTAGGTTGTTTTAAAATAATTAGTGAAGAAGGAATCTCAGCTGGTGTGAGAAGAATCGAAGCTTTATCAGGTCAATCAGCTTTTGATTACTTTACTGATAGAAATTCTTTAGTAAATGAACTTAGTGATTTGTTAAAAGCCAATCCTAATCAACTCTTTGATAGGGTTAATTATTTGCAATCGGAACTTATAAATAAAAACAGAGAGATACAAAAAATGAAAGATGAAATTGCCTATTATAAATATTCTTCGCTTATTTCTTCTGCAGAACAAGTTAGTTCTTTTTCAATTTTAGTAAGTCAGATTGATGGCCTAGATGGTAATTCACTTCAATCAGCAGCATTAAATTTAACTTCTAAATTGGGTGATAAATCCTTAGTTATTCTTGGAGGAATACCGAATCCAGAGACTAAAAAGTTGTTATTTGTGGTCTCTTTTGGAGATGCCATAGTAAAAATAGGCTTTCATGCAGGGAAATTAATTAATGATATTGCTAAGATTTGTTCTGGAGGGGGAGGAGGAAAACCTAATTTTGCTCAGGCAGGTGCTAAGGATATTGATAAATTAAATTTAGCATTGGAATATGCAAGAAATGATTTGTTTAAAAAGCTAAAAAGTTATTCCGATAAATAACTGCTTTTTCTAAGACTTGTTTCGATTTGGTCAATTAATTTTCTTGCTTCTTTAATTGTCAAATGCTTTTGATCAATAGCAGATTCAGTATTAATTCTTATTGATTCAACTAGAGTTTTTGAACTGTAATCTAACAATTCTAAAATTTCAGATTTACTATTTTCTTTAATAATATTTTTGACTTTATAAGAATTATCTTGATTTATATCAATATGAATAACATTTGTGTTGCCAAATAAATTATGGAAGTTTCCTAATGCTTCTTGATATGCTCCTGCCATAAAAATTCCTATTAGATAATCTTTGTTTTGTTCTGGTTCATGTAAATTTAAAAGAGATTTGATTTTGCCATTATCAATAAAACTATTTAATTTTCCATCTGAATCACAAGTTAAATCTGCAAAGTTGCCTTTGCAGAATGGCTCTTCTAAATGTCTATGTATTGGAATTATTGGAAAAATCTGATTTATTGCCCAGCTATCAGGAATAGATTTAAAGATAGAAAAATTTGCATAATAAGTTGATGCGAGTGTTTCTGTGATCTCCAACAAATCTGGATGAATTATTTCATCACTATCTAGATTAATAGCAATCTCTTTTGCACAAGCCCAGGTAAGCTCTTCTGCTTGTGCTCGTTCTTTTAAATTTAAAAATCCTAATCTAAAAGCGACTAGACAATCTTCTTTAAACTTTTTTGCATCGTTCCATAGTTCTATAATTTCAGATAAATTTACCTTCTTCTTTGTAAGTTTTTTTAGTTGATAGAAAGTTTCAATTAGATTTGCAATTATTAATGATTTGGGTTTTTCATCAGATATTTTAATTTCTGAGCTCACATGACTTGTACCTAAAATATTAAAGATTAAAACTGAACAATGACTGATAATTGCTCTACCGCTTTCTGAAATTACGGTTGGATGATCTATATTATTGACCTGACATGAATCTTTTATTGTTGCAATTACATCGTTCGCATAATTTTGAAGAGAATAATTTGTAGATGTATTGGAAGAAGTTTTCGTTCCATCGAAATCTATTCCTAATCCTCCACCAACATCTATATATTTCATAGGGGCTCCTAGTTCGCATAATTCAACATATATTTGACTTGCTTCTTGTAATGAGTCTTTAATCACAGCTATATCACTTATTTGACTACCTATATGAAAATGAAGTAATTTCACTTCATTTAATAGGTTTGCTTCTTTAAGTTCTTTTATCGTTGACATAATTTCTGGAATTGATAACCCAAATTTGGAATTATCTCCAACAGATTTGCTCCATCTTCCACTACTTTTACTTGATAACTTTGCTCTAATTCCTAACAATGGTTTTGCTTTAAGGTTTTTAACTGCTTCAATAATTCTTTTTACCTCATCTTTCTGCTCAATTACTATTATTGGATTTTTGCCTAGTTTTCTGGCTAATGTAGCAACTTCAATATATTTTGAGTCTTTATATCCATTGCAAATTAATAAAGAGTTTTGGTTCTCAAGAAGAGAAAGGCCAATTAATAATTCTGATTTACTGCCCACTTCTAAACCAAAATTCCATGGTTCTCCAAACTCTAATATCTTTTCTAGAACGTTCTTCTGCTGATTGCATTTTACTGGAAAAACTCCTTGATAATTGTTCTTATATTCGTAAGTTTTAATTGCTTTTGAAAATGCTTCATGTAGTTCGTTTATACGATCTTTCAAAATATCGTTAAATCTTATTATTAATGGCGTATTAATTTCTCTACTTTTAAGTTCTTCGACAAGCTTAAAAAGATCAATAATTTTTGCTGATTTTTTTTCTGGAGTGATTGAGATATTTCCATTTGAATTTATAGAAAAATATTGATCACCCCACTTGTCGATATTGTAAGTCGAAATACTATCTTCTATAGTCCAATTTTTATTTAATTTTTCTGGCTCAAAATTGTTCAATTTATGCCTTAGTGATTAATAAATGTTTTTGAAAATAACTCAAAACAATATCTTTTATTTTAATGATTACTTGCCAAGTTACCACCTAAAAGATGAATATACATAGAGTGCTTACAAATTAAATGACCAAAGAGAGAACCTTTATTGCAATTAAACCAGACGGAGTTCAAAGAGGATATGTTGCTGAAATTATCAGTAGATTTGAAAAAAAAGGATTTAAATTAGTAGCTCTTAAACAATTAATTCCATCAAAACAACTTGCTCAAGATCACTATGGTGTTCATAAAGAGAGACCTTTTTTTAGTGATTTAGTAGATTTTATTTCAAGTGGTCCTGTTGTAGCAATGGTATGGGAAGGTGAAGGAGTTATTTTAAGTTCTCGAAAATTAATAGGTGCTACAAAACCTCTTGATGCAGAACCTGGCACTATAAGAGGAGATCTTGCTGTAGATATTGGTAGGAACATAATTCATGGTTCGGACGGAGAAGAAACTGCAAAATTTGAAATTAATTTATGGTTTAATCAAGATGATTTATGTGAATGGGAGCCTTCTGATTCAAAATGGCGTTCTGAAAATTAAAAATTTATATCTTAAATCTCTTCAAACTAAATTTTTCTAAAAAGCTTATTTCAATGTCTTGTAGAGTTTTATCTTGAATTAACTTGAAAATAATATCACTCGTTATTGCAGAGAATAAAACTCCATTTCTGTAGTGTCCAGTTGCTAGAAAAAGGTTTTCAACTTCAGATTTACCTATGATTGGCTTTAAGTCTGGAGTACAAGGTCTAAATCCCCACCAATGCTCCATTTGTGGCCAATTCAACGCTTCAGGTAATAATAATCGAATACCTTCTTGAAGATGACTGATTCCATTAGGAGTATTGCCTTGATCAAATTCTGCATCTTTTTCAACCGTTGCGCCTACTACTATTAGTCCGTCTTCACGAGGGACTAAGTAGGTTGTTGTACCAAAAAGAACTCTTTTAAGAAAATTTGCAGGACCTTGTATTGATAGCATTTGTCCTTTTACGGGAAAGACTGGAATTTTATTTAAAATTTTTTTACTCCAAGCA
>QCGN01000025.1 GCA_003279875.1 Prochlorococcus sp. AG-388-D03
AATTATATTTTTAGCTTCTAAGTAAATTTCATCTACCTTACCGAAATACTTATTATTTAAAATCAACTTTAAAGATTGAATATCAATACTTTTACAAACAGATTTTAACAAAGATTTAATTCCAATTTTAATTAAATTTTCAATAATAATATTGCTAAACACAAAAATAATCGTAAATAATTTTGCCAGTTAATGATGGTAAATCTACATGTGGAAGGTGACCACAATTTTTCAACCCAATAGAATTTAATTGATCAATTTGTTTTATTTTATTGATTTCTTTCTTTCCGAGAATTCGATCATTCTCTCCAAATATTGTTTTAATTTGAATATTTTGCATATATTTATATGTCCCCGCAAATCCCCCACTTTTAGCAAAAGAAGCCAATGAATCCCTCCAACCAGAACACTCTAAATGAATTGAGGCAATTTGCTCTTCCATTAAACCAACACTTTTATCAGGAAAAGCAAAAGCTTGCCTGCAAAGACTCTTTCTTACTTGAGGTAATCCTAAAAATGTAGCTCCAATTTGGTTTAATGGGAAAGGAATAATTTTGGATTCCCCAAAAAGTCCCGCTGGAGATAACAGAATTATCTTATCTATGAGATCTGGAATTTCCTTCACTAAGCTAATAGCCACTGATCCTCCCATAGAAGCGCCAACAATCATTAACTTATCTTTTAAATTTAAAGTATTAATAATATCAATAAGATTAGAAATTATTTTTCGAGGATTATATTCCTTTGTAGCAATTCTAGGAGTGAAACCGAATCCTAATAAGTCAGGTATTATCAATTGGAATTGATTTTTTAGAATTGGATATATTCTTCTAAATTCCAAAAAACTACTGTCAAATCCATGCAAGAACAATATAGGGTGACCTGAGCCCCCAATAACTACAGGAAATTGAGCATTATTCCATTTTTCGTCAAGTTTTATCCAATTGACATCATTAGATATATTTAAGCCTAATGGATCTTGAATAGAAGTCTTAATTTTTTCAAAAGTATCAATATTCAATCTATTATTATCATTAAAAAGATTTTTGTTCAAAGAATTTATGAAATTTTAATTTCTTGCTTTTCAAAATTAGAAATAGTTGCAATAATATCTTGTTGACTAATTTCAAAAGGTAAAAAATGAATCTCAGATTTTTCCCTGCATGTAAACTCAGCAATTTTTTGTAAATTATTATTTTCAAAAACATTTATTCCTAATTCTGCGATAGTAGTTGGTAAATTTAATTTTTTCATTAATAACAATAGCTGTTTAATCGATTGATCAGCTAATTTATTATTATTTATAGTTTCTTCTAATCTTAATTGCAATAATATTCCAACTCCAACAATTTCACCATGTAAGGGCTTATGAGTTGAAATTATTTGAGTAATAGCATTATGAAAAGCATGAGCAGCAGCTGTCCTACACTTTTCTCCTCCTATTCCACCAATCAATCCAGCAGTAAGTGAACATCCTTCAACTACATTGCACCAAGAAAGATTTTGAACATATTGACTCTGATAAGCGCTTTCGCCAGAAATAAGTAGTTGATCTCTTAATACTCTTGATATTTGAATTGCCTGTTGGACAAGTCCGTCTTCAACTTTTGAACAAGTTAAAGAAGATTCATACCATTTGGCCAAAGCATCAGCTATTCCGCTAGAAAGTGTCCTCTTTGGCGCTGTTTTAATGAATTCATGATCAAAAACCAATATTTTAGGACAAGATTTTAACTCAATATCCTTAATGAATTGTCCATTTATTGAATAAATATTTGATAAGGCAGTCCACCCTGCACATGTAGATGCACTTAAAGGAACCGTAATGACTGGAATCGAGAGAGTATCTGCTAAAAATTTTCCTGAATCTAAAACTTTACCTCCACCTATAGCAATAATAGAATCACAATTATTCTTAAGTACAATACTCTTTACCCTTTCAAGATCTTCAAAACAACAATCGTATTCTAAATTTGCAATATATATTTCAAAATTATCTTCAAGCAAATCTTTATAAATTTGTTGCCTAATATTATTAGTTGCTAAACTTCTTCCTAAAACCAATGGGCGCTTAGAAATTTTTTTTATTTGTGGTAAAGCTTTAAACCAGGCACCACTTCCCCTAAATATTTTTTCTGGTGATATTAACTGCATATAAGCATGAGATGTTAAAAATTTGCCCCTGCCAGTTCTTGAGAAGATTCTTCTGAGGTAATATTTACCGTAACTTTCTTATTCTCATCAATATCAACTAAAGCTTTATCTCCATCTTTTATTCTTCCGGATAAAACTTCCTCAGCTAGACTATCCTCAAGTAATCGCATAACTGCTCTCCTTAAAGGCCTAGCTCCATAAGCTGGATTATATCCCTCTTCAACAAGTCTTTCTTTAAATGCTTCAGTAACATCTAATTTTATTCCTTTTTCATTTAATCGAGAGAATACTTCTTTTAACATTATTTCTGCAATATCTTTAACTTCATTTTTAGTTAATTGTCTAAATACAATTATTTCGTCAAGTCTGTTTAAAAACTCAGGCCTGAAGTATTGTTTTAATTCCTCATTTACAAGAGATTTGATTCTATTGTACTGGCTATCCTGAACAGAATCTCCAGAAAATTCAAAACCTAAACCTCCTCCTCCCTTCTCGATCACTTTAGAGCCAATATTAGAAGTCATTATTAAAAGAGTGTTTTTAAAATCAACAGTTCTACCCTTGGAATCTGTTAATCTTCCATCTTCTAGCAACTGCAATAATAAATTAAAAACATCTGGATGAGCTTTCTCTACTTCATCAAATAAAACTACTGTATATGGTCTTCTTCTTACTGCTTCTGTAAGTTGACCTCCTTCATTAAAACCAACATATCCTGGTGGGGAACCTATTAATTTACTAACAGTATGTCTTTCCATAAATTCAGACATATCCAATCGAATCATAGCTTCTTCACTGCCAAAGAAATATGATGCTAAAGATTTGGTTAGTTCAGTTTTACCAACACCAGTAGGACCTGAAAAAATAAAACTTGCAATAGGTCTATTTGGATTTTTCAAACCAACTCTAGCTCTTCTTATGGCTTTCGATACTGCTTTTACAGCCTCATCTTGTCCTATAAGCCTTTGATGTAATGTCTCTTCCATATTAAGAAGTTTGACTGATTCAGTTTCTGTTAGCTTCTGAACAGGAACACCGGTCCATGAAGCTACTATATGAGCTACGTCTTCTTCGCTAACAAGAGGGTTTTGAATAATATTTGAATTAACTTTTTCAGTTTCTTCAGCATCACTTGATTCGCTTTGGTCTAAACTTTCTTTTTTGTTATCTAAAAGAGCTTTAATTTTTGCGTGCAATTCAACTTCTTTTTCCCTTAACTGACCAGCTTGATCAAAATTTTGATCTCTTACTGATTCTTCTTTTTGTTTTTGAACTTGTCTTAATTCCTTATCAATTTGTTTAGCTTCAGGAGGAAGTTTTGAGTTAATTAACCTTACTCTACTTCCAGCTTCGTCAATAAGATCTATAGCCTTATCTGGTAAAAATCTATCAGATATATATCTATCACCTAGGTGAGCTGCGGCCTCTAAAGCATCATCAGTAATTTTTAAACGATGATGTTGCTCGTAACGTTCTCTTAAACCTTTTAAAATCTCTATGGTATCTTCTATAGATGGCTCTCCAACCATTACTGGTTGAAATCTTCTTTCTAGAGCAGCATCTCTCTCAATATGCTTTCTATATTCATCTAAAGTTGTAGCCCCAATACATTGTAGTTCACCTCTAGCTAAAGCTGGCTTTAAGATGTTAGCAGCATCAATAGCACCTTCAGCAGCTCCTGCTCCAATTAGAGTATGAACTTCATCAATTACCAAAATAACGTTTCCAGCCGATTTGATTTCTTCCATTATTTTTTTTAATCTTTCTTCAAATTCACCTCTATATTTTGTTCCTGCAACTAGAAGGCCGATATCAAGGGTTAATACCCTTTTATCTTCAAGAATGTCAGGGATTTCACCAAGTTGGATTCTTTGGGCTAAGCCTTCTGCTATAGCTGTTTTACCTACACCAGGCTCACCAATAAGTACCGGATTATTTTTAGTTCTCCTACCTAAAATCTGAATAACTCTATCTATTTCTTCGTAACGACCAACAACAGGATCAAGCTTTGATTCACTTGCGAGTTTTGTTAGATTGGTACCAAATTCGTCAAGGGTTGCTGTCTTTAGATTTCCCTTATTTGAAGAATTTCCGCCTGTACCAACGTCAGCAGTCTCTCCAAGCATTCTTATTACCTGAGTTCTAACTTTAGTTAAATCAATCCCAAGATTTTCTAAAACTCTTGCAGCTACACCTTCACCTTCCCTTATTAGTCCTAACAATAAGTGTTCAGTACCTATATAGTTATGTCCTAATTGGCGCGCTTCTTCTAGAGACAATTCCAATACCCTTTTAGCTCTTGGGGTAAAAGGGATTTCTACTGCAACAAAACCTGAACCTCTACCTATTATTTTTTCAACTTCAATTCTTGAGTCTTTTAAGTTTACTCCTAGTGATTTAAGTACCTTTGCTGCCACTCCTGTACCTTCACCTATAAGGCCTAATAATATTTGTTCTGTTCCAACAAAATTATGTCCAAGTCTTCTAGCTTCCTCTTGAGCAAGCATAATGACTTTTATGGCTTTTTCTGTAAATCTTTCGAACATTAGAGGGTTTTAATTCCTATTTATAACCTACCAGTATTAAGTCAATTTTGTGTTCAGAATGAGCTTTTGTGAATACCCAAAAGTATAATTTAGTAAACTTAAAATTACCTTATTGGTGATATAGCTGCTTATTAAAGTGATTTCAAGGATTCTGGTAATCCGAACAAAAATAAAATTAATAATTATTTTATAAATATTTTTTCTTTCAAAACAGCATCAGAACCATCTTTATAATAGTTTTTTCTTCTTCCTACAGTTAAAAAATTGAATTTGCTATAAAAAACCTCAGCAATTGAATTAGTTTCTGAAACTTCCATTAATAATTTTTTTATATTTGATTTTTCACATTCTTGTATTAAATAGTTCATTAAGTAACTGCCATAACCTTTTCGACGAAATCTTTGTTTTATGGAAAAATAATTTATTTGAGCTTCGTCAATGATTGTATGGATAACGTAAATTCCAATTATTTTCTCTCTTATTATTATTGCAACTACTTTTACTCCCTTCTTATTAAGCTCACTTTCCCATTGTTTTCTAGACCATAAACAAATTGTATTTGAATCTAATTCAAAACATAATTCATATTCTTTATGTTCAATTTCTTTAATTGAAATCATTGAATTAATAATTATCTCTGGATAATTTTAGAATTTTATTTATTATAAAAGTTCTGAAAGTTGTAGAATAACTCTATTAGAAAACAGTCCTATGAAAGAAAAGATTTCATTCTTAAAAAATAGAATTGATTTAATTAGTCCCAATAAAAATATCGTACCTATCACTACAGTTATTGATAGTAATGAAAAATTAAATATTGGTGGATGTTCTATTGAAGATTTAGTAAGAAAATACGATTCGCCACTTTATATCTTAGATGAGATCACTTTAAGAAATTCCTGTAGAGCTTATAAAAAAGCATTAGAAAAATATTATCCAGGAGTATCACTCCCAATATACGCATCTAAGGCAAATAGTTCCCTTTTTATGAGTAATTTAGTAGCCTCAGAGGGATTTGGTCTTGATGCTGTTTCAGAAGGTGAATTGCTAACAGCTTTAAAAGGTGGCGTTCCAAATGAAAAAATTGTTTTTCATGGAAATAATAAATCTGATAAGGAAATTGAATTTGCTATAAAAAATCAAATCAAAGTAATTGTAGATAATGACCATGACCTGAGTAGATTAGAAGAGATATCTGATTCATTAAAATTCGATTTAGAAATTATGATTAGATTTACCCCTGGAATAGAATGCCACACTCATGATTACATTAGAACGGGATCTTTTGATAGTAAGTTTGGTTTTGGAATAGAGTCTTTAAATAAATTATTCGGAGTGATAATCAAAACAAAGCACCTAAAATTAATTGGGTTACATGCTCATATAGGTTCTCAGATCTTCGAACTTGATCCACATAAGGATCTGGGAGAAATAATGGTAAATGTTATGTTGCAAGCTAAAGAGTTTGGTCACAACATAAAAGAACTAAATGTTGGGGGTGGATTGGGAATTAAATATACTCAGGAAGATGATCCTCCTTCAATAGATGAATGGATCAAAACAGTTTCGGAATCTGTTAAAGAAGCTTGTAAAAAAAATAAATTAGATTTACCTGTACTTATGTGCGAGCCTGGAAGATCTATAGTATCTACAGCAGGGGTGACAATATACAAAATTGGTTCATTTAAAGAAATTCCGGGGATAAGGACTTACTTATCCGTAGATGGTGGCATGAGTGATAATCCCAGACCTATTACATATCAATCTAATTACTCTGCTTGTTTAGTAAATAACCCCTTAAGTTGTAATTCCAAAAATAAATATACTGTTGCAGGTAAGCATTGTGAATCAGGAGATGTATTATTTAAGGAACTTGAATTAGGAAATTGCAAAACAGGTGATTTAATTTGTGTTTTTGGTACTGGTGCATATAACAATTCGATGAGTTCTAATTACAACAGAATTCCAAAGCCTGCAGCTCTTTTAGTATCTAATGGGGAAGCAGAAATTATCCAAAAGAGAGAGAGTCCACATGATCTTCTTAAATACGATGTATTACCCGATCGCTTTATTAAGCAAAGTTAGGTACATTTAAATAAATTAAATTTTAATGTGAATTTTTGGGGGTTTATAAATTTAAAGTTTTTATTGGATGTATTATTTGCAACTGGATTTGGACTTTTATTATTCTCTAGAGTTAAAGAACAGAGAACATTATGGCTTTTGAGAGGATATTTATTTTTAGTTTCTTTTGCTTGGTTTATTCAAAGATATGCATATCTTCCACTAACTTCAAAACTAATTGACGCAGTAGTCCTTGCTTGTTCTCTATCTCTAGCAATTCTTTGGCAAGGAGAGCTTAGAAGATTAATGGAATTACTAGGTACTGGGAGGTTAGCTGTAATATTAGGTAATCCACCTAAAGAATTCAGAGCTACATCTACAACAGTTAACCAGTTAGTTAATGCAGCAGGAAAACTATCTCAAAATAGAAAAGGAGCTTTAATAGTTGTAGATTTAGGAAGCGATTTAAGACCAGAAGATTTTTTATATTCAGGCGTTAACATTCAAGCACAATTGTCTACTGATCTATTAATAAATTTGTTTGCAGCAGACACCCCATTACATGATGGAGCTGTATTGGTAAAAGGAAATAAAATAATTTCGGCTGGAGTAATATTACCTCTATCGCGTCAAGGAATAAGTAGATACGGGACAAGGCATCTTGCTGCATTAGGAATTACAGAAAGATTCGACAGATGTATTTGCATTGTTGTCTCAGAGGAAACAGGTACTTTATCATTAGCTAATCAAGGAAAACTTGAAAGACCTATAACAAGTAGTCGATTGCAGGAGCTTCTCATAAAATTGGTAGGTAATCAAAATCCATTAGGTAATCCAAAGTCATCTGCAAACAAAAGCACTTTTTCCCAAAATTTAAATACGAATGATAATATTACTATTGAAGACGATTCAAATAAATCAGATTAAAGATTAATTCATGAGATCGCAAAAAATACCAACCAAAGAAAATTTAAAACTATCTAATGAAATAGATAAACTTCGAGTGCCAAAGCACATTGCAATAATTATGGATGGTAACGGAAGATGGGCGATTAGAAAGGGTTTACCTCGATCATTTGGTCATAATAAAGGTGTTAGTGTTTTAAAAAATATTATTAAAGTATCTAAGAATTTAGATTGTAAAGTACTTACTGTTTATGCATTTTCAACGGAGAATTGGACAAGACCATCAAAAGAGGTTGATTTTCTTATAAATTTGTTTGAGAAAGTTTTAAAAAAAGAAATTTCTGAGATTCATCAAGAATCAATAAAAATAAAGTTCATTGGAGATTTGTCCCCTTTTCCTAAGGCATTAAAATCAATAATAAGTAGTTCAGAAGCTCTTACTGAAAATAATAAAAATTTCATATTAAATATTTGTGTTAATTACGGAGGTAGGCAAGAAATAGTACAAGCTGCAAAAGAAATAGCAATCAAATCCTCCTCAGGTGAAATAAAACCCAGTGACATAGATGAACAATTATTTAACTCAGAACTTTTAACTCATGGGATCAAGGATCCTGAATTATTAATACGTACCAGTGGTGAGAAAAGAATCAGTAATTTTCTTTTATGGCAATTAGCTTATTCTGAAATATATATAACTGATGTAATGTGGCCTGATTTTAATGAGATAGAATTTTTAAAAGCTATTATTGATTATCAATCAAGGGATAGACGTTTTGGAGGTATACAATCATTACAAAATGAATCTTGTGAAGATTCTAACTATTCTTCCTAAGTAAAAATGTTTAATTCAGATAACCAAAAATTTTGTAAAATTAGATTTGATTGGGAGAGAGATGAGATTTTAGAAATATTAAATTACCCATTGATAGATTTAATGTGGGAAGCTCAAATTATACATAGAAGATTTAATCAATATAAGGTCCAACTAGCTTCTCTTTTCAGCGTAAAAACTGGAGGATGTGAAGAGAATTGTTCATACTGTAGTCAATCAATTTATAGCTCTAGTCAAATAAAGAGTCACCCTCAATTTGAAGTTGATGCTGTTTTAAACAGAGCTAAAATTGCAAAAAAAGAAGGCGCTGATAGGTTTTGTATGGGTTGGGCTTGGAGAGAAATAAGAGATGGTAAACCTTTCAATTCGATGATAGAAATGGTTAAAGGTGTAAAAGAACTCGGAATGGAGGCATGTGTAACAGCCGGGATGCTAACAGATGAGCAGGCCATTAAACTTGCCGATGCAGGACTAACGGCATACAACCATAATCTCGACACGAGTCCTGAATACTATAAAAATATTATTACGACAAGAACTTATCAGGACAGATTAGATACAATTAAAAGAGTAAGAAATGCAGGTATAAATGTATGTTGCGGCGGAATAATAGGTCTTGGAGAAAATAATGGAGATAGAGCATCTCTTTTAGAAGTCCTATCAAACATGAATCCTCACCCTGAAAGTGTCCCAATCAATTCTTTGGTGGCTATAGAAGGAACAGGTTTAGAGGAGAAAAAAGAAATTGATTCTATTGAGATGATAAGAATGGTCGCTACTGCTCGAATTCTTATGCCAAAAAGCAAGATAAGATTAAGCGCTGGAAGGGAGAACTTATCTAAAGAAGCTCAGATTCTTTGTTTTCAATGCGGAGCAAACTCTATATTTTATGGAGATGAATTACTGACGACCTCAAATCCATCTTTTCAAGATGACAGAAAACTACTTAAGGATGTAGGGGTCTTAATTAATAAAGATTTTGAATATTGTGATAAAACTGTTTCTTCAGCATGAGAAAAAATATTTATAAAATAGTTTCACTTTACTCTTTCTTTTCATTTCAAGAACACTTAATTCTTGAATTAAAAGATAAGTTGTTGAGTATTGAGAATGAAAATGATCTTTCAGGCTTGTTAATAATTGCGAAAGAAGGAATTAATGGAACTATTTGCGCTGAAGAAAATATTATTGAAAAAGTTCTTTACTTACTAAGTAAATTTATTGGAATTAATAAATCAAATATTAAGGTTAGTTATTCAAATACAAAAATTTTCAAAAAATTAAAAATTAAAATTAAGAATGAGATTGTAACGATGGGAGTTCCTGAAATTAATCCATCAAAAAATTCCGGAACTTATATTGATTCATTTACTTGGAATAAATTAATTAAAGATCAAAATACTATCGTCATAGATACAAGGAATCATTATGAAGTTTCTATAGGAAGTTTTAAAGAGTCAATTAATCCAAATACAAAAAACTTTAGTGAGTTTCCTGAGTGGGTAGATAATAATTTAGAGAAACATCTAGGAAATGAAAATTCTAAAAATATTGCAATGTTTTGTACAGGAGGAATTAGATGTGAAAAAGCTACTACTTTATTAAAAAATAGAGGGTATAAAAATATCTTTCATTTAAAAGGTGGGATACTTAAATACCTCGAAGAGATTTCAAAAGAAGAAAGTCTTTTTGATGGAGAATGTTATGTTTTTGATAAAAGAGTCTCCTTAGATCACGAATTAAAAAAAGGATCTTATTCAATTTGTCATGCATGCGGAATGCCAATTTCTTTTGGAGATAAGAAAAAAGAGGAATACATTGAAGGTATTCAATGTCATTTTTGTATTAACCAATTTACTGATGAAGATAGAAAAAGATTTGAAGAAAGACAAAAACAGATAACAGCATCTAAAGATATTAATCAAAAAGTGTATAAGAATTAATAGAAAAATATTATGAAAATAGAAGAATTACAAAAAATAGCATTTTCTCTAGGTTTAGTAATAAAAATTCAAGTAAGAGAAACACTTGGATTATGTTTTTTTAAAATTGTTGTGGCAGAACAAAAAGATAATATAGTAAAGATTTGGGGAGAGATGAAAGGATGGACTTTTTTAAATAAGCAGGGCCTTCAGCTAGATACATTACGGATAATTAGAACCTCTCCTCCTTTTGTTTCGGAATTAATTTGGGCAACAAGCATGGCTTGGGCTATCGAAAAGAAAAATAGTAAAAAAGCAAGATTATTAGCTATTTATGATACTGAGGGATATAGTATGAAACTTGTTAGATATTTTAAGATTATTGGATTTAAAATTGTAAAAGAGGTCGGTTCTAGTCCAATAGATCTCTTTTTAAGGTTAGTTTGGGGAGGTGCAGGAACTCTAATGAAAGGTGATTGTTTTAATATTCTAAACAAAATTGAGAAAAAACTTTCTTCGATTGATAATACTCAACCAGCGTGATAACTACTTCTAACTAAAGGACCACAAGATACTTTTTTAAAACTTAATTTTTTACAAAATCTATCTAAATAATCAAATTCATTTGGTTCCCAATATTTCTTTACTGATAAGTGCTTCAATGAGGGTCTTAGGTATTGTCCAATTGTAATTTGATCACAATCAACTTTTTTGAGATCAAAAATTGTAGTCTCTATTTCTTCTAATGTTTCTCCTAAGCCCAACATTATGCCTGATTTAGTTTGAATATTTGGAGCAATAGACTTTGCTTTTTTTAGCAAGCTTATAGAATTTTTATAACTAGCTCCTCTGCGAACTTCTTTTTGAAGTCTTTCAACCGTCTCTAAATTATGATTAAAACAAATTGGTTTTTTTTCTAAGATCATTTTTAATCTTTCTTTTTGAAGTTTATCTTTATCTTCAAAACTTTTCCCTCCCCCCCATAAATCTGGAGTAAGGACTTCTATTTGAATATTTGGATCCCTTTTTCTTATCTCATTAATCGTAGAGACAAATAAATTAGCTCCATGATCGGGAAGGTCATCTCTTGCTACCGCTGTTAATACGACATATTTTAAATTAAGTGTTTTCACAGCTTCTGCGACTTGAATACTTTCATATTTATTTATTTCAGTAGGTTTACCTTTACTTACTTGGCAGAAAGCACACGCACGAGAACAAATTGAACCTCCAAGTAAAAAAGTGGCGGTCCCTGAGGCATAGCATTCTGCCCTATTTGGACATCTCCCCTCTTCACAAATTGTATTTATATTTGATTTTTTTATTAGTCTTTGTATTCTTTCAAATTCTGAAGCCTTACTAATAGGGAATTTTATCCAAGATGGAAGCCTTAAAAATTTTTCTACTTTAATCTGATTCTTATCTTCCATTCTTAAATTAAATTGGTTCTACCTTCTAAGGCTCTTGCGAGAGTAACTTCATCAACGTATTCAAGTTCACTGCCCATGGGAAGTCCATAAGCGATTCTTGTTACTTTCGTAAAAGGGGTTAATAGTTTTCCTATATATAGGCTTGTGGTATCTCCTTCAACGCTTGGAGTTAATGCCAGTATTATTTCATCAACTTCTGATTTACTTACTCTCTCTACCAAGCTTCTAATCTCTAATAATTCTGGACCAATTGAATCCATAGGAGAAATCAAACCCCCAATAACATGGTAGACACCTTTAAATTCCCTTGATCTTTCTAATGCTAATAAATCTTTAGTTTCCGCTACTACACAAATTATTTTTTGATTTCTTTCAGTATTTCTGCATATTACACACTCTTCTTCTGAAGTTAAATTAAAGCATTTTTTACAATGGCCCACATTGCTATGAGCCTCTAATAATGCTTTGGAAAAATCCTTTATACTACTCTCAGGTTGTTTCAAAATGAATAATGCCAACCTTTGAGCTGTTCTTGGACCAATTCCTGGGAATTTTTCAAAATGACCAATTAATTTTGAAAGTGGTTTGGTAAAAGTTATCAAGATTAAAATTCTTCTAAGATTAATTTAGACGTATAATTAGAAATTGGTTCTATTTGTTTGCTTTTAATGTCTTATTATATTTTTATTAAATAATTTTTTTTAAAATGAAGAATATGAAATTTAATCCATTTAAGTATCTTTTATTAATAATTTTATGCTTCACCCTGAGTTCCTGCAGCGGAGGAATTAACGCGGGATTAGAGGCATATCAAAGTCCTGACGGACGTTATGCTTTTTTATATCCCACAGGTTGGACAAGAGTCAAAGTTGATGGAGGTCCTGAAATTATTTACCACGATTTGATTAATAGTAATGAAACGCTAAGTTTAGTTGTATCGGATGTAAATAAAGAAGTTGATTTAGAACAATTAGGTAGCCCAATTGAAGTTGGTCAAACTTTAATAGATAAAGTTATTGCTCCAGAAGGCTCAGGCAGATCAGTCAAACTTGTTGATGCAAATAAAAGAGAAGCCTCTAATCATATTTTTTATGATTTAGAGTATCAACTAAATTTGAATGATCAAGATAGGCATGAACTAGCAACAGTTGTTATTGATAGGGGAACATTATATACATTCGCAGTAGGAACGAATGAAGATAGATGGAACAAAGTTGATGGAATGTTTACTAATGTTATTGAGTCTTTTAACTTCTTAATTTAGTTTTTTTAAATATTTTTAAATACCTACTTGGAAGTTCCATAAATCTGAATATACATTCTTATTATCTATTAAAATCTCATGTTTTCCGCTCTCAATAATCTTGCCTTTATCAATAACAATAATATTATCGGCGTTTTTAATTGTACTTAATCTGTGAGCTATAACTATAGTTGTTCTCTCCTTAGTTATCTTAGATAATGATTTCTGAATTAAAACTTCAGTTTCGTTATCAACCGCAGCAGTTGCCTCATCTAAGATCAATATGGGGGCATCTTTTAAAACTGCTCTTGCAAGAGCTATTCTTTGACGCTGGCCTCCTGATAGTCTTTGTCCCCTTTCTCCAACGATTGTTTTATAACCATCCGGTAATTGTTCAATAAATTTGTGCGCTTCAGCAATTTTTGATGCTTTTACAATATCTTTAATTTTTGGACTACTTGCTCCATATGCAATATTTTCCTGAACAGTTCCATGAAATAAATAAGTTTCTTGACTTACTAAAGAAATACATTTTCTTAAATCTTTTAAATTAATATCCTTTATGGGAATGTTATCCAAGGATATTAAACCTCTATTACTATCATAAATCCTAAGAAGAAGTTTAATTATTGTACTTTTACCAGAACCAGTTAAACCAACAATTCCTAATGTAGAGTTATTTTTTATTACAAAATTTATGTTATTTAATGTTGATTCTCTTCCGGGATAATTAAAATTTACATTTTCAAATCTAATATCTCCTTTAATATCTTTAGAGTCAATTTTTATTTTGCCATCTTTAATTTTTGTGGGAGTATCTATTAGATCTATTACTCTATTTATTGATGCCATTGAACGTTGAAAATCATCTAAAACGTGTCCTAATGTAGTAAGAGGCCATAGTAATCTTTGAGTAATAAATACTAAAAAGCTATATGTACCGACATTCAGAACGTTATTCCATGTTTGAAAACCTCCTATAAGTAAAATTGCTATAAAGGCAAATAAAATAGCAAATCTTATTAGTGGAATGAAAGCTGAAGATAATTTTATCGCTTCTTTATTACTTTTTTGATACGCTAGGCTTTCTTTATTTAATCTATTAAGCTCCCAATAATAGAAAAGCTTGAAAATAATAAAGAATCAAATGCTAAAGTTTTAGTTATGACTCCAACAAGAGAATTAGCTACTCAAGTAGCAGATTCTTTCAAAAGTTATAGTGTTGAATCAACCAATTTAAGGACATTAGCAATATACGGAGGTACTGATTTTAGGAATCAAATCTCATCACTAAAAAGGAAAACTGACATAGTTGTTGGAACACCTGGAAGAATAATGGATCATATTAGACAAGGAACTTTTAAAATAAATAATATAAATTGCCTTGTTCTTGATGAGGCGGATGAAATGTTAAAAATGGGATTTCTTGAGGATATCGAATGGATAATAGATAAACTTCCTGAAAATAAACAAATGGTATTGTTTTCTGCAACAATGCCCAACGAGATAAGAAATATTGCAAAAAAATATCTTAATGAACCAGCTGAAATACTTATTAAAAGCGTTAAGAAAGAAACTCAATTAATTACCCAAAGATATATTAATGTTCAAAGACATCATAAGTTAGCTGCTCTAAAAAGAATATTAGAAATTACTAATGAAGGAGTAATAATATTTGTTAGGACAAAATTACTTACCACTTCAATTGCTGAGGCTTTAGAGAATTCGGGCCATAGTGTGGCTGTTCTTAATGGGGATATTCCCCAGAATCAAAGAGAAAATACCGTTGATAGATTAAAAAAGGGTTTTATTGATATTCTTGTGGCAACTGATGTAGCAGCAAGAGGACTAGATGTTGAAAGGATTAAACTTGTTATTAATTATGACTTTCCATTTGATAAGGAAACATATACTCATAGAATTGGAAGAACAGGAAGAGCAGGTAGATCTGGAGAAGCAATCTTAT
>QCGN01000026.1 GCA_003279875.1 Prochlorococcus sp. AG-388-D03
TAGGAAATCTTAATTAATTCATAGCCTTCTAAATAGTGAGAAAAAATTTGACAGAAATGTTACAATAATGACAAATAGCTTTAAAAAATGGAAAATACAGTTAAAAGAATAGGATATTTACCTAGGAAAAGAGTTCTAGAAATTATTGATCAAATATCAAAGAGCGAATCTATAAGCAGGTCAAAAGTTGTTGGTATATTAGTAGAAGAAGCTTTGGATGCAAGAGGTATAGCAAATTTTGGATATAGCAATTTGAGTAAGGCTAAATCATTCAATTCTGAAAATTATATTGATAATCAACACGTAAAAAACATATCCGAAACAGAGGATGAATTTGTAGATGATAGCGGTTATACAATCTCATCCCAAAAAAAATTAGATAGATCCATATCAACAGCAGATATTGAACTTGCGAATAAGATTAATATCTTAAAAGAATCAGGTTTAATTTAAGAAAGATAATTATTTTTGTTTTTGTTATTAGTAATTAATGCACCATGAGCAATCTATGGTTATTGTGTGTCCATGATTATATTCATAATAAAATCATTTGAATATCATATTATCTCCAACATAAAAAATCTTTATTAATAAAAATGAAAGATTTAAAATGTCCATCATGTGGGAAAACATTTAGGATAGATCCAAGCAGTTTTGAAGAAATACTTCTTCAAATTAAAGACGAGGAATTTAATAAGCAAATTGAGCAGAGGCTTAAACTTGCTGAAGAAGATAAAAATAAAGGTATAGAAATTGCCAAACAAGAATTAAGAATAAAATTAATGGAAGACAGCCAAAAAAAAGATACAAAAATTCAAGAACTTGAGTCTAAGTTAAATATCGCCGAAGAAAAAAAATCAAATGCATTAAATGAACTAAAAAATAAAGCAACTAACAAAATCAACTTACTTAATAATGAAGTAAATAAATTAAAGGAAGATATTGAAAGGCAATCTATAATAAGTGAATTATCGTCAAAGAATAAAGTAATTGAAGCAGTAAATAATTTAGAAAAAGAAAATACTTCATTAGTAAACTCTATAGAAAAAATGAAATTAGAACGATCAATAAATGAGAAAGTAATTGAAGAAAAATTTAAGAGTAAAATTTCTGAACGAGATTTGACTATTCAAGAACTAAGAGATATGAAATCTAAACTATCTACAAAGATGGTTGGTGAGACTTTAGAAATACATTGTGAAACTCAATTCAATCTAAATCGAGCTACTGCATTTAAAAATTCATATTTTGAAAAAGATAATGATGCCAGTTCAGGTAGCAAAGGTGATTATATTTTCAGAGAATATGATGATAAAAAAATTGAAATTGTCTCTATTATGTTTGAGATGAAAAACCAAAGTGCTGATGGTTTTAAGAAACGAAAAAATGAAGAATTCTTTAAAGAATTAGATAAAGATAGAACTCAGAAATCCTGCGAATATGCAGTATTGGTTTCCTTATTGGAACCAGAGAGTGAGTTATATAATTCCGGGATTGTAGATGTTTCCTATAAATATCCAAAGATGTTTGTAATAAGACCACAATTCTTTCTGCCTATTATTTCTCTCCTTCGTAATGCCTCATTAGAAACTTTAAAGTATAAAACTCAAATAGATGTGATGAAAAGAGAGAATTATGACATAACAAATTTTGAAAGTACTCTTGATCAATTTAAAAATGCTGTAGGGAAGAATGTTTCATTAGCTCAGGATAGATTTAATGATGCAATTTCTGAAATAGATAAATCAATAAGTCATTTACAAAAAACAAAAGAGGCCTTGCTTATATCTAAAAAACATCTATTATCTGCTGATGGTAAATCCCAAGATTTAACAGTTAAAAAATTAACTAAGAATAATCCCACTATGAAGAAGAAATTTAATGATTTAAAAAGTGATGATGAGCTAAAATAAATTTATTCAAATAAATAAAGTTTATAAAGATTTCATATTGAATAATTTTTAAATTAATCGCGATATAATATTTTTAATAATTTCTTGAAAAAAATAATGGCTTCGAATACACCTATTTACATTATTGCAAAGGAACTTAAAGTTGAAACAAATAGAATTATATCAGCTTGCAAATCAATAGGTATTAACGCAAAGGGTGCAACAAAAAGACTAAATGAGGAAGAGTTAGAAAAAGTAAAAAATTACTTTGAAACAGGTAAAAACGTTTCTGAAGAAATAGTTGAAATTAACCAAAAGAATACTTCCATTAAGAGAAAAACCCAAAAATTAAAGAGAGAAACAAAAACAAATTATTTCCCAAATAGACTCATTAATAAATCTTAAATAAAAATAATTTTTGCACAATTTAGTAGAAGTATATCCACAGAAGAAATAATCTATAAATTATTATAAGTAAAAATACTTAAAATGCAAATCACTGAGGCCTTAAAATCTCTTGAAAATTCATGGTCAAGAGAAGAAATTCTTTTAAAAATAAAAAATGGGGAAGACTCAGAAAAAATAGTAAATGATTTTTTCTCTTCTAAAAAACAAGAAATTGAAACTCTCACTAATTTTATTAATCCAGATGACAAAGCTCTATTAAGTGAAATCGAAGATTTATCAAATATCGAGTCGAAATTGATAAATAGAATTAAAAATTATAGTTTTACTAAAATTGATTCATCAAAAGTTGTAAAAGATCAAAAACTTTTTTCAAAACCCCAAAATAATACATCATTTAATTTAGGGATATTTATGATGAAATGGAGTAATAAATTTGTATTTATTTCTCTTTTAGTAATTTCAGCAATAGCATTAACTAAACAGGCCTGGGCATAATTAGCTAAATTAATTTCATTAAAATAAATTAAATTCTTGAGACAGAGTATTACTGATTTAATTAAATACACAAGTAGTGGTTTGTATTGTTCGGTAGCAGATGTTTGGATAGATCCAAGTAAACCAGTAAAAAGAGCACTAATTACTCATGCTCATATGGATCATTTCACCTTTGGATGCGATGAATATATTTCAACATTTGAAACTGCGATAATTTTAAAAGATAGATTAGGAAAAGAAATCAATATCAAAACTTACGATTATAATAAAGAATTTAAAATCAATGGTACTAAAATTTCCTTTCATCCTTCAGGTCACATCCTTGGATCAAGCCAAATAAAATTTAATCTTGCTGAAGAGAAATGGTTAATTACTGGCGATTTTAAACGCCAAAAAGATGAAACTTGTAAAGAATATGAAATAGTAAAGACTGACTTTTTAATAAGTGAATCAACATTTGGCTTGCCAATTTTTAAATGGGATGAGCCTCAAAATACGGCAATAGATATTACAAAATGGGTAAGTCACTCCCCAAAAAAAGTTTCTATCTTATTTTGCTATTCGCTTGGAAAAGCGCAAAGGCTTTTGAATGAAATTAGTAAAACAAATTTTAAAAATAATATTCATACACACAGAAGTATTTTTAAGGTGAATAACTGTTATAAAAAATCAGGAATTGATATTGTAAAAACAAATAAATTTGATCAAACTAAAAATATTGCCGATCTTAAAGGAAGTCTGTTATTGCTTCCACCAGCATTACATAGGAGCGCTTTCCTAAAGAATCTTAAAGATATTCAAACTGGATTTGCAAGTGGTTGGATGTCAATTAGAGCACTCAGGAAAAGGTCTGGATACGACAAGGGTTTTTCCATATCAGATCATGCCGATTGGGATGCCATCTTAAATACAATTAAAGAATCTCAAGCAAAAAATGTTTTTTTCCATCATGGAGATAGTGAAGCTTTAAATAGATATTTAAAAGAAAAAACATCCATAAATGTTCTAGAATTTGGATATACAAAATGACCCTTAAAAATTTTTCAAGATTATTTTTAGATTTAGATTCTTGTAATAGTACTAATAAAAAGATTGAAATTTTACAAAATTACTTTTCTTCAAATAAGGCTTTAGAAAACTCGTGGACAATATATTTACTAACAGGGAAAAACAATAAGCGGTTTATAAGTGGACTATCACTTAAAACTTTATTTTCAGAAATTTATGAGTACCCTTTGTGGTTAATTGATTATTGTTATTTAAAAGTTGGAGATTCTGCAGAAGTTATATCCCTATTATTAGACGATAAGATTAAAATAAAAAATAAAAAATATCAGGATGTTTCTTTACATGAATTATTAAATAAATCTTTTCCAGAGTTATCCATTCTTAAAGAAGATAATAAAAAGTTAAGGTTAAAAGAAATTTGGGAAAACATTCCAAAAGATAATCATCTAGTTTTAAATAAAATCTTAACTGGTACTTTTAGAGTTGGAGTATCTATAGGGTTAATAACAAAAGCCATAGCAAAGCTAATTAATCTAGATGAATCAATAATTTCTCATAGATTAATGGGTAATTTTATTCCCTCTCACGAATCATATAAATTATTAATAAATAAAAAAATAGATCCTTCAGAATTAAATTATAAACCTTACCCCTTTCTTCTGGCTAATACTTTTGAAAGGAAAATTATAGATAAATCAATTAATGAATTTCAATTTGAATGGAAATGGGATGGAATTAGAATTCAATTAATAAAAAGGGCAGGCGAAGTTTCAATATGGACAAGAGGCCAGGATCTAGTAAATAAATCTTTCCCTGAATTAGAAGAAAAAATATCACATATCAAAGATGATTTTGTAATAGATGGTGAATTATTAGTCTGGAATTTTAAAGAAGGTCTTCCACTTAATTTCTCTTTCCTTCAAAAAAGAATAAACAGAAAAAAGCCCTCAAGATCAATTCAAAAAAGTTTGCCTATTATTTTTATTGCCTATGATCTTTTAGAAATAAATGGAGAAGATCAAAGAGGCTCAAATTTAGAAATCAGAAGAATTAATTTAGAAAAATATATATTTAAATGGTTAAATGAAAGGCAAGAATTGCCACTTATTTTTAAATTAAGTGATTTAATTTATCCAAAAAATTGGGAGGAGGTAGAAACCTTTAAAAACAATTCTAGAGATAATGGTACAGAGGGATTAGTTATTAAAAATAAAAAATCAATCTATACTCCAGGCAGAAAGAAAGGTCTTTGGTGGAAATATAAAGTAGATCCAATGCAACTTGATGCAGTACTAATATATGCAAAAGGGGGTACTGGGATAAGAGCAGGATTATATACTGACTATAGTTTTGCACTTTGGAAAAATGGAGAATTAATCAAATTTGCTAGTGCCTATTCTGGATTAAATAACTCTGAAATTAAAGAGCTTGATAAATGGATTAAGCAAAATACTATTGAAAGATTTGGTCCTGTCAGGTCAGTAAAGCCTGAAATGGTCTTCGAAATTTCCTTCGAGAATATACGAGCTTCAAAACGTCATAAATCAGGAATTGCTGTTAGATTTCCGAGAATAACTAAATGGAGGAAAGATAAGCTGATTAAAGATGCCGATACCTTGGAAAATGCAGAAAAATTAATGCTGAACAAATAATGAAAAGTATCTCAACTAAAAATTCAATAACTAATATAAAAGAATTTTTTAAAATAAATGGTTGGCAACCTATGCCATATCAAATTGAAACATGGGAATCATATTTAAATGGAGAAAATGGTATTATCCAGGTTCCAACTGGATGTGGTAAAACTTATGCAGCTTTAATGGGACCTCTTTCGAAATTAAAAGATTCCACAAAAAAAACTGGAATAAGAATTTTATTAATAACTCCATTAAAAGCATTAAGTAGAGACTTAAAAAATGCAGTATATCTAGCAGCCCAATTTTTTAATCAAGAAATAACAGTTGGAATTAGAAATGGTGATACAAGCCCATATGAAAAGAAGAAGCAAATATTTAAACCTCCAAATATTCTAATAACGACTCCAGAATCACTTTCTCTACTCTTATCTAACAAAGAATCTAATAAAATATTTAGTAATTTATTTTCAATTATTATTGATGAGTGGCACGAATTAATGGGGAGTAAAAGAGGAAATCAATGTGAATTATCACTAAGTTGGTTAAGAGGAAATAAAAAAGATTTACAAATTTGGGCAATGTCTGCCACTATCGGTAATATTACAGAAGCAGCAAGAGCTATTGTCGGTATAAAAGGCGAAATCCCAAAAGTAATCAGTACTAATATTCAAAAAGAAATTGAAATACATAGTGTTTTACCAGAAGAAGAAACAACCTTTCCATGGAGCGGACATTTAGGAATTAGGAATTATTCTTTACTTCTAAAAGTATTAGATAAAAACAAAAGTACACTACTATTCACTAATACTAGGAATCAATCTGAAAGATGGTATCAATGCTTAAGATTCTGTCTACCAGAAATGGAAGATAGGATTTCTTTACATCATGGCTCATTAGATAAAGATGAAAGAAAGATAGTTGAGAATGGAGTAAAAAACGGATCTATAAAATGGGTTGTTTGTACAAGCTCATTAGATTTAGGTATCGACTTTCAACCAGTTGATCAAATTGTACAAATAGGAAGTGCAAAAAATATAGCTAGACTTATTCAGAGGGCTGGGAGGAGTGCTCATAGACCGGGAGGAAAGTCAAAAATAATTTTCATGCCCACTAACTCATTAGAATTACTTGAAATTAGTGCCATGAGGCGAATAATTAAAAGCGGGATATCTGAAAATATTAAACTCCCTGAATTATCTTTTGATGTCCTTCTTCAGCATCTCGTTAGTTTAGCTTGTGGGCCAGGTTTTAATCCCATTACTGAGAAAGGAAGAATTAAAGATTGCTGGAGTTACAGAAATCTAAAAGATAAAGATTGGGATTGGTGTATTAATTTTTTGGAGTATGGAGGAAAGTGTTTGAAAGCTTATCCAAAATATAAAAAGATAGAAAGAGAAAAATTAAAAGGGGATGCAAATAACTTTAAATATTTTGTAAAAGATAAATCTTTAATGAGGATACATAAATTTAATATTGGAACAATAACAAGTGATAAATTTATAAATGTAAAATTTTTAAAAGGTAAATCATTAGGAAATTTAGAAGAAAACTTTGCTACTAAATTAAAATCAGGTGATACTTTTCATTTCGCTGGCAAAATGCTCCAGTTTATAAAAATAAGAGATATGACTTTATATGTAAAAAAATCTTCCAGAAAAAGTTCTTTAATTCCAGCATGGGTTGGAGGTCAAATGGCTATCTCTGATCTTTTAAGTGATAATTTAAGAAAAGAAATTGATATTTGCAATAACTTAGACAATGATCATGAATATATTAATAAAGAATTAAATTCATTACTTCCAATTTTAAAAAAACAGAAAGATCTTTCAAATATTCCCAAAAGAAATCAACTACTTATTGAAATCTATAAAACTGAAGAGCTAACAAGTCTTTTTGTTTTTACACTTGATGGAAAATTTGCTAACGAAGGTATTGCTTTTCTTTGGGCATTAAGATTTGCTAATAAAAAACAGTCTACATTTAGTATTTCTGCAAATGATTTTGGATTTAGCTTAACCACTTCAGAAAGTTATGACTTTTCAATTATTGAAAAAGAATTTTCATATTTCATAGAAAATAAAAATTTGGAAAAAGATTTAGAAAATGCTATAAATTTTTCAGAATTAACAAAGAGAAGATTTAAAAATATTGCTCAAATTAGTGGATTAGTCAACCAAAATAATCCTTCGAAAACAAAAAGTTCATCTCAACTACAAATAAGTTCAAGTCTTTTTTATGATGTTTTTACTAGATATGAAGAAGATCATCTACTGATAAAACAAGCACATGAAGAAGTAAAAGAGTATCAATTAGAAAATAAACGAATTTCTAATTCTTTAGAAAGGTTATCTAAATTAAAAATAATATTAAACAAGACTAAAACTCCAAGTCCATTTGCTTTTCCCTTACTAGTTGAAAGACTTAAAAATACATTAAGCAATGAATCTATTGAAAAAAGAGTTGAAAAACTTATAAAAAAATATAATAATTAAATGCCAAAAACGTCTTTTCCAATAAGTTGGAGGGATTCGTCACTAGAATTGCTCCCTTCAAAAGCATTACTTTTGCCTCAAACAAATGAATTATTAATATGTGACATTCATCTCGGAAAAGCAGACTATTTTCAGCAAAATGGAATTCCTCTTACCAATAATTCAGATGAACATAACTTATCACGCATTAAAAATATTGTAAAAGACTATAACCCTAATAAATTAATTATTTTAGGAGATTTATTTCATAGTAAATATTCAATAAGTGAATCTTTAAAAAGTAAAGTCGAAAATCTATCAGAATCAATAAATATTAAAATTGAACTAATAATTGGCAATCATGATATCGGTTGCAAAGTTAAAAATATAAGCTTTCTTGAATATAAAAGATCTAGTAATTTTATATTTAGTCACGAGCCAATAGTTAAATTTGAAAATAACACCTTAAATATTTGCGGACACTATCATCCAAAAACATTTTTAAAAAATTCAAAAGACAAATTATCCTTTAAATGTTTTGCAATGGATGAAAAAAATAATATATTATATCTCCCAGCTTTTGGAGATCTAACTGGAGGTTTTCCATGTAGGAGTTCATTTAAAAAATGGGCAATAATTTCTGATACAGAAATTATTGAATTATGACTTTTACACAATAATTAATAAAAATAATAATTAAATTCCTCGTTTAAGCGTACTAATTTATACATATAGATCTCATTATTTTTTTTCATTTAGTAAACTTAATTTTAAAGTTTAAATAGTTAATGATGAAAATAAGCTCTCAAAAAAAAGAATATAAATTTACTTACCCTTTCCTTAACTTGATAATTACGTTATAAAAAAAATAAACTTAACTTTTAATAATGAAAAAATTAATAACTATACTTATATTTCAAGTTCTATTAGTACCCTTGGGACTAAATGCTAATGAAAACTTTTCTGTTGAGATTGAAGCCCTAACACTAGTAATGGAACAATATGAAAAAGATATTAATCTTGAACCCGAAACTGAGATAGAACTAAATAATAAAAAGCCTAGCTATATGGCTCTTAAACAAGATGAATGCAATGCTACTGTTAAAGTTACTGAAAAAACAGGCCTAGAAATTGTTGGAACTGAATCATTCGATGTAAATGTTTGTAAGAAGGAAATTAATAAGGTTATAAATTAATTCCTTAAATATTTAGTTAAATTTTGTTTCTTAAGTAATTTCAAATAAAAAGAGGTCTTTTACTTAAAGAAGGTAAGACCTCGAGACCTGACAGAAACTTTGGAACGGGTTCTGTTGATTAATTAATAACTAATTTAATATTGTGCAGATGTAATAAAAAGTACAATTTAAATATTTATACTTAATATCCTATTTATTTTTTTTGGATACTTTTTGCAGTTCTTCTCTAGACATAAGAGCTTCTATTTGAGCTAAAACTTTATGCAGTTCTTCTGTCTTTGTTAGAGAAGCCTCAGCGACTTCTCTTAGTTTTTCCAATTGTTCTTGAGTTTTGTTCATAATTAATTAGTTAGAAATACATCACTTGAAATGATGGTTTTAAAACAAATTTTTCACTCACACATAAACCTATATTCACTCTGTTTTTTATAAAGTCAAATAAATTTCTATCTATTGATGTTATGTGAGGACTTGCAGTTAAATCTTCTTTTTTCATAATCACAATAGGATTAAAACTTTAAACAAAAAGAGTTCGGAATTTATGATGTGAATACTGGTAAGCCTATAGTAGCTGTTGTTATTAAAGCACCTGCAAAGATTAAAAAAGGAAGATAAGGAAAGTTTTTCAAATTCAACTCTGTTAATTTGAAAATACTATATAGGTATTTATACTGTTTGTCTAGTCCTAATTCTCTCAAATAGTTTAAATTCTTCTTTTATAGGTAAGAAATAAAAGTTATCCGAATTTCCCTGAGATATATTCTTGAGTTGTTTTTTCCTTAGGAGAACTAAAAATCTTCTTTGTAGAATTGAATTCCGCTAGATATCCAACCTTACCTCCATCGCCATTTTCATATTCAATCGCATTGAAGAAAGCAGTCATATCACTAACTCTTAGAGCCTGCTGCATATTGTGAGTAACGATTATTATTGTATAATTTTTCTTAAGTTCATGCATTGTTTCTTCTATTTTTAAAGTTGAAATAGGATCTAAGGCTGAACAAGGTTCATCCATAAGTATTATTTCTGGTTCAATTGCGATGGTTCTTGCTATACATAGTCTTTGTTGTTGCCCCCCAGACAATGAGTAACCACTGTTGTTTAACTTATCCTTACATTCATCCCATAAAGCAGCCTTTTTAAGCGAGAGTTCCACTAAATCGTCCATATCCCCAACAAATCCATTAATCCTTGCTCCAAATGCAATATTTTCATAAATAGATTTAGGAAACGGATTAGGTTGCTGAAAAACCATTCCTATTCTTCTTCTAACTTCTACAGGATCTACTCTTTTATCATAAATATTTGTCCCATCAAAAAGTACAGTCCCCTTTAATGAACAATTAGGAATCAAATCGTTCATCCGATTTAAAGACCTTAAAACGGTGGATTTCCCGCAGCCAGAAGGTCCAATAAGAGAAGTTATATCACCTTTTTTGAAATTACAAAAAATATTTTTTACAGCTTCAAACTTTCCATAACTAATAGAAACATCCTCAAGAGATAAAATATGATTCTTTTGTGCTTTTTTAGTATTTTTAATCATTTCATACCCTCTTAGTCTTCTCAGTAAATGCCGCAAAGATCCTTGAAAATATATTTACAGAGAGGATAGACAAAACAAGTATGAAAGATGCCGCCCAAGCAAGTTTATTTTGAGCATCATATGGTTCTAAAGCAAAATTATAAATTAAAACTGCAAGAGATCCCATTTCATAGAACAAATCACCAAATCCCGTTATGTAGTAGTAAGAGAATAAAGCCGTAAAAATTAATGGAGCTGTTTCCCCCGCAGCCCTAGCTATACCAAGTACAACACCAGTAGCTATAGAACGGAAAGCAGAGGGTAAAGTTATTTTTAATATTGTTGTATACATACTCGCTCCAACTCCAAGAGAGGCATACCTTAATTCGTTTGGGACTAATTTTAAACCCTCATCAGTGGTTTTTATCACAGTAGGTAACATCAATATTGAAAGAGCCATTCCTCCAGCCAAGCCACTATACATACTTCCAAATAAAATTTTAGTAGAAACGATAAGGGCATAAATAAATACACCTGCAATTATGGAAGGAACGCCAGCTAAAACATTCACTCCAAATCTAATAAACCTTGAAAAAGGCCCTCCTTTTGAATATTCAGCTAAATATATACCACCACCAACACCTACTGGTATCGCAATAATTGAAGCAATAGTAGTGATTATTAATGTCCCGATTAATGCAGGGTTAATTCCACCTGCATCTAAATCATCTCCAGGAGGGTTAGGTTCTAAAGTAAATAGCTCAGGAGTTATCTGAGCTCCACCTTTGATTAGAATATAAGTTACCAAAAATATCAAAGGAAGTATTGCTATAAATACACAAATTAAAGACAAAGAAGTAAAAACTTTATCTCCTATATTTCGAGATGAATTTTTCTGGTAAAAAAGTGAATTCATAATATCTAATATTTGAGACTAAATTTCTTAACTAGCCATTGAGCAAAGATATTTACCACCAAAGACAAAATCATCAGAACAAATGCTGCGTAAAACAATGAGGAAACTTGACTTCCATCAGCTTCTCCAAATTGATTTGCGAGCATGGAGGAAATAGTATATCCAGGAGATAATAAAGACCAACTAAATGCATTAGAGTTTCCGATAATCATTGTGACAGCCATAGTTTCTCCCATGGCCCTACCTAAAGCTAATAAAACTCCAGCCATAATTCCTGATAATGCAGCTGGCAAAATTACTGAAAAAATTGTTTTCCACCTACTAGCTCCAATTCCATAAGAAGCATTTCTAAGTTTTTTAGGGACTTGATTAAGCGAATCTCTAGCAATAGAGGTCACGATTGGTAAAAGCATTACAACTAAAATCAATATCGCCAGCAAGGAATTCCTGCCAGTAGGTTCTGTACTAAATAAAGGAACCCAGCCAAAGAAATTATGTAAAAAGACAAAAAAGGATCTAAAAAAAGGTTCCATCACAAATATTGCCCATAATCCCAATACGACTGAAGGTATAGCAGCTAGAAGTTCAACAAAAGATCCTATTATTTCTCTAAAGACTTTAGGAACAAAATCTTCAGTAATAAATATTGCGGTTCCTACCCCCAATGGAATAGTTATCAATAATGAAAGAAAAGAGGTTATTAATGTTCCATAAATTGCTGTAAATGCTCCATATTCATCTTTTACTGGATTCCATTCAGAGGTCACAAGAAACTTTAGACCATACCTTGAGAATGATTCAAATGACTGAAAAAAGACTACTAAAACAATTCCTAAAAGTATGATCGCTACAAAACTAGACAAGACTAGAGCAGTATTCTTAAAAATAATATCTATATTTTTTTCAATTCCGAATCTTTTTCGATTCTTGAAAAGAGCTAATTTCTCTTCCATTAAAAAAAGAATATCTTTATAAATCTACTACTAAATGGTTGAAAAGACTTTAAGAGTGGTTAAAGGAATATGAAAGTCATGATAATTTGAAATCTATTGAAAAATTTATCTACCTATTCTTCCAACAGCATCAATTGATTTTTTTAGAATTTCTCCTTTCAAGGGAACGAAACCTAAGGCAGGAGCTTTAGATTGGTATTCATCGCTGAGCAATTTATAGAATGTATCTTGAATCGCCTTAGTATTTCTTCCATTACCTGTTTCATAAGCAAGTATCCAAGTTAAGGTTGCTATTGGATAAGCTCCTTTAACAGTAGGGTTTGGATTCTTACCAGCCAAGTTTTCATCAAGATTTATTCCATTTAAAGCTAATGAGCCTGATTCAGTATTGGGGGTAACGAATTCACCAGATAGATTTTGAAGTGCAGCAGCCTTAACATTACCTTTAATATATGACTGGTTTACATAACCAATTGCGCCAGGCGTGTTTTGAATAACACCTGCAACACCAGAATTGCCTTTTGCTCCAACTCCCGAAAGCCACTTAACTGATTTACCAGTTCCTAAAGTCCATGTTGGTGAAAAAGCTTCCATAGAGTTTGTGAAAGCCTTAGTAGTTCCTGAACCATCAGAACGATGTGCCCAAGTTAATTTACCAGATTTACAGCCTAATTCTTTCCAGTTTTTAACCATACCCATTGCAACTCGCACGGCTTGCTCTTGAGTAAGTTTTAAA
>QCGN01000027.1 GCA_003279875.1 Prochlorococcus sp. AG-388-D03
AGTAAAAAGAACCTTAATTAAATAAAAATCAGACTAATTACCTAATTAAATTTTTTCTAATTGATTAAATAAATATTCTACTCTTCTTAAATTAACACCTAAATCTGATTGACCTAATCTTGCCGCTGATCTTATTTGAATAATCCCTTTGGATCTATCAACGTAACTTCTCACATCGAGTTTAAGTATCTCAAGATCATCTGGGAATCTAAAAATAGCACTTCTACAAACACCTCTCCAATAATTTTTACCACTCTCAAGAACTTCGGTTCTAGGTAAACTCTCTGCTAAAGAAACGAGTCGAAAAAATTTCTGATCAACATTTATTAGTTTCTTTTCCATTAACACACTATTTAAGGGATTTGATATAGGAGGAAGGCCTTGGGCTGTAAAAGTCATCTTATTAAAAGCTATCTCAATGTTCTAACTGATTTTTAATGCAAAGTGAGAGCAAAAAGAAAACTAATTTTCCTGAAACATTAGATCATTCTGAAAAAAGTTATTTCTTTAGAGTTTTTTAAAACTTTAGATTTTTGATTATCTTTTTTGATAAAGATGGTTGTCTAGTTTGATTACTTTTCAATTTTCTTATCCAAAACACAACTCCAATTAACAAAAAGAATTCAATAATTATTACAAAACCCAAAACATTCATTTATTTCTTTTCCTTTTTCTTTTGAGTTCCCTCAATGTAAGGAACAAGAATATTTAATAACCACTTTTTAAAAGAATTAATTGGATTCATAATTTATTTCTCCTTTTTCCATAAGCTTCTTCCTTTAATCAGATCTTCTACATTAGGCCAAGCGGCTATTAATTCCTTAAGAGCTTTTCTGTTTGGGGTATAGAAAATACATGAAAATCCACTAATTATATAAAGAAAGAACCAAATTTTATTTTCTGTATATACTAAAAAGAACGAAAATATAAAACTACCTATAAAAGAGAAGAAAAATAATCTATTTATTATTTCAAGAGGAGTCCTTTTTAGCCTGTAATATCTATTATCTTTTTTATTAATATCAGAATCTGCTTCAAACTTTTTTTCGTATGAATTAATTATTTCTTCCTCGAGAATCTCATCATAATTAAGGTTCCTTGTGGGATTAGAATTATTTTCATTACTACTCATGAAATTTTTATCAACCCTTTATATATACTAAACATTATAAATCTTAACGAGAGATTACATAAGTCAAAATTTTACATGTTTCAAATTAGACAAAAAGGTCATGTTTTTGAAAATACTCGAAAATTATTTTATTTATAAACAAGACATTACTAAAAATATTATTTTTAATTTTTTTTATTCTTTGGATCATTGGTAACTTGAACTGCTATAAGATTTTTAGCAATCAAATAATTGAAAGGCAATATCTTATTATCAAGTTAGGGTAATTAAAAATTAGAATTTTATGCAAAGGTATTTAATCTCCTATGAATTCACAGATGGAGAAGATCAAGAGGAAGGTGGAGAGATGCTTCTTAATTGGTATGAATCAGGAGGACCTCAAAATAGGCCTGAAAATTATGAAGTTCATTCATGGATTTTTATGGTGCAAAATGGAATTGGTCATTCCGTTGTAAGCGCAGATTCCTTAGAAACAATATGGAAACAGTGGCATCCTTGGAGGAGGCTAATGGATATTAATATTCAACCTTGTTTGGATCTAGATGAAACTGTGGCATTATTTAAAAAGCAAAAAATGAATACACGCATGGATTAAAAAGCTTTAATAAGTTTTTTAATTTACTTTTAGTAGCTATCAATACGCCAAGGATGTATAGCTGCGTTAAAAAGGGGCAAATAATTTTCTATGATGATTGATTCGTATCACATTTACTTTAAAGGAGAAATTCTCTTTAAAAATCTAAGTAAAGATGACTTTGAATTCGTATGGGGCAAACTTTATACCTCTTACATAAACGCTATGCATGACGAACTTACTTTTGAGATAATTAGTGAAAATAGCGTAAAAGAGTCGGTTCATAATTTAGAACCTTCATATTGATTTAAAATATTAAAATCAAGAGTAAAAGATGAAGAGTTTTTTATCCTCAATTTCACAATATTCTTTTTCTTCCTTACTGATATCAAGACTTATATTTCTGGCCTCTTTTTTGACATTTGAATTATAAATTTCAAAAATTTTATTTTCCTTAAAAAGAGCAGCTATACCGATATCTGTTATGTACCAAACAAAATGAACTGTCTCACCTATCGGCTCTTCTTTTATAGAGTCAAGTATAAAATCATGAATAGAGTTCATTTAACTTAAAAGATTCAATTGCCCCCATTGCAGTATCTAACTGCCTCGGCCTTAGTACTACCATTTTCAATAATTTCAATTACACAACTATTAAATACTTTAGACTCTTTCTTAACAGAGCAAAAACCAAATGCAATTGCCGCGAGAGCTATTGCAGATACAAAACTAGAGCCAAGTTGAATAATGCCATAAGCAAACATTAATTTTTTCTTTCCGCCACATTTTTTAGAATCTTTTTTTTCTTCTGTCATTTTTAAGTTTATTAGTTTTGCTTAATCTATTAGATTGATTTTTTAAATGAAAAAATAAATCAGAGAGAAAACCGAATTAATCATTTTCATAAACAATTTAAAAAATAATTTAAAAAAAAAAAAAAATTTGTAAAATTTTTCCTTAATAAAATTTTCATTTTGAAACATGTTCAAAAAATAAAAAATAAGTTTTTCTTACCCCTAAATTCTTTTATCAAAATAAAATATCTTTTTATAAAAAAGTAATGATCCCTTTGTTATTTCAGTAAGTTTTATTGATTATTAAACTATATTTAATCATTTATTGATGAAGTATTAATACTTAGAAAATATGGCAAAAAACCTAGTTTTGATCATGATCCCGACGAGTTATCCACTTTTTCACCCTTTTTCAACAGGTTTTTCCACAGGTTGTAGATTAAATTCATTGTTCTATGTGCGAAAGAAAATATAAGAATTTTTTGTAAAAAATGTCACGCAGATTTCTTTTTAGAACGATAGTATTAATTATTAATTTTTACAGAATTTTAAAACTAAATGACTGATAAAATAATTCAAAAAAATATATTATCTAATAGTCAAAAAGATTTCAAGAAATCTAATCTTGATATTCTTACTGAAGAAAATGATCGTTTACTCAAAAGCCTTAAAAGACCAGGTGGTTCATATAGAGCTGCTTAAAACCGATTTTTAAAAAATTATAATTCCCGTTTAAGTCTTTTAAATTAAATATAAATATCTTACTCTGATAAAAAAATAAACAAATTCTTTTTTATTTTTAGATTAAGTTAAAAAGATTGAACTTAAGAATATAAATTTTCTATTAAATAAAAAAATATTTAGTTTCAAATCATTACGGTAGCAGTTAATCTTCGTTATATTAAAAAAATCTCATTTCGAGATTAAAAAAATATAATTTTTTGAAATATTTAAGGAAATACTAGAAATTTTCTAATAGTCAACAATTTTATTAACTGCAATTTTCAACTAATTCCATGTCGATAAAAGAATTAAAAGTAAATTACAAAAAGCTTTTAAACAAAGCTGATAGAGCAAATGGCCGTAAAGAAACTGTTTCATACTTGAATAGAGCTGCTAAACTAAAGTCTAAAATCTATTCAAAAACTAAGACTAACTGTATAAAGTGCAATGGTATAGGTTACTTAAGAACGTCATTAGAAGAAGCAAGGACTTGTCTCAGCTGCTACGGGAAAGGGTTCTTGATTAAAGAAATACAAAAATTTTAATTCTTAGAATATAATTTCAAAAATGAAGGATCTTATTAAAGCTCATAAACAGTTAATTAGTACAGTTAAAGAACAGATGGGATTTTCGGATTATGGAATGTATTGGTTAGCTTTTATTGAAGGTGGATTAACAATATGGCTCTTGGAAAGAATCTTTTTTCACTGGTTAAAGTTTTAAAAGTAGATTTCAAAAAATTTTTTTATTAAATCTTATTTTTAATTAGATCGCTTATATCGATTCTATTTAAATAGTTGTAGGATGTTAAAAAAATAAAGTATATGCAATTATTAGGTTTAGTTTTGCTTGCAGCAAGTAGTTGGTATCTATGGAAACTCACTTCAAACTTTCTGGATGAGCCAACAAAAAGAGAACTTTCGAATAGTTTTAAAAACTTAAAAAACAAATTTCAGGAAAGTAAGCAAAGTTTTTCAAAAGCAAAGATAAATGAAGCTTGGGAAAAATATAAGGATGAAGGCGGTGCCCTTTCTAATAAAGATAAAAAATAGTGGAATATTTTAGTATCACAAATTTTACTAGAGAAATTTCTCGTATTGACTTAATTGGTATTTTAGTAGGACATATTGTATTTGCTATAGCATTGACAATACTTTTGGATTGGACATGGTTAAAGAATTTAATGAGTGAGGAGGATAAAATAAAGATGCTTAATAGTTACAACTGGAAAGACTTATTAGTTGATGGGGCCATAATTTCAGTAGTTATTGGAATTATTTTTCTTATAGTTAGTAAACTTCTATAAATGAACATCACATACATACTTTTGATATTTTTATTAGCCTCATTGTTAATTTGTTCAGAAATTTTTAAATCTTCAAATAAATTCCTATAATAAATGTCAGAAATTTCCAGCAACTCATCATCAGGTTGGTATCTAATAGCAATCGTGAGTACAATTTCGTTCTTATCCTTGATATATTTTGGGCGGGGGGAGAAATAACTAATTTAAATTAATTTATTTATATCTACAAAATAAAATTTTAATAAATGGGCTCTGAATAAAAATTACAAATGAAACGTCTATTAGTATTACAGCATTTGGAAATCGAAGGACCAGGGCTTTTTTGTCAGATAGCTAAAGAGAGAGATATGAATATAGAAATCATACGTCTGGACCTTGGAAATAGACTTCCTAAAACTAATAAAGACGATTTACTTTTAATAATGGGAGGACCAATGAGCGTCAAAGACATTGGAAGCAAAAAATATCCATGGCTAAAATTTGAGAGAGATTTCATAAAGTCAGAATTAAATAAAAAAACACGTATTATCGGGGTTTGCTTAGGAGCACAGTTATTAGCAAACGCAGCAGGAGGAGATGTTGAAATTTTAAAAGATGGATCACCGCCTAAACCTAAGCCAGAGATTGGATGGTCTCAAGTTTTTTTTAATAAATCAAGCAATGACTTAAATAAATTTCATGAAACACCTTTTCATGTCCTGCATTGGCATGGCGATAGAATTTTATTACCACAAAATGCGGAACTCATTGGTAGTAGTAAGCGTTGTAAAGAGCAATTTTTTAAAATTGGGGATTTAGCCTATGGATTACAATTCCACATCGAGTCAAGTAAAGAAATGGCCGAAAGATGGATAAATGAGGATAAATTATTTATAAGCAAAGGATTAGGACCAAAGGGGCAAGCAATTCTAAGGGAACAAGAAAAGCAATTTGGAGAAAATACAATCTTAATAAGAAAGCTATTAATTAATAAGCTTTTTAATTTATTAGGCAAACAAAAAGCTCTGTAACTTCATGAGAAACAGAGCTTTGTTGTTTATTCAGTTTTTCTTATATAAATCTATTAATGATAAAACCTTTTTTCTTTATCAAAGAATAAGAGACCAATGAGCAGTTTGTAGATACTGATTTCACGGCCTCTTTTGTAACCGTAATTTTCGGTAGATACGACAATGAATCACCTCCTTTACTAATATTTTTCTCAACATAACCAAAACGATTAGATAAAGAAACCAAATTAATTAAAATTTAAAGCTTTTTTAACAAATCAAATTTTTTATAAAATTTAAGTAAGAGTTTTCAGGTTAAATCTACCAAGGCAAAATCTCACCATTAGTATGCCAAAATGTACCGGAATTATTTTTATTAAGAGAGTCGATACGTTTTAAAAGTCCATTTACAGATTCTTCTGTAGATATTCCATATTTTGTAAATCCAGTCATACGAGTACTTACTAATCCTGGATGCAAAATAGCAACATAAATTTCTTCTTTTAACAAATCTCTTGAAAGTGATTTTGCTGCCATAGATAATGCAACTTTAGACATCCTATATCCATAAGAACTGCCTGATGAATTATCACCAATGGATCCCATTCGACTTGTTATAAAAGCAATTTTTGACGATCTTTTTAAAAGAATTTTCAGAGATTTAGTCATAGAAAGTGGACTTAAAGCATTCACTACAAATTGACGAATTATACTTTGCTGATCCAAGTCATCAATCGAATTAAATTCATAAATACCTGCATTATTAATTAAACAATCTAATTCGACCCCTAATAATCTTTGCCTCAAATTGTTTATTGAATCTTCTGAAGAAATGTCTACGTCTTCTTCAATTCTTACACCTAAATTCTTTAATTCTGAAGAAGCCTTTCTACAGGTTGCTATTACTTTATCTCCTCTAGCAGTAATCTGTTTACATAATTCAAATCCAATCCCTCTATTTGAGCCTGTAACAAGGAAAGTAGACATATTTTTATAGAATTTTTAGAATTATAATTCCCTAAGATTCAAAAATGAAATCTAAATAAGTAAATTACAAAGGATAATAGAAAAGTTTTTAGCTATAATTAGAAAATGTTAGAAAGTAAAAGCCCTTTAGATAGAATTTATAGATTAATAGCATCGCATGCTTGGATGACTGAGAACGAAGCGAAAGTTTTATTAGTAATGATGTATGCATCAGGTACAAAGTCATTAGGATTAGAAGGTAAAGGTTTAAACAAATTTATGGAAAGTTCATTAGAAAAGATGTGTTCAGATAACAAAGAAAATTTACAAGAATATCTTTTAAAAATTAAAAATAAATTCCCTAACAACGAACTACTTTCTGAAGAGTAATTTATGGAGATTTTGAATCAAGAAGTTACTCAAGAAGTTATAAGAGTTACATGGAGAAATCCTGCTTTTATGGCTATTGCAATAGCCTTGATATGGCTAATCCCACAACTAATAATTAGGAAAATTTTGTCAGAAAATTATGAGAAAAAGAAATTAGAAAAGCAAAAAGATAAGATTGAAAAGCTTTACCCTAAAACTCTCAAATAAACAATCGTAAGCTTTAGTGTAAATTTATTAGATTAGTGTTAGAGAATTAAAATTTCATGATCTATAAAATTGTAAGAATTGACGGTAAAGAAGATGATATAACTTCTCAAACTTTTTCAAATTATGCAGATGCATATGATTTATTAGATAAAATATATGGTGATATATGCTGTTCAGATGCTGATTATGAAGATATTAATTATTACGATATTGTAGAAGCTTAGAGACAACCTAAAAAAATAAATAAAAAAAGAAGTTAAAAAATTGGGAATATACCAATGAACAAAATATTGGAGTAATTTCAATTGTTTATGAATTTATTAAAGAAGAACTTTCTGAACTTCAAGCAGTAACAGAATGTCCTGATTTTTTTATTTAAGATTTCATTGGAATAATCCAACATGAAAGGCCTCCCGAGTCATGTCATTCGTTGGGTAGAAATTACAAAAAGAATAATAACTAAATTAAGAAAAATATATTTTTTTCTTTTCATTAAAAATAAGAATTTTTAAAACGAGAACTATTAAAGAGTTTTGATAATAACGAAAATATTTATTAAAATTGAAATCTTTAAATTCGAGAAAAATATGTGAAAAATTATTGACTAATCAAATTTATAAAGAGAATGCTTATAAGAAATAAAAATCACTAGAGAAAGCAGATTTACTAAGTAATTTTATAAATCTCAGATGAAAATGATTAAAAAGAGCAATTAATAATTAATACAATTATTTTACTCATTGAATTTTTTTTAATAATATTCATAGATTAATATTATTTATAAAATGATTATTCGAATTTTGGGTATAGTTCTAATTCTAGGAACTGTTGCATACTACGGTTTAGTTTTAACGGGGAATAGCAATTTATAAATACTTTTTTTGATTCAAAAATTCACATATGAAATGGCCTCCAACTAATTGCTGGACAGCACCAAAAACAATAGGCGGTAATCGTCATTTTCAAGTCAAGGCATATGGAGGTAAATCTGATAAAAGATGGGTAGATATATTTCCGACAAAAAACAAAAAAGATATCATCAGGATTCCTTGGACAACTCTAAAATCAAATTGGACCAGTGGTTGGTCGAGGCTCCCAAAAGATTGATCAAAAATAACTTCTTAAATAATAAGTCTAAAAGAAATTTGTCTCAGATATTTCTTCTATAAGGCTGAAATATCAAAACCTAATTTAAGAAATTAGATATATCTAATTATTTTTTGTAAATAAATATTATGAACTAATTTTTTGTAAAAATTCATACTTTATTAAAAAATTCTATCTTCTAATATTCATTGAGAAATAAATTAAAAATGAAGCCAGAACCGACGAAGAAATTACCTAATAAAAAAATAATAAGATCTGCGAAATTTGAAGCAAAAGAACAATTTACTAAGTCTGCATTGGAAAATCTTAAATCTGAAAAAGAGAGAATTGTTAATTATTTAAAAAAGTCTGGAGAAATCGATTAATACCATTAAATTATTTTCTAAATAATTTATTAAGTCTACAGAATAAATAATTATTTCTTATTATAGATTTTTAACTAAAAACTCAAAAAATGGATAAAATTTCCTTAGCAAATGCACATCTACCTCAACTTATAGGCTTAGTATTGATGTCTATTGGCTATACACTAGGAAACAAGTTCTATCTTCCCGAAGGAACCAAAAAATAACCATATAGTTAAATTATTCAAGAACAAATTAAGATTCTTTCTTAAAATTAAAAAACAAGCCAAAAAGCACAGTTTCGGTACATTTTTGTATCTTAATAATTCGAAGAGCTTAAAAAAATACTTTATTTATTACATTTCTTAATAAATGTGTTACATTATTTAACAATCAGGTTATCTAAAATGTCAAAACACAAATCATTAGAAAAAGAAAAAGTTTTTGCTGAACAACTTAACGGAAGGTTCGCAATGGTTGGTTTCATAGCTGCAGTTGGAGCTTACTTAACAACAGGACAAATCATACCGGGGATAGTTTAATCTGATGAGCCCACTAACCGGTTTCATTATTGTTCTAATAGCTATAACTTTTCAGTTCACGTTATACACAATAAAAAGATTACAAGAACCCTTAGATCCTAGTTTAATTACAAGTCAAACAGATTCCAAAATTAACGAAATAAAAAGCAGTTATTGGAAAAATGCTGAAATTACAAATGGTAGATTAGCCATGATTGGACTACTTGTATTGGTCGTTAATTACGGTTTTTTTGGCTGGATAATTCCTGGATTTATTTAAATTTTAATAATTCCAATTAAAGTTGATTAAAGAATCTTTGGAATATAGGTATATTGAAAGTCAAGACTCAAGTTAAAACTAATTTTTTAAGCAGCTTCCTTAAGCATCAACTTAAGTTGCTCAATATCTAACTGCTCTAAGTAATTTCTCATAGCCAGCCAAGATCTTTGGCTTTCTATCTTTCCACTTTGTTTAAATAAATTTGCGGAAACTTGATCTACTAATTCTTTATGCGTCATATGCATATTCTTCATCAAGCATAATTACTACACCATTAAAAAATTCTGCTAATAGTTTTGATGAGTCTTGAACAGAAACTTTTCTTTTCTCTTTTGCAAGTTTCTTTTTGATTGAGTTTAAGTTAGTCATGCTGATTGTTGAAATTGGTTTGTTACCTCAGTCCATCCTCCAGCTATTAATTCATTCCATGTTTCAATGGCAGAGTTAAGATCATGAAGTCTTGTATTTTTTAGTCGCCCAGGTTCTCCTAGTTCATTTGCATAGAAAAGATGGGTATAGACTTTAATGTTTTTTCGAGCTGATTTCTTGTATCTTTCGAACAAGATTAAATAGCTTCCTTGTGAGTTAAGTATCCAGCCACTTGGGGTGTCAATAAGACTGTTATAAGAAAAATTAGACCAAACATTAGCTCCTCCAAGAGTCATTCAATGAGTAATACAAGCGTACTATTAGTATAGGTGTACTAGAATGGTTCGTCAAGTACTTAATTGCTTATGATCAATTTTATGTTTTTTCAATTGGTGCCATAGTTAAACCTTTACCGACCAATTGCTCATGATATAACTCTGCCTGTTCAAAGTTCCCTCTCCATACTTCTGCTGAACCTGACTTATCAACTTTAATGGCAAGATCCCATGATCTTTTTTCACTCATTCCTGGGATGATTGCTAAAAGGCAATTTGCTACATGCTCAAAAGTATTAAAATTATCATTTAGAACTATTAACCTTGCTTCTGGATATTTTGCTTTTTTTGTCTTTGGTTCTAAGACTGTAATAGGTGAAGTGGTAGAAAATTCCATCTTTACTCCTTTGTTGATGAGGTTGATCTGCTGCTGACTTTTTAAATTCTAATTGCCTTACAAGTCTTTTTATGGAGACCAAGTTGCGGTTTTCCGCTTTAAAAATAAAACTACTTGTTTTTTGTTTTTAAGGGTTTAATTATATTTTATTAAAACTTTTCCTAGTCATAGTAGATCTTTGAATAGTATCAGCTGCAGATCCAAGCATACTTAAAAGATTCAGTTATATCTATAAAAGCTACAAACTATCATGGTTCTGCATTATTTATTTTTTTTCTTAAAGGAAAAGCCATTAAATAGATGTATTTATAATTATGCTTTTTAAATTTTCTATTTTTCGCGATCTGTTTATCCAGCTATAATTTAATTATGTCAGAGATCTCTAATATGACTCTGCATTTGGGATGCAACTTGGTCCTGCATGCTGGTCCTGCAGACATAATTTTAAAATAAAATTACCTACCAAATGCAAGTGTTAACAAGCTATTTGATAGGCAACACCGAATCCCCGCCAGCTCTCTGATGCATCGACCTGAGAATGTATCTAGAAAAAAAATGTATTGTATTTTGAATTTTATGTTTATAAGGATTTCCGCAAGACATGATTAACCTCCTTTGTTTTTTGAAAATTTTTAAACCCTATTATTCAATAATGCAATAGGGGTCACTTTGTGATTTGCTGCAAAAAATAGTTTTGCGTAAATAGGCTTTTTCATATTTTCTATAAATACTTTGAGTCATGAAAACTCCAAAATAAATAAGTAAGACAGTCAATATGAGTAGCTCTAATCCTAAGTTGGTCATTTGATTAACCTCCTTTGATTTGAGTGTTATTTAGTACGTCTGATATATAAAAATCAAGCGTATGAATACCTAAAAACATATCAAGCAATAGCTTTAATTCACTTCGGAACTAAAAATAAGACTTTATTTTAAAAACTAAGTTTCAAATAAATCAGCATATCTACGCATATACAAAAAAAATTATTCATACTAATTTCCAATTAATCAAACGGAGGGATTAGAAATGATTGATAGTCCACCAGAGAAGTTTATTAGATTGGTTTAAACAGCCAACTAAATTAGCAGCAAGGATCAATGATTTAGGCGCGTTGTTAATTTATTCCCAGACATAACTAAGTACTAAGTGAAGAGATTGTTTCCTAAAGGCGGGAGTACAATCTCTTTTTTTTTAGCTTATTAAAAGGTGAGATTACTCATAGAGATTCATAAGATTTATGCTTAAATATTCGAGATTCTTATCAACTTATAAATGGTTTACTCACAAGCAAAAGTTATTGCAGGTGGATTAGCTCATATACCAATTGTTATATCAGTTTTTTATTTTGTAATGATAACCTTCAATAAGAGAGCTTTAGAATTTGCTGAAACAAATAAATTAATAAAACCAAATTCAAAAGTAGTGGAATCAAAAACCGAAGAGAAGCTATTGATTGCAGTGAAAGAAGAAACGGAAGAGGTAAAAGAAACCGAAGTTAAAGAAGAGAAAGCACAAGCTATAAAGGAAATCTCAAATAAGTTAGAAGAGATTGAAAAAAAAGCAGAAGATGTAAAAGAAAAAGTGAAGAAGAAACAGAAAGACAAGAAAAAAAAGAAGAAGAAAAAAGATATGAAAAGGGATTAATTAATTGAAAAGAATAATATGAAAATAGTTTTAGAAAGAATTGGCTTTCTTATCCCAGACTTGAGTAAACACTCTAAATTTATTTTGCTATAAACATAAGCCGAGCTAAGATCCAATACTCCACAAGCATTTAGTCCATACCTGAAGAAATTTTAAGCTATTAACTATTAAATGGTGCGGCACAAAATTTTAAATTTCGCAGCCGCGAAAAGAGGGGTTTTCTTCACACTTTAATTTCCAATAAACAACTTTAATATTTGCTCCATTATCTAAATCATTAATAGTTTTTAAGTATTTAGGAATGATTGTATATGGGACTCTCTGGTTCATGATGTCCTCCTAGTTAATATTGAATTTTCAAATAACTAAGACTTACTAATCACAGTAAATTAAACAATTCTGATTAGTTGGATGCTCTTTACATTCTTTATTCCAAAAGTCTTGTACTTCTAAAGGACATTTTTCTAGTTCTTTGGGCGTATTATTCAAATTCAAGCCTGCATAATTGAATGCAGTTAGATATCTTGGAAGAATATTAAATTGATTGAATAGTTTCACTTAGACCTCCTGGATCTACAACTATATTGTCCTCCTATTTGCATTTAATTGATATGGTGGTTTTTGCTCAAGCATTTATGCTTTGGGGTTCTCAGCACTATATTTCTATAGTCGATAGGAGTATAAATAATTCAGGAGTCAAAAACACTTCATCGACTTTGTGGACACTGAGGTGTAT
>QCGN01000028.1 GCA_003279875.1 Prochlorococcus sp. AG-388-D03
GCAAAACGCAACTCTTAATGGAGCTAATCTTAGTGATGCTTTAGCATATGCAACAGATTTTACAGACGCAGATCTTTCAGATGTTAATTTTACAAATGCATTATTAATGGAAAGTAATTTTGAAGGAGCAAAGATAGATGGTGCAGATTTTACTAATGCAGTTCTTAGTCGTATTCAACAAAAAGAATTATGTGAAATAGCAAATGGAACAAATAGTTCTACAGGAGAAAGTACTGAATATAGTCTTGGGTGTTAGAACTTAGTAAATGAAAAAAAGAATACCTGTAATAGTAATTTCTGGATTTCTTGGTTCCGGAAAGACCACTTTTTTAAGATATTTGCTTAAAGAAAGTAACAAAAAGTTTGGGTTAATAATTAACGAATTTGGTGATGTTGGAATTGATGGTGACTTGGTTAAAAGTTGTAATGGCTGCGATGATTCAGATGAAGAATCTATTATTGAATTAAATAATGGGTGTTTGTGTTGTACTGTTCAAGATGATTTTATTCCCTCGATAAAATCACTTTTAAGTTTTAATCCTGATATTGAGGCAATAATCATTGAGACGAGTGGATTAGCCTTACCCTTACCATTGATACAAGCACTTAATTGGCCTGAGATAAGGACATCAATATATCTTGAACTCGTTATTGGTATAGTCAATGGAGAGTCCATGCTTGAGGGATCTCCAATAAATGATTTAAATGAAATAACTAATCAGTATGATGAATTAAATAAGATTGATCATAATTCATCAATTGATGAACTCTTTGAAGAACAACTAGAGGTTTCTGATCTCATTTTAATATCGAGATCAGATGTTTTAAATGAAAATGAATTTAAATCTATCCAAAATATTATTAAAGACAAGTTTAATTCAAATGTTCCTATTCTTAAATCTCTTAATGGCAAAATCGATTTAAAGTATATATTCGATATTGATTTTAAAAAGGACAATTATAAAAAATTTATTTCTGAAGAACATGATCATAATCATGTTGAACTTGTCTCCGATTCAATAAAATTAAATTATTTTCTTGATAAAAAAGAATTTGAAAAAGAGATAGTAAACGTTTTAAGTGAAATAAATATTCTTCGAATTAAAGGACGTATATGGATTCCAAAAAAATCATTGCCTTTACAAATACAAATAGTTGGAAAAAAAATAAATACTTGGTATGAAGAAGCACCTCTTAATTGTTGGAGGCCAATAGATAGTGGTGGACTTGAATTAGTTATAATTTCCTTTGATAATGAATCAATTATAAAATTTAGAAAAAAAATTAAAGAGAAATTTAAGGTTTTAAGCGTCCAAAAATAAGTGTTTAATTTTAAAGTAATTTCTTGAATAAATTCCCTAATTTTAAAATTGAAAATGGAAGATTCAAAAATTGCTTTCAAAGCTAATATTCTTACTAAAAATTCAATTCCTTGTTTTAAAGTTATTTGCTCTAAATGTGCTGGTTCAGGTAATTTTAAAACTCCAGAAAACTCAAGAAGAACTTGTTTAGAATGCTTTGGTAAAGGTTTTATAAATGTTTAATTAAATTTTTTTTACTTAATGATAAAAATATTTGTTTATGAATTTAGAGTACTTTTTTATTAAAATTTAAACTATTCTTCTATTAGAAATAATTTTTTAATTGGATAAGTTTGAAGTTAAAGTTTTCATAAGGTTAAGACCTTCAGTTCTTGATCCCGCAGGAGAAGCAATAAAGTCTGCCTCCAGCAAACTTGGAGTTCAAGGAATTACATCCTTAAGAATTGGAAAAATGATTGAAGTTAAAATTGAAGGTAATAAAGAAGAGGATGTTAAAGAAAAAATTGATTTATTGTGTGATCGATTATTTGCAAATACAGTCATTGAAGATTATGAATATTCAATAAAGAAATTATAAATGACTAGTTTTACTGTTGGCATTGTTGTTTTTCCGGGTTCTAATTGTGACCGAGATGTTGCATGGGCTTTGGAAGGTTGTTTAGACATTAAAACAAAATTCTTATGGCATGAATCATCTGATTTAAATGATATTGATTCAATTGTTTTGCCAGGGGGATTTAGTTATGGTGATTATTTAAGATGTGGAGCAATCGCAAGATTTTCCCCATTAATAAATGCTTTACATGATTTTGTTAAAAGCGGTAGACGAGTATTAGGAATATGTAATGGGTTTCAGATTTTGACTGAATCAGGTTTTCTTCCTGGAGCTCTTGTCGCAAATAAAAATCTTAATTTTATATGTAATGATGTTGACTTGAATGTTATTACTTCAAAAGGCGGTTGGTTTCAAAAGTCAGATGAAAAACAAACTATAAAATTACCAATTGCTCATGGTGAAGGACGTTATCATTGCGATCAAGATACTCTAAAAAGACTTATTGATAATGATTTAATTGCACTGAAATACAAAACTAATCCTAATGGTTCAACTTCTGATATAGCAGGTATAACTAATGAAAAAGGAAATGTTTTGGGATTAATGCCTCATCCTGAGCGAGCATGTGACGAATCTATTGGTGGAATAGATGGTCTCTATACTTTGAAGTCATTAATGACATAGTATAAATCACAAAAAAAACCTCCATTTTTGGAGGCCTTTTAAGCTTGGTTTAAGTTATCAAACTGTTGCCTTTACTTTTGGATCTAAGTTTCCCTTTGCATAAAGATCAGCATAATAATTTGTACTGCTTTGTTTGATCTTACTTGCTTGACCTTCGCACCAGAATTGTTTATATCTATCAAGACAAACTTGCTTCATATATTTTCTAGCAGGTTTATTGAAATGTCTTGGGTCAAAGTTTGCTGTGTCCGCAAAAGCAGCTTCTCTAACAGCGGCTGTAAATGCAAGTCTATTATCAGTATCGATATTAACTTTCCTTACCCCGTTCCTAATGCCCTCTTGAATCTCTTCTACAGGGACACCGTATGTTTGTGGAATCTCCCCACCATATTTGTTAATGATATCTAACCATTCTTGTGGAACTGAACTAGATCCATGCATTACAAGGTGAGTATTTGGAAGAGCTTTATGGATTTCAGCAATTCTGCTTATAGCAAGAACCTCTCCTGTTGGCTTTCTTGTGAATTTATATGCACCATGACTTGTTCCTATTGCAATAGCTAAAGCATCAACTTTTGTTTTTGCAACAAAGTCTGCAGCTTCTTCAGGATCAGTTAAAAGCATATCTGTTGAAAGCTCACCTTCGAACCCATGTCCATCTTCAGCTTCTCCTTTACCTGTTTCTAATGATCCTAGACAACCTAGTTCTCCTTCAACACTAACTCCAACTGAATGTGCGAAATCTACAACTTTTTTTGTAACTGCAACATTATATTCATAACTAGCTGGTGTTTTGGCATCTGCTTCTAGTGAACCATCCATCATTACTGATGTGAAACCATTAATTGCTGCTGAATAACAAGTAGATGGCTCATTCCCGTGGTCTTGATGCATAACAACAGGAATATTAGGATAAGTTTCTGTTGCTGCAAGGATGAGGTGACGAAGGAAGATTTCTCCAGCATAATTTCTTGCTCCTCTTGAAGCTTGAAGAATTACTGGACTATCGGTTTCATAAGCAGCTTCCATTATCGCTTGAACTTGTTCAAGATTGTTGACATTAAAAGCTGGTATACCGTAACCATTCTCGGCAGCATGATCTAAAAGTAATCTCAGTGGAACGAGGGCCATAATTAAAAAATAATTTGATGCTTAACAAGAAATAAGCATTATGTTCCGAGATTTTAATATATAGAGGTATCAAATGTCACGTAATTAGATATACAAAATACTTAAATAGCGAAACTATTTGAGCCCCTAAGTGTATATTTTCTGCTTATTTTGTTAGTAAGTGTAGCCAGCAACAAATAATTGCTCATCAGATGAAGGCTGAGATCCTGCTACGTATGAACCCTTCGCAGCTTCAGAGTTTGCCTGTGCTCTAGCAATTAAAGCTTTTTGCCCAGCATCTGTTTCGCTCCCTTTCCATGCTTTTAAGCAAGAGTGCTGTAGAGCTCGTCCATATGAAAATGAAACGTTCCATAATGCTTTTCTATAAAGAGTATTCATGTTATTTAAATAAACTGAAGCAGCTTCCTCACTTAATCCTCCTGATAAGAAAACAATTCCTGGTACTGATGCAGGTACGCATCTCTCCATTGTTCTTATTGTCATTTCAGCAACTTTCATAGGATCAGCTTTTGTCGGACACTCAGCTCCATTAACTGTCATTGAAGGTTTTAAGAGTGTGCCTTCAAGAAACACTCCATTAGCTTGACAAGCTATGTATACCTGCTTAATAACTTCTTCTTGAACTTCAGAAGTTTTCTCAATAGTATGATCGCCATCCATTAAGATTTCTGGCTCAATTATTGGAACCAACCCTGATTCTTGAACTGATCTGGCATACCTTGCCAACCCCCAAGCATTCTCTTGAATAGATAGTTTTGAAGGGCAACCATCTCCTGTTATTTGTAAAACTGCTCTCCATTTTGCAAATCTTGCTCCTTGTTCATAGTATTTTGCTGCTCTTTCTACTAATCCATCTAAACCAGAACAAAATGTTTCTACGTCTCCGCCTCCTGGAAGAGGATTCAAACCTTTGTCAACCTTTATACCTGGGATTATTCCTAAGTCATTTAACTTTTTCACCATTGATTCCCCATCAGGATGTTTCTGAAAAAGTGTTTCTTCAAATAAAATTGCACCACTTATATATTTTCCAAGTCCTTCTGTTGTAAAAAGCATTCCTCTATATGCTTTTCTATTCTCTTCAGTATTTTCTACTCCAATGCCTGCTAATCTTTTCCCAACTGTTTTAGTCGATTCATCTACAGCTAATATACCTTTACCTTTGGAAGCTAAAAGTTGAGCATTTTCCTTAAGCTCATTTTTGTAGTAATTTAATCCCATTCTTTAAAATTTTCAGTTCAATTGATTTTTCCAGAATATGAAGAAAAAATAAAACCAATCCAATACTAAATCGAGTAAAAATTGTTACTAAATAATGTATTAAGCTAAATTTTTATGTTTATACCACTCTGTGAAGATTTTCTTATAGCTTCGCAAACTCTTTGACTTCTTAGTCCTTCAGATAATCCTGGGATTACTGGTGTTTGATTATTAATACTCTGTGCCCATAAATCATGAATTCTCTTAACAGGAGCAATTCTTCCATCTGTCCATGTTTTATTAAAATTGTAATCAGGATCAGCGGTCAAATTATATGTATTATCTTCCTTATTTGAACATTTTAAACTGAAACCATGCACATAATCTTTTTGATTATCACTCCTTAGGAAAAGTGAACCTTCACTTCCATAGACTTCCAAACTAAATCCTCTTCCATTTTTTGAAATCGAGGATAATGAAACTTGACATGGTATAGAGGTGCTTTCAAAATTACTAATTTCAAGGTTAGCTATACATATATCTTCACTTGTTACTTCCAATAACTTGGATGAATTAGGTAATGATCTTTGCTTGATTGATGTTGATAATTTTCCAGATACCTTTATCGATTCTCCAAAAAACCAGTTCAACATATCGAATGCGTGAGTCCCCAAAGCTCCAATTACACCTCCGCCTTTTTCTTTTAGTGAATACCAGTTCCAGGCCCTTTTGGGATCTGATCTGCTGCCCATTAGCCAATCTAATTTAATTAAATAAATTTTTCCTAAAGTATCATCATCAATTATTTTCTTGGTTTGTAGAAAAAGAGGTACTGCTCTATATTCAAAATCAACGCAAACACTTAAATTATTAATTAAAGATATTCTTTGTAATTCTTCAATTTCTAGGGAAGTTAGTGCAACAGGTTTTTCTAACAGGAGATGTTTATTATTCTCAAGGGCTTTCTTTGCTAATTCAAATCTTGATTCGGGTGAAGTAGCAATTATGATACCGTCAATATCTTTAGATTTAATTAATTGTTCCCAATCGTGATAAAAACTTAAACCAGTTTCTTTCTCTAATGATGGTCCTTTTTCTTTGTTATAGTGATAAATTGCAGTTGGAATCAAGTAGCTTGATTCTTTTAATGCTTCCAAATGAATTTTTTTTCCAAAACCTAAACCAGCTATAGCTATTCTTAATTTATGTGGCATATTAATTTTATTCATTAAATTTTAACCTCTGAACAGGCTTTTTCAATAACCACATTGATAAGGTCATCATTGTTTGAAGTTTGCCACTTTGAATTGAACTGTGGAATGCCATTAATAGAAGTATCTTTAAATTTTTTTTCAGTACAGTTAATTCTCATGACGTAAAGGGATAATTCCTCTTTATCATTTGAATCTTTAGGATTTTTAAAGAACTTGGTTAAAACACTTATTTCTTTATCATTAATTGCCTTAATACTGCCCATATCAATCCATTCTTTCCCATCATTATTTTCTTTTAAAAGTAACCAATCAACATTACCAATACCGAATGCAAAATCAGAGTTATTTAAAATTAAAATTACAAAGGTAAAAAATAAAGAGAAAAATTTAAAAATAAATTTCATCTTTTTAATTTGCCTTAACTAGTTCTTTTACACCATGTATTTTTAAAATTTTTGTAAGAGTACTTTTAAGTTCTTTTCTATTTACGATTGCATCAACAAAACCATGTTCTAAAAGATATTCAGCTGTTTGAAAATTATCAGGTAACTTTTCTCTTAAAGTTTGTTCTATTACTCTTCTACCTGCAAATCCAATAAGAGCTTTTGGCTCTGCCAATATTAGATCCCCTAACATCGCAAAACTAGCAGTAACTCCTCCAGTAGTTGGATGAGTTAATAAAGGCATGTAAAGAAGATTTTTAGCTCTATGTTTTTTTAGGGCCCCTGATATTTTTGCCATTTGCATAAGGCTTAACATTCCTTCTTGCATTCTGGCTCCCCCAGAAGCACAAACAATTAATATTGGATAGTTTTCATTTGTTGCTTTTTCAATAATTCTTGTAATCTTTTCTCCAACAACAGATCCCATTGATCCTCCCATAAATCTAAAATCCATAACCGCTAAGGCCAAAGGCATCGAATTAATAGAACATAAACCTGTTATTACGCCATCTTTGAGTCCAGTCCCCTCTTGACTCTCCTTTATTCGGTCTGAATAGGATCTCCTATCCTTAAATTTCAATGGGTCAGTAGGACTTAATGAGACATCAAATTCTTTAAATGAATCTTTGTCAGCGATTATTTTAATTCTTTCATCACTATTAATTCTATTATGATGGCCACAATTACTACATACATTGAAATTGGAAATTAAATCTTTTCTATAAGCAACTTGCCCACATTCGGAACATTTCACCCACAATCCATCCGCTTCATCAGTATCTTGAGAAACCTTCCCAACAAATTGATCTTTTCGCCTTGCTGCAAACCAGTCGATTAAAGACACAATATCCTCTCTTTTTTTCTATTTAAATCCAAATAAGGCACTTTTATCAAGAAAAATAAATAAAAATTTCTAAATATCTTTACTAAAAAGGAGTTTTTAATAAAACCTGAATCTATAAGAATAGTTTTTCAAATAAAAACATAATTTGGGATCCTTATAAAAGGTTAAAAATTTTTTATGAGTGTTTCTTTTCTTCAATCATCTTGTGGATGATTGGAGTGAGGATCAATTCCATTGCAAAACCCATTTTCCCTCCATTAACAACAATGCTTGTTGGGCTGGACATGAATGAATCATGAATCATTCCTAAAAGGTATTGAAAATCAATTCCCCATTTTTCTCTTGCTCCTTTTCTAAAGTGTATTATTACAAAACTTTCATCCGGAGTAGGTATATTTCTACATATAAATGGGTTTGAAGTATCAATAGTAGGTATTCTTTGGAAATTTATATCAGTTTTACTAAATTGTGGACAAATATGATTTATATAATCTGGCATTCTTCTCAAAATAGTGTCAACGATAGTTTCAGCTGAATAACCTCTCTCAGCATTATCTCTATGAATCTTTTGAATCCATTCTAAGTTTGTAATTGGGACAACTCCAACAAGCAAGTCTGCATAGGAAGCAACATTGTATCCTTCTCCCTTAACACCACCATGTAAACCTTCATAGAAAAGAACGTCTGTACCGTTGGGTATATCTTCCCATGGAGTAAATTGGCCTGGTTCTAATTTTGTGCCTAGTCTTTCGTTATGTTCTTGTGCTTCTTCAGTACTGTGAAGATAATATCTTTTTTTTCCTCCTCCAGTTTCCCCATAAATTTTAAAAAGTTCCTCTAACTTGTCAAAAAGATTAGCTTCTGGACCAAAGTGAGAAAAATTCTCACCTTTTGAGAGTGCTTCAGCCATAGCTTTTTTCATAGGCATTCTTTCAAACCTGTGATAACTATCTCCTTCGACTACCGCTGGAACGATGTCTTCTCTTGCAAAAATATGCTCAAATGCTCTTTTTACTGTACTTGTTCCTGCTCCTGATGATCCTGTTACAGCAACTACTGGATGACGTTTTGACATTTAATTAAATCAATATTTATTAATTCTGACAGGTCATATGCCAACTTTTTGATCTAGTTAAGGATATTTTTTAATTTATTAATTTTTCATTCAAATTTCTTGAATAATTTTTTCACCAATTTCACTACAAGAAAGAACTTGGCAATTACCGTTGTTTAAATCTGATGTTCTATATCCTTTTGATAAAACATTATCTATAGCAATTTCTATATCATTTGCAGCATCTATCTCATTAAGACCAATTTTAAGCATCATTGAAGTTGATAAGGCCATAGCTATAGGATTAGCTATATTTTTACCAGCTATATCAGGGGCAGATCCATGCACAGGTTCAAAAACTCCAGGCCCTGAATTGCTTAATGATGCTGATGGAAGCATTCCAATAGAACCAGTTAACATTGCAGCTAAATCACTTAAAATATCACCGAACAAATTACTGGTTAATATTACATCAAATTGGCTAGGATCCTTTACAAGTTGCATAGCCGCATTATCAACATACATATTACTTAAACTTATTTCTTTATCTTTTGAAGTGACATTAAAAACTGTATCTCTCCATAATTGGCTTACTTCAAGTACGTTAGATTTGTCTATTGAACATATTTTTTTACTTCTTTGATTTGCTATTTTAATTGCAACTTTTGTAATTCTTTCTATTTCGTTTGATTCATAAACCATTGTATTAAAAGCTTTTTTAACTTTAGTGTTAGATATTTGTCCTCTAGGCTGTCCAAAATAAATTCCACCTATTAATTCTCTTACTACGATTAAATCTACATTTTCAATGATTTCTTTTTTTAAGGAACTTGAATCAAGAAGGGGTTTTCTTATTTTTACTGGCCTTATGTTTGCAAATAGATTCAATGCAGATCTTAATTTAAGTAAACCACTTTCTGGTCTTAATTCTCTTGCTAAAGTATCGTATTTTACATCACCTACACAAGCTAAAAGTACTGCATCACTAGCTTTACAATGATCTATTGTCACTTTAGGGGCTGGATCGTTATACTTTTCATAAGCTATTCCGCCAAAGTATTGTTCATTAACCTCAATATCAAAAGCATATTTTCTAGATAGTTTTTTCAATATTTTTATTGAAATTTCTGATATTTCTGGACCTATACCGTCACCAGAAAGTAGAACAATTTTATATCTCTTCATTTAATTTTTATTTTATTAAAAGAATAATTTATTTCTTGTCTAATTGTCTAAGCTTTTTTGCTAATTCAGGCAATTTTTTAAAAACGCTTGAACTCCTTAACCAAGATTTATTATTCATAGCTGGGAAACCGCTAACAACCTCTCCGTCTTCTACATCACAATGGATACCACATTTTGAACTTGCAATAACATTATTACCAACTTTAACTCTGTTATTTACTCCTACTTGTCCAGCTAGTATTACTCCATCACCAATTAAAGCTCCTCCTGCTATCCCAACTTGAGCAGCAAATGCACAATTTTTTCCTATTTTAACTCCATGACCTATTTGAACTAAGTTATCCATCTTAGTTCCTTCATCTATAAATGTATTACCGACAGATGGTCTATCGATACAACAGTTTGTCCCAATTTCTACAAAGCTCTTTATTATTACACAACCTTTTTGAGGCATTTTAATCCACTTACCATCTTGGGGAATAAAACCAAACCCTTCAGAACCTATGACAGTATTTGAATTTATTACACAATTATTTTCAATGCTTGTGTTTTCATAAATTACACAATTCGGATGAATTACATTGTTATTCCCTAATCTTACGTTCCCTAAAATAGTTGTACCAGGAAAAATTTTGTTGTTATCGCCAATTATTGAATTTTCACCAATATAAACATTAGGTCCTATGTAACAATTTTCTCCTACTTTTGCAGAACTTCTGATAACAGCTGAATCGTCAATACCTGGGTTGAAATTTATTTCTTCATATAGAAAATTTAATACTTCCGCAAATGCTATTCTAGGATTCTCTACAACTATATTTGAAATATTTAGTGATTCTAGTAAACCTAATATTTCATTATTATTAGATGTAATAATTGCTGAAGCAGTAGTTTTTCCTAAATTATCTTTCAATATATTATTTTCTTCTAAAAAGGATATTTGATTTTTTGATGCAATATCTAAAGAAGCAGCATTTTCTATATCTATATTTTCGAATATGTTTGCTTTGATAAATTTTGAATCTCCACTTTTTATGAGATCAACTAATTTACTTAATAACATTTTTCGATTTTTTTTTAGGTAAGAGCAAGAACATCCCTATGAACAACAATCATTGATGAATTAATGTTTTCTTTTTTATTTAAGATTCTTTTTAGTGAATCACTACTCATTGATGTTATACCTTTTGCAACTTCTTTCTTATTAGTATTTACAATTCTAACAGCCTGATTAACAGTAAAATCTCCCTCTACCTCTTTAACTCCTACAACTAGAAGAGAGGCACCTTTTTGCTCAATTGCTAGACAAGCACCTTCATCTAATGTTATTTGTCCAACTGTTTTAATAGCATGAGATAACCAACTTTTTTTATTACCTACAGGTTTATCAACAGGATGAAATATTGTCCCTATTTTTTTTTCATTGAAAATATTTATTAAATTATTTTCATTTCTGCCATCGGCTAATTGAACTTCTACACCTCCTTTTGTTGCTATTTCAGCAGCAATTAATTTTGTTGTAATACCACCTG
>QCGN01000029.1 GCA_003279875.1 Prochlorococcus sp. AG-388-D03
AAGTTGTACAGCTGAACTAATACAAGACCAGCCTGGTGCTCTTGCTATGGGTATGGGTTTTGATATTCCAATAGTTAACCTTGAACTACCTGCTTATAGCAAAAAAGAAAACTGGGGTGCTTCAGAAACCTTTTATCAAATAATTAGAACTCTTTTAAAAGATAAGGCCAACGAAATTGACAAGATTAATCCTCAAAGATGGAAATCTTTAGGTCGAAGACCTAAAGTAAATATATTAGGTCCTACATTATTAGGATTTAGATGCAGAGATGATGTTATCGAGATTCAACGTATCCTTTCAGAGCAAGGTATTGATACTAATGTGGTTGCACCACTTGGTTCAAGTCCAGATGATATTACAAGATTAACTGATGCTGATATTAATATTTGTCTGTATCACGAGATTGCTGAGACTTCTTGTGAATGGCTTAAGCGTAATTGCGGAATGGAATATACAACTACCATCCCAATTGGTATAAAAAATACAATTAATTTTATTAACGAAATTCATGAAAAACTTGACCTTCCGTTAACGAATCAAGAGGAACTAGAGCACAAGTCAAAACTTCCATGGTACTCAAAGTCAGTTGATTCAAATTACTTGACTGGAAAAAGAGTTTTTATATTTGGTGACGGTACTCATGCTATTGCTGCTGCAAAAATTGCTAAAGACGAATTAGGTTTTGAGGTAGTGGGATTGGGAACTTACAGTAGAGAAATGGCAAGGCAAGTAAGAGCTGCAGCTAAGGAATTAAATATAGAAGCACTAATTACCAATAGTTACTTAGAAGTAGAAGATGCCATGAAGAAAGCATCTCCCGAATTAGTTTTAGGGACCCAAATGGAAAGGCACAGCGCAAAAAGACTTGGTATCCCATGTTCAGTAATTAGTACTCCAATGCATGTTCAAGATGTTCCTGCAAGATACAGTCCTCAAATGGGATGGGAAGGAGCAAATGTAATTTTTGACGACTGGGTTCACCCTCTAATGATGGGTCTTGAAGAACATCTTATTGATATGTTTAAACATGACTTTGAATTTGTTGATGGTCATCAAAGCCATCTTGGTCATACTGCTACAAAAGGTATTGATAATAAAGAGGATGATCATGCCCAAAATAATATAAATATTCAAAAAAAGGGAAATGTAATTTGGACAGACTCTGGAAGAGCAGAACTTACAAAAGTTCCATTTTTTGTAAGAGGTAAAGTTAAATCAAATACCGAGAAATACGCTCTCTCTAAAGGTCTCCCTGAAATTAACGACGAGACCCTTTACGATGCAAAAGCTTATTTCGGTTAATCTCTTATAAATAAATTATTATTCTAGCATGAGTATTTTCACTCATAATGCTAATAATAATCCCAGAATATCTAGTTATAAACATATATCTTGTATCTTTAATCTTGATAAATAACTATTTGTTGAGAAATGCATTTATAGAAGCATATTCCTGCAAGAATGTATTTATTAACGTGTTAATTTCAGCTTTAAATGACAAGTACAATAAATAAGCCTCTTGATGGAGAAGGTAGTGTTCAAGTCAAGCAAGATCCAAAAGTAAATATTGAAGAAGGAGCATTAGTAATTGCTGTTTATGGGAAAGGGGGTATAGGCAAATCAACAACGTCTTCCAACCTTTCAGCAGCATTCTCAAAATTAGGTAAAAAGGTTTTACAAATAGGGTGTGATCCTAAGCACGATAGTACTTTTACTCTCACTCACAAGATGGTTCCTACTGTTATTGATATTCTGGAGGAAGTGGATTTTCATAGTGAAGAATTAAGGCCAAATGACTTTATGTTTGAAGGTTTTAATGGAGTAATGTGCGTCGAGAGTGGAGGTCCTCCAGCTGGTACTGGTTGTGGTGGATATGTAACAGGCCAAACTGTAAAGCTCTTAAAAGAGCATCATTTACTAGAAGACACCGATGTAGTTATTTTCGATGTCTTGGGTGATGTTGTATGTGGAGGATTTGCTGCTCCCTTACAACACGCTAATTACTGCCTAATTGTTACGGCTAATGACTTTGATTCAATATTTGCAATGAATAGAATAGTTTCTGCAATTCAAGCAAAAGCGAAAAATTATAAAGTCCGATTAGGTGGAGTAGTAGCAAATAGATCCAAAGATACCGATCAAATTGATAAGTTCAATAATAGAACTGGTTTAAGAACCATGGCTCACTTTAAAGATGTAGATGCCATTAGAAGATCAAGGCTTAAAAAGTGTACGATTTTTGAAATGGAACCAACCGAGGATGTAGTTGAGGTGCAAAATGAATATTTATCTCTCGCTAAAAATATGTTAGATAATGTGGAACCACTTGAGGGCACTCCACTAAAAGATAGAGAAATTTTTGATTTATTAGGATTTGATTAACTCCCTAATCTAATCCAACCAATTTTCTAGATAATTCATAAGTTTGTGTTGAAATATCTGAATCAATAATTCTCTTAGATAATTTTTGAGAAAAAGCTTTTCTCCCTTTTTTTTGTCGATTTCCCCAACTCCAGTGAACTGCCGGTTTAGCATATTCTTTTAAACTGGCTACTTGAGCAACTCTTTCTCCTGCTAATCTTTGAGATACATATCCTTTTGTGATAAATTTTTGAAAGATTGGGAATAAAAACCTAAAAAGCCAGGGGGTATCTCTAAAAAGTTTTGTATCAGCGACACATCCAGGATAAAGAGAATTAATAATTATTTTGTCTTTAGAATATCTTTTTGATAATTCTTGTACTGTTACCATATTGCATAGTTTGCTATCTTTATATGCTTTCCCAGGTTTAAATTTCTTTCCATTTGCCATACTAATTGGAGATAAAAATCCATTTTTAAAGCCAGATAAATTACCGAGGTCAGCTGGAGCAGGTATTGGAATTCTTCCACCTAGTTCAGAATAGTTTGCTGTAACGGTTCCAAGTATAGTTATTCTTGGCATGAATTTAGTAGTTTTACCATTTAAAGCAATTTCTCTTTCCGAGGACAAAACATTTTCGAGAAGAAGATTTATCAGAAGAAAATGACCAAAATGATTAACTGCCATAGAGTTTTCAAATCCTTGTGGAGACCTCTCAGGCTTCCGTAATCTTGGTTTATAAACTGCAGCATTACAAATAATCGAGTTTATTGGATTTTTAAATTTTTTTAATATTTCACTACAACCATTTCTAACGTCATCTAAATCAGACAAATTAATTTCAATAAAATGAATATTCTTTATTTCAGAATTTGTCAAGGACTTCTTAGCTGTTTCTACTGCTCTTTTGTTTGATCTATTAACTGCTATAATTTCCCATCCAATTCTTAACAAAGGTTTTAGGGTATTTAATCCTACTCCTGAAGTTGTTCCGGTTATTAGAACTAAACCTTTAATGTTTTTTCCCACTAGCTATAAAAATTAATTAAAAAAGCGATAATAAAAATGAATTTCTAATCATGATTATCTACGCCATATTACTCTTATTATGTCTTTAGAAATCATTTGATCTTGATCCTTCATAAATCTTTGCTCGCCTTCAAAAGAAATCAACTCATCAAATCTACGAGTTAAATCCTCAAACCTTGATTTTTCATACAAGTAAGAATCATTAATTTCTCTCAATCTATTTAATCTAACTTTTGAGCTATATCCGATTTTTACTAAACTTACTATTGCCAAAAGAGAAAAACAAACTTTCAAACCGAGAAAAACAGAACTTACAAAATCTTCTTTTTCTTTATAGTGTAATTGCAAAGCAGTAGCTAGAGATTTCTTGTCCATATTACTTATGCTATTTAAATTTCTAGGCACATTTTTATTGATATTTTTAAAGACTAAAAATTTATAGTCTTAATTAATTAATACCATAAATTTTTTGGAACCAAAATTAGTTTTTTATGTTCTACCTAAACTTATACCAAGCCTTAAAGCTAATACTCCCGCATGCATTACTACAATAAGACTTAGTAAAATAAGATTGATTGATTGAGATGGCTCCATAATAAATTAATTTATTTTCTATATTCTCTACCCAAAAGTGAAAAATTGATACACTATTACAAAATGCTGTTACGTAATTAAATCTAAATAATTTTGAGAATAGATAATCAGGCCTTAATTATTTCAACATTAAAATTATCTGGAGTTGAACAAATGGCTTTAGATTTGCACTTTTTAGAAAAGACTATTTCTAAAGAAGAAATTCTTTTTACTTTAAGGTTTTATCATTGGGAAGGAGATTGGATTTCTCTTGGTTATCATCAAAAAGTAATTCCTCCTCATTGGGAAAAGCTATTAAAAGATGATGTTATAAAAATCGTAAGACGACCTTCTGGAGGCGGGGCAGTTCTTCATTCTGGTGGTATTACATATGCTATAACATTTAAAAAATCTGCCTATAAAAGCTTCAGTTATGAAATTGTAAATAATTGGTTAATTAAAAGTTTTAATAAATTAGGTTTACGTTTAGAAAGAGGTCATTTAAAAAAATCACTCATCAAAGAGAACTGCTTTGGGACATCCTACATATCGGATTTAATTGATCAATATGGCTTTAAAAGGATAGGAAGTGCCCAATTCAGAAAGAAAGGAGCATTCCTTCAACATGGTGAAATTCAACTTAACCCTCCAAGAGACTTATGGATCAATTTATTTGGTGAAGAACCTCCCAAAAAAGTTAATTTAAGTCTTACTAATGAAGAGATTATTAAATATTTGATGAATTCATTTTTAGAAACAAAATCAAATTTAAAGATTGAAAATATCAGTTTTAAAAAAGATGAGATTAAAGAATTATTATGACTTGAATTAATCAATATCGCCTTTCTTTTTCATTAATTTTATAATTTTAGGCAATTCAATTCCTAACGGGTATTGATTCTTATTATTGAATTTACTTATCAGATTGGGAGGTAAATTTAGTCCTAATTTAGCAAATACAAAATAACCAATTTTATTTCTATCAACAATTCCTAATGGGATATCAGCAGAATTGATTACAAGAATAAAACCTTCATTGGTAATCTCTAATTTTTCTATTGCTTTCCATAATTGAGTACTACTTCTTACACTAATAAATTTGTTAATTGGTTCCTTAAATTCCCCAACAAGAGTACGGTCCCATTTTTTTATTGAAACAGATTTTAAAATATTCTCCTCAATAAAGCCGTCCCATCTTCCACTATTAGTCAAAAACAAATATTTATCTTGGGTATCTTTTTTATTTTTAACTACATTATTTAACTCCACTAAATTTGAATTAGAATCGATTTTTCTTAATGGCTTAAATTTAAGATCAGAAACTTTACTTGATTTTAAAATATTCTCAATTTTAAAAAACTGACTTTCAGATTTTGATGAATTAATACTTAATAAACCTAAAAAAGATAGTAAAAATCCATAATAAAAACTAAAACTAAATAAACATATAATGCCCAATAAAAAAACTAAAGTTGATAATACTAAGGTAAATTTATTTAAAAAATTTCTCCCTTTATTTTTACTACCTGAAAAATACCAAATAATGCTCTTTAACAAAGAGCCTCCATCTAAAGAACCTATGGGTATTAAGTTTAAAATTCCTAGAAAAAAATTTAATGTGGCTACTTTGTTAAGTATATTTACCACTAATTGTTGGTTTGATTCAAATAAATAACTTATAAAAAGAAGAATTAATGCTGTAGAGAAACATAAAACAGGCCTAACAATAGCAATTCTTATATTACCTAAAGCTGTTTGACAATCCTTATCTATTTGTAAAATTGCCCCTAGGAAATAAAAAGTGATTTTTTTTATTTTTACTCCTTGATTTAATGCAACAAACGTATGTAACACCTCATGAAATATAATCGTGCTTAGTAAGAAAAAAGAAGTTAAGGAACCAATTAACCAAGCTTCCTTGACATTGAAAATTTCGCCAGAAGCTAAATTAACTTGACTTGAAATGCTCCATGAGAATAAAAAAAGGATTGCAAACCAATAGGGATGAACTTTAAAGGGAATTCCCCATAATTTAAAAATTTGCAAACTCCTCAAAAATAATCTCCGTTATATTTACAAATAATATTAATTCTACCTATAGGATAAAGATATGCCCAAGACCAAAACTTTAGTTAAAATTTGCGGAATAACCTCTATTGAACAAGCTCTTCAAGTGGCAGCATTAGGAACTAATGCCATAGGTATCATTTCGGTTAATGAATCGCCAAGATATATTCCTCCAGAAAAGAAAAAAGAAATCTTCAAAACTTTAAAAGACTTATATCCAAATATTGAAAGGGTTTCGGTTGTAAAAAATTGCCCTATAGATTCAATGATTAAAAATTTCTTAGGTGAACCAAACGAAACTACAATTCAACTTCATGGAGATGAGGATATTGATTACTGTAAAAAGTTAAAGCAAAAAGTTCCAAACCTTAGTTTATGGAAAGCTTTTAGGATAAAAAACAAAAAAGATCTTGATAAAATAAAAATTTATGAAAAATATTTAGATGCAATACTTTTGGATTCATGGAACGAAAAAACATATGGGGGTTCTGGGAAGAGAATAGAACTACCATATTTAGAGAATTTAAGTTTTAGTAAACCTTGGTGGCTTGCTGGAGGTGTTTCTAAAGACTGGATAAATGAAATCGCGACAAGAATCAAACCAAATGGCATAGACATTTCAAGTAGTGTTGAAATTTCGCCTGGAATAAAAGATATTTATAAAATCAGCACGATTATTAAAGAAGTAAAAAAGTATTAATTACTCAATAATTATTGTTAGAAGATTGTTGTTTAACTAGTTCAAAAAATTCTTGTTTTAAACTTATATCATGCCTAAAATCTCCCCTAACTACTGAATTTATCATACTAGTATTTGGTTCCTTAACTCCTCTCCATTTCATACAATAATGTTGAGCTTTAACTATTATGCCAAGACCTTTAGGCTCACATAGTTTTTCTATTTCATCTGCAAGAATCATTACAGCTTCTTCTTGAATATGTGGTCTTGAGAATACCCAATCTGCCACTCTAGCGAATTTAGAAAGTCCTATGACTTTATTCCCTGGTTTAATTCCTATCCAACATTCTCCTAAAATTGGAACTAGATGATGTGAGCAGGCAGATCTTACTGTTATTGGTCCAACAGTGTAAATTTCATCAAGATTTTTATCATTTGGAAAACTTGTGACTTTTGGTTGCTCATAATATCTACCTTTAAAAACTTCGTTTAGAAACATCTTCGAAACTCTTTCTGCTGTCTCTTGTGTATTGTGGTCATTATCAACATCAATAACTAATGATTTTAGTAGATCTCTTATTCTAGAAGCAACCTCTTTTTCTAAAATTTCTAGTTCTCCTGGATTAATGAAATTTGCGATGTTATCATTTGCACTAAATCTTGTATTTTTACTTTTAATACGATCCCTAATAATTTCAGAGATTAATTTATTAGTAATTTGCTCATCAAAATTTTTAATATTATCGTTGGGTAATGTAGAAGTCATAAAATTCTAAACTGAAAGTAGTACGCTAACTTAATTAACTGTATCTATTTTGGTCTTATTTGCTTATACACTATATCACATTCTTATGTTTATTAGGGTTCTTTTATGCCTAAAAAAAATCACTTTATCAATACTTGAAACTAACAACAACAGATCAAAAAACCCCCCCAGCAGGCATGAGAGTGAGATCCTCTATAATTTGTGAATCTGATTGTTCAGCCATATATAGAATTGTTTTTGAGACGTTAGCTGAAGAGAGCATAGATGATCTATCGAAATCGGACTTAATTGATTCCGAGTCCCAAAGAGGTGTATTGACTGAACCTAAAGTAATTGTACAAGCCCTAATAGAATTAGATCTCTCCTCTTCTCTAAGACACTTAGTAAACATTGAAAGAGCCGATTTAGATACGCAATAAGCGCCCCACTGAGGGAAAGCATTATAAGAAGCATGGCTGCTAACATTGATAATCAAACCTCCATTTTTTCGCATTTGGGGCACTATTGAACTACATATCTGGAAAACGCTTGTGAGATTAATTTGAATTATTTCTTGCCATTTTTCTAGGGACATTTCTACTAGATTTCCATTAAAGGCACATCCTGCATTATTTATTAGGACTGAAGGGCAGCCATATTTTTTTATTGTTTCCTTTAAAGAATTTTCTATTTCATATGCATTAGACAAATCACACTTTACAAGATTAATTGTTGACTGAGTATCTGATAATTCTTCTTTTAATGTTTCCATCGTCTCTAGATCTCTTGAAAGTAAAAGTAAATCCCAACCAGCATTTGCAAAAGTGATTGCTGTAGATCTACCAATACCTTTAGAGGCTCCTGTAATTAATGCTAATTTCAATTTATTCAGATTCTTGAGGCAATTCTTTCTTTAATTCACTAATTTTATTTGATTCAAGAAATTTCCCTAAAACCCTAAATTTGGAATATCTTTGTTCCAAAAGTTGCTCTTTATTTAACTTCAATAATTCATCGAGATGTTTCTCAATTGTTCTTTTTAAAGTATTCCCAGCATCTATAGGTGCCCAATTATTTCCACCTGCAGGTTCAGATAAAACTTCATCTATCACTCCTAATTCAAGCAGGTCTTTACCAGTTATTTTTAATGCTGTTGCAGCTTCAGAAGCTTTTGCAGCATCTCTCCAGAGAATTGAGGCACAAGCTTCTGGACTGGCGACAGTATAAACACTATGTTCAAACATCAATAACCTATCGGCAACTCCTATACCCAAAGCACCTCCTGACCCCCCTTCTCCTATTACTGTAGCAATTATTGGAACTTGAAATCCGAACATTTCTCTTAAATTTCTTGCTATGGCCTCTCCTTGCCCTTGTTCTTCAGCAGATAGCCCCGCATATGCTCCTGGAGTATCAATAAAAGTAAGGATAGGCAAAGAGAATCTATCAGCATGCTGCATTAATCTTAGAGCTTTTCTGTAACCTCCTGGTTTAGCCATTCCAAAGTTTCTAACAACATTTTCTTTCGTATCTCTACCTTTCTGGTGCCCTAACAAAAGTACAGGTTTATTATTTATAGAACCTATACCTCCAATTAGTGCCATATCATCTCCTCCATTTCTGTCCCCATGTAATTCAATCCAATCATCACAAAACATTTGGATAAAATCCAAAGTACTTGGTCTTTGTGGATGACGAGCTACTTGAATTTTTTGTGCAGGTGTAAGGGATCTAAAAATTTCTTCTCTTCTTCTTGTAGCAAGTGTTTCAAGTTGCAATAACTGTTGACTAACATCTACCTCGGAATCTCTAGCCAATTCCCTGATTTGCTCTATTTGCTTCTCAAGCTCTACTAGAGGTTTTTCAAAATCAAGAAGATAACGTCTTGCCATAATTAAATAGCTAATACTCTAGGCTGCTTATCAAGTCCAATAGCAGAGAATCCATGTTTCACAGAAGCCGCACCAATAAACTCCATTTTCTCTAGTGAAATATTATTTCTACCCCAACTAAAATTGGTATGACATTTTTCAAACTCTAAAATCATAGCTTCTGCAAAACATGCGAACATTTCTCTTTGAGGATTTTGCATTTCCGCTAATTCCATCATATTCCAACCGATATCATTGAAGAATTTTACTATACCTCCTTTCACAACATGTATATTATCACCTTGAAATTTTTCATCCAGATTCTTTGGATATCCCCCATCAATCATTAAACATGGCTTTTTAAGGTTATTTGAATTTATTTCCATAGTTTTTGGCATACTTGCTACCCAAATAATAATATCTGCTTCAGGTAACGCTTCATCTAAATTTTTGATAATGCCTGCGTCTAATTCTTTTTGTAAAGAAGCCAAGGGTTCTTGTTGCCTAGCAACCATAATAAGTTCGCCAATACCTGTCTTATTAATCAACCATCGACAAACAGCACTACCTATATCTCCGGTGGCGCCTACTACCGCTACAGTTGCACTTTTAAGATCAATTCCTATTTTGGGTGCATTTATTTCTAATTGCCTACAAATAACCCAAGCAGTATGAGTATTCCCAGTTGTAAATCTTTCCCACTCTAATGAAGTGTTTCTGATTTGCTTATGTTGAAGGAGATTAAAATTCTCAAAAATAATAGAAGTGAATCCTCCTAAAGCTGTAATATTAATACCTTTTTTTTGAGCTAATTCCATAGCATTTAATACTTTTCTTCTTGCTGTTTTAAATCTTGAAAGCATTTCAGGAACAAAACATGAATCAATATAAGCACCTTCAATTGATATACCTGTAGCACTTTTAACCTCGACATTTTCAACTAGTTGAGGTGGGGCTGTGCACCAGACATCTAAATCACCATCAGCAATATGATCAAAGCCCAATAATGAAGCCTTTCTTTTTGCATCCTCGAAACTAGTTGAATGACCTATTAGCCCAAACATTGAATAATTTATTAATGGAATCTATATATTGATATGAACAATAGCACAGAGCTATTAACTAAATTGATAAAAATTATTTTTGGATCGACTAATTAAATTTATAAATAAATTAAACAATTGCAGCCATTGCCATTCTTGCGATTTCTCTATTATCTAAACCTATTTCAAGGAGTGTATCCTGATAGGCAATCATGAACTCTTCCATTAATTCTTCTCTATCCATAGCTAAAACTGCTGCATCTTCTGCGACTTGATCTAACATCTTTTTAATCAATGGGAGGTTAACCTTATTAGCTTCCATTAGTTCTTCTTTACAAGTAGCTAAATTTTCTTTTAGCCATTCTTGACCATAATTCAAATGAAGATATTCATCTTTAACAACACCTTGGGTAATTTTTTTAGCAAAAGGATCAGCAACTCTTATATAAACGTGGTAAGCAGAAATAGCAAAAGCTTCAATTAAAATTGCCTGAATAAGTAGACAAGTAGTTGTTTTGCCATTCTTTAAGGCAATTTGAAAATTACCATGTAATTTGGAAAAGAATTCTTTTGCGAAAATCATATCCGCTTGAACCCCAAGATTTCTTCCACATGCAGTAAATCCCCTTTTATGTTTAAGCTCCATTTTAGCTAGTTTAGTTAATTCTTCTAATTCATTAGGTATAAGTGTTGCTAAAGAAATGTAATTATCATGGGCCTCTTGTTCACC
>QCGN01000030.1 GCA_003279875.1 Prochlorococcus sp. AG-388-D03
ATTTTAAAAATTAATGATTGAATTAACTTTACTTACACTTTTAAATTTTGTTGGTGATAATTTCTGCGAATATAGAAATTTAGGTCATGATAATTATAAATCTTTACTTCTTTCTTACAGTGATGCTAGCGAAAAATTTGGACCATTAGAGGTTAAAAAAGTTATTGAAAAATCAGAAAATTTTAAAGTTGCTGCAATTGCAATAGCCGCTGTTAAATGTCCTCAGCATCTTATGGAATAATGAAATTTGAAGTAAAAACTCATAACGATGACCTTTCGAAATCTTCTTTTACATTCTTTATAGCTTTTGCTATTAGTTTAGTTATTATAGTTATCTCTAACATTTCAATTAAACTTGGAACGATTTCAAGACATTATGAAATTAATTATCTTTGTAAGCTTATTACTATTGAAAAGACATCATTAAATTTTAAAAAATTATCAAAATTAACTAATCAAAATACTAGGCAAAAGATGTGGGATTTATGTAGAGAAATTGTCAAATAAAACTAGCTTGAGGCTGATGTGTAATACTTCAGAGCAAATAACCAAAATCTTCTTGAAACTATAAAAAATATTCCAGAAACAACTAGTTCTAGTAATATTTTCCATAGCCCGGCAAGACCTAGGAAAACTTCAGAGGGGATAGTTGTTATAAATGCTATTGGAATAAAAATACTAAAGAATATCCTTAATGATAATGAAAATGAATTTAAAGGAAATCTTCCTAAATAAAGAAAGGAACGTAAGACTTCTGTAGCATTCCATGTTTTTACAAACCAAATTGTTGTTGTTGAAATTAAAAACCATAAGCTATATAAAATTACAATAGAACAAAACAATGTTGTGAAGGATAAAAATAAAAACCATAAGTTTATATTTATTTTGTTAATACTTATGCAATAAAATAGTAGAGCAAAGCCTAAAATTATCTCTAAAATTCCTGACGGTGCTAATTTTTTTAAGGAAATAAAAAATTGACTATCTATAGGTTTAAGAAGAACAAAGTCTAAGGTCCCCTCTCTTATGTGCTTAACAATTTCAGTAAGATTTGGATTGAACCATGTATTAGTCACTCCATTTAAAATTGTATATATCCCTTGAATAACTAATGCTTGTTCAAAATTCCAGCCTCCTATTTTATCAGTATTTTGGAAAAATATAGTTAATAGAAATAAGCTGCCTACTAAGCTTAGAATTGCAGTAACAAAGTCAATTATTACGTTAGTTTTATATTCTAATTCTGTAGCTATAGAAGTATATAAAAATAATGAATAAATTTTCATATATTTTTTTGTATTCATGATCCCATTGCTGTATATTTTTTAGTTCCTAGAGACCATGTCTTTTTAAATATAGGGAATAGAACTGAAATCCAAATTATTTGCATAGCAAATCCGGCAATTAGGTTTGTATTGTTTCCAGATAACAAATTTGCTGGAAAATCAATTAAATAAGGAAATGGGGTTATGTATATCCAAGATTTTACATATTCCGGGAATGATATTACTGGGGCTAAAAGTCCTGAAAGGAAGAGAGTTGGAATGAATAACAACCTTTCTATAGAAGAAGCTTTTTCTGTCCAAAAACATAAACAAGCAATAATTGATTGAATAAGAAATTGAATTAAAAAAGATAAAAATGTAGAAAGACATGATAATAAGAATAGACCTAAGCTTGGTATCCATATGCTTTCCGGATTTAATAGAAAAAAAATTAAGGCAATTAAAATTGCAAATGGGAAGCGTGTAATTTGTTCTGCTATATGTTGAGCGAAATATCTAAAAAATGGGTTTAAGGGTTGAATTAAGTAAGGGGAGATTTTACCTAGAAGAGCGTCTTCTTCAAAAGTAAAGACAACCCAAACAACGGAAAATTGCCTTACAAAAAATGCACTCAAAAAATATCTAGAGAGCATTACATTACTTAAGTTAATAGATTCGTTTAAGTTGTTGCTTGTCCATATATTGAGCATGAAAAATGGAATTATTCCCGATATTGCCCATAAAGCTATTTCTACTCTGTATTCCAACATATTTGAGTACTGTACTTTTAATAATGTTGTCAGCTTATTTTTATTTAAATTAAACATTTATACTTTTTCTTTCACTAAGATATTCCCAATTATTTCATCAACTGGTGGCTCATTTATATATAAATCTTCTATATCAAATTTGTTAATGATCTCGTTTAAAGTAAATTTAATTGAATCTTTCTTAATTGTTATTGTAATTTCTTTTTGATTTTTATTTTTAATAATAAATCCTGATTTACTTAATTCTTGAGCATCTTTATCCGTTTTGCAAATAATAAGAATATCTTTAACAGGAGATATTTTTTTTAATAGTTTATCCAGTTTTCCATCATAAGTAATACAACCTTCGTGAATACAGATTACCCTTTTGCATAAAGATGTAATATCTTTCATGTAATGACTAGTTAGACAAATTGTTGCGTTTGTTTCTTTATTGTAAATCTGCAGAAATTTTCTAAGATTTCTTTGAGCATTAATATCTAGTCCTAGAGTTGGTTCATCTAAAAATAAAATATTAGGTTTATGTATTAAAGCAGCTAATAATTCTGCTTTCATTCTTTGACCTAAAGATAATTTTCTAACTGGTATATAAAGCTCCTTTTCAATTTCAAGCATATTTGATAACTTTTTAATTCTTTTTTTGGCTTCAGATTTGTTTATGTCATAAATTGCGGCATTTAAGTAAAATGATTCCATTGGAGGAAGATCCCAAATTAGTTGTTGTTTTTGCCCCATTATTAAAGTAATATTTTTCAAGAAATTAGATTTTCTTTTGTAAGGCAGGTAACCTGCAACTGCTAAATTTCCTTTACTTGGGTAAATTAAACCACAGAGTATTTTAAGAATAGTTGTTTTTCCTGCACCATTAGCTCCAAGAAATCCTACTATTTCTCCTCTTTTTATTTTTAAATTTATATTTTTTAAAACCTCAATATTTTTCGTTTCCCTTTTAAAAAAATGCTTTAAAGTCCCTTTTAATCCAGGTTTTTTTGATGAAATATCAAATGATTTTGATAAATTTGTAACCTGAATAATATTTTCATCCATATTATTTAATAAATCATATATATTTGTATTCTATAAATTTTAAAAAAATTCTAAATGTATATTTAGTTGAACATAAAAAAAAATTATAAAATATCTTTGACTGAAACAATAAGCCAAGTAATAAAATTAATAGGATTTAAAAGTTCACTGGATTTAGTTTTGAGATCGTAATTGAGATTATTAAATCCATCAAATATAAAATTATTATTTTCTTTATTATTTTCATCTATTTCTATTATGTTTCCTTTTTCATCAAGAATTTGAATTTCATTTTCGAAAAACCACTCATCCTTCCCATTTGATAAGTTTACGATTACACCAATACCCATACCATCAGTAATTTTGAAATCACTTATAGTACATTCTGAGGAAATATTTATTGCTTCGATAGTCTCTTTCGTTAATCTATCTTTTGAAAGTTCTAGATTAACCTTAACAGTATTTCCTATTTTTACTTTATCTAAGATTGTCATTTATAAGTTATTATACCTATTTCTTTTTTATTATTGTGAAAAAGATTAAAATTAAGATTCTTATCATTATTTATTCGGGTTTTTGAATATAGCCTCTAATATTTTCTTAATTAAGATCGCTAATATTCTTAAGAAAACAAAGCTTATACCAAACCACCCTAACAATACTGAGATTGATAATAAGATTGAACTAAGATCTTGTTGTAAAAATTCCTGCATAAAGAATGAAATTTTATTCTTCAACTTTAATTAATATTATTTTTTATGAGTTAATTAACTAAAGATGCTTATAAATTATTGTTATTTTCTTGAATATAAACCTAAGGTTTGATGATTTTATTCCATAGGTTAATATATTATTATATAAAATTTATATTCATTTGGACCTCTCTTTAAATTCATATTTAGGAATATTTTTAATTCTAGTGGGCTTAATAGTTCGTATAGATTTTAAATTTATAATGCAAAAAGATATGCAATAATTTCTTATTTTTAAGTAAAAAATTTATTTAAGCCCTAAATTTTACTAAGATTTACGGAATATTTAGTTTAATTTTAGAAATATTCAGTTTTTTTTGATTTAGAAATAAAATTGACTTTTAGATTTTAGATGACTAATAATAATCAAAAGTATAAATTATTATCATGAATAATGACTTAGAAACATTTAATTATTTTATTGATGATCTACTTTCTTCGGATTTTGATTTATTGAAATATGAGCTTGATCTTCTTTTGATGCAAGATCTTTTTAATTCGATAGATCTGGAATTATTTAAGGATATGGATAGTCAAAATGAGATTATCAGTGCCTTATAGTAGTTCTTGATTATGAAGTATTTTTATGAAAAAATCTGGGTACCATTCTTTGGCGGTATTTTATCAAAATTTGTTTTCTTAATAGAAGGTAAAAAACAAAAAGTAGAAAAAACAAAAAAAAATCCTTTTTAATCGAAAAATTTATTAAAACTATCTATAAGTATTTGATTATTTATATATTGAAAGCAACAAAACATATTTCTTTAATTCAATAATTTATGCATGGTTAAAGTATATATAGAAATAGTATTTTGACTATTAAAAATTTAATGAATAATAATCTCATTTTAAAACCATATACTGTTCATTATAGAGATTTTAAAAATCTTAGATTAGAAAATTGTTTTTATGCATTAGATGCCTATGAAGCAAGAACATTAGCTATGGAGTTCAATAAATATATTCATGAGCATCCTAATAGTATTGATTTAATAAGATGCGAGAGTAATATTTAACTTATAGGTTTTTGAAAGCTTTAATTCTATACACTTAAAAATTTATCAATAACTGTTTGGCTTAATTCACTTGTATTTCCGCTAGCAACAATCCCTCCTCTTTGCATTGCATAATATCTGCTTGCTTGTCTAACAAAGTGTAAATGCTGCTCAACTAATAAAACTCCTATACCAGTTTCCTTTATTATGAGATTTATTGCGTTTTCAATATCTATTACTATATTTGGTTGAATCCCTTCCGTCGGTTCGTCTAATAACAATAATTTTGGTTTACCTAATAGTGCTCTAGCAATTGCAAGTTGTTGTTGTTGCCCTCCACTTAGATCACCTCCTTTTCTTGATAGAAAGTCTTTTAAAATAGGAAACAAATCATATATACTTGAATCAATATTTTTATTTTTAGATAACCCTCCAGGAAGCGATTCCATTCCCAACATTAAGTTTTCTTCTACAGTTAGATAAGGTATTATTTCTCTTCCTTGAGGAACATATGCCATTCCTTTTCTAGCTCTTTGGTGTGGGGCCTTTCTATTTATATTCTCTCCAATAAAGTTTATTTCTCCTTTCTTAGCCTTTAATAACCCTATTAATGATTTTAATAAAGTAGTTTTACCTACTCCATTTCTACCTATTAAACAGATCATTTCTCCAGATTTAAGGGTTAAATCTACATCTCTGAGGATATGGCTTTCCCCATAATAAGTATTTAATGATTTTACTTCTAGTAGATTTTTCATATTTATTCCTCCGGTCTTCCTAAATAAACATCAATTACCTTTTTGTCATTTTGAATAGTATCCATTGTACCTTCACATAATACTGTTCCTTGATTTAATACTGAAACATTACTATCAAGTCTTCTTATGAATTCCATATCGTGATCTATAACAACCACTGTATTATCTCCTGATAATGATTTTAATAAATCTGCTGTCAAATCAGTTTCCTCATCTGTAAGACCTGCAACGGGTTCATCAACGAGCATTAAATCAGGTTTTTGGCCTAGTAACATTGCTATTTCTAACCATTGTTTTTGACCATGTGATAATGCACCAGCTTTTGAATTGATTTTTTTAGATAAGTTTATAACTTTCATTAAATGTTCTATTTCATCTAATTGATCATTTTTAATTTTTTTATTAATTAGATTTAAAGGACTTTTAGGAGTACTTACTGATATCTCAAGATTTTCTTTAACAGTTAGATTTTCAAATACTCTTGGGCTTTGAAATTTTCTTCCTACACCTAAACGTGCAATTTTATGTTCTTTTCTTCCTATTAATGATTTTCCTTTAAAAAAAACATCACCTTTAGTAGGTTTTACTTTACCTGTTATTACATCTAGAAATGTTGTTTTCCCCGCACCATTTGGACCAATTACAGCTCTTAATTCTCCTTTTTTTAAACTGAGGTTTAGATCATTTAATGCTAGAAAACCTTCAAAACTAACACTTATATTTTCTAAGCTTAATAGAGAATTAGTATTCTTATTCATTTTTTAATCCCTCCGTTTCATTTTTAATTTCTAGACTTGGGTATGTTTCGATTTTCCTTTTCAGACCAAGTTTTTGAAGCAAATTCCTTGGTCCCTCTCCTTGTAACCATCCTAAAACACCTTCTGGTAATGCTGTGACTACCAGAATAAATAATCCACCCTGAATAAACATCCAGCTTGCCGGCAAAGCTTCACTTACTAAACTTTTTGCATAATTTATTAAGACTGCTCCAAGTATTGCTCCCAATAAAGTCCCTCTTCCTCCCACTGCAACCCAAATAACCATTTCTATTGAAAATGGTACTGTCATAAATTGAGGAGATACTATTCCTGATTGAACAGTGTACAAAGCACCAGATATTCCTGCTAAACCACCTGCTATAGAAAATATTATTGTTTTAAATAAGACAGGATTGTAACCTGTGAATCTGACTCTTGGTTCGTCATCTCTTATCCCTATAAGAATATTCCCAAATCTTCCTTTTACTACCCATTTTGAAAAAAACCATGCCGCAATAACTAATAAGGCTGTAATCCAAAAAAACATTCTTTGGATTGATTCTGAACCAACCATTTGTCCAAAAAGTTGAGTTACATCAGTTTTTAACCCGTTAGTACCATTAATAAGTTTTTGTTGTCCATTAAAGAAATTAAAGAATACTAAAAGAGCAGCTTGGGTAAGTATTGAAAAATATACACCTTTTATTCTGTTTCTAAAAACAAGAAATCCAAGTATTCCTGCAACTAATGCAGGTATCACCCAAATTGCAAATAAACTAAAGATTGGAGATCTAAATGGTTCCCAGAAAAATGGTAAATTATCTACGCCATAAAGTCCAAAGAATTCTGGAATATTATTTGGAAATTCAGAAGAGCTTGTTATCTGTAGGTACATTGCTGCACAGTAACCCCCAAGAGCAAAAAATATACCTTGACCTAGACTCAATAAACCAGTAAATCCCCAAATTAGATCTACACCCAAAGCAACAATAGCTAATGATAAATATCTACCAAGAAGATTCAATCTGAAAACAGGAAGAATTGATGGAGCTGCGATAATAAAAGCAATAATGATCACCCAAATAACAAAAGTTGTTTTTTTGCTTAGTTTTAAGTTTTTAAATTCCATTAACTCTCAACCATCCTTCCTTTCTGGGGGAATAAACCAGTAGGTTTGAATTGCAGGAATATTACTATTAACGCAAAAATCATAACTCTAGCCATACTGGTAGTTGCAAAGAAATTAATTGTATTTGATAGTGGTAGAGGCATATCAGGCCATATTGATAAAAGACGACCAGCTCCAATTAAATCAGTCATTATTCCTATTCCAAAAGAGGCAAAAATTGTACCCAATAGGTTCCCTACACCTCCTAGAACTACAACCATAAAACACCCAACTATATAATTTCCTCCAACATTAGGCCCAACCGATCCCAAAAGAGATACAGCTACTCCTGCTACACCTGCCAATCCAGAACCAATTCCAAAAGTAAGAACATCAACTTTTTCTGTTGAAATTCCAAGACAGTCACTCATTTCTCTATTTTGAGTTACTGCTCTTATCCTCATACCCCAAGCACTTTGATTCAAAAATAAAGTTATTGCAATCACAGATATTAAAGTAATTATTATTATCATTAATCTTGTTTTTGGGAAGTTTGTTCCAAGAATTTCAACCTGACCCCTCATCCAAGCTGGAGCCGTGACATCCACATTTCTTGCACTAGCTCGACTTAATTTGCTAACTGAAGATGAAATTAAATTACCGGAGAGAACTCCCGCTAAAGCTGCAAATATCCATGAACTAAATTTTACATATTTAAAATTTATAGATTCTTTTACTTTTGATGAAAATACTGATGGTAGAAATAAACCTATTATGAGACTTATTACTAGTCCTGTCCCATAAGCTAAAGGAACACTGCGGACAAACTGTTGAAGTATAAGGCTTACTCCCCATGTTGCAAGTAAAGTCTCTAATGGACTTCCGTATAACTTTCTAATTACAGTTTTTTCTAAAAGTATTCCTACTACTCCACTGACAATAAATGCAAAAAAGATAGAAACTATAACGTAAGCGTTGTAATAGGGTTTTAATAGTGGGAGTTTGAAAATTAATTGAGTTACATATGTTGTGTAAGCACCTAGCATCATTAGTTCACCATGTGCAAGATTGATTACACCCATCAAACCAAATACAATAGCTAAGCCCAAAGCTGCTACTAGTAAAACTGATCCGATCGCTACACCGTTGAATAAACTATCAAGAAGCAATTCCAATTTTAATAAGAAGAAAATTTAAGTGGATATAAGAAGAGGAGGCATTAAGCCTCCTCTTCTCTTTAGAAGTAAGCTTTGAAATTAAAGCTTATATCTTTCTCCTTTAGATGGGTCTGTCCAGTCACATGCATAACCTTTTGAACTAGGTTCAAATTGGTTCCATGCTTGTGGGTATACAACTCCATCAGTTTCTTCAAGAATCTCAAATCCACCTTCTGGCTTGATTAAACCAATTCTTACTGTTTGAGCAAGGTGATGGTTAGGCATAACCTCAACTGGTCCTTGAGGAGCATCGAATGTTTGTCCTACTAGAGCTTCTCTAACAGCACTGTTCTCAAATGTACCTGCATCTTCAACTGCTTGTTTCCATAAATAAACCATGTTATAAGCAGATTCCTGTGGATCGGCAACTACTCTGTCACTTCCATATAGAGCTTTGAAATCGGCTGCAAATTTCTTGGATTCAGGTGTGTCGATAGACATCATGTAGTTCCAAGCACCATAATGGCCTTCTAAAAACTCAGGTCCAATAGTACTGATTTCTTCCTCTGCAATAGAATAGTTCATTACATAATATCCATTACTTGGAGTAATCCCAGCATCCTGAATCTGTTTAAAGAAAGCAACGTTTTGGTCACCATTTAGAGTATTAATAATAACCCCACCACCAGTTGGTGCTAATGCTTTTTTGATCTTAGAAATGATTGGTGCTACTTCAGTGTTTCCAAGTGGGAGATAATCTTCACCTACAACTTCCCCTCCTAGAGATTTAAGTTGCTCTTTGGTAATTGTATTTGAAGTCCTTGGGAAGACGTAGTCAGAACCAACTAAGAAAAAAGGTTTTCCTGCTGCAGGAGACCTTTTATACATAAAATCAGTTGCAGGTTCTGATTGTTGGTTTGGTGAGGCCCCAGTGTAGAAGATGTTATTTGAACATTCCTGAGCTTCATATTGAATTGGGTAGTAAAGGAATGCATCTTTTGATTCATACACTGGAAGCATTGCCTTTCTACTAGCAGATGTCCATCCACCAAAGACCACTGGAACTCCATCCTGATCTATTAATTTTTTAGACTTTTCAGCAAATGTTGGCCAGTCAGAAGCTCCATCTTCTACGATGTACTCGATTTTGTAGCTTTTACCACCTACGGTTACACCGCCAGCTGCGTTTATTTCTGCAATTGCCATTTTTTCTGTATCAACAAGTGTTGATTCAGATATGGCCATAGTTCCTGAAAGTGAATGTAAAATACCAACAGTGACTGGGTCATCGAAACTTCCGGAAGTGTCTGAACCTCCTCCGCAGGAAGTAACTGTAACGGCAAGAGAGGCAGTAGCTAAACCTGCCAAAATACGCCTTGAAATTCTCATGAATTCGTTTAAATTAGGTAATAGACCCACATTAAGGGGATAAAGTAAAAGTTATAAACGAGTGGGAATTAGTTTTGTAGCGTTGGTAACATTTTGTTGAATCCAATATAAAACTTCCGATTATTTTTTTGACTTTAAATGTTTGGTATTTGACTGACTAAATACTTCATAACGTCATCAACTCCACTGCCGGAACTAAGATTTGTAAAAAACCATGGTTTACCATCTCTCATCAAATCTGTGTCATTTTGCATAATATTTAAATTTGCACCAACCATATCAGCTAAATCAATTTTGTTTATTAATAGCAAATCAGATCTTGTAATCCCAGGACCTCCTTTTCTCGGAATTTTATCTCCAGCTGATACATCAATCACGTAAATAGATAAATCTACAAGT
>QCGN01000031.1 GCA_003279875.1 Prochlorococcus sp. AG-388-D03
CTGTTGTATTTCCTACATATAAAACAGGAGAACCAACCTCTTTTGCTCCTGAACAAACAATTTCATCAGTTTCTAATAAACCTAAAGCCATTACATTAACTAAAGGATTTCCTGAATAACTATCATCAAAATCTATTTCTCCACCCACAGTAGGAACTCCTACACAATTACCGTAATGAGATATCCCAGCAACTACTCCACGAAGTAGAGAAATATTGGATGATTTATCAAGATTACCAAATCTTAAAGAGTTTAAGACTGCTATGGGTCTCGCACCCATAGTAAAAATATCTCTTAATATTCCACCTACTCCTGTCGCAGCTCCTTGAAAAGGTTCAATAGCTGAAGGATGATTGTGACTTTCTATTTTAAAAACAAGTTTTTGATCATTCCCAACATCTATGACACCTGCGTTCTCTCCCGGTCCAACCAATACGTTTTTGCCTGTTATAGGAAACTTAGCCAGTAATGGTTTTGAATTTCTATAGCAGCAATGTTCGGACCACATTACTCCGAACATTCCTAATTCAGTTCTATTAGGTTTCCTTCCTAACCTCTTACATATCTCTTCATAATCATCAGTAGATAAGTTTTCAACTTTGAGTGATTTGTCAACATCATAAGTATCGTTATATATAGAATCTATCATTAGTCAAATCCAAGGGTCATCTTCTCTTTTATTTCTGAAAGATCTTATTTCTTCATCTTCATTATAAAAACTTTTTTTGTTAATTTCTGATTTTTGGTTTATATCTTCATCTTCTTCAAGCCAATCTTCTAATCTGCTTGTTGCAGAATTTTTCATATCATCAAAGCGATCAATTATTTTTTTTCCTTTTTTTAAAAACTGATATTTAAAACTTGATTTTATTAAAGGCAAATCCTCTAAAGATAAACAAGAACAAAAAACTAAACCTGGTTGCTGATCAACAATCTTTTCTAAGTTTAATTTCCATCTACTTGAACCTGGAATTCTCGGATTAGAACGAGAAATCAAGTAAAATTTAATATTTCCAGTTTTTATTTCAAATACAAAGTCTGCTATAACTCCTATTTTTGCTCCTTCTGAATTAACTAAATTAGCTTCTATCAAGCTAGGAAATCTATTTAAAGTAGCAAGATCTGAAATTGCGGGTTCTCCTCTTACAAAAATATCATTATCTATTATTTGATTTATTTGATTTAATTTCCAAACATTTCGTTTGAGATCTAAATTTGAGGGACGAGAATACCAACCTAGAATCCTGTGAACAGGTGGATGCATCCAAACATTTTCCCCTATACCATAATTAAGAGTCGCATTACCTTTTACACTATGTCTTAATAAATCACTTAATAAAAATTCTTTTGGTAATTTCAAATTAAGAACGGACTTGAACAGGCATTACTAAATAAGTAAAAGAATTAATATTATCTTCAGGTACTAAAACAGCAGGAGTAGTAGAAAGATTACATTTAAAAATCACATTTTCACTTGAAATAACTTTTAAACCTTCCAAGAGATATCTTACATTAAAAGCTATATCAAATTTATCAAAATTAAAAGATACAGGAACTAATTCACTAGCGTTTCCTATATCTTGGGCATCTGCACTTACTAATGCCAAATCCTTTTCTTCTAATTTAATTTTGACAACGCTACTTTGTTGATCTGCTAAAACTGCTATTCTTTCAAGTGATTCAATTAAATTTTTTGTATTAAAAGTAAAAAGTTTCGAAAAAGAATCTGGAATTAATTGCGAATAATTTGGATAAGATCCCTCAAGAGTTCTAGTAGTAATTATTTGATTAGAAGATATAAATACCACTTGCCCTTTATCATAAAAAAGTTTAATTGAATTTTCAGAAGTTCTAAGGCTAACAAGTTTTTCAATTTCTCTTAAAGATCTCGTTGGTATGGTGACTGATAATTTTTCTTGGTTCAAAGAGATATCTCCTTTATCATCAAAATTTTCTTTTTTATCGACCAAAACAACGGCTAATCGATGCCCATCTGTTGCAGCTGACTCCAAATATTTTAAATTGAATGTAAAATTTACACCAGTAAGTAATTGTTTTGAATCATCATTACTACTAGCAAAGACAGTAAGTTTTAAAGCTTTTAAAAAAGAACTTGGATCAATATTTAAAGATGTTCCGCTTTCAACAAACGGTAGATTGGGATAATCATCTGATGGAATACCTTTAATATTAAAAGAACCCCTATCACTTTTAATTAAAATATTCTCAGAGTTTTCATCAACATCAATAGAAACAGGAGTTTCACTTGGTAACTTATTAACTATTTCAGATAAAAGTTTGGATGGAATAGTAATTGCACCACTTTTTTTTACGTTCGCATCAAATGAAGTTTGTATTCCTAAATTCAAATCAAATCCAGTTAAACTAATTTTATTAGTTCCTTGATCAGCTGTCAGAAGTAAGTTTGCAAGAATAGGATGAGTAGGTCTAGAAGAGACAGCTTTACTAACTAATTGAATAGCATAATTAAATTCATTCTGATTACAAACAATCTCCATCTGACTTTAAAACTTTATTTACATATTAAGGCCATCTTCTTAATTATTGCAATTAAATTTTTCTTTTAATTTTTTGATTAATCTAATAAATATTTTTCTTATTAATTAATTTATATAGTAGTAGTAGTATCTGTGGAAACTGTGGATAATAAATAAGAAACTTTACTCTAACTGTTAATTTAAAAAAAATTGTCGGTGGAAAAATATTTTAAAATGTGTATTAAATCAGGTTAATATGATTATTTACTAAAATTACTAACATTCTTATAGATATTTTAGTAAATAATCAACAGTTTTTATTGAGTTTTAAACTATTTCCACAGTAATTTATTTTTGATTTTGTTAGTATCCTAAAATTTTAGTTATATTTTTTAAAGAAGGTTCAATATTTTTTCTGAATATAGCTTCATTATTTTTTATCGCACAATCTGGATCTTTTAGTCCATTACCCGTCAAAACGCAAACTATTGTTGATTCTCTTTTGATTCTATTTTTATTCTTAATAAGCCCTGCTACTGAAGCTGCACTTGCAGGTTCACAAAAAATTCCTTCTTTAGCAAGTATTTTATAAGCTTTAATAATTTCTTCGTCAGTAACAGATTGAAAATCTCCTTTGCTTTCTTTTTTGACTATTTTTGCTTTATCTCTATTTACAGGATTTCCAATCCTAATCGCTGTAGCAATTGTTTCAGGATCTTTAACTATTATATTTTTTACTAAAGGTGCAGAACCCTCAGATTGGAATCCCATCATAATGGGTAATTTCAAAGTCTTTTTTATTTGTTTATATTCTTTAAAACCTAGCCAATAAGCGGTTATATTACCTGCATTGCCCATGGGTATACAAAGCCAGTCAGGAGCAATACCTAAGTCATCTATTATTTCAAATGCAGCAGTTTTTTGACCTTGTATTCTGTAAGGATTAACAGAATTTACAAGATTTATTGGATATTCAGAAGATAATTCTCTAACAATTTCTAAAGCCTTATCAAAATTCCCTTGTATAGAAATAATTTCCGCTCCATACATTAAAGCCTGAGCAAGTTTTCCTTGAGCTACGTATCCATCAGGAATTAATACATAAGATTTTAAACCGCCTCTTGAAGCATAAGCAGCAGCAGCAGCAGAAGTATTTCCTGTGCTAGCGCATATTACAGCTTCACGTCCTTCTTCTTTTGCTTTACTTATTGCCATTGTCATTCCCCTGTCTTTGAAAGAACCAGTAGGATTTAAACCGTCATATTTTAAATAAACTTTTGTATCGTTCCCAACAATATGACTTATCGATTTACTGAAAATAAGAGGAGTATTTCCCTCATTTAAGGATACAATAGGGGTTTTTGATGATACTGGTAAATATTGTTTATATGCTTCAATTAACCCTGGCCATCTTTTTTTTCTGTAATTAAGACGCAATTTACTTTTAATTTTATTTACTAGATACATAATTATTTAATTGTTTTTAATTTTTTCTAAAGGCTTGCTAGTGAAAAATTCTAATAATTCCGATATTGATTGTACTTTATTCATTACTTTATTTAAAGCATTCACGTTTAAAATAATAGTCTTAGTTGGATAACTTTCAAAAAAACTTACAAGATTTATTTTCCCGTTTCCCTCATATAGACCTTTTATAAGACTTGATCTTAGGGCTAACATACCTGTTCTCTCATCATTTGTTCTGGGAGTGTGAAGTATAGATGATAATCTAGTTAAAAAAACATTACCTATCTCGGAGTAGACTAATTTACTAGCAATTGTTATGGGTATTTCAAAATTCTTATTTAATATTGATTGAATTTCATCATCTGAGGAACCAGTTGCATTTAAAATTTTCCTTAATGATTTTGATGAATTTTTATTCACAGCAAAATTTTTTAAAGAATCAACAGTTATCGTTCTTGAAAAAATACTATATATAATTTTGATATTTTCAGCAGAATAAGTTTTCGGAACATTAAAGAAAATTTGATTAATAAATAATATTAAAAAAAATTTTGGAATTAAACTTTTTGAAATTTTCATTTATATGTTTTCACCAGCAGCAATTTTTACAAGTCGTACCACACTCTTTTCTGTGACTCTTTTTGCTATTTCAATACTCATTTGCTTTGTATAAGGTTCGTTTATAAGCCTTGGAACTCTTTTAAGAAAAATGTCGATCGAATATCCTGGTATTTTTTGGACTATATCTAAAAAATTTTTGAATGGTTCAATAGATAGAATTAAATTACTTATATTACCGTTGTCTTTAGCAATATTTAATTTAATAGATTTTGGAAGATAATTGTTGACTCCTTTCAACACATTTAAACCCATCAAGTCTATTTGATTAGTCAAACTATTAATAATTTCATTTCTAAGGAATCCACCTTTAGGTGAAAAAAGTAGATTAATAACTTCATCAAGAAGTTTTTCCAAATTTAGATTCGTTTGTTTTGCAGCATTAGAAAGCAAATCTTCTAATCTGTCCCATTTAAATTGTTTATCATCAAAAAGCATTTCTTTCAAACTTTCTCTTAATTGTGGATCCGGGTCTTCCATTAATCTTCTAGCAAAATATGGATAAGCCGCACCAAGTATTTTAAAGTTTGGATCTACGCTTAAAGCAATTCCTTCTAAAGTTAGTAAAGATCTAATTATAAGAGCATAATATGGAGGTAATTTAAAGGGAAATTTATACATAACTCCTGACATGTCGTCAGTTACACTTTTGAAATCCATCTTTGATACGCCAAGTTCTACTGCATTGACAAATACCTCTTGAAAAGCTGGAACAATAGGTTCAAGATTAACTTCCTCCGAAAGAAATCCTAATTTAACAAAATCTTGAGATAACTTATCAAAATTTTTATTGACAAGATGAACCACTGCTTGTATTAATCCTGATCTTGATTTTCTTGTAACTTCGCTCATCATACCGAAATCTAAATAACATAATCTCCCATCTTCCAATGCTAATAAATTACCTGGATGAGGGTCAGCATGAAAAAAACCATGTTCTAGTAGTTGTTCTAAACTGCATTGCACTCCTATTTCAATCATTTCATCTGGATCAATACCTAATTTTTTTACGCCTTCAAGATTTGTTAGTTTTGTACCTTCGATCCATTCCATAGTTAAAACTCTTCGCGAAGTATTTTCTTTGTAAATTTTAGGAACAGCTATTTTTGAATTATGGAGATGTAAATTTCTAAATTTTTCAGCATTCTCAGCTTCGTTCAAATAATCCATTTCTTCAAAAACTCTTTTTCCTAATTCATCGATTAAAGCAACAAGATCGCTTCTTATAAATCCAATATTACCTTTCAACCAATTAGCAATATTTCTAACTATGTATAAATCAAGTGTGATTTGTTCTCTCAAACCAGGTCTTTGAACTTTCACAGCTACAACTTCTTTATTTTTGAGGACAGCTTTATGAACTTGCCCTAAAGAGGCTGCAGAAATAGGTTCTTTGTCAATAGTTAAAAAAATCTTCTCTATTTTTGTATTTAAATCTTCTTCTATTAGTTCCATTGCTTTATCTCCATCAAATCCTGGTAATTGATCTTGAAGTTCAGATAACTCTTCAAGAAGAACACTTGGAATAATGTCTGGTCTGGTTGATAAAGCCTGACCAGCTTTAACAAATGCAGGACCTAATTCTACTAATAAATTTGTAAGTTGCTTGGCTCGAAATCTAGCTTTAGGTTCTTCTTTTAATTGTCCCGTTAATTTATCCCATCCAACTGAAATGATGTACATAAAAATTGGTATTAGCGTTTGGAATAGTCTTTTAAATAGTCGTTTAGGATTTTTTTGATAAATTTTAGAAATTATTTCCGGATCATATTTTAGTAATCCTGACGTTTCTATAAAATCCGTATAGTCTTCATTCATAACTTTATTTATTTAAACCCTTTTATTTTTTTCAAAAAGAAGCTAATTTTTTTGTATGAAAGAATTATCATGTTAATTCAATTAAAATTAAAAAATATTGCCTTAATAGAGATTATAGAAATTAATTTCGAAAAAGGTTTGAATATTTTTACAGGAGATTCAGGTTCCGGAAAATCACTGATTCTTGATTCCCTTAATGTTTTATTCGGTGGATCTAATATACCTTTAAACCACTTAATACGTCCAGGAAAACAGGAATGTTTGATTGAGGCAAAATTCTCAAATTCTTCAAAATTAGCCGAGTGGCTCACTAGAAATGGTTTTCATAAAATTTCAAGTGAAATCTACGTAAAAAGAAAATCTTATAAAAAAAATAATAAAATATTTTCAAAATATACGTTAAATGATTTACCTATCAGCAAAAAGAGTTTGGAAGAACTAGGCCTATTGTTGTTAGATTTTGCTGGTCAATCTGACAGCATTTTATACAATGATCCAAATTATAGAAGATTGATAATTGATGATTTAGGTTCTAAAAGTTTAGAGACGATAAATTTTCAAATTAAAAATAAATGGCAGGAATTTCAGATTCTTAAAAAATCAAGACAAGAGAAGATCAAACTTTTTAGAAAGAAAGAAGAGAATAATTTTGCAATTAAACAGATGTATAAAATTTTGGAGGAAGCTAATTTAAATTCAATAGATGAAATTTCAGAACTGCAATCTAAGGAATTGCGACTTTCTAATAATTTTGAGATAAAAAACTCCATACATCTTACGCTTGATCATTTAAATAGCAACAAAAACGATGTTCTATCAGTAAGTTATTTAATTTCACAATCAATCAAAAAATTAAACAAATTGGTTCAATTTGACTCTAGGATTAAAGATTTAAATGATAATTTAATAAGTATTCAAAATGATTTAGAGAATTTAATTTATTCTTTAACAGAATTTTCGGAAGAAATTGATAATGAGGATACTAGTTTGGAAGAAATTCAAAAAAGATTATTTTATTTACAAAACTTAGAGCGAAGCTTCTCTTTAGAACTTCCAAAATTAATTTTGAAGAGGGATGAATTAAAAATATCTATAGACAATAATGTATATGAGGAAGAAATTAAGAAATTGGATATTCAAATCGACAAATTGCAAGCAAATCTAACTACTCTTTTTGAGATTCAGTCTTCTCAAAGAAGGGAAACAGCTAATGAGCTTCAAAATTCTGTAATTTTAATTTTAAAAAAATTAGGTTTAGAAAATGCAAATTTTTCTATTGATTTCACAAAAGTTACACCTTCTTCAGATGGAAACGAAATTATAGACTTTCTTTTTTCTGCAAATCCTGATCAAAAATTAGCCCCATTATCTAAAGTGATTTCTGGCGGAGAAATGTCAAGATTTTTGTTAGCAATTAAATCTTGTATTTCTAAAAAACCTAACACTTTTTTCTTAGATGAAATCGATAATGGTTTAAGCGGCAAATCATTACATTCTCTTGTTGAATTAATAAAATTAACTGCAGAAGAAAGGCAGGTTTTGTGTATTACTCATCAGCCTTTTTTAGCAGCAAATGGAAATACTCATTTTAAAGTGAAGAAAAATGTTATTAATGGAATAACTTTTACTTCTATTTTTAAATTAGCGACGAAAAAAGAAAGACAAAACGAGTTAATTGAACTCATAGGTGGTGGATTTAATGAAGCAAATAATTATGCATCGACACTTATAGAGAGAGCAGCCGCATAAATTAAAAAATTTCTACTATAATAGGTTTTCTTTAAATCATTTTAAGATTTAAGCATGGTAAAAAAAAATATTAGTATTAATGATGATAATTCAATTAAGATTCGAGGTGCCCGACAACATAACTTAAAAAATATAGATCTTACTCTTCCAAGAAACAAATTTATTGTTTTCACAGGAGTTAGTGGTAGTGGTAAAAGTTCATTAGCTTTTGATACCATTTTCGCAGAAGGCCAAAGAAGATATGTAGAGAGCCTTTCCGCTTATGCAAGACAATTTTTAGGTCAAGTTGATAAACCAGATGTAGATAATATTGAGGGTTTGTCGCCTGCTATATCTATAGATCAAAAATCAACAAGTCATAATCCTCGATCAACTGTTGGTACAGTAACTGAGATACAAGATTATTTAAGATTATTATTTGGACGAGCTGGAGAGCCTCACTGTCATCACTGTGGTTTGCCAATTGCGCCTCAAACAATTGATGAAATGGTTGATCAAATAGTTATGTTGCCCGAAGGGACAAGATATCAATTGCTTGCACCTGTTGTAAGAGGTAAAAAAGGAACTCATGCAAAATTACTTAGCGGATTAGCTGCAGAAGGCTTTGCGAGAGTAAGAATTAATGGTGAGGTTAGAGAACTTGCAGATAGTATTGAATTGGATAAAAATCATACTCATAATATTGAGGTTGTAGTTGATCGATTGATTGCTAGAGAGGGAATCCAAGAAAGATTGAATGACTCTTTACAAACTTGTCTTAAAAGAGGAGATGGACTTTCTATAGTCGAAGTTGTTCCTAAAAAAGGTGAAACTTTGCCTCCTAACTTAGATAAAGAAAAGTTATATTCAGAGAATTATGCATGTCCGGTTCATGGATCTATTGTTGAAGAATTGTCTCCAAGATTATTTTCTTTTAATAGTCCATATGGAGCGTGTCCAGATTGTCATGGTCTTGGTTATTTAAAAAAATTTACTGCAGATAGAGTAATACCTGATACTTCTTTACCTGTTTACGCTGCGATAGCTCCTTGGAGTGAAAAAGATAATACTTATTATTTTTCACTACTTTATTCAGTTGGACAAGCTTATGGCTTTGAATTAAAAACTCCATGGAAAGATTTGACTGATCTACAAAAAAACGTCTTACTTTCAGGATCTGATAAACCAATACTAATTCAAGCTGATAGTCGCTTTAAAACTTCTAGTGGTTTTGAAAGACCTTTTGAAGGAATTTTGCCAATTTTAGAAAGGCAATTGAGTGAATCTAACGGAGAATCAGTTAAACAAAAGCTCGAAAAATATTTAGAGTTAGTACCTTGCAAAACATGTTCTGGTAAAAGATTAAAACCAGAGGCACTTGCAGTGAAGCTTGGACCTTACAATATTACCGATTTAACTTCTATTAGCGTTTCTGAAACTTTATCTCATATTGAGAAAATAATGGGACTGAGCAAAAATAAAACTGAAATTATTCCCTTGTCTGAGAAACAAAAACAAATAGGCGAATTAGTATTAAAGGAAATTCGATTACGATTAAAGTTTCTTATTAATGTGGGTCTTGATTATTTAACTTTAGATAGGCCAGCTATGACTTTATCAGGGGGGGAAGCTCAACGCATTAGATTAGCGACTCAAATAGGAGCAGGTTTAACTGGTGTCTTATACGTATTGGATGAACCAAGTATCGGTCTACATCAAAGAGATAATGATAGATTACTCGAAACATTAAAAAGCCTCAGAGATCTAGGTAATACTTTAGTTGTTGTTGAACATGATGAAGATACTATGAAATCTGCAGATTACTTAGTGGATATAGGACCAGGAGCAGGAGTTTATGGAGGTGAAATTATTGCAAAAGGTACATTTGATGATGTTTTAAAATCAGAAAAGTCATTGACTGGAGCTTATCTTAGCGGAAAGAAGTCGATCCCTACTCCCACCGAGAGAAGATCTTCAGTTAAGAAAA
>QCGN01000032.1 GCA_003279875.1 Prochlorococcus sp. AG-388-D03
GATAGTAAATATCGAATAACTAAAGACGGGTTTGTAAATAATTCTTTTAAAGAAAATAGTAAATAAATTATTACTCCGATAATTAAAAGAGTCCAAGAAGAAAAGCCTAAAGAAAAAGAACCTAATCCCGGATTAAGCTTTGGGATACCAAGTGCAATGGGTTCTTCCTGGAAGGATGTTTTCATATCAGTTGCTTATACAGCTGATTATGACGAGGGATTATTTACTTGGCACAATAAAAATAATTCAAAAGTTGCTGATGGATCAATGAATTTTGGATTTGGATTTGGAAATCCAAATGAATCAATTGGAGGAGAAATATCAGTTGGGATTATTAGTTTATTTCCTCAAAATGGAGAGAGTGGATTTGGAGCAGATGGAACGGCTGGAATAAAGTTTCATAAAGCAATGCCCTCATTCTTTGACACTCATGCAGCCATAGCATGGTCAAATCCTGTAAAATGGGGAGAAGCCAGTAAAAAAGATACAATTTATGGAGTCCTTAGTAAAGAATTTGAACTAAGGCCAAGCACAAATAATAAGCTTTCCTCTTTATTAACTATAGGTATTGGAACAGGTGCACATAGATCAAATACGACAATCAAAGATAATAGAGATGATCCTAATTTATTTGGAGGATATGGTGTTCAAATATTGCCGAGACTTTCTTTTGCTTCAAGTTGGAATGGAAATGCATTAAACGCAGGATTTGGGATTAGTCCATTTAATTTTCCTTTAAACTTTTCCATTGGTATATCTGATTTAACTAATAACTCTAAAAAAGGTGCACAGTTCAATATTAATTCAGGTTATTCTTTCACTTTTTAATATAAATTATGAATAAAATTATCACTAAAAAATTTAAAAGATTATTTTTGATTTTTTTCTTTTTCATCTTAAGTTCTGAACAACCTTATTGTTTAGCTGGCAAGAGTGAGAAAGGTGGCGGTGATTCAGGTAAATCAAGTACAACTGGAAAGAAATCATCTTCCAATTCCAATGAATGTAGCACTTCCTCTGGTAAGAATTCTAATTCTGATGAATGTGATGCAGGTTTATCAAGTACAAGTGGAAAGAAATCATCCTCCAATGCAAATCCATGTAGCTCTTCCTCTGGTAAGAATTCTAATTCTCTTACATGTGATTCAGGATTATCATCTGCTGCAACAAATTCAAGTGTTTTTTCATGGGGTGGAATGCCTTCCGTCGTACCAAATACAAATTTAAGTAGTTATCTTGGCGATAATTCATTTGAAATAAGTTTCGTTCCAGGAACAACATCACTAGTTACTAATTCGATCGGAATAGAGTTGAGTATTTCAAGTTCTTTTACAGTAGAAGGAGCCTCCTTAATAACAAGCACGCCCTTAGGCTTGTCTAATAGCACTTCACTTGTGAATTTTAATAATATTGATTCCATTAATTTATCAATAGGATTAGACCTAAGTATCTCAAATAATTTATCACCTGCATTATCATTATCAGCTTCAGAAAGCAAAGTTGTAGTTCAAACAAATGAAACATCTAATGAAATAATTAAATCTAATGGGATTGGCATATCCAGTGGAATTGTTTTAACTGTATCTCCAGTTGTTACTTCAAATATTCAATCATCTATTTTAACTTCTGGAATAGCTACTCTAGCTTCAACAAATGAGGGGCAATTAATAAAGGATTCAAGCGCAGCGGGGAAAACACCTAATAACGCTCTAAATGCTTTACTCAATACTAATGATAATGTTGCCATGGTAGAAACAATACTCCCAACAGCACTAAATGATGCATTAGATGCAATGTCTCAAATAATGCCTGTAGTTGAGCAAGGAGATAATAGCAGAATTGCCAATGTGGCAAGGGCTTTACACGAAATAAAAGTCAATTCAATGCCAGGATTAAAAAACTAATTAATGCACTCTTTTTGCCTTATATAAATGCCGACAAATAGTAGACCATTTCAACATATTTTTTTGGACCGATTAATTAAAAGGTGAAGCATTATTGATAGGAGCAATTAATAGTATTTCAAAGACAATTCCAGTTAAAGCCATAGGTAACACCCAAATACCAATAAACCTATGATCAAAAAATCTTAAATGATCATTTCCTTTAAAAACATTTTCTAAAGAAGTATACAAAGTCTCGGGTTTTTTATAAGAAGGCCCTGTTTTTGATGGAGTGTAAGGTTTTATAAAAGCAGATAAAGCCGCGAATTTTAAAATTTTTCTTATAAAAAATATAGGCAAAACCCAAATTGCCAAAAACCTACCTCCTAACCATTGTCTAGCATTAGGCAGAGAATACTCTTTTATAGATTTATTCTCTGGTATTCCTGATTCTAAATCTTCATATATTTTTTCTAAAGTCTTTTCTTTGCTCGATTGATTAATCATATAAACTCCTGATTGGTGAATATTTTATGAATAAAAATATTTAATAAAAATATTCCTAACTACTAAAATAACTAAAAAGTAGTTAAGAATATTTTCTTTGGCTAGGTTCATAAAGACGGATTTTATACCGCTGCAGATTCGCCAAATATCTACATATACTTTATATATAAAAAACAAATTTATTTAAAGTAAATAATATACAAATAAATGAATAATATTTAATTATAAAAGTTATTTTTTAATACAGGCTTTAAACAATGCATTATTTTGAAGTTAATTTAAACCTCATTTTCTAAGATTGCGAAAAAGAAAATGAGGTCAAAGAGAGGTTCTCATTACAAACCGAAGGTATCAAAGCTTACGGCAAGTAGATTTCCCTAGTATCTACTAATATATTTATACATTGAGTTCCAAAATTTAGGAAGATTTATTTTATACAATTAAGTGTCTTATATTATATTTAACTAGTCTTATTAAAAGTTAATAAATATATTCACAATACTCATTGAAAGATAAAAAAAAGCATAAAGTGAAACTGCTAAAAACAAACATTGTTCTAAGGGAATCATAATAACTAAGGAGTCATTTGAAATTTTTTAATAAATTAATTTTTTGTAAGAAAGATGTTTTCAAGAGTTAAATTCCCCTTCAACCAGTCATTTTTGGTATTCATTTTTTTTAGGTTGTTGTTAGAGGACGAATTAAGTGCTCCCCATCTTATAATCCAAAATAAAGTATAGAGAAATGAAATTATAAAAGGAGTTCCAACAATTAAGAATCTGATATCCATTCAATTTCCCTTAACTAATAAGATTTAAACTGCATTGCCAAAATTGCTCCAAGGAAAAAAACAGTTGGAATTCCTAAAGCATTTACTGCTGCAGTTCTTACAGTAAATACTGGGTAACCTTCTTGAGGTCTATTTGTATTGATAATCGATGAGTCATCCCATACTTGATAGTTTTTAAAAGGAGCCACACCCTTTTTAGGTAATCCAAAAGGTGTCAATCTAAATACATCCCACTTACCTAACCAAAAAAGGGTAAAGATCCATGAAAAAATAATGGGAGTAATGACTAATACAACTCTAAAATCCATTTTATAAAAAGTTAATTTGTTATTTATTTTGACCTTTTAAAATAAATTAAATTCATATCATTAACTTATATTTAAGTAAAAACACTTATTAACATAAGTTCTGATCATTAATCACCAGAGGGAATGATTTATTGATAGGAATAAAGTATATTTTTTAAAATTTACTATATAAATCTATTGTAGATTTAGAATAATTTAAAAGATAATTATGGAAACGTTTAGATTCCTACTTTTTGGTATTGCAGGTTTTAGTGTAATATTTTGGGTCTCAATAATAGCTTTATGGCATACATATATGTTCCCTACTTTTTTTAATGAAGATAAAACTTTTGATTCTGTTATAACTCAGAAAAGTTATATAACCTCAAAACCTATTCTTGGTAATTTAATTAACAGCGATAATTTCACAAGTAGAGAAAAATATACAATGAAAAATTTCGTAATAGCTGACTTTTCATCCATAAAAAATCATTTTGAATTGAATAAATTATATACTACTGTGATGATTGGAGTAGCATTAGCTACTTTTATTTTTCTAACCTACGGATTAAGTAGTTCTATAACATCAATTAATTAAATGGAATCAATATATACTTTAGTTTTTTTAACTTCTTTTTTATATTTAATATTTGATTCATTTAAAGATTTAAAAATTAAATAATAAAAATTTTCTAATTTTTCTTTTCATCTAATAAAAATTTTTTTCTTATAAAAAAGAATACCAATGTAGTTATTACCATTATAGGTGGGTGAAATGATATCGAATTTAAATAATCGTAATAACTAAAGTTTTCCAAAGAATTCATAAATTATTTCCTAATGAATATATCTCACTGACTTACATTTGGTTGATTTAAATAATTCAATTTAATGTATAAAATGAGAGAAGTATTGGTTTTAAAATAATTATCTTTTAAAAATCTAGTTCCTCTCCAGTGATTTCGAGTGAATGGGAACAGGAGATCTCATGTTCGAATCCTTTAGCTCTAATCTTAGAATCCAAGTTTAAAGAATAAGTCCCCACTATTTATCAGATTTTCCTACAATAAATTCAAGATGAACAATCTAAAAAGTTCAGAAATAAAAATAATTTATAATTTATAATTTATAAGCTATTTTTACCATCTTCCTCAAAATCATCGGCCCATAAAGACATCCATTTTCATACTTTTTGAAAATCGGAAGATTCTATAATTAATCAGCCATTAGCTCCTTAAGGATTTAGTATTCGATTAACAAATTTAAAACCATCAACCTGATGAAGTTGACACACCTAGCTTTACAAAATCAGCGAAAGCTTCTGCCCCTTTAATATTATTTTCTTGATATAGGAATTACAAATTAATTATGTATTTTATATCTATAAGTAAATTTTAATATTATTAAGAAACAAATTAAAAAATAAATAAAAAATATTTTAAAATAATTTAATACTTAATCGCCATTTGCCAATGTGGATATGAATAAGAAGATTTCTCTCTGATTAATTGTAATTTTCTCGAATTTATTTTTACTACAATTCCATCTGTTGGATAATTAGTAAAAAGTTTTTTATTTAACCATTGTTTCTTAAAGACTTGGACATGGCTTGTATAATTACAGCTTTTAAAGTCAGGGGTATTAAATCCAAGTTTTTTAAGATACTGAAGGGTTTCGTATTGATTAAGCTTTCCATTAATAATTTGAAACCCACAAAAGCTGATCCCTTCTGGACACCCTGCTGCAGCTCGGACAAATCCTGATGCAATTCTTTGGGAAAAATTGGGTGGTCTATTTGAAGCAAAAAGTTCACCTCTAATTTGAATAATTCCTAAAATAGGAAGTTGCTTGGGTACGTCATGAATTTCAGAAATCTTGCTTGTTACGTCTAACCCTTTTCTAGAAATAGACTTTTCTAATATGCCATCTCTGTATTGCAGAGCAATCGCTATTCCATCAATCTTAGGTTCTATTAAAATTCTAGTATCAGGTAGTAAACCTTCTAAAAACTCATCAATAGAATTTTTCTCTAATGAAGGCAAAGGCAAACCTTTTTTATTTTTGAAATAATCACAATTAGGATCTATTCTTAAAAGATTATTTTCTAACCGATCAAATTGTGTATCTGTAATTAAGGCATTCCCAATTCTATAATTGTGATCAAACCACTTCAGCCTTTCTTCTAAATAAGTACTCATTTTTCTTAACTTACTAACTCTTTAATTTGATAATCAAGACATAATTGTTGTCAATCCAATTTAAAAAAGCTTTCCCTAAAAAAATAACTAAATAGTTAGGGTGATGATTGAGTAAAACTATACAAGTTTTGAATGAAAATAATTTTAGTTATATTATACTTTGTAGGACAAATGATTGTTGCTTAATAAATCTAATAATTTTTATATGAAAAGAATTTTAATTTAATTAAAACTAATATTGGCAAATTTTCTGGAATTATAATAAAGAGTTATTGAGGGCAAGCAATAATTGAGATTGATTTTATGATATTTTAATTCTGAAAGAAGTTTCTCCCATGAAAAAAAAAGTTTTAATAATAAATTTTTCTATTTTGGGATTTTTGTTGCTTGCTCCTGCATTTGCTTTAACTTTCTATAGGAGTATAAAAAAAACATTTAATAATACAGAAGATAAAATTTTTTATTTTTCAAATCATTTAGAAAAAAGTGATGTGAAAAATATTCTTACAATGCTTAAAAATCCAGTTACTTATCAATACAAATCTTTTACTTCTTGGGAACCAAAACAGATCAAAAATGATCAGATGAATATTCAGGGAAAATATAATACAAGAAAATCATTAAATGAAAACTTGAACAATTCAAATTGGTTCTTTGGAGGATCTACAATGTTTGGGATAGGAGCAGTTGACAATGAGACGATTCCGAGTAATTACTCATCTATTACAAATGAAGAAGTTATGAATTTTGGAAGAGAGGACTGGATCTCAAGACAATCTTTAAACAAACTAATTAATTTAATAGGAGATGGTCTAAAGCCAAAAAGAATTATATTTTATGATGGGGTAAATGATATAAGTCATCAATGTAGTGATCCCGCTAAAAATGAAAAAATCCCCTTTCATAATAGAGAATTAATTTTTAGAGAATATATAAATAAAGGCGATTCTAATTTATTAAGTTCTTTACTGATATCTTCTAATAATTATCTTCAAAGATTTATAACTTATATTGTTTCACCATATAAATCAATAATAATTAAATTATATAAGTCTGGAATAGTTAAAACAAATCCATACAAAGTTTCAGTGGATTTAAATTGTGTCAATAATCCTATTAGAGCAAATTTAGTAGCTAAGCATCTAGTAAATAATTGGTTTGTGGCATATCAAATAGCTAAGTCTAAAAATATAAGTTTTTTAGCAGTCCTTCAGCCAAATATGTTTACCTCAAGTTCAAAAAATTTCGTAGACCCATCTTTCCAAAGATTCTCTTATTTAAAACCTAGTTTTGATGCAGTGTATCCAGAAATAAGGAAGGAAATGAGAAATTCATGTAAGTACGATCGAGATTTTTGTCAATCCTTGATTGATGGTTCTAAATGGTTAGATGGTTCAGAAGAAGAGCTTCTAGACTTTTGTCATCTTACAGGAAGAGGAAATATTATTATTTCTAAAAAATTGAATGAGGTAATTTTAAAAAATCAATAAATTAAAAATAATAGAATATTTCAGGACTTTCATCATAATTATCAAATACTTCTAAGCTTGGTATTATGTTATCGAATGTCAAATTGAACTAGAAATTAACTTTGAAAATGGTTTTGAATTTTTGCAAAAAAATAATTTTAAAATACATACCATTAAAAATAGTTGATAAATTTTTTTACTATCAATTATTGTTTATCGCCCCATTTTTTAAACTATATACTAAATATACTGGAGCAAGTTTACCAAAATCCAGAGAACTTTTAAAAAAGGTAGGGGTTTATCCTATTTTAGATCACTATTATCAGCCATTATTTAATGATGCTAGATTAAAAAAATCTTTAAGAGAACCAAGACATCTCCCAGGGATTAATTTGAATCATAAAGAACAAATTGACTTGTTGAATAAGCTAATTTATAGTAAAGAACTTAAAGATCTGAATCTTACGAAATTACCTGAATCAATTTACGATTTTGATATTAGAGGAGCTTTTAAATTTGGAGATGCAGAGTTCCTATATCAGATGATAAGACTATTAAAGCCAAATAAATTTGTTGAAATCGGATCAGGTTCCTCAACAAGGATCGCTTACCAAGCCTTGAAGAAAAATAAAGAAGAGAGCAATACTAAATGTGAACATATATGTATAGAACCATATGAGATGCCATGGTTAGAAGATATGGGAGTAAAAGTAATCAGAAAACTTGCAGAGGATTGTGATGCAAGTATCTTTTCGAGCCTAGGAGAAAATGATATTCTTTTTATTGACTCTTCGCATATTATTAGACCACAAGGAGATGTACTTAAAGAATATCTTGAGATAGTCCCAACCTTAAAAAAAGGAGTTTATGTTCATGTTCATGATATTTTCACACCAAGAGACTATCTAGATGAATGGATAAAAGATGAGGTTTATTTTTGGAATGAGCAATACCTCGTAGAAGCTTTATTGTCAGATTCAAATAAATATGAAATAGTTGCAGCACTCAATCATCTTTACCATAATGACTTAAATGCTCTAAAAAAAGTTTGTCCATACATTTCAGAAGGATTAGAGCCAGGCTCACTCTATTTCAAAATTAAAAGCTAAATGTTTAAATTTGCATTTATTAAAGAGGCTTGTGACATAAATATATGGGTCGGGGACAATAACGACACCTCCTCAGATCTTATAAGGTCATCCTTACAAAAAACTGGGCCAATAGGCTTAATAGAAACATTTGGAAGTGATTTTTTTATAGTAAAAAGCAATAATTCAAAAGCTGGTCAAAAGATTAGATTTAGTCAAATACCTAAAAATTATCTTTCAGAAGAAGATTATAAATCAATTGAAAGAACCAAGATAAAAATTAATTCCTCAAGATTCCCCTTTAGATGCCCAAATGATTTTTCTTATGATGCTGAAAAAATAAATTGGTCAAAATACGATATTGTAATTAGCATTAATTTTGCTGTTCCGATATCAATAAGAAAAAAACATCCTAGTATTTTATGGATATGTATGACAGGAGAAGGAAGATATCCTGTTCTAAGTTCATGTTGGGATTACTTTATTTCTCATGATTATCCAAACACTCCTGTTGCAGAGCTTAAAATAATTAACATGCCATATACATTCATACCTCCTAGGTATATTTTTGATAATTTCAAGACATCCCCATATAAAAAAGGAATTTATATAGAAATCAATAGCAAATGTAATCAATTAAATAATAAAGCTTTGTTTAAGAAATTTGATTCATTAAAATTAAATGTTGAATTTCATTCTGAAGATATTGAGAAAAATTTAAACAAAATTGCATCATCTAAATACTTCATTAAATTAAAGGGCCGCCCTGTAAGAGGGAATAGTTTCTTGGAGGCAATGTCAGCAAATTCTCTTTGTTTACTGCATTACAATGATTGTTACGGCAAAATTCCTTTTCACCAATATTGTTACTTTAAAGATGAAAAACATTTAATTGAAAAACTTCAATTTCTTGAAAAAAATAATGAGTTTCTTGGTGAACTATTAAATTATCAAGAATTAGTACTTCAAAATATGATTGAAAATGTAAAAATTCAATTTGAAACTGCCCTCTCTAATAAAAGGAAGAACTTGGAGTCAAAAAGATCTAGTATAAATTCAAAAAAAATTGGTATCAAATCAATATTTAAGAAATCATTACAACCAATAATTGGTAGTGCTCTTCACAATAGCCTTGTTAGAATTGATGATCGAACTATCGATCCAGCGAAATATCTTCCTTCCATATTAGAGTAGCTTTTGAAATAATTACATTTTTAATCCCATTAGTCCTAATCAATTAGTGTAGCAGTATAAGATTAT
>QCGN01000033.1 GCA_003279875.1 Prochlorococcus sp. AG-388-D03
ACATCTGATTCTCAAGTTAATACTTTAGAAGGAGATTTAGAGGCTAAGGGAAATGTAGTCATTAAGAGTAATAGTGGTAATTTTGAGGCTTATTCTGACAAGCTTTCTTTTGACAAGGATGATAAATCTCTAAAACTTATTGGTAATGTATATGTTAAAAATTTAGAGTCTGAAGGAATTTCAATTGAAGAAACATCTGGAGATGAGTTGACCATATTTACTGATACAGGAATTTTTGAATTCAAATCCCAAAATAAAAACAGAGTAACAACAAAAATTAAATTTTAAATAAAGGCTTGCTTTTAAAAAAAAATTTGTATTAAAAGGAAATTTTAAATGAGATTTAAAGCTCCTTTAAACTAAATAATCTATAAATAAAAATATGAGTAATTAATTATGCATCCAGGCAAAGTAATAACTGATCCAAGAATTAATGACACTTATTATGATCCAGATTTAGATAAGCTTTATCAATACGTCAAACTTGGGGATTATCCTCCAGAATGGATTGATACAACTCCATATGAAGAGGATAATTTTTTTGCTTAAATCAGATGCTAAAGCAATTTTATATCGATACTTTTTCAAACCTTACAAGATTATTCAAAATTGGGATATTTGCTGCCCTTTTATCCACTTTTGAAGTCTATGGTTATGACAGTCCTCTTTTTGATGCAATGGCTCAATTAAATCATAAATCAGAAGATGAAAGACCAGGATTTGAAAAATCTATTTCTAGAGTGAGAGATGCTGGAATTTATAAGATTGCTCTTTTTGCTAGAAGTAAAAAATTAGGTGAAAATGAAAAAGCATTACTCAATTTGCATAGAGACAACAAAGATTTAATAGTGCTTGGTGCACCAAAGTATTTTTTGCATGAAAATGACATTGGTAAATCCTTCACAAAGCGAACTTTGAAAAATATTGATAAATATAAATATTCTTTTGTAGGAGAAATTTTATTCACTCATGCAGACAAGTGTAATACTAGTTCTAGAGGCGGTATTGGGCGCCAGCATGAATCAGGAGAAACATATTTAGACCCATCAGGAAAAGGGGTTGCTGACTTTTTAGTGAAGGTTTCTTCAAAGAATATTCCTGTTATGACACATTGGGAGTTTTATGCTTGGGAAAGAGATTGGCCTAAATTTTCTAAACTTTTCCTTGATTTCCCAAATCAAAAATTCATAATACCTCATATGGGTTTTGGGAGTCCAAAACAGGCTAAATTAATCCTTTCAACACATGACAATGTATATATGACGATATCGAAAAAAAATAAAGATAAAAGAAACATCTGTGATCCTATTAAACAATCTAAATTTGGGTCTGGATTTTTAAATGATGAAAATCAATTAAAAGATGAATGGAAAGAAATCTTAATCGAGTATCAAGATAAATTGTTATTTGCCACTGATGCGCATAAAAAGCACCGCTGGAAAGAATATTCAGAAATAGTGAAGATTTATCGTGATATTTTAAATCAATTACCTGAAGAAGTTGCTAAAAAGATTGCTTACTTGAATGCTGAAAAGATTTATAACATAAAAAATTAGAGAATTAAAAAAAGATTTGAATACTAGTAAGCGCTTTTGAGATGGCTAATAAGAAAAAGAAAAAGAAATGCAAAAAGAAAAAATGTTCAAACTGGAAAGGGGGTAAATGTATTTGTTATGGCCAATAGACTAGGTACGGTGATTGAAAGTCGATATAAAATTGGAGAGATAAAATCCTCTTTTTTTGTGAAAAAATTATTATACATTTTTCTAGTGTTGATGTGTTTTGCTACTGGTAATTCATACTCATGGGAAAAGGTACTTGTTCCAGCCTATGTAGATAAAAAAACAAAATCTCCTTGGAATTTTTCTGAGGACTTTGAAAATCAAGAAGAAGGAAAATTAAAAGTTGCTAATCCTAACCCTTCATCCTTAAATCCTCCTTCTGGTGGGGGTATAGAAAAATCATTCAACCAAATATTTCGACTCTACGATAAGGGAGCAGGTTTAAAACCATATACAGTTAAAAAAGATCTTGATGGCAATAAGTATCTTGAAGTTACAGTGAAACATAGATGGAATAATGATCCTCTTAAAGAAGGGACAGGAAAAGAAACAGAAAGAGCAATATTTGAGACAAAGCAAAGAAGCACTTTAAATAAAGAAATATGGATTGGTTTTAAAACAAGACTTCCTGAAGATTTTAAACATACAGATGGCAGAGTAACATTTTTTGAATTTAAAAATCGACTTGTATCTATTAGAACGCATCCTCTTGTAAGAATAAGTTTTGATGATGCTGGAAAAACATTAAAAATAACAGGTAATACTGCTGGTACTGGTTTCAATAGAAGGAGTAAAGAAGATAATATTAAGCATCGCATTAATATAAAATATAAAAAAAATGGTTCAAATTGGTTTGTGCGTAATGAAAAAACTAGAGGTGAAAAAAAAATAAAAAATAATTTTAAACTCACACCGAACAAAACATTTAGTGTGACTCAATTAGGTGAATGGAGCACGTATAAAATTGGAATCTATAATACAAATGATGATGATGGTTTTGTAAAAGTCTTCAAAGATAATAAATTAATATTTGACTACAAAGGCATAACATCTGACTGGAAAGGAAAATACACTGGTACTAACGTAAGAATAGGTGTTTATAGAGACTCGGGAAAACAAATTGGAATTGAATACCCCGATCAATCTATCCATTTTGATGATTTTATTGTTGTCTCAGATCAAAAAACTTTAGACCAACTGATCAGAAAGAATCAAAAACCCAATGATTGATTAAATTAAATTGAAAGAGCGGTAACTATATTCTTAACGATATTATGTAGATAATTTAACCAGAATTTAAAGTGAGGGACTCGCATTTTGAAGAAAAGAAAGAGAATATAAAGAAAAAAGGTAATTCCAATGGAATCAACCAAAATCCCAAAAATGATTATTAAAAAACAACTTAAAAAGGGAGTTATTAAGAAACAGCTTAAAAAGGTTGATAAAGCAATTGTTGAAATTGCAGAAATGAAATTTGAAAATTATGAAGAAAAAGAAGAAAAACTAGACGCGCTTGTTTTTTTAAAGAATCAAATATTGACAGAAGCTAGGGAATTACTATGAACGGAAGACTAGACAAGGTTGCTATGACCAATAAACTAATGCAACTCAAGAGAGAACTGCACTACAAATGTGCGATTGGTGAAAAGGGGAAATGGGAATGTATAGGAGCAAACGATTATCTCAACAGAGTGTTTGATGCATTAGATGAATTTTGGCAGTAAATACTAAACAAAAAAAAAAGAATTGATATGGCGACTTGTTGGGCTACTAAAAGAATTTCTGTTATGGATAATCTAGAAAGATATGAAGACAGTTATGCAATAGCAGAAGAATTTAGAGAGTGGATACTGCATATAGGAGAAAAGAATGAAAATTTAAGAGATTCTTTTTTAAACTTACCAAAGGAATTAAAAGAATTATTAGACCAAAAAGTCAACGATTAAATGAAACGCTTAGCTTTATTTATTGTTTTCCCACTTATATTTGGTTTTGGAAACGATAAAGCAAGATTATGCGAAGACCTTAAATTTGCAATAAATAAATCAAAAAATGATTATCAGCAAAAAATATCATTTGCGAAACAAAGCAAAGAATTTGCTAATGATAAAATTACCAAAATTTATGCCATAGAGACAAAATGGGAGGATCTTTTTGATAGTCCTTATGAAATAGAAAGCTTATGTAATGAATATTTCTTAATAAAAGAATTTGATATTGATTTATCTAGTGAATGTTATTTGTTTGAAACTATCTTAAAAAGTAGAAATTATAGTGATGATGATTTTGATTTTATGCCAGAAGAAAGAAGACAAAATGCTCAAGATCTTAAAGAAGAATTTAAAGCAAAATATGATCAAATTAATAAACAAGCAAAAGAAGATTATTTATCAGAACAAAAAGAAATGCAGAAAATATATCGAAATAAAAAATGCGATTAGGTCACTTATGGTTTTTAAATGAAACGCTTGATATTACCTCGACCCAAAGACTAAATTAATGGAATTTTTAAATGAGCTTTAGCAAAATCATTAAGACCCATACCATGCAATTCTTGGTATAGGTTGAATAATATTATTGTTGGTAATTTACAATAGATTACTCAATAAATATCATTAATCACAAACCATCGTAGATTAAGCAGCATCAGATATATTGTTATTCGTATCTTCAATCTTTTCAATCTCTTTAATCATTTCCTCTAGCCATAAAGTATTATCTTCTGATCTCTTTTTAAAATAAGAAATCTTAGGTTGATTGATTTCTAATGTCTCATAATCTCCACTCATAAAATTTTCCTAAATTTATAACCACTTAAATTTTAGTTAGTTTATTTATTAGTTTTACTAAGGGGAAAATAAGAAAAAATTAATTTATGGTTAATATGAACTAAGACAAATTAAATATTATTTATAAAAATATCGGAAACACTTAATTTACCTAATGCTAACCACCAGTACAGAAACGAACCGCATCAGCTGTTTGCGAACCAGTCGCTTTCATTTCTTCAACACATTCATTAAAGAACTTTGATTCTTTTTTTAATGAGCAAAAGCTTAGTGCAATAGCTACTAAGGCAACAGCTGATACAACTGCTGATCCTAGTTGTATCACTCCATAAGCAAGCATAGCTTTATTCTTTTTAAAATCTTTTTTTGTATCTTTCTTTTTATCAGACATTTTTTTTTAAATTCTTAGCTTATTATATTCAACTAAATAACTAGACTCCACATATAGAAAAGGTAAGTTATAAAGTTAAATGTTAAATGTATATTGTTATTCCCATAACCAAATTCTGAAGAGTAAAAGCTCAAACTAAAAATAAGAAAAAGTGATGAGAAAATTAATTAAAAATTTATTTGAAATTAATTATTTTATGATTGGTTTTTGAAAATAATTTAATTTCTTAAAGATAACGTTTTCTTAAATTATTTTTAAATTTCATATGACATAAATATAGATAATTGAATAATCTTAATGCATATTGATGATGCAGTGTTTTTAGAGGATTTATGCCCTAAGCTCAAATTAAGATTTTGGCGAAAGTCTATTCATACATTTACGAGCAAAAGATGCATATATTGCGGAAAACCTTCAGAATCTATTGATCATATATTGCCACGAAGTAAAGGAGGTTTAAACTTAACAGAAAATTGTGTTCCAGCTTGTCTTTCATGCAATGGAGACAAATCAGATGAGAATGTTTTTGATTGGTATAGAAAGAAAAAATTTTATGATCCTAGAAGAGCTATGGCTATTAGAGCATGGTTAGATGGAGACTTAATATTATCTATAAGATTATTGCAATGGTCTAATCAAGAAATTAAGGAAAATAAAGCAAATTTTGAACAAGAAGAATTAAATCTAGATGCTGCTTAACTAGAAAATTTGAGGGAAATTTGAGGGGACGCTTATTAAAAACAATACTTTTGTTAGGTTCAATTTTTGTTGTTTTTATTTGTTTTAATCCAATTTCAAGAATTTATATTGCTGATTACCTGGAGAAGATATCGTTATTTTTATTCAGAACAATAAGTGAAAAAGATTTAAATGATTGGTATGAAAAAAGAGATAAATATGAATTACTTGATAAATTAAGCGGGCCTTCTTATTGATAGATAAACAAAAAATATAAACGGTTTTTTTAAACTAAAAAATATGCAATTAAATCTGAAAAAAGTTTTATTAATCAATCTATTTGTGCTTACTGCTTAAATGAAATTTAACAAGATTAGAAATTACTTAACCAAACCTTATATAGAATTTATATTTTTCTTTAAAACAAAAATCATACAATTTTGCATATTGTAATTAGTAATACAAACTAAATGAAAAAGTTATTTTCTTTTGTAATGGGGGCAGCTGTTATAGGAACAGCACTTGCACCTTCAGCAAATGCATGGTGGTGGGGTAAAAAAGGTTCTGAAAAGGCTTCAATTACTGTTTATACTGCTCTAGAAGATGATCAAATACCAAATTATCTAAAATCCTTTGAGAGAGATTACCCTAATATAGAAGTTAATATTGTTAGGGACTCAACAGGTATAGTTACTGCGAAATTATTGGCTGAGGCTGAAAACCCACAGGCAGATGTGGTTTGGGGTTTAGCTGCTTCAAGTTTATTAGTAGCTAATGATAGAGGTTTGATTCAAGGTTATGCTCCAAAAGGCCTTTCGAATGTTAAACCAAGCTTTAGGGATCCTGCAAAAAAACCTTCATGGGTTGGAATTGATTCTTGGATTTCTGCTTTTTGTGTTAATAAAATTGAGGCTCAAAAAAACGGGCTATCAATACCTAAATCTTGGGCAGATTTAACAAAACCAGAATACAAAGGTCACATAGTTATGTCTAACCCTGCTTCCTCTGGAACAGGTTATTTGTCAGTAGCTTCAAGATTACAAAATTTACCTTCTGAAGAGGATGGTTGGAATTACCTTGATGCACTTCATAAAAATATTGCTCAGTATATGCATTCTGGATCTAAGCCTTGTAAGGCTGCAGGTAAAGGAGAGTATCCAATAGGGGTTTCATTTGGTTACAGAGCTGTAAAACAGGTAAATATGGGGCAACCAATTGAGGCTGTTTTTCCTAAGGAAGGTTCTGGATGGGATGTAGAAGCTAATGCCCTTATCAAAAAAGATAAAATAAAACCTGCTGCTAAGACTTTTCTTGATTGGGCAATTTCTCCTGAAGTCTCAAGAGAATATGCAAAAAGTTTTGCAATAACAGCTGTTGAAACTGATGTTCCGCTTCCTAAAGGTTTCCCTTCTAATCCAGAGAAACAGCTCGCAAAAAATGACTTACAATGGGCTGCTGTAAATAGGGAGAGAATACTAGCAGAGTGGGCAAAACGCTATGATGGCAAATCTGCTCCTAAGTAAAAATTAAAAGCATATAAATAAATTCCATGAATTAGCAATTCATGGAATTTATCATCTAGATGAATAATTATTTTAAATTTAATGATTAAAAAAGAAGGAAGTTTTAAATATTTAGAAATCAAAAATATCAGTAAAAACTTTGGGGAAACATTCGTTTTGAAAAATATTCACTTGGATGTTTTTAAGGGAGAATTTTTATGTTTATTAGGACCAAGTGGTTGTGGAAAAACAACTCTGCTAAGAATAATTTCTGGCTTAGAGAGACAAACAAATGGCGATATTGTTCAAGATGGGCTTTTAATTTCTAATTCCCCCACTGAGAAAAGAGACTTTGGAATTGTTTTTCAGTCATATGCATTATTTCCAAACCTTAATGCAAAACAAAATATAGCTTATGGTCTTGAAAATAAAAAAATAAATAAAAAAGAAATTGAAAAAAGAACTAATAATTTAATTCGTTTGGTTGGATTAGAAAAAAATTCTGACCAATTTCCATCTCAATTATCTGGAGGTCAACAACAAAGAGTGGCTTTGGCGAGAGCCATGGCATTATCTCCTGGTTTACTTTTATTAGATGAACCTCTTTCAGCACTAGATGCTCAAGTTAGATCAAAATTAAGAAATGAAATTAAACTAATACAAAAGAAACTTAATTTAACTACTATCATGGTTACCCATGATCAAACTGAAGCTTTATCTATGGCAGATAGAGTTGTAGTCATGGAAAGAGGTCATATTGCTCAAATTGGAACACCTTTTGAATTGTATGAAAATCCAATTACACCTTTTGTTGCTGATTTCATAGGGAAGATGAATTTGTTAAAAGGTAAATATGATAAGAAAAATTGTGTTTTTTATTATCTTAATAATAGATTTTTAATTTCACAGAATACAGAATATTCATTTTTAGAAAACTGCTTGCTTGGTATTAGACCTGAAGATATTGAAATTATTAAGTTCAGAAAAAATATAGAAAAGGAAGAAAATATTCTTAGAGTAAAAATAAAAGAAATTACTTATTTAGGAACAATTTTTAGATTAACAGTAGTTTTAGAATCTAAGCTAGAAGAAAATATTTTTGTAGACGTTATTTCTAATCAAGTGATCTCTAATAATTTAAAAATTGGAGATTTTATAGATATTAAATTAAAAAAAGAAAAAATTAAATTATTTGAAAGTAATTTATAAGTCAATGTATTTTAAAAAAAATTTTAACAAAAGTTTTAACATCTTATTATTAAGAATTTTAATTATTTTTGTATTTATATTAGTTAGCTTTTTTATCATAATTCCTTTACTTCCATTATTCTTAAAAAGCTTTAGTGATAACAAAAATAATTTTATAGGATTAGAAAATTTTATAAACTATATTCAAAATCCATCCTTAACGCAATCCTTTATAAATAGCTTAAAGGTGGCAATTACTACGACTTTTTTTTCTGTATTAATTGGATTTATTTATGCTTATGCTCTCACGAGGACAAGATTACCATTAAAAAAATTTTTCAATACTTTTAGCTTATTTTCTTTATATATTCCACCCCTGGCTGTTGCCATAGGTTTAATTTATATTTTTGGAAAACAAGGTTTAATTACTCAAGGATTTTTTGGGACTATTCCTGGATTTGATATAAATCTATATGGTTTTAATGGAATAATTATAGGTGAAATTTTTTACTGCTTTCCTCAAGCTCTAATTATTCTTGTGTCAGCATTAAATCTTAGTGATCAAAGATTATATGAAGCAGCAGAATCTCTGAAAGCATCTCCACTTAGAAAATTCTTAACTATTACTTTACCCAATATCAAATATGGACTGATGAATTCATTTTTTATATGTTTTATTTTATCTTTTACGGATTTTGGAGTTCCTAAAGTTGTTGGGGGGAACTTTAATGTACTTGCTACAGATATTTATAAACAAGTTGTTGGTCAACAAAACTTTGCCATGGGAGCAACTATTAGCATCTATCTTTTAGTACCCTCAATTTTGGCTTTTCTAATTGATAAAAATTTCCAAAAGAATGAAGCATCTCTAATTTCGGGGAAATCTATACCGTTTAAACCAAGGAAGAATCTGATAGTTGATTCAATAATGTTTATTTTTTGCAGTTTAATTTTGATTTTAGTAATTGGGGTCTTTTCATCTATAGTATTAGCCTCGCTAATAAAAATATGGCCATACGATATTTCTCTATCATTACAAAACTTTAGATTTTCTAATGTAGCTGGAAATGGTTATGAACCTTATTTTAATACTGTTTTCATGTCAATTTATACTGCAATATTTGGGACTATATTTGTATTTTTTACAGCTTATTTAGTAGAAAAATTTAAACCATTAAAAAAAATAAGAATGCTAATATACTTTTTTTCAACATTACCAA
>QCGN01000034.1 GCA_003279875.1 Prochlorococcus sp. AG-388-D03
CATAAGCTTGTGAAGCCCATTCAAGAGAATTATCAGATTCATTATTAGTCATAAATATTTTAAATCGTATTTAAAGTAAATTATAAAAAAATATTGATTTATATCAAACAATTATTTCACTTTAACTCTTTGCAGTCTCCTTAAAACCCCATTTATCATTTTTCTACCTTGTGTATCACTATATTTATTAGCTAAATTTACAGCCTCATCACATGCCACGGCAACAGGTGTATCAAAAAAATGAATATCAACATAAGCGAGACGTAAAATATCACGATCTATCCTAGGCAATCGTTTTAATCTCCATCCATCCATTACTTCATCAATATCAGAATCAATTGTTTGCAGATTATTAATTATACTTAAAATTCTATGATTTACATCTTCTCTGATATCTTTTTGATTACTTGAGACAACTAGTTTAGGAAAATCTAAAGTAACTGAAAGTGAATTCATTACAGATTCAATTTTATATAAAGCTTTTTTAAGTTCATCTCTAACGTTTGCTAGAGCAGAATTACCGTCTTCCTTTAATTCACTATCTAAAAGATTTTGTGATGCATTTTCTAAATCTGCTTCACAATTATTTAACTCATCCCTACAGTGACTTATTAAAGAATCTAAAGCCGATTCAAAAATTTCTTCTATTTGAAATTTATTTAATTCAAAATCCCCTGTATCTTTAATAAGGCCTAATGACAATAAAGATAATTCTCGTGATAGCGATCTATTATGCATCAATTAGGTAGAAGAAGTGTTCGAAGAAGCTCTTAGTTGAGAAAATAGTTTCGAGAAAGTTGGATTTGAAGAATTATCTTTCTCATCTGGATTAACGATACCAACAGAGATGATTGTTCTAAAAGCATCTTCTACTGAAATATTGAGATCTTTAACAGAAGATTCGGGAACTAACGTATACCATCCAGTTGTTGGATTAGGAGCAGTCGGTATGAAAACACTTAATAATTTCTGATCTAATTCTGATTGAAGTGATGGGCCAACATCGCCAGTAACAAAACCAACACTAAATAATCCCTGTCGAGGATACTCTACTAAAACAACTCTTCTAAATCTATTGGACTTATTGCTTAAAAAAGTTTCAAGTAATTGTTTTAGAGTTTTATAAACTGCTCCTGCAACTGGAATCTTTGATAACGTACCCTCTCCAAATTCTAATAGCCATCTTCCTACAAAATTTCTGGCCATCAGACCGATAAGCAAAATTGCTAATAAGGGTACAGTTAACCCTAAAGTTAAATTAATTAAATCTTGTAATAAAGGATTTAATGTGATGAATGGATTTAGTTGTTTAGGAACTGAAGTTACTAATGTTAGAACAAATTTACTAACAATAGAAGATAGCCAGATAGTAGTTGCTAGTGGTATAACAACTAACAATCCTGCAATAAGATCATTTTTCAGATCTTGTTGGAGCCTAGTACCTAGGTTCGAATCTTGACTTTGAGTAGATTCAACCAAAATTAAAGTTCCTAATTTTCTTCATTTTACTAATAATTTAACTAGTTTTACTTTAAGAGGATATGTTTGTTTTTAATAAATTAAAGTTATTTATTAGTTTCTCAATTTAATATTAACATTTTTTTTCAATCTAAATCATAATGTAGTGATGAAAGAAATTATCCAGAAAAAAGAAGAATTAAGTTATAAGCTAAAAAAAAGAGCAATTTCCGAAGGTTTTGCCGTCTCGGCGATAGCATCGATACCAGGCAGTTCTCGTTTGAAACTAAGAACTAAAGCATTAGAAAGATGGTTAGCAAAAAATTATCATAGTGAAATGAAATGGATGGAAGCTGAAAGAAGAAAAAATATAGACTCTTTATTAAACGGAGCAAAAAGTGTTTTAACTGTTGGTTTTAATTATTTAAATGAAGAGCAAAAAGAAAAAAATAAATTTAAAATTGGAAAATTTGCTCAAGGAGAAGATTATCATAAAGTTATTTATAAGAAGTTAAAAAATATAGGTAAATGGATTAACAGTGAAATTCCAGATTGCAAGTGGAAGATTTGTGTAGATACATCTCCTCTCTTAGAAAAAGCGTGGGCAGAAGAAGCAGGTCTAGGTTGGATAGGAAAAAATAGTAATCTCATTAACAGAGAATATGGTTCATGGTTAACATTAGGATTTATAATTCTTACTAAAGATTTTAAACCCGACAATTCATCTCAATCTCTCTGTGGAAAATGTGAGAAATGTATTGATATATGTCCCACAAATGCAATAACAGAACCTTTTGTTATAAATTCCAATTCATGCATTGCTTACCATACAATAGAAAACAGAAATAAGACTTTTCCAGAACACATTGAAAAAAATTTAAATGGATGGATTGCTGGCTGTGATATCTGTCAAGATGTATGTCCATGGAATAAGAAGGTTCCTTTCAATAAAAGTATTGAATCCGCTCCAAGAGAGTGGATTAAAAATCTTAATGTTGATTCATTAAGTTGGGAAGAAGAAAAATGGAAAAACAATCTTCAAGGATCCACATTGAATCGTATCAAACCCTGGATGTGGAAAAGGAATATTAAAGCAATGCTAAAACAAAAATGAAAAAGTCTTTAATGAAATTATTGTTTTTTTCAATAATAAGTAGCCAAATTTTTAATACACTAAATTTAAAAGCTTTAGTACCGCATTATTATTTTCCAGGAAATGAAAATTTAAAACAAGAAGGCTTATCACTTGGCAAAAAGGCCTATCAGCTTCTTTATTTTGGTCAAATCAAAGATAGTCTAAATTTAGCTAAATTAGCTGTAAAAATTAATAATACAAATGAAACCCTATGGACGATTCTTGCTGAAGCACAAATAGCAAATAAATTATACGAAGAAGCCCTGATTTCACTGCATAATGCACAAGAAATCAATCCTAAAATGGGTGAAATATATTTTGCAAAAAGTACTATTTACTTAAAACAATCGAAGATAAAAAAAGCAAGAATTTCTTTGCAATCAGGTATCAAAATTTTCCCGAAAAACTTTAATGCAATCTTTCAGTTAGGCAATATATATTTAATGGAAAAAAATTACGAAAAAGCTTTGAAAGAATTTGACAAGGCAATAGAAATAAAAAAGGATTTTTGGCAAGCAGTAAATAATAAGGGATTAGCATATTATGAACTTGATAAGATAAATCTTTCTATTATTTCTTTCAAAAAAGCTATCTCTTTAGAAGAAAGTGCTGAACCATTACTAGCACTTGCATCATGTTTAAAGAATAAGGATATTAATAAAGCAATATTTTTAGCAAAAAAAGCTTTAAATAAAGAACCAAATTACGTCAAATATAATTACAGAAAAGAACAGCTTTGGGGTGAAAAACTCCAAAATTCTACTGAAAAACTTTTTGAAAATTCACAACTTAAACAAGAAATTATTTTTGCAAAAACAAAAATAAATTAAACTTCCTCGATATTAATACTGGTAAATATTTATTTACCTATTAATCTTAATTTAGTTTGTAAAAGAACACTGTAAATTTCCTATTTAATGACAAAGGAAAAATTCACTTCGATTTCGCTGCAAGAAGAAATGCAACGTTCCTACCTAGAGTACGCAATGAGCGTAATAGTTGGACGTGCATTACCTGATGCTAGAGATGGCCTGAAACCAGTGCAAAGAAGAATTCTTTTCGCGATGCATGAGTTAGGTTTAACTCCAGATAGACCATTTAGAAAATGTGCCAGAGTTGTTGGAGATGTATTAGGAAAATATCATCCTCATGGAGATCAAGCAGTTTATGAAGCCTTAGTAAGATTAGTTCAAGATTTTTCTACAAAATATCCTACTCTTGATGGTCACGGAAATTTTGGATCTGTTGATAATGATCCACCAGCTGCAATGAGATATACCGAAACACGTCTTGCGCCAATAGCGCATAAGTGTTTTCTAGATGAAATTGGATCTGATACAGTAAGTTACTCAAATAACTTTGACGGGTCACAACAAGAACCTGATATATTGCCAGCCCAATTACCCTTCTTATTATTAAATGGTTCCTCTGGAATTGCCGTTGGAATGGCTACAAATATTCCTCCACACAATTTGGGTGAAATAGTTGATGGTTTAGTTGCTTTAATAAGAGATAAAGATATAAGTGATTCAAAATTATCAAGAATTATATTAGGACCTGATTTTCCTACGGGAGGAGAACTAATTTATAATGATGGGATTAAAGAAATTTACCAAAATGGGAAAGGTTCCATAACAATAAGAGGTGTTATTAAGAGTGAACAAATTAATTTAGGTAAAGGAAAACACAAAAGAAATGCGCTTATAATATCGGAACTGCCTTATCAAATTAGTAAAGCTGGATGGATTGAAAAGCTTGCCGAGTTAGTAAATATCGGCAAAATTGATGGTATCTCTGACATAAGAGATGAAAGTGATAGAGATGGGATGAGAATAGTGATTGAATTAAAAAAGGATGCAAATCCAGAAATTGTAATATCAAATTTATATAAAAAAACCAGCCTACAATCTAATTTTGGTGCAATATTTTTAGCTTTAGTTAAAGGCAAGCCTATACAGCTTACTCTAAGAAAGTATCTAAATTATTTTCTTGAATTTAGGGAAGAAACAATAAGAAAAAGAACAAACTATTTTCTAAAAATTGCATCAGAAAAATTTGAAATATTAGAGGGCTTATCAATAGCAACAAGAAACATTAGAAACATTATTGAGATTATTCAAGACTCAGAAAATGCTTCTCAAGCAAAATCAATATTAATACCAAAGCTTCTATTAAGTGATAGGCAAGCAGATGCAGTATTAAGCATGCCACTAAAAAAGTTAACAGCTTTAGAAAAGAAACAAGTGGAAATTGATATGAAAGAACTACTTGAAAAAAAGAAATATCTTAGTAATCTTCTTAATAATAGAAGTTTATTACTTGAAACTTTAATTAAAGAACTTAAACATTTAAAGAAAATTTTTAATGTAAAAAGAAAAACAAAAATATTAAGAGATGTTAATCAAGCTGAAGAAATAGATACTATAAATAATCAAATATTAGAAGAACTTATAATAAAAAAAACAAAAATATCAATAGATAATAGATTTTATTTGAAAAAATTGATTTATTCGAATTACAAAAAATTATTAGATCATGAAAATAAATTTATTGATACTAAAAATGTTCAAAAATTTATATGCAATATCAAAAAAAGTTTAAGAGTAATCGGAATAACTTCTTCAGGAAAAGTTCTTCAAATAGATTGGAAATCTAATATTAACAATGACTATAAATTAGATAAAAAAATTTTAGGAAATATAGATCCAAAAGACATTATAAATTTCCATGAGCTAGACAGTAATTTAAAAAATTATTTATGCATTATATGTTCAGATGGAAAATTTAAAAAAGTTTTATTTGATGAAGATATGCTTAAAAGTTCAAGACTATTTTCCATTGCAAAGTTAAAAAACTCTACAAAGATTATTGATTCTTTTATTTTTAACCAAGAAGAAATAGTAATAATATTAACTTCTATAGGTAGAATTTTTAAATTTGATTTATCTAATAAATACCTAAAACCAAATACCAAACAGTCACAAGGCCTATTGTTGGTTAATCTTTTACCTCAAGAAAAAATAGTTTCTTGCTGCAAAAGTAAAGAGCAGGATTTAATTTATTTGGTTTCTAAAAAAGGAAAATTTTTTAAATTAAAAATTAACGAAATTTACGATGCTTATAATTCAAAATTAGGATACATAAACGATAAAATTCAACTGAAAAATGATTATTTTATAAAAATTCTTCCAAATAATCACTACATTGATTTTGAAACAAATAAGAATAAATCTGCAAGAATAAATTTAACCAAATTCACTTCTAATCCTAATAAAAATATGCTTCAGATTGATTTTCTGAATCTAGACAAAGATGAATATCTTGAAAATTGCTCGCGGCTAGAAAATCTTTTAAATTAAGATTTATATTCATTTTCTACCCATTTTAAATACTCTTGATTTACTGTTCCAGTTACATAAGAACCAGTAAAGCAACTCATCTCTAAATCTTTGATTGGGGAATCATTAATTATGGATTTTCTCAAATTATCAACACTTTGATAAACAAGATTATCAATTTCAAGCTTTTCTGCTATTTCCTCTATTGTTCTATCATGAGCAATTAATTCATCTCTATTAGGCATATTTATGCCATAAACATGAGGAAATCTAACTGGAGGTGCTGCTGAGGTGAAAAAGACTTTATTTGCTCCTGCATCTTTTGCCATTTGAACTATTTGTTTTGACGTAGTACCTCTAACAATAGAATCATCTACTATTAATACATTTTTGTTTTTAAATTCTGTGCTCATAGCATTTAACTTTTGCCTAACCGATTGTTTACGTTTTTGATGTCCTGGCATTATAAAAGTTCTACCAACATATCTATTTTTAAAAAAACCCTCTCTATACTCAATACCCAATTGTCTAGCTACTTGCATTGCAGCAGGACGAGAAGAATCAGGAATAGGCATTACTACATCAACATCCCCTGCGTTTATTTTTTGTTTTATTGTTTCTGCTAAGTAATCACCCATTTTTAAGCGAGCTTTATAAACTGAAATTCCGTTCATAACTGAATCTGGTCTAGCTAAATAAACATACTCAAATGCACAGGGGAATAAACTTGGATTTTCTGAACATTGCTTTGAATAAAATTCTCCGTTAGAAGTTATAAAAATTGCCTCGCCCGGTTCGACATCTCTAACAACTTCATAATCATTATTTTCTAATACTAGTGACTCACTTGCCACCATCCACTCCTCTTTTTGACTAGTAAGAGAAATTCTTTTACCAATTACTAGAGGTCTAATACCAAAAGGATCTCTAAAAGCTAATAAACCATGACCAGATATAAGTGCAATTGAAGCATATGATCCTTGAACTCTTTTGTGTAAGTTTTTGACTGCATTAAAAATAATTTCAGGTTGTAAGTCTTGAGAATGAATTTGTTCTTGTAATTCAGTTGCAAATATATTTAACAACATTTCTGTATCACTGGAAGAATTTGTATGACGTTTATCTACATTAAATAATTGTTTTTCTATATCTCTAGTATTAGTAAGATTTCCATTATGAATTAAAACTATTCCATACGGCGCATTAACATAAAATGGTTGTGCTTCTGCAACACTTTCTGCTGAACCTTTCGTAGCATATCTAACATGTCCTAACCCAATTTTACCTATTAAATTTCTCATATCTCTTGTTCTATAAGCTGTATTTACGTGTCCTTTTGCCTTATGTATATGAAAAATAGTATTTTCCATTGTTGCTATACCAGTAGAATCTTGTCCTCTATGCTGAAGCAACAAAAGACTGTCGTAAATTTGTTGATTTACGTCATCGGAAGATACAATTCCAACAATTCCACACATAATTTAATTTCTTAAGATTTTAAACAATTGCTTATTTTTATTCATTATTAAAAGCGACTGGAAATACTATTATTAAATTTTTCGGTTAATTCATCAACCTTAAGATTGCAAAGTTCTTTATCTTGACAAGAAATAGAAAGATTTTGTTCGGAAACAAATCCAATTTTTCTTACGTATATATTTTTACTAAGGTATTTACTATTATTCTTAACAAAACTCAAAAAGTTTGATTCTTCTTTTTTATGGAGTGAAAAAATTATTCTTGAACCTCCTTCACTAAATAATAAATTATCTTTGCGAGCATTTTTTTCTTCTAATATAATATTTGCACCTTTCGAAGACAAAATACAACATTCTGATAAAGCGACAGCTAAACCTCCATCACTAACATCATGAGAAGATGCAATTTGATTTTTTTGAATTGCTTCCCTTAAAAAACTTTGACAGTATTTTTCATCTTGTAAGTGAATTTCTGGGGGTCTTCCTGTTACTAAACCATGAAAATACTCTAAGTAAGAACTTGCCCCTATTGATGATTCAGAAGCATTCGAACCTATTATCCAAATTTGATCATCTATATTTTTCCATCCTGAACTTATAGCTTTATTAACGTTTTTGATTGTTCCAACCATTCCAATAACAGGGGTAGGATTAATAGGGGTTACTTGATTCTTTTGATTTTTTGATTCGTTATATAAAGAAACATTTCCTCCTGTAACAGGTGTTTCTAAAGCAATACAGGCCTCAGAAATTCCCTGACATGCTGATGAAAGTTGCCAATATCCTATTTCAGTCTCGGGTGATGAAAAGTTCAAATTGTTTGTTATAGCTATTGGCTCTGCCCCGATACAACTTACATTTCTTGCGGATTCTGCAACTGCTGCGATACTTCCTCGATAAGGATCTAGTAAGACCCATCTACTATTACAATCAACAGAAGCTGCAACTCCAGAAAATTTTTTATTTTTATTTTTCTCATCTTGCCCTCTAAGCCTTATTAAAGCAGCATCTGCCTCGCCTGGCTTAAAGACAGTGTTTGATTGTACTTGAGAATCATATTGTCGATAGACCCAACTTTTTGAAGCAATTGAAGGATTTGATAATAGTTTTAAAATAATTTCAGAAAGAGAATATTCTTTTTTGTCTTTTAAAGAAAGAATTATATTTTTATTTATACTTGGCAATTTGTCTTCTGACCATTCCCATTTCTTTAATAAGTAATTAGGAGGCTGTTTAATAGCATTATGAACATTAATTGGGGTTTCATCAGATAAAGCGGAAGTAGGAATTTGAGCTACTATTTGATTTCTTTGAGAAATAATAACCTGCTTTTTAGATATTACTTCTCCAATAACTTTTGCAAAAAGTCCCCACTTTTCAAATTGCTGAATGAGAATATCTAATTTTTCTTCTTTAACAACTAACAACATTCGTTCTTGGGATTCAGATAGCAAATATTGGTAGGCAGACATATCATTTTCTCTTGCTGGAACTAAATCTAAATTAATAGATATTCCTAAGCCTCCATTAGCAGCCAT
>QCGN01000035.1 GCA_003279875.1 Prochlorococcus sp. AG-388-D03
TATTAGTTTTTTTAGTAATTGTTCAAGGTTCTATTGGAGCAATAACAGTAATTAATTTACTTAACTCATACTCAGTTACTGCTCATCTTTTAACAGCTTTTTTACTCCTAATAACTACAATAACTATCAATCAGAATCTAGAAAATAATGAAGTTAAAAAGTCATTTTTTTGGTGGAAATTATTGTTATTTTTCCCCTTAATACTCACTTTAGTTCAATCATTTATTGGAGTAAGGCTCTCATCTACTTGGTCTGCATATTTCTGCTTGTCTTTTAGTAAACAATGTTTAATATTAGATACTCACAAGTTATTTGCCATCCCAATTTCTATTTCTATTTTATTTATTTTGGCTATTTCATTATACAAACAAATTTTGTTCTTAAATAATTGGAAATATCTTTGCTCGCTTTTGTTGCTTTTGACTTCCCAGATTGTTCTAGGAATAGTAAGTCTTAAAACTAATTTAAGTGAACCTGTTTTTGTTATTGGACATCAATTAAACGCTTCTTTATTAATTGCGATCCTAACATCCCTGATTTTTAAGAATCCTTATCAAAATAGAAAAAAAAATCAACCGTTTAATTCAGCAATAGTAGGTTTAAACTCATGAAAAGTAATTTAGAAAAATTAAATTTCCAGACTTCAATTCGTGAAAAGGTTGTCCCTTCGAGAGAAAAAGTAAAACTACCTGCTTGGCTTGAGGTTGCTAAACCTAGGTTGATTCCATTATTACTAGCTACAACTTTAGGAGGTATGGCATTAACGGAAGAATGGCCTTTATCCTCTCCTAAACTTATCTGTACTTTAGGAGGCGGAGCATTGGCAGCCGCTGCAGCAGGAGCACTTAATTGCCTGTGGGAAATGGACTTAGACAAAAGGATGACAAGGACAAGTAATAGAGCTTTACCCTCAGGTAAGTTATCATTTAATACTGTTTTTTTAGGTGCAATATCTTGTACATTGGCAGCTGCAATGCTTTTGATAAGTGGAGTAAATTATCTGGCTGCCGGTTTAACATTGTTGGGATTGTGTAGTTACGTAATTTTATATACGATAATTCTTAAACCAAGAACAACTCAAAATATTGTTTTTGGAGGAGTTGCAGGAGCTATACCTCCTTTAGTAGGTGCTTCCGCAGCTACGGGACATGTAGGACTTAGTGGTTGGTGGCTATTTGGTTTGGTAATGCTTTGGACCCCAGCTCATTTTTGGGCTCTTGCAATTTTATTAAAAGATGATTATGCATCTGTAGGTATACCTATGCTCCCTTCCGTTAAGGGTTCAGCTTTTACAGTCAAAGCTATTTCTAGATACGGATGGGCAACTGTTTTTATGAGTATTCTGGGTGTTTTTGCTTTACCTGAGGGAGGGCTTCTTTATTTGATAATGCTTTTACCTTTTAATGGGAGACTTTTACAATTAATAAATAGATTGAAAAGTTCACCAGATGATTTAGAAAAAGCTAAAGGATTATTTAGATGGTCAATACTTTATATGTTTGGTATTTGTCTTTTGCTATTGATTTCAAGAACTCAACTTTCTGTTGATTTTGAACAGCAGTCTAATCAAATGTTCTTATCTTTAACGGCATACTTTAACAATTAGATTGATGTAAAATGTTTGGAGAATAAATTCCAGTTTGATGAATTATATACAAATTACGGATCTTTCAAAATCATATGCAGATATTGAGGCATTAAAAAATTTATCAATAGAAATTAATGCTGGATCATTATTTGGAATCTTAGGTCCAAATGGTGCAGGTAAGTCTACTCTTATAAAAATACTAGCTACTCTCGTTGAACCAGATGGTGGCGAAATTTTTATAAATAATATCAATTTAGTAGGAAATCCAAGACAAATTAGAGAATTAATTGGTTATGTAGCTCAAGATATTGCTCTAGATAAAATACTTACAGGTCGCGAGCTATTAGATTTCCAGTCAGATTTATACCATATGAAAAAAAAGGAAAAATACGAAAGAATAAAATTATTAATAAATAAATTAGAGATGAATGATTGGATTGATAGAAAATGTGGAACATATTCAGGAGGTATGAAAAGAAGAATAGATTTAGCAGCGGGACTTTTACATTTGCCAAAAGTTTTAATATTAGATGAGCCAACGGTTGGTTTGGATATTGAGAGTAGAAATATTATTTGGCAACTTTTGAAAGATTTAAAGAATGACGGGATGACAATTATTTTAAGTAGTCATTATCTTGATGAAATAGATAAATTAGCAGATAGTTTGGTAATAATTGACGATGGAAAAGTTATAGCGCAAGGTAAACCTACAGAACTTAAAAATAAATTAGGAGGAGATAGGATAACTTTAAAAGTAAGAGAATTTAGTACTCATGAAGAGTCTCAAAAAATTTGTGAAATATTATCTTCAATTGATGGAATTAGTCAGATTATTATAAATAAGGCGCAAGGTTATTCAATAAATTTTGTAGTAGAAAAGGAAAAGGATATACTTACAAAACTAAAAGTAGAATTGGCTTTTTCAAAGTTTGAAATTTTTTCTCTTGCTCAAAGTCAGCCCAGTTTAGATGATGTATATCTGCAGGCTACTGGTAAAACATTATTAGATGCTGAAATTTCAATGACAGGTAAAAGAGATCTTAAAAAAGAATCTAAGCAATCAATGAGATAAAAATAATATTATTTTGATAAGTAATTATAATTATTATTAAAGATCTTAAAAAATGAAATTAAAACAATATAACTTAAATTTTTTGTACCAGGAAACTTTTGCTTTAACCAAAAGATTATTTATCCAACTGCAAAGAAGACCATCCACTCTTTTAGCTGGGATATTACAGCCTATAATTTGGCTTTTTTTATTTGGAGCACTTTTCTCAAAAGCCCCAGAAGGTTTTCTACCAGGAGTTGATTCATATGGAAATTTTTTAGGGGCTGGACTGATTGTTTTTACGGCATTTAGTGGAGCTTTAAATTCTGGATTGCCTTTAATGTTTGATAGAGAATTCGGCTTTTTAAATAGGTTACTTGTCGCGCCTTTAGCAAGTAGATTATCCATCGTTTTATCTTCTTTCTTTTATATTACAATTCTTAGTTTTGTACAAAGCATTGTGATAATGATAGTTTCATTTGTCTTGGGTTATGGTTGGCCTGATTTTTATGGTTTAGGAATTGTATTTACGACGTTGATACTTTTAGTTCTTTTCGTGACATCAATAAGTCTATGTTTAGCATTTGTTTTACCTGGTCATATCGAATTAATTGCTCTTATATTTGTGATAAATTTGCCCCTTCTTTTTTCAAGCACTGCATTGGCACCAATTTCTTTTATGCCAAATTGGCTGAGCTGGCTTGCCTCTCTTAATCCATTAACTTTTGCAATTGAACCAATCAGAATTGCGTATACTCAAACAATGAATTTAGATTTAGTGGCTTTACATGCACCATATGGTGACTTAACTTGTAAGAGTTGTATCTCAATTTTATTTTCTCTAACAGTTTTTTCTTTGATTATTATCAGACCACTGTTAAACAGAAAGTTAAATTAATAAATTTATGTTTTTAAAAGATCATCTGATAGATACTTACCAAAAAGCATCTTTGGAAAAAAATAATTTGATTTTAGAAAATGTAATTAATAGATGGGTACATCGATTTGGAATTGAAACTATGAATGAGCTAGTAGTTAAATATCAAGATCAAATTAATTTAATAGAAGAGGATAAGCTAGGTGGAAATCAAGATCAAATTAATTTGGAATTTTTAGATGATGTTCATTATCAAAAAAAGATTAAATTAAATCCCAACGAAGAAAAAATAACTAATGATAATGAAATTATAAATAAAGATATTAATGAGTCTTATGAATATATTGAGTCAGAAGAATTGCCATTACCAAATATAAATAATTTAAGAAAATGGATTAAAAACGAGAAAAAAGCCAGTTAGGTTTTTACATCATTCCTGGCATACCCATGCCACCCATTCCTGGCATACCCATACCACCCATTCCTGGCATACCCATACCACCCATTCCTGGCATACCCATACCACCACCCATTGGATCTCCTCCTGGCCCTCCAGGTGCAACTGTCTCAGGTTCTGGAATATCAGCTACTGCTACTTCTGTAGTCAGAAGCATTGCCGCTATTGATACTGAATCTTGAAGTGCTAATCGAATTACTTTAGTAGGATCTAAAATCCCTGCGGCATTTAAATTCTCATATTCTCCAGTATTAGCATTAAATCCCTTATTAAGTCTTTTTATATCAGCAACAACTACATCTCCATTAAACCCAGCATTTTTTGCAATTTGCTTAGTGGGTTCTAAAAGTGCATTTGTAATAATATCTATACCTGTAGTCAAATCATCTGATGTCTCTTTACGTAAATTAGAAAGTTCTTCTGAAATCTCAATTAATGTTTGCCCGCCCCCTGAAACAACTCCTTCTTCAATAGCCGCTTTTGTTGCATTGAGTGAATCTTCTATTCTTAGTTTTTTATACTTCATCTCTGTTTCTGTAGCAGCTCCAACTTTAATTAGAGCTACTCCTCCGGCTAGTTTTGCTATTCTCTCATTGATTTTATCCTTATCATATTCTGATTCAGTTATTTCTACTTCCCTTTTTAATTTCTCAACTCTTGCTTGTACTAAGTCTTTGGTATCGTCGAAAGCTACGATTGTTGTTTTATCCTTAGAGATTGTTATTTTTTTTGCTTTACCAAGATCCTTGATAGTTACATCTTCTAATTTCATTGATTTGTCTTCGCTGATTAATTTAGCTCCCGTCAGAATTGCAATATCCTCTAATGCAGCTTTTCTTCTTTCCCCAAATGATGGAGCTCGAACTGCCGAAACATTTAATACGCCACTATTTTTATTTAATACGAGAGTTGTTAAAGCTTCCCCCTCAATATCTTCTGCCAGGACTAAAAAAGGTGAAGAAGATTTCTGAATCTCCTCTAATATAGGTACTAAATTTGTTAATGTAGAAACTTTTTGATCAGTAATTAATATCTTAGGGTTTTCAAGTTCGCAAATTTGTCTTTCTTGATCCGTTACAAAATAAGGCGAACTATATCCTCTATCAAAAGACATACCTTCTGTGATGTCTAAATCTGTTTCAAGTGATTGTGATTCTTCTACTGTGATTACCCCATCTGAAGTTACAATATCCATTGCCTTTGAAATTATTGAACCTATCTCTTCATCTCCTCCAGCACTAACTGTCGCAACTTTCTGAATTTCAGATCCATTTATTTTGATACTTTTTGATTTTAATTGATCTAAAACAAAAGCTAATCCTTTTTCCATACCTTTTTTTAGCTCAATAGGACTAGCACCAGCAGCTATATTTTTTAATCCTTCTTGAACCATTTTTTGAGTCAAGATTGTGGCCGTAGTTGTTCCGTCTCCAGCACTCTCCTTAGTTTTAGATGCTACTTGTTCTATTAATTTGGCTCCTAAATTAGAAATAGGGTTTTCAAGGTTGATTTCTTTAGCAACCGTAGATCCATCTCTAACTACATCTGGCGAACCGAATTTTCTTTCTATAACAACATTCTTTGCCTTGGGTCCAATAGTTACCTTAACCGCATCAGCTACAGTATTTACTCCTTTTTCGATTGCTTCTCGTGATTCGTTCGAAAAGCTCAATTGTTTTGGCATGTTTATTGAATTCTTATATTCTTATTCTAATCTCCCATGGAATTATATTTAAGTGATACTTAAATTAAGTGGGGAAAGCCGAATTTCTCTTAAACAGATATCCAAATTAATTAAATTATGAGTATCTTATGGTTATGGATAAAACTGGAAATCTGATTTTTACTTTAACTGCTACGCTTGCAGTTGCAATGACTCTTATATATTTCCCACTAAGATTTTTCTTGACTTTAACTGCTAGAAGCCGAAGATTAAAACTATTGCAAAAAATTAGAAGGTTAAGGGATGAGTTAGGACAACCATACGAAAGTACATAATCAAATACTCATTCCCCCATCAATGCTTATTGTTTGTCCTGTAATATAATCTCCAGCATTACTTGAAACCAAGAATGTAACTAGGTTTGCTATTTGGGCACAGCTGCCGAGTTTGCCTAATGGTATGGCCTTAATAATATCTTCATTATTTAATTTTTCAGTCATTTCTGTTTCTATAAAACCTGGAGCTATAGCATTTACATTTATTCCTCTTGAAGCAAATTCTTTTGCACAGGTTTTTGTAAAGCCAATGACACCTGCTTTAGCGGCTGAATAATTTGCTTGTCCAGGATTCCCAATTATTCCGACAATAGAGGAGATATTAATTATCTTTCCGCTTCTTTTTTTTATCATAAATTTTGAAGCATATTTAGTACAAAGAAAAACTCCTTTTAAGTTTGTATTTAGAACATCATCCCATTGTTCTGATTTCATTCGCATTAAGAGCCCATCTCTTGTAATCCCAGCGTTATTTACAAGGATGTCTAAAGTACCATTTGTCTTTATGATTTCTTCAAAAGCTTCACTAACCGATTTTTCTTTTGAAACATCAAATTTTAATTTATAAACTTTACCTCCAGACTTTTTAATTAGATTTACAACTTCTTCAGCTTTTTCATCAGAAGAAGAATAATTTATGATAACTTCTGCTCCTAAATTACTAAGTTCTAAGGCAATTTCCTTACCAATCCCCCTGCTAGCACCTGTAATTAAGGCGACTTTACCTGTTAAAGATTCTGAATTTGACATTGTGAAATTTTAATAATTTAAAATCGTAGTACTATTTGTGCAAACATATTGCTTTTATTTATAATTATCTAGAAAATATAAATTCAAATTATTGTGCATGTACTAATACCAGCCGCAGGCAGTGGTAGCAGAATGAAAGCTGGAAAAAATAAATTACTTATTGAATTAGAAGGAGAGTCTCTTATTTTTTGGACATTAAAATCCGTATTATCTGCAAGTTTAGTAAGCTGGGTAGGAATAATTGGACAACCAGATGATAAACAAGAATTATTAAAATCAATAAAAAATTTTTCTAACGAAGTCAAATGGATCAATGGTGGAGAAACAAGGCAAGAGTCTGTTTTTAATGGTTTAAATTCTCTTCCATCTAATGCTAAGAAAGTTTTAATTCATGATGGTGCTAGATGCTTAATAGATCCAAATTTAATAAACAAATGTGCTTTGGAATTAGAACAAAATCAAGCAGTTATCTTAGCTACCAAAGTTATCGACACAATAAAGATTGTTGATAATAAAAGTCACATCAAGGAAACTCCAAATAGACAAAATTTATGGGCTGCTCAAACTCCTCAAGGTTTTTTAGTGAAGAAATTAAGAAAAGCTCATGAAATGGCAATTGAGAAAAATTGGACTGTTACAGATGATGCCTCACTATTTGAAATGTTAAATTGGCCAGTAAAAATTATTGAGGGAAATTCTGCAAATATAAAAATCACATCACCAACAGATCTGAAAATAGCAAAAGTATTTTTAAAAGATTTTTAATAACAGGGGATATGAACACTAAGATTTCCATCGTTTCCATTTAATATGGCTTCACAACCTAAAGGGATACATGCATTACCGGGTAAATGTCCAATAGGGAGGTCAAAAAGAATAGGAATATTAAATTCTTGAAACCTCTCAATTATTAATTGTTTGAGTAAACCTTTCCATTCTGGAGTATAAAGGTCATTTGAAAAACTTCCGAATCCAATGCCCACAATCCCTTTCAATTTGTTTGTCATTCTTAAATAAGTTAACATTCGATCGATTTTATAAATTTCTTCATTTAT
>QCGN01000036.1 GCA_003279875.1 Prochlorococcus sp. AG-388-D03
TCAATTTACAAAAACTAGTTCTTTAAATAGCAGAAGATCAATTGTTGATAGGAATAATAGATTAATTGCCTATGATAAACCTCTTTATAAATTGTGGGCTCATCCCAAATACTTTAACTTTCCTGGTGATTCATCAAATAGAATAAGAACAATTGAAGAAGTAGTTAATAAATTGTCGCCAATTTTAAACGTAAAAGATGAATTTCTCCTATCAAGGTTTGAAAATAAAATGTTAGGAATAGAATTACTGGATGAAATAACAGAGAATCAAGCAAAAAAGATCGAAAGCCTTCATATAAGTGGTCTGGATCTAGTAAAGTATTCTCAAAGATATTATCCTCAACGCAATTTATATTCAAATCTTATTGGTTTTGTAAATTATGAGAATAAAGGTTCAGCAGGATTAGAACTGCATTTGGATAATCAAATTAAAGTACTTAACAAAAGTAATTTGGTAAAGAAAGGAGGAGATGGTACTCCTCTTCCTGATAATTCTGGCCCAAGAGATTTTATTAATGACTATAAAAGTTTAGGTTTGACAATTGATTCGAGATTACAGAAAGCTTCATTTAAAGCACTAAGTAAACATGTAATGAAGTGGAAGGCAAAGAAAGGCTTTGCAATAGTAATGAATGTAAATAATGGTGAAATACTATCATTAGCGACAATACCTTCTTACGATCCTAATAAATATTGGGAATATAATTCTGAAATCTTTAAAGGTTGGTATTCTCAAGATTTATTTGAACCTGGCTCGACTTTTAAACCTATAAATCTGGCCTTGGCATTAGAAGAAAAAGCAATTCAAAAAGATGGTTTAGTTGAAGACAGTGGGAAGGTTAATGTTGGAGGATGGACCCTTTCGAATTGGGATAAAAAGGGAAACGGATATATCGATTATCCAAAAGTTTTACAAGTTTCAAGTAATGTTGGGATGGTAAAAATAATGCAAAATTTGCCGCCTAAAACTTATTGGGATTGGCTTGAAAAATTAGGTATTAATAAAAGTTTAGAGACGGATTTATTTGAATCTACCGCAGGGCAATTAAAGTCAAAAGATATTTTTGTTAATCAATTAATTGAGCCTGCAGTTGCTTCTTTTGGGAAAGGATTTTCCATCTCGCCATTGAAATTAGCCCAACTTCATGCTGTTCTAGCTAATGGCGGGGTTGAAGTGATTCCACATGTGACTTTAAATTTCAAAGATCATCCTAAGAATAATTCTGAGAAAGAAATCTTTTCTGATGAGGTCTCCAGAATTGTTTTGGAATGGATGGAAAGTGTTGTTGATAAGGGCAGTGGAGTTGGAGCAAAAATTGAGGGATATCGAATTGGAGGAAAAACTGGAACCTCTCAAAAGGCGATTAATGGAAGATATACAAGTAAGAAGGTTTGTAGTTTTGTAGCTACTTTTCCTATAAATAATCCTAAGTATGTAGTCCTTGTTGTTATTGACGAGCCGTCCAAAGCATATGCTTATGGTTCAACAGTTGCAGTGCCTGTTGCAAAAGAAATTATCGAAAGTTTGATTGTTATTGAAAAGATACCGCCACAACTTGAAAAGAACAGTTTAATTGTTAAAAAACCCTGAAATTATACGATTTTTTAGTTAATTAGCTCATTATTTGATGAATTCATAAGAAATTGAGGTTAACGTAAGTATATATATGATTATCTAAATATGAAATCAATTTTAGAACAATTGTCTTCCATAACTGTTGTTGTTGCTGATACTGGAGATTTAGATGCGATTAAAAAATTTCAACCCAGAGACGCTACTACTAATCCTTCTCTAATATTAGCTGCGGCTAAGAACCCTGATTATGTAAAATTAATAGATCAAGCTTTAGAAAGTTCAAGAAATTCCTTGCCTAAGGACACTTCTGAAAGTGAATTAATAAAAGAGGCAATTGATCAAGTCTCAGTATTTTTTGGTAAGGAGATTCTTAATATTATTACAGGAAGAGTATCTACAGAAGTTGATGCAAGGCTTAGTTTTGATACTCAGGCTACAGTTAGAAAAGCTCGAAAGTTAATAAATCACTATAAAAGTTTTGGAATAGATAAAGAAAGAATTTTGATTAAGATCGCGTCAACTTGGGAAGGAATTAAAGCAGCTGAAACTTTGGAAAAAGAGGGTATTAAGTGCAACTTAACTTTACTTTTTAACTTCTGCCAAGCTGTCGCCTGTGCGAATGCAAAAATAACCTTAATCTCCCCTTTCGTTGGGCGAATATTAGATTGGCACAAAGCAAAAACAGGCAAAGATAATTTTTCAGGGCATGAAGATCCAGGTGTTATTTCAGTAACCAAAATTTTTAATTATTTTAAAGAAAAAGGATTTAAAACTGAAGTGATGGGTGCAAGCTTTAGAAATGTTGATGAAATAAAAGAATTAGCAGGATGTGACCTTCTAACTATTGCCCCAAAATTTTTAGATCAACTTAATAGAGAAGAAGGGAAATTAATTAAGAAATTAGATGAAAATATTCAATCTAAGAGCCCTATTGATTATAAATTTGATGAGAAAGACTTTAGATTAAGTATGTTAGAAGATCAAATGGCGAGCGAGAAGCTAAGTGAAGGAATAACGGGTTTCAGCAAAGCAATAGAAGAATTAGAGGAATTGTTACTTAAAAGATTATCAGAAATTAATAATCAAAAATTAATTTCAGCAACTTAGTTCTCATCAAAGTTAGAAAGGCAGTTAATCATCCCTTTTTGTTAAAAGTCTATTTATAACTCTCTTCGCGATGTCTTCATAACCCATTTGTCCAGATAATATTTGAGCAATTCGCTTGGGAGCTGTTTTTCGTTTGACTCCTAATTGATACCCAGTTTTTGGGAATCTATAAAAGATTTGGGCAATTCTCTTACCCCACGCCATAGATTTCCCCCACTCATTACGCATAATTGTCGAATAATTATTTAAATCATTTTTATTATTAGATAAACATTGGTCGATACTTTCTGCCGCATAATAACTACTAATTAAAGAAGGTCTAATACCTTCCGCTAAAAATGGATCGCAAAGGGATGCTGAATCTCCCACCGCGATTACTCTATCTCCATTGAGCTTGTGTATACCATTCCAAATTCTTAGTCTTTTATGAAATACTTTAAAAGATGAATCTTCAAATCCAAAACTTTTTATTACTTTATTATTTAGGGCTTCATCTTCAAGAGGCTTATTATTTATAAAAGTGCCTAAGCCTATATTGAGACTGTCTTTTAATGGGAACGCCCAAGCAAACCCATACTTAATAAAACCAAACTCAAATCTAACTGAATCGCTGGGTATATTTCCTAAACCTTTTAACCTTAAGGCTATTGTGTTTGCAAATTTTGGTTTTCTTGGACCTAAGTTAAAATAGCCAGCCCATTGTGATTGTGAACCGTCAGCAATAATAAGAAATTTAGATTTATATGTATCTTTATTACTGCATTTTATTATCCAAGTCTTATTTTGAGATATTATTTTTTCAACCTTTACTGGTCTAAGTATTTCACTGCCATATTTTAGAGCTTCATCAAGTAATAATTTATCAAATTTCTCCCTTCTAATGATCCAAAAAGGTGACTCGCCAGAAAGGTCAGCTGTAACATTATCAGATGATTTCCATCTGAATTCAACATTCTTTATTTTAGATTCAATTGCTTGATCAAAATTTAATGGGAGAAATTGTTGCATTGAGGATGCCATCCCTCCTGCACATGGCTTAATATTTCCTAATGCTTCCTTTTCTATAATTAAGACTGAATAACCTTTTTTTGATAGGTTTAGAGCTGCCGAAGATCCAGATAGACCACCGCCAATTATTATGGTGTCAAATTCCCTCAAACTTTAAGTATCTCTTTCTCTTTCTCCGATAACTTACTTTCTATTAAAGAAATATATTTGTCAGTGAATTTTTGTATTTCTAATTGATTATCTCTTGATTCATCTATCGATATTAAACCTTCCTTCTCTTCTTTTTTTTCTTTGTCAACAGCATCTCTTCTTATATTCCTAAGGGCTACCTTCCCCTCCTCTGCATATTTGGAAGCCAACTTACAAAACTCTTTTCTTCTTTCCTCAGTTAATGGGGGTACATTTATTCTTATAACTTTTCCATCATTATTGGGGGTGATACCTAAATCACTCATTGATATCGCTTTCTCAATGGCTTGTAAACAAGAAATATCAAATGGCTGTATTGAAATTGTTTGTGAATCGATAGTCGCTATTGATGCTAATGATTTTATGGGGGTTTCTGCTCCATAATATTCAACACTAATTCTGTCTAGTAATGAAGCATTAGCTCTGCCAGTCCTTATAGTATTGAAGTTTCTTTGAGTGGCTTCAACACTTTTATTCATACTCGATTGAATTTCTTGTTCTTTCATGATTAAAAAAAGTAATTTAAATAAGTTTTAACTTATTAAAGATCCTATAGACTCTCCAGCAACAGCTTTGGAGATGTTCCCTTTTTTGAAGATGTCAAAAACCATTATAGGAATGTTATTATCTTTACATAGAGCAATAGCAGTACTGTCCATTACTGCTATTTCATCACTAAGAACTTGTTGATAACTCAGAGAAGAGTACTTTTTTGCTTCATTAAATTTATTGGGATCGCGATCGTAAACTCCGTCAACTTTTGTAGCCTTCATAACAACTTCAGCATTTATCTCTGCGGCTCTCAAGGCAGCAGTAGTATCTGTAGTGAAAAATGGATTTCCGCAACCACCTCCAAAAACTACAACTCTGCCTTTCTCCAAATGTCGCATCGCTCTCCTTCTAATATAAGGTTCGGCAATTTCTTGCATCTCTATTGCAGTTTGTACTCTAGTTTCCACTCCGACTCTCTCTAATCCATCTTGCAGGGAAATAGCATTCATTACTGTTGCTAACATCCCTACATAATCTGCGGTGGCTCTATCCATCCCATCAGCAGAACCCTTAAGCCCTCTGAATATGTTGCCACCACCAACAACTATGGCGAGTTGAACATTATTTGCGATTACCTTCTCTACATCTTCGGCTATTGACTGGACTATAGCGGGATCGATCCCATAAGGTTTTTCACCCATTAGTGCTTCACCACTAAGTTTTAAAAGTACTCTTTTGTAAGTCATTCAATATTTATACTTTTAAAACTTTAGCAACTAACTATACAGAATTTCTTTTTTCATATGATATTGCTTGCGTCTTTAAACATTTCTCTATTGATTAATAGGAAATATGAATATAATTTTGTCTAATTTCTTTAAAACTCAATACATTCCTGAGCTTTTATTCCTTGCTCTTTAAAAGGATGCTTAATTAATTTCATCTCTGTTACAAGATCTGCTTGATTAATGATGGAGTGGGATGCTCCTCTCCCAGTTAAAACGATATGATTTTTTCTATTATTTAGACTTTGTATAAAAGTAATTATTTCTTTTGGAGAAAGATATCCAAGTTTTGTTGCGATATTAATTTCATCAAGGATGATTAGTTTATAAGATTCGTCTTTGATATATTTTTGTGAAACTTGCCAAGCTCCTTTAACTAATTCTTCATCCCTTACTCTATCTTGCGTTTCCCAAGTAAATCCCTCCCCTAATGCATGCCAAGAAATATTTGTTGATAACATTTTAAGAGCTTTTTCTTCTCCAGTAGTCCAACCACCCTTAATAAATTGAATAATAGCCACTTTATGACCATGGCCAATTGCTCTTAAAACCATTCCTAAAGAGGCAGTTGTTTTCCCTTTGCCATTGCCAGTAAAAACAATTAATAAACCTTTTTTGGTTTTCCTTGCTTTTAATCTCTTTGATTGAATATCTTTTCTTCGTTGCATTCTTTTTTTATAAAGGCTCTCATCTGTTTCAGGAGACAACTTTCCTCCTATTCCAAGTTCTTTAGCCTGAAGATCAAGGCTAGTTATTTTTTTATAAGGGGTTTGTTCTTCACCTGGCATAAAAGATTTTTATTTTTGATTATAGTGTTTCAAGAGATTTACTTTTTTTATATTTTGAAAGAGCATTATTAACTGCCTGTTGCTGATCGCGTTTTGTAATCCAGTGATGATATGTTTGGGTATGTAAACTAACGGAATGTCCCATCATTCTTGCTGCAACTGTATCAGGAAGATCATAAAAAATTGTTCTTACGGCCCAAGCATGTCTGAGATCATAAGGCTTTATATTGAGGGAATAACGTTTAAATTGATCAGTTATTTTTTTCCCAATATTTTGCAAGGTTGTAACTTTGAGATCTCTATTAATATTTGGGAGCAATCCTGGATCTTGGCCCAATTTACAAAGTTCGAATTTATCTATCCATTTCGGATGGAAAGGCCAAACCTGATGTTCTCCTGTCTTTGTCGTGGGTAAAACTCTTATTATTTTATCACCATAGTTGTTTAAGGAGCTTAAGTCACAAAAAAACACTTCATGATTTCTTAGGCCATATGTAGCCATAAGACCAAAAACATATTTCCATGATTTATTTGGTATTTTTTCCCATAGATCTTCAATAACCTCATCAGTCGGAAGCTCTCTAAAACTTGCTTTATTTAAACCATACCCTTTAGCCATTAATTTCCAATCTTCTGGAAGTTTATGCTCTAAAAATTTTGCTAAAACACTTAGAGAGGTTGCACATTGTTTCCTGCTTCTACTCCCTTCTTTATAAGTTTTTAATGTTGCTATAAAAATATTATCTAAATCTTTATTATCCTCATCTTTGTGTATAGAAATCATTCTCTTGAGGTATGGCTTATAAGAGCTTCTCCAAGTTGTTTTTCTAGTACTTGATAAATATTCGTTTTTGTTTTCTTTAAAAAAAAATTCCTCAAAATCCTTAAGTCTGCTTAAAAATTTAAATTCATTTTTAATTTCCTTATTATCATGATTTTTTACCCAATTGATCCAATTGAATTGATTTAACTCTAATTGCAAAGTTATCAATTGTAATTTTTTCTTTGCTTCTTCTAACCCGGTAAAATCTGCCTTTAGGCCAAGAGATATTCGTTGAACTTTAAAATTATGTTCATTCTTTTTTGAAGGTAGTGAACCTCTAATATTTAACTTTTCACCCCTTTTCTCAATTCTAAGTTTGCTTCCTTGAGTAGCAAATTTATCATTGACATTATTAATTTCCTGAA
>QCGN01000037.1 GCA_003279875.1 Prochlorococcus sp. AG-388-D03
TATTTCTCATCAATTACTTTTAAAAGGTGGTTATATTCGTAGAGTTAATAGTGGGATATATGCATACATGCCAATAATGCTCAGGGTAATTGAAAAAATATCGACCATAATTGAAAAAGAACTTAACAATTTTGGTTGTTCAAAATTACTTTTACCTCAACTACACCCAGCAGAGTTATGGAAAAGAAGTGAAAGATGGGAAGGTTATACAGCAGGTGAAGGAATAATGTTTAATCTAAAAGATAGGCAAGGGAAAGAATTTGGCTTAGGACCAACGCATGAAGAAGTTATTACAAGTATTGCATCAGAAATTATTAATTCATATAAGCAGCTGCCTTTATGTTTCTACCAAATTCAAACAAAATTTAGAGATGAGATAAGACCAAGATTTGGATTGATGAGAAGTAGGGAATTCATAATGAAGGATGGTTATTCTTTTCACTCTTCAAAAGAAGATTTGTCATCATTTTATGAAAAGATGGAAAAAGCATATGAAAAAATTTTTAAAAATTGTGGATTAGATATTGTAGGAGTTGATGCAGATAGTGGAGCTATTGGGGGGGGCGCATCTAAAGAATTCATGGTAACAGCAGATGCTGGAGAAGATTCTATTTTGTTTACTGAAAGTGGAACATATGCAGCCAATATTGAAAAAGCCGTTTCTTTACCCTCCGAAAAGATTCCTTTAAAAAATTGCGAAGCTGAATGGTTAGAAACTCCTAATCAAAAAACAATTGCTGATGTATGTAAAAAAAATCATTTAGATGCTAGTCAAATAGTTAAAGTCGTTATATTCGTTGCAAAATTTGAGGATAAATCTGAAATGCCAATTCTTACTTGTATTAGAGGAGATCAGCATATAAATGAAATTAAACTTTTCAATTTGATCAACCAAAAGTATGAGTCAAACTTGATTCACCTAAAGATAGTTGAAGATAATGCAATTATAGAAAAAAATCTAACTAATTTTCCACTTGGTTATATTGGACCTGATATTAAAGATGAAATAATAAAAAACAATTCAAGTTGGTATAAAAGTTGGATAAGAATTGCTGACCAGTCTGCAAGCAGTCTTTCAAGTTTTGTAAGTGGCGGCAATAAAGTTAATTTTCACAAAGTATTCCAAAATTTTTCATTTATTGAGAAGGAATTCTTAATATCAGATATAAGAAATGCAAAAAAAGGAGATCTTATTAGTCTTGAAAGTAATGAAGAGTTACAAGAAAAAAGAGGGATTGAAATTGGACACATTTTTCAATTAGGACAAAAATATAGTGAGAAATTGAATGCAAAGTTTTCTGACAAGGATGGTAAATTAAAAAATTTATGGATGGGTTGTTATGGAATTGGCGTTACACGAATAGCCCAAGCAGCGATTGAACAGAATCATGATGAAAATGGTATTTCTTGGCCAATTCAAATTTCTCCTTTTGATGTTTTAATTATTCCAACTAATTTAAAAGATCCTCATCAAAAAAAACTTACTGAAGAAATTTATAAAGAGTTTAAAAGCAAAAAAATAGATGTTCTCCTTGACGACCGAGATGATAGAGCTGGAGTTAAGTTTAAAGATGCCGATTTACTTGGGATTCCTTTTCAAATAATTATTGGCAGAGATTCTATTAACAAAGAAGTAGAATTCTTATGTAGATCAAGTAAAAGTAAAATTAAGATTGCTTCAGAGAATTTGTTAGAAAAATTTATTTCCGAATCAAAAGTAATGTACAATAAAAAATCTTAAAGCTAAATTTTATTCGGAGTAAAGTCATGTTAGTTAAACAAATCCCTGTATTATTTCCTAGATTTTTCGTGAAAGCTATATCTTTTACCCTTTGTTTAACTATTTTTTTTACATTAATTAGTTCTCCTTCATATGCAGCAAAGACTTCTATGACAGGCGATTATGCTAAAGATACGATATCAGTTGTTAAGACCCTACAAATCGCCGTTGACACTCCAAAAGATTCTCCTGATAAAAACGAAGTAAGAGATGAATCACTTGCTCTTATAACTGACTATATATCAAGATATAGAAACAGAGGTATGGTTAATAAAACTCAATCATTTACAACAATGCAGACTGCTCTAAATGCCATGGCCGGTCATTACAAAAACTTTTCAGCTAGGCCTTTACCAGATAAACTTAAAGAGCGTTTAACTAAGGAATTCTCTCTTGCTGAAAAAATGGTTCTCAGAGAAAGTTAATACAAATATTTACTTTTTTAAAGTTATCCAAGAATTTTGAATATATTGTATATTCGTACAAAAATAATGCTTTTTTAAAATTGGCTAATGTTGTTGTTATCGGAGCTCAATGGGGTGACGAGGGAAAAGGTAAAATAACCGATTTATTAAGTCGATCAGCAGATGTTGTTGTTCGATATCAAGGAGGTGTAAATGCAGGGCATACCATTGTTGTAGATGATAAGGTTTTAAAATTACATTTAATTCCCTCTGGAATACTTTATAAAGACACTACCTGCTTAATTGGATCAGGGACAGTAGTAGACCCAAAGATATTGCTTAAAGAAATAGATATGTTAATTGAAAATGGAATTGATATTTCAGGATTAAAAATTTCATCAACTTCTCATGTAACCATGCCTTACCACCGTCTATTAGATGAGGCAATGGAAGCAGATAGAGGTTCAAATAAAATCGGAACAACCGGGAGAGGGATTGGCCCAACATATGCTGATAAATCACAAAGAAATGGGATTAGGATTAGAGACTTACTTAATGAAGATAGATTAAGAGATGTTATAGAGATCCCACTTAAGGAAAAAAATGGGCTACTAGAAAAGATATATGACATCAAACCTCTTTTAAAAGATGAAATAATTAAAGAATATATTGATTATGGTAGGAGATTATCAAAGCATGTAGTTGACTGTACAAGAACTATTCACTCAGCTGCAAAAGATAAACAAAACATTCTATTTGAAGGAGCACAAGGAACATTACTCGACTTGGATCATGGAACCTATCCTTATGTAACATCATCAAATCCGATATCAGGAGGGGCTTGTATTGGAGCAGGAGTTGGACCAACGCTAATAGACAGGGTAATAGGAGTAGCAAAGGCTTACACTACCAGAGTTGGGGAGGGCCCATTCGTAACCGAATTACAAGGAAGTATTAATGATCAACTTTGCGATAGAGGAAGTGAGTTTGGTACCACAACAGGAAGAAGAAGAAGATGTGGTTGGTTTGATGGAATTATTGGTAAGTATGCTGTTTCTGTAAATGGTCTTGACTGTTTGGCAATAACAAAATTAGATGTCCTTGATGAGTTAGATGAAATTCAAGTTTGTATTGCATATGAATTAGAGGGGAAAGAAATAGATTTTTTTCCCACAAATTCAGATGACTTAAAAAAATGCAAACCAATATTTAAAAAATTAAAAGGATGGAAATGTTCTACTGCTAACTGTCGAAAACTATCTGATCTTCCTGAAAATGCGATGAATTACCTTCGATTTCTTGCAGAATTGATGGAGGTCCCAATTGCCATTGTTTCATTAGGGGCAAATAGAGATCAAACTATAGTAATTGAAGATCCTATCCACGGTCCTAAAAGAGCCCTTTTAAGGTAATTAAAATTTATAAATTTAATGGAAGAAAAATACAGACATTTTGATCTGAAAAAAGATATCGACCTTATTGGATTGGGAAATGCAATAGTAGATATTATTGTAAATGTGGAAGATGAATTTTTAGAGATAAATGCCCTAAAAAAGGGATCTATGAATCTTATCAACTCTAATGAATCTAAAGCTTTATTAAAAAATTGCAAAGTAATTAAAAAAATATCAGGAGGTTCATCAGCCAATACTGTCGTATGTTTAGCTGAATTAGGGAATAATGTTCAGTTTATTGGAAGAGTAAAAAATGACAACTTTGGAAATTTCTTCTCTACAGATATCAAAAAAAGTAATACTATTTTTAACACTCCACCAATAGATAAAGGGCCATCAAGTGCACATTCAATAATTTTCATAACTCCGGATGCTCAAAGAACCATGTGCACATATTTGGGGGCATCTATTGAATTTGAGCCTAAAGATGTTAATTATAATTCAATCAAAAATAGCAAATTTTTATACTTAGAAGGATACTTATGGGATAGTGATTTGGCCAAAAATGCCTTTCTTCAAGCTGCAAAGATTGCCAAAGAATCAGATACAAAAATAATACTCTCATTATCGGACTCTTTTTGTGTAGATAGGCATAGAGAAAGTTTCTTAAAATTAATTAAAAACTATGTAGATATAGTGTTTTGTAATGAATCTGAAGTGTTGAGTCTCTTTAAAGAGAATGATTTACAAAGCTGCCAAGAATCTATTTCTATAATATGTGATTTAGTAATAATTACTTTAGGGAGTAAAGGTTCATTAGTTATTAATAAAGGTAAGCCTGAAGAAATAAAACCTAAACCATTAGGAAGAACTATTGATACTACAGGAGCTGGAGATCTTTATGCTGGTGGATTTATTCATGGACTAATTAATAACTATTCGATAAAGAAGTGCGGAGAATTAGGCTCAATATGTGCTGGTCATATAATTACTCAACTAGGTTCAAGATCTAATACTAACCTTCAAAACTTATTACATAATCACTTAGTTTGAACAGGATTTATTTACCCAATTGATATATTTTTTTTCAGACTTAAACTTTTTATAAATAATTTGAGGTACATCATAAGATAACTTCTCTTGCAAGAAAACTATCAAAGCTTTTTTAAATTGTGTTTTACTTTTTATTATAATTTCTACCTCATCAACATCCTCTATTTTTCCTTTCCATTCATAAATAGAATTAATACTTTTTAAGGATACACATGCTGCAAGTTTTTTTTTGATTAGTAATTTAGCAATTTTTTTAGCTGCTTTTTTATTATATTCAGTTGTTTTCAAAAGTAAAACTTGCTTCATCCTAAAGTTTTTTAATGGTTATTTGGTTAATCAAATCATCATAATTAAAAAATATAAGAGAGTTTTTAAATTTTAGTTTTGGCTTTTTAACTAAAAATAATTTCATATCACTTTTATAAACAATTTCCTCCCAATTCATTTGTGCATAACTTCCTGAATCTCTACAAAGTATATAATCTATCTTCCAGTGATCACAAAGTTTTTTTTCTGAATTTATTTGTCCGGCTGGACTTATATTATGAATTCTAGAAGCTGTCAGTTCAGGCTGCTTTTCTTTAGTTCCATCTTTTCTAGTTAATGAGTTCATTCTAAGACGCCCCTCAATAACTATGTTTTGGCCTTCTTTTAATTGGCCCACCATTTCTTGCGCAATATTGCCCCAACCTAAAACTTTCAATTCTCTAGATGGATCTTCATCTCGCAAGCCTTTGAAGTTAACGGTCATTTCAGCAATGGGTGTTTTATTATCTTTGGTATATCTCATCTGAGGAGAGCTATTTATTACAGCTTGAATTAAACAATGATTCATTAACTTTCTATTTAATTAAAGACATATTGATGCATAATTCAGAAAATTGCCACGAAAATGTTTGGATCCTTTCAGGAACTTCAGATGGACCAGCCATAGTCAATAAACTATTAAAACTAAACTATGTAGTATTTGTAAGTGTCATCACGCATAAGGCAAGTAGGTCTTACTCTGAAAATACAAAGTTACACATCATTACAGGAAAATTAAATGATTCAAGTGAAATCATCAATTTTATTGAAAAAAATAAAATCAATTATGTAATAGATGCAACTCATCCATTTGCTTTGATTATTTCTAAAAATCTAAATGAAGCATGCAAAAAAATCAAAAAGCCTCTTTTGGCTTTTGAAAGGAAAACGGAAACAAAACAATTTAAAAACTTCAAA
>QCGN01000038.1 GCA_003279875.1 Prochlorococcus sp. AG-388-D03
TTTCGCTTCAACAAATATAGTCCAAAATCATCAACTATGTGTAAAGTTATTCTGATGAGATAGATAAATTTTTCTTATGTAAAAAATAAAAGAAATTATCTGATTTATAAAAAATTTAAGTAAAAAATTCCTCACATACATAGTCTGAAACGCTTACTAATTCTTTTTTTGTGAAACTCATTGCAATATTCTTTTCTTTATAGGCAACCTCACCAATAAATACTGGCCATATAGTATCTTCGCCTGTGTAAGGTTTAGTATTACCCTCCATATCCACAAACAATGGATCACCCTTTTTTATAGGCCTCCAATCTTGATTCATCCTCTCAGGATGAATTAAGGCATTGATATTCCCATTTTTTTCTCTTGGATAATCAATACTTCCTTGATGTGCATAAATAACTAAATCTTTCGGAAGTTTTATTTGCTTATTTTTTAACTTGTTTATCTCATCTCTTAAAGAACCAATAATTATTAGAAATCTATTTATTATTTTAGGGTCATAAAAATTTTGAGCAACAGATCCTATTTCAATTACTAATCCGCATGGCCATGCTTCTACAAGAAATCCAGTTTGTTTAAGATCTTTTTCATGTAAATAAATTGGTAACCCAAATTTATGCTGAAGTAAAGCTGCTAAACAGAAATCTTTTACCCTTCTTCCATACATAACGATACTTGTCCCCATATTTGCAGTTGTAGTATGCAAGTCAATAGCAATATCGCAAGGATCAATACCGTTAAACCCAAACTTTTCAATTAAAAAATTTGCCCTTTTAATTTCATAAATACTATTATCGCGATTACATTTAGTTGCATTAAATGATCTATTTAAGTCATTATCTATATATCTAGATCCCCTTTCAAAAGCTAGAGGATTGCCTATGATGTATTTATATTCAATGTTTTTATCAATGGTATTTTTCTGCTTACTAAATTGATTCACAGCCCAAACTGGATTAATTTCATTTCCATGAGTACCAGAAACAATTAGTATTTTTTTCAAAGACATTTTAAAAAATCAATTTCTAGTTTATGCAAAATAAATACCTCATTAATTTCGCAAAAAGATTCTGGTTTTGGTTTTGGAAAAAATTAATGAACGGTTTCGCGCCTTCAGATATTCAAGGAAATTATAAAAGGCCGGAAGGGATTTTAATAGACAAGACTGAAGATCTTAAAATATATTCTAAAAAATCTTATTTATTAGTAGGTAATTCTTGTCCTTGGTGCCATAGAACTTTACTTGTCTATAAACTTAAAAACCTATCAAAGCAAGTGAAAGTTATTTTTTTAGAAGCGGATATTAATAGTGGTCAATGGGTTTTTAATGAAAAGTTTAAAGATTGCGAAAGTCTTAATCAATTTTATAAAAAAGCATCACAACATAATGTTTTCAGATCGACATTACCAATACTATTTAACTTTCAAAATGATCAGATTAATATAATATCCAATGAAAGTTCCCAAATAGTAAGTTTACTGGGTTCAATAAAAACCGAACCATCTCAAAAGACACTCAAAATAAATAATTGCGACAAACATTTACTAGAAGCAATTCAAACTGACATAAATGATGGGGTATATAAATGTGGTTTTGCCAGAAATCAGAGATCTTATGAAAGAGCAAGTAAAAACCTTTTTAAGGCTTTAAGCAAAATAGAAAAGATGTTAGATAAAAACCTTGGTAATTGGATTTGTGGAAAAGAATTGAGTTATGCAGATATTTATTTATTTCCAACAGTTATTCGCTGGGAATTAATTTACAGGAACCTTTTTAAATGTACCGAAAAAGAAATTTCTGACTTTAAAAATATTATTAAATGGAGATTAAAGTTTTTTACATTATCTAGTGTTTCTGAAACATGTCTTGATTCTGAATGGAAAAAAGACTATTACCAAGCATTATTTCCTTTAAACCCCAATCAAATTATCCCAGTTCTCCCTTCATTAGACGAAATAATGCTTTCGTTTCCCAAATAAATTGATGTGAAAAAAATGATTTACTAATAAATTTCATGTTGTAATGAACACCAATATTATTAATAGATGATGCAAAATGAATTGAAAGTAACTATGTTATAGATGTCTAAGTAAGTACCAAAGCTCCAAATGAAATCCATTGACGAACACATTAAAAAAGATCAATCGGAAATCGCCTCTGCTAAAGAAGAGGGTAACCTTCCTAAGGTCAGACATTTAACTGAAGAATTAAAGGAACTAGAAGAATATAAGGATCATCATCCAGAGGATAAGCATGATCCTAATGCATTAGAGTTATTTTGTGATGCTAATCCTGACGAACCAGAATGCCTAGTTTATGATGACTAAATTTTAATCTTTGAATAAAGAAAGGGCCATAAAAGGCTCTTTTTTTTTTATTAATAATCCATATTAAAGTCAGATGGGCTTCCAGTTAGTGAACAGACTACAGATTCTTCATTCTTCATTTCTTTTACCTCAACAATCGGTCTTCCCATTTTCTTTAAAACCTCAATATCTTGAATAGTCTGGCATCTTGCAATTATTTTTCCTTGTTGATCAAAACAACTATAAAAATTCATAAGTTTATTAAAGGCAATATACAATTTATGGCTAATTTCCATTATTAAATCAAGTATTTTATTTAGTTAAATAACTCATACAAAAAATCAAATCTTTTTCCACACCTCAGAAAGTAATGGGGAAAGGCCTTTTCGTAAAGATGAAGAAATAACTAAAACTTTTTTCTTAGATAAATTTTCTAACTTTTTTATCATTATTTCCAAATAATTTTCATCTACTAGTTCCATCTTATTAAGTACAACTATTCTTTCTTTATCTAAAAGACCCTTTCCGTATTGTGTTAATTCTTGCTCAACTATCTCAAAATCATGAATGGGATTTTCTGAAATTGAATCAATCAAATGAATAAGAATCTTGGTTCTTTGAATATGTCTTAAAAAATCATGGCCCAATCCCACTCCTTCTGCTGCTCCAGATATTAAACCAGGAATATCTGCAAAAAGGCATCCATTTCCATCGGTCTTCCTAACAACTCCTAAATTAGGTATTAATGTGGTGAAGGGATAGTTTGCAATTTTTGGGCGTGCTGATGATAAAACAGATATTAGAGTACTTTTCCCCGCATTAGGAAGACCTATAATACCCACCTCCGCAAGTAGTTTTAATTCTAGTTGCACCTCCCAAATCTCTCCTTCTTTACCCTCAGTGAAAGATTCCGGGGCCCTATTTTGGTTACTTAAGTAATAAGCATTACCATGTCCACCTCTACCTCCATAAGCAATAGTTAAAGTTTGCTTATCTTGAGTTAAATCTCCTAAAATAATACCAGAATTAACATCCCTGACTTCAGTACCACATGGAACTTTTAGGATTGTGTTTTCCCCTGAAGCTCCAGTTCTTTTATTTGGACCTCCTTTGAAACCATCTTTAGCAAATATTTCTCTATTAAATTTAAAATCCAAAAGTGTTTGAAGATTATTATCAGCAATAAGGATTATTGAACCACCCTTCCCTCCATTACCTCCAGAGGGTCCACCGGCAGGAACAAATTTTTCTCTTCTAAATGAAACTATTCCATTACCGCCCTTACCAGCTTTAAGAATAATGTTTGCTTGATCAATAAATTGCACTTAAAAATTTATGAATAATTTTTTCTAGATACTTATAAATTTTATTTTATCCACGCAATACTGCAACCAGCTCCACCTTCATTATTTGAAGCATCTTCAACTTTATCAACATAATTCAAACCCGATAACCAAAGACGTAATCCTTTCTTTAATTTTCCAGTACCGATGCCATGAATTATCCAAAGTGGTCCATGAAACTTTCTCATTTTTTCTTCGATTATTAATTCTGCTTCATGAACTCGCATTCCCCTAACATCAATGGTGTTTTTGCTTGTTCTAATTTTAGAAAAAGTAAAATCCTCTCTTATAGAATTAACTTGAATTTTAGAATTTTTTAAATTAGGTCTTTCCCCATGAAGACCTTCAAAATCATTTATTAATAATGTACTTCTAAATGATCCACATTTAACCTCAAAAGATCCTGTTTTTTCATCTAAATCTATTATTTGACCTGTACTATTTAAACTTTTAATTTTGATAAAATCTCCTATTTTAGGAATCCATGATGAAGTTTTTTTGATGTTTACTTGAGTAAGATGTTCCCTCTCAATTTCTTTAAGCCTAATTCCAATTAATCTAGAATCCTCTCCAGTTGCATTTTGGTCTTTTAATTTCTTAATCAATTTAACAACCTCTTTTTTTGCTGCTTTAATATGTTTTGATAATTTTTGCCTTTCACTTTCCTGTATTTTTTCAGCATTAATTTTTTGGAATTCATAATTTTTTTTAATTTCATCATGTAATATTTCTGTTCTAGCTATAAGTTCAGCTGCCTCTTCTGCCGATTTCTGTTGCTTTATCTTTTCCTCTTCTAATCCTTTAATAATATTATTTATATTTTCAACTTCTTTAGGTTTTAAATAATTAGAAGCTTCATTAAGTATTTTTTTATCAATTCCAATTCTCTTTGAAATTGATAATGCATTACTTCTTCCAGGGATTCCCCAATTAAGAGTATATTTTGGCTTGAAAAATTCTTCGTCAAAAGCAACTGAAACATTTTCAAATCTATTATCACTATATTTTAAAGCCTTTATATCCCCATAATGCGTTGTAGCAAGAGTAATATCAGATATAGTTGCAAATTCTCTTAGTAGAGCGATTGCAAGAGCAGTGCCTTCAGAAGGGTCAGTACCAGATCCGATTTCATCTAATAAAACGACTGACAAACCCTTTTTATTGTTAAGAGATTCCAAAATATTTTTAATACGAGAAATATGCCCACTGAAAGTTGATAAATTTCCTTCTAAGGATTGTTCATCACCTATATCAACAAATATATTTGGGCAAAAAGGGATGATTGGATTTTGTATTGAGGGAATAAATAGTCCTGATCTAGCCATTAATAATGCTATGCCAAAACCTTTTAAAGCAGCAGTTTTTCCTCCAGTATTAGGTCCAGTAATAGCTACTACTTTGGTTGCTCTATTGATATGAAAGTCTATAGAAACAGGTTTAGGTGCTCCTTTTTTTTTATTTTCCCAAATCAAAAGAGGATGAGAAAAACCGATCAAAGTAACTATTGGATTATTTTCAACGATAGGCGCATTACCCCCAATCCAATTCGAATATCTTGAACGAGTTAAGGCTTGCTCAGTTCTCAATAGAATATCTGACATATCAATAAGACTTTTATCATTATCACGAATAATTTGTGACCATTCTTTTAATAATTTAAATTCTTCTCCTGCTACCCTAGCCTCTAAAGAAGCAATTTTATTACCCTTTAAGAC
>QCGN01000039.1 GCA_003279875.1 Prochlorococcus sp. AG-388-D03
AAATAGCTATGACGGTAATATTTTTCCAATATATGCAGGTAATGGAGCTATAGTTCCTCCTCAAACTACTCTTGAAGAATCATTAAAAAACGGAAGGATCTCTGTTTTATTTTTTTATCTTGACGACAGCTCTGACAGTAAAGCTATGGCTCCAATAATCTCTGGATTAGATCTGATTTGGAGAAATAATATTGACTTAATTGCTATTACTACAGATGAATTACAAAGTGACTCTTCTAAAACAGACTTGAATCTACCTAATTATTATTGGAATGGTTTAATTCCTCAGACTATAATTCTGGATAACACTGGAGAAGTTAAATTTGATAAGAATGGATTGGTTAATATTGATGATTTGAATAAGATTATTGGAGAATTAAAAGGGATAGACATTAATGAGACATCATTCTCGGTTGAAAGCTTTAACGAATACAACAGTATTATCTCAGAAAAAAATGATCTTTAATGAGTCTTTAAAATAATAATCCTATGTTTATTCTAAATATATTTTTCATTTTTTTATTATTAATATTATGTTCAGATTTATACATTAATTACTATCCAAAAACAAACTTAGTTTTAGAACCTCAAGATTATAAATTAAGAAAAAAAGATAATAATACTGAATTGGTTATTGATTTAAAAATAATCAATAAAAGTAAGTATAAAGAAACTATGGTTTCTAATCTAAGTCTAGATTTAGATTTTTTTAAAGCTAAAAATAATCAATATCTTAAAAATATAAATTATGAGGAAAGTATTTATTTTTATTCTGGTTCTATAAAAAAAAATATAAATAATTATTGGCCTACAACTATTATAAAATCAAACTCAGAACTATTAATACAAGTAATCTTAAAACTTAAAAATAGCGATTTAAAAAACAAAATCAAATATATATGGTTAAAAGTATTTTGGGATAATTACGGTCATTTTGGAATAACAAAAAAACAAGATTGTTTTCTAGTTAATTTGAATCGTCACAATCAAAACACAAAAGATTTGATTCAAATCCCCTTAAATCAAAAATATAATGCTATCGCGGTTAAGACTGATTTACTTGGTTCCTTTGATAAACCATTAGAAACCGTTATTAATTACTGTAAGGACATTACAAGAAAAAAAGATATTTTAACTATAGGTGAGTCACCTTTAGCAATTATGCAAGGACGGTATATATCACCTCAAAATTTAGAATATAATTTCCTTTCTAAAATATTATGTTATTTTTTTCACCCAACTAGTAGTCTTGCGACCGCTTGTGGCATGCAATTATTAATAGATAAAGTAGGAGTGACAAGGATATTCTTTTCCTTAATTTTAGGATTTTTATTTAAATGTTTTGGGGTTAAAGGAATATTTTATAGATTAACCGGTTTTGAATCTTCACTAATTGATGACATTAGTGGAACAGTTGCTCCATATGATAAAAGTATAGTAATGGGTCCAATAAATACTAAATTGTTTTGCGATAAATTATCAAAACAGCTTGAGGTAGAAGTAGCAGTGGTTGATGTTAATGATCTTGGCGGAGTAAAAATATTAGCCAGTTCAAACGATTCAGTGAATAAAATACTCAAAGAAGTCTTAAAGGTTAACCCAGCAGGCAATTCTGACGAAAAAACACCTATAGTATTAATAAGAGATAATGAATAAATGAAACAAGATACAAATAATATCTTTATTTCTAATATGAACAAAAAGATTACCTTTGAGGAACTACATATTCGTCATTTAAATCTATTAATGGATTTAAGAATTGAAAAATTGAATAATTGGTTTTTAAAAATGGCAATTATAAACACTTTTGATGACTTGAAAATTTTTTTAAACAATCTAAAAAAAAATAAACATAAATGCATTATTGCAATAGAAGAAAACAAAATTATAGGTTATTTGAATATATTTCCTTTAAACTTCAAGGGTTCTTGTTTAAGGATATCGAAGCCTAATTTAACAACTATAAAGTCTTCTATAACTGAAAAAGATTTGATACTAGGATTGATAAAGAAATCAATCTCTATTACAGATATAAAAACTGCAAGCTGGGTAATTAATTCTGATATAGACAATAATCACCTTATTTCAAGTGCAAGAGAATTAGGGTTCCAACCATTACAAAAGGTGAAACTGTGGAGTAAAAATGATATAAATAAGTCCATTAAAAATAAAAATGAAAATTATTATTTTATTGATGAATTTCAAGCAATAAACAAATTAAATTTAGTAAATGTACTTAATTTTATTCGTTCAAATCAATCTCCATTAATAAGGACGATATTGGATCTTGATCAAAAAGATATTTCCAATAGAAATGATTCAAATAGCGGGGCAATAATTTACAACAATGCTGTTTTATGCACAATTTTAAAAGATATAAATTTTCAAGATAATAAAATTTATACATTAACGATTGGTAAAAGTTGGGATGCTAGATTAAGTCCTAATTTAAAAAATATTCTGAATAAATTTTTTGAAAAATCTCCTTATTCTATAATTAAGACTTATGAAGAAAGTGCTGAATTAAATACATATTTAGAGAATTCTGGTTTTAGAGATAATTACCAAGAAATTATCCTTGTTAGAAATACTATTGTTAGGAACGAATCTAAGCAGACTAATAAAATAAACCAATCTTTAGAATCAATTTTTGAAAAATTAAATCCACAAGGGAATGCTTATCCGTCCCCATTTCCTTTGAAGTCTAAGTGAAATATTGCAAGCCCAAATCTAAGTCAATATTAAGTTTAGATGTTGGGCTAAAAAGAATAGGATTAGCATATTGTGATTCACTTTTTATTACGGTAAATATTCTTCCTGCATTAAAGAGAGAAAGAAATAATAACGAAATAATTATTATTAAAGAACACATTAAAAAACTCAATTTAACTGGTTTTATCGTTGGTTTACCACTTGACGAGGCGGGGGGGATGACATCTCAAGCTCTTGATTGCAAAACTTATGGTGAATTTCTTTTTAATGAATTAAAACTTCCTTTTTCCTTCGTCAATGAACATAGCTCCACGTGGGCATCAACAAATAGATTTGGAGTAAAGAAAGATAAATCTGGACTTATTGATAGCTTATCTGCCAAAATAATTCTTGAACAATGGATTCAGGAAGGTCCTGAGTTAAAAGAATTAGTGGGTAATAAACAAATATAATATTAATATAAATCTATATAAGTTAAATCAAAAATGAACGATCATAACTCCAAAGATAATTATGAGGCAAAGACACTTATTTTAAATGATTCAAATGGAAATGAACTATTTTGTTATCTTGAACAAATAGTAAAGGTTGAAGAAAAAGAATATGCATTATTAACACCCGTTGATACACCAGTCAGTTTATTCAAGATTAATGAAAATGATCAGCCAGAATTAATTGAAAAAATTGAGAAAAACGAGCAAGTCTTAAAGAATGCTGATGCAGTTCTACAAGAACATGACCTAAAACTTATTAGATCCGCAGTTACATTAACTGTATCTGGTGAACTCGAAGAGACAATTTATGATGAGTTAGAAGAAGATGATATAGAGGAGGAAAGTGAAACATATGAATTACTTGTGAGTTTCAATTTATTGGAACAAGAATATGGATTATATATTCCTCTGGATCCTTTTTTTATCGTGGGAAAACTTATCGATCAAGGCGCATTATTAATTGAGGATGATGAGTTTGATAAAGTTCAGCCCTTAATAGAATCTGAGTTAGAAAAGAGTAGTTTTTAAAATAATGAGTTCTCTTTTAAATGTCTATTGGGACTCTAAATTACCTATATATGAAATATCCCATTTAAAACTACAAAATGAAGGAATTAAAAGCTTATTAATAGATGTTGATGGTACATTATTAAGTCGCCAATCAAATATAGTTCCAATAAATGTAAAAAATTGGATAAAAGAATCTAAAAAATTATTCTCTTTGTACTTAATTAGTAATAATCCCTCTAATGAACGAATTAGAAAGATTGCTAAGGAATTAGATATCAGATATAAATCAAACGCACTGAAACCAAGGAAAAAAATTACCTTGGATGTAATTTCAGAAATGAATGAGGACTCAAAAAATATTGCAATAATAGGAGATAGAATTTTTACAGATATTATCGTGGGAAATAGATGTAATATTCAGACAATATTAGTTAAAAGATTAAGCAAAAATGGATTACCAATAAAAATAAATTTAACATTAATCCTAGAAAAAATGATTTCTAATTTCTTAAAATGAAAACATGGGTCGTAAAAATTGGTACTAGTATTCTCAGAGGAAATGAGGATCAATCTACAGAACAAGTAATAGAAAGTTTATGTAAATCTCTAACAAGTTTTATTTTAAAAGGCAATAAAGTCATTCTCGTAACAAGTGGCGCGGTTGGATTAGGATGTAAAAAATTAAATTTGAATACAAGACCAAAGGAACTTAGTGTACTTCAAGCTGTAGCTGCAGTAGGACAAGTTAATTTAATGACTTTATATGAAAAGACAATGAAAAAGCTAGGTCATAATATAGCTCAAATACTAATAACAAAAACTGATTTTGATTCACGAGAATCCTTTAATAATGCTTCAAAAACATTTAAAAAGTTAATTGATCTGAATGTCATACCTATAGTCAACGAGAATGATTCTATTGCCAATGAAGAGCTTAAATA
>QCGN01000040.1 GCA_003279875.1 Prochlorococcus sp. AG-388-D03
AATAAAGAAGGTCGATTCCAAGGACAAATTAATATCCCATTAAACAATAACGGGAAAGATCAAGCTAAAAAAGCTTCTGAATATTTAAAGGAAATTAACTTCAACAAAGCTTTTTCAAGTTCAATGGATAGGCCTTATGAGACGGCACAGATAATTCTTCAAAATAAGTCAGATTTAGAAATAACAAAAATTGAAAAGTTAGTAGAGATAAGCCACGGATTATGGGAAGGTAAATTAGAAAAAGAAATTAAGAAACAATGGCCTGACTTACTTCAAAATTGGCATGAAAAACCCGAAGAGGTAATAATGCCAGAGGGTGAGAGTATTAAAGAAGTATCTGAGAGATCGATTGAGGCTTGGGAAGAGATTTGTTCAGATCAAAAGAACCATGACTTAACATTATTAGTTGCACATGATGCAGTTAATAAAACTCTTATTTGTAACTTATTAGGAATTGATTTTTCCAACATCTGGATGATAAAACAAGGTAATGGAGGTATAACTATTATTGATATTTTTAATGACCCTCAAAAAGATCATGTAATTAGTGCTTTAAACATTACTACACATCTTGGAGGAATATTAGATTCAACGGCATCTGGTGCTCTTTAAAATGGAGAAAACATTTTTTTTTGAAAATATCAACATTTTGATGGGTCCTGACATGAAGGTGAGTAAAGATAATTTATTAATTATTGATGGAAAAATTGAAGCATTCGGTGGAGAGGCTAAAAAACAAGCATTGAAGAAAAATATTAAAATTTCGAAATCTAATAATAAATTAGTTGCCCCCCCTGCTGGTTGATACCCACTCATTTTTAAAAGATCCCTTAACAGGTTTTAGTGATAACTTAGAAAATTTAAAGTCTAGAGCAAAGAAATCAGGTTTTGGGGCAATTGCCTTTCTCCCAAACAGTAACAATTGGAGAGATAAGCCTGAAAAAATACCATTTCAGAAAAATAATTATTCCGATTTAAATATTTATTTTTGGGGAAGTTTTACTTTGAAAGATAAAGGAATTTATCTTTCTCCTCATGATGAACTTTTAAAATCAGGTTCAATAGGCCTTTCTACAAGAAACTTTTTTGATTCACAAATTATTTTCAAAGGTCTTTCTCTTGATACAGTTAAAACAACTCCAATAATATTCTCATTAACAAATAAAAATACCATTCAAAAAGGAATTGTAAATAAAGATCTAAAATCACTTCAATCAGGGTTTTACATTATTGATAATAATAATGAACTTTCTGAAGTTAAAAATATATTAGGCATCAAGAATCTTTTTCCAAGTAAAAACATAGTAATAAAAAATATCTCAGATTCAAATTCTCTCAAAGAAATTGAAAAGCAAAACATCCCAATTTCAACAACCATAAGTTGGTGGAGTTTAATAGCAGATACAAATAATCTTGAGTTAGATGATCTTGGGTGGAAAGTTGATCCCCCTTTAGGATCTCAGGAAAATAGAGAATTTTTAATCAAAGGTTTAGAAAAGGATTTAATACAAGCAATTGCAGTAAACTCAATTGCATTAAATGATGAAGATACATTTCTTCCAACAAATGATAGGTCCGTTGGAATAAGCTCTTTTGAATTAGTTTTACCATTATTGTGGGAAGAATTTATAAATAAAAGAGCATGGCCGATACCAAAGCTATGGAAATATTTAAGTTTTAACCCCTCTAATTTATTAGGTATAAAACAAGAGAATTTATCTATCGGAAGTAAAAGATGGCTTATGTTTGACCCAGATACAAAATGGGTAAATAATCAAATTAATTTAGGATATGATTCTCCTTCAAATTTTCCTAAGAAAAATGAACTAATTAAAGGGCAAGTGATTCAGGTTGGACTTGATTTCTAAAAAAACCAAAATTCTTTAAAGGCCAAAATCTAAAATAAGCTTTTCCAATTATTTCTTTTTTGTGAAGAAATTTACTTCCAGGCCAATACCTTCCATCCCAGCTATTTGATCTATTATCACCTAAGACCAGAAAATGATCTTTAGGTACTTTCAAACTCTTAAATCCTCCACAATTATTAAAAAAGGACTCGGGACAGTAATTGGTAACATAGGGCTCAAAAATTCTTTTTTTATTTATTATCACCTCTCCTTTAACATTTACACTAACTAATTCCCCAGGCAATGCTACTACTCTTTTTATATAAGCATCACAAGCCCTATCTCTTAAACCAGGAATGAATGACATTGGAGGGAAACTCATGAAAAAGCAATAACTTTTATTTGGTAAAGGGTTAGATCTTGATCTAACAAGTTTTTCATCAAAAGAAAAAGGTGATTTAAAAACAATAATATCTCCTCTTTGAGGTAATTTATTTTTTAGAGAAATTTTTTCAATAATCAATCTATCGTTTATTTGTAATTCAGGTAGCATTGAACCAGAGGGAATATAACGAGGTTCAGCTAAAAAAGATCTGCAAGAAGAAACAATAAAAGTCAAGCCAATTAATGGGCCCCATTCAAGAATTGTTCTTTTTAAAAAATGATTCATGAAATTTTTAAAATTATAAATTCAAATCTCTATTTGAAGTTAGCTGCATATTCAGACTCATTGAATCCAAGTATTAATTTACTTTCGTTAATTATTAAAAATGGTCGTTTTATTAATTTTCCATCACTAGATAATAGTTCAATAATTTTCTTTTTTGTTAAGTCAAAAATATCAACCTCGATTGATTTAAAACTTTTACCTCTAGTATTGAATATCTTTTTTATATCTAATGAGAATTGTATTAAAGCTAGTTCTAAAAATTTTTTTGAGGGAGGTTCTTTAACTATATTTATAAACTGATAGTTAATATCATATTGATCAAGCCATTTTGATGCTTTTCTACATGTTGAACATTTTGGATAGCTATAAAAAATAACCTTTTTCAATTTATAAAACTTTTGATGATTTTTTTAAGATTTTAAAGGTTTTCTTTTTTGAAGGTGTACATTTTCTTAAAAGTTCCTCAATTACTTCATAATCTCTCCAACCATCAATTTTAACTGTTCTTCCGTCTAAACCTTTACTTGTTCTGAAAAATTCTGCAACATCCTCTAATTGATTAGGAGCAATTTGATTAATACTCGTAATATTCTCTTGCCTAGGGTTAGCTAAAGGAACGCATAAAAGTTTTCCATCATATTGCCCGCAGTCATGCATATCTAAAACTCCTATAGGTCTTGCTTTAATTAAACAGCCTGCAAATGTTGGCTCATCCATAATTACCATTGCATCTAAAGGAGATCCATCATCAGCAAGGGTATTTGGAATAAAACCATAATCAAATGGGTATCTGACTGATGAATGTAGAATCCTATCTAGTGCCATAATTCCGGCTTGAGAACAATATTCGTATTTATTCCTGCTGCCTGCAGGTATTTCAACCACCAAATTTACTATGCCCTTCATTGGAGATGGAGGTATCAAACTAAGATCCATCTTTTTTAATTAAATGAAAAGGACTAATCTCATTTCCCTGAGATAAAGGTCTACCAAGCAAAATACTAATTGAAGGTAATAAAATTGTCATAGAAGCTATTATGATCCCGAGAAAAGATATTGAGAGGCTCCTCATACTTAAGGGGTCATCATCATCATCTCTTACCAATTCACTTGAAATAGAAATAAGAGGTGAGTTTTCGCTTAATTTACCTTCGACAAACTGCTTTGAATTTGTATATTTCAAGAGTTTTACTTGTAAAAGTTGAGTATTAAACTTGACAAAACTATTTTACAATTAAAAAGCAAAAAAATCAAAATCTAGTTTAAAAAATTAAACTATAAAATTAATTTTTTTCTAGTAAAGATCTTATACTTTTTAATTCCTCAAGAATCTGTGAAAGTATATTTTGAGCTGCTGAAGATGGAGAATTAAAAACTTCTACAGTCACTTCTTTAATTCTTAAAATATCTTTTGCAAATCTCGCAATTTCATTTGGATGAAAACGTAATGGCTCTTTTTGATCCGTTCTATATTCAGGATTTAATTTTCTTGGGTTGAAGCTAGGATTTAAATTTCTTAGATCTGTATTTGTGTACCTGTAAACAGAGGCTCTTGATCGGTTAAGGAATTTTTGAACTTCATCAATACCAACTAATTCTTCTGAACTAGAAATATTGGAATCTATATTGTCCATAACTTTATTAAAAATGTCATTAAGGTTAATGAAATTACCTAAAAGTTTTAAGTTTTATTATTGAAGAAAATAGCAGAAAGGATAGATCTAAACC
>QCGN01000041.1 GCA_003279875.1 Prochlorococcus sp. AG-388-D03
GTTGCAATTTGATGGAAATTGGTTTAAAAATAAGGTTCCCCATCACTCTGCCTCACAATTGTGAGGCTTTTTTTTTGACATTTTTTCGAATTATTGATAATTAAATTCTCATTTAAAAGTATTTTCTAATACAACTTTAATACAAGAAGAAAATTAGTATTTTTAAAATTGTTCTTAAAATGATTCTATCTCTACTGACAGCAACAGCTGCAGTTGGTCTTTTCTTAACGACAATAGCAGTTTTAGCTTTTGCAATAAGTTGACTCATATTAACGATCTAAACGATTTAATTAACAAGCTAAGTCCAACAAGTAGGCATACAATAGTAAAAGTATTTTTAATAAGTTTATTACCTTTTAAATTAGACAAATGAGCCCCAAAGTATCCTCCTGTGAAAGATCCTAATATAAGGATTAGCAACAAATTTGTAGGAATAGAACCTATTCGACTTAGAAAAAATGCACCTATTGCATTCCAGAAAATACCTACAGAAAAAAAAGTTAAACTAACAGCTCTAAGAAAATCCATTTCATAAGTTTTAATTAATAAAATAGTTACTAACAAACCAGTTCCTGAAGATACAGAACCATTAAGAATACCAATAAAAAAAATAGGTACTATAAATTTTAATTTCAAAGGGAAATTATCACTTTTTCCAGAAGAGCTAAGCCCTAAACTTGGTTTAAGAAAGGAATACAATGATAAGAAAATAGAAAAAATTCCTAATATTAAATATAAAAATTCTTCTGAAAGAAATTTAACAATTGATGATCCCAAAACAACTCCAGGGGTACCAAAAAACAATATTTGAGATAAAACATAACGATCATTTCTTAGATATTTGAAATTCCTGATAGATCCCCCTAAACCGAGAGCAACTGTTGCGACTTTATGAGTAGCAAGAGCTTGATAATAAGGTATTCCGGATAGAAGCAAAGCAGGCAATTGAATTAATCCGGCACCACCTCCGGAAATGGCAGAAAATGTATTAGAAATAAAAGAAATTAAAAATATTAAAAGATAACTATTTAAATTAAAATCGTTATTAATTTTCAAATAAATAGAGGGTATTAGCATTAAATATATTTCTTACTTTATAAAAAATTTTTCTTAATTTAATAATATCAAAAATTTATATTTAATAAATGTTTTAACTTAGAGGTAATCAATATATATAAAAAACTGTTAATATATAAAAAATATCAAGAGATTCATGCATAAACAAGATGCAATATACCTTGATCAATTATGTCCAAAAATAAGCACTAAAAATTGGAGAGAGTCACTACACAAAATAACTAAAAATAAATGTATATATTGCGGGAAACAATCAGAATCCCTTGATCATTTACATCCCATGTCAAAAGGAGGTAAAAGTATTACTAAGAATTGTGTACCATGTTGTTTATCCTGCAATGGTAAAAAATCAGATTCAGAAGTCCTTAGTTGGTACAGGAGCCAAAAATTCTATGACCCTAGAAGATCTATGGCTATTAGAGCATGGTTTAATGATGATTTAAAGTTAGCACAAGTCTTATTAAACTATATAAATTAAATCTTTATTATGTATTAAACTAAACTTAATTTCATGTTCATTTATATCAATTAGTTTCGATAAGTTCTCATTTATAATAATTATTTTTTAAACCGATTCTTTCAATATCAAAGATTCTGATAGTAGAAAAATCTTCTTTCCATAATAATTGGGATTCAATAATCTTTCTTTCAGGAGATTTAACAGAAAAAACGAAAGCAAAGACAATCAAAATTGTGATTAAAATAACAATTAGTACATTTTTATCAGAAATATTATTCATAAGATTAATTTAACTAGATAACTTTTTCTCAGGTGTTGTTTTCTCATAGATTTCTAAAAAATATGATTTAAAATAATTTATACCTTCTTTACCAATTAATCCGAAAGACCAACCGCAGTCATTAATAACATTTATAGAAATTTGATTAGCTAAATCTTCTTTTTCAATCAATTTTTTTTGAGGACTATATGAAAATGAAATTATATTTTCAGTTTTTATTATTGCTGAAGTCATCGATTCATCCTTTGATAAACCATTTTGTATTGCATTACAAAACTTCTTAGAAAAATTTTTTGATATCTTTTTCTGAAGAAGATTAACAGAAGGGTCAGAGGTGTGTGATGCAAAGGTTATTATAGGATGAAATAAAACAAATCCTATAAGTACCAAACTAAAAACGAATCTGAACAATATCCCTAGTAAATATTTATAGTATACATAACATAAATAATAATACTTAATAAAAAAATACACTTAAATTATAGAAATTTAAGTAGTTTTAATTTAAATTTCAATTTATTAAATATAAACAATTATATGAAGAACTTAGTAATAGTATCTTATTAGTAAATTTTGATTTTAATTATATGGGCCATTCATTAATGACACTCCTTTTCTTTCCTGATTGGACGAATGGATTACCTTCTGACTTTTTGATACTTCATTTTTTTGTTGGAGCTGTAATTTTTCCATTTAATATGATTCATGCAAAAGCAAGAAGCATTGATAGTCAAAATCCTAAAGAAGCAGCTAATGGATATAAAGATTCAGATAATACAACTTACTTTGGTTATGAAGAAATTAAATAGACATTAAACAACCTAATTAATTGTCTTATTTAATGATAACTTTACTTAATTCAGGGATAGATCTAAAAATTTTTAGTCCTACAGAGCCTATAGGGATTATTATTTTATTTATAGGATTAATTTTTAGTGGAATGATTTTTTATATCATTTACGCTGTTAGCACAAACAAAGAATCAATAGAAGATAAAAAAATAAGAACTCAAAGAGAAACCATTCAACAAGAGAAAATAGGTAAATTATTTCCTAAGAAAAAATAATTCTTATCATTTTATTTCTTAGAAGGTATGTGTTTACATACATTATTAATAAATCTAGAGGATCGTTAAACATTAGTCTTAACTCATTCCAATCAAACATGATAAAAACTTATACTATCACTACTTTATTTAATTCGTGAGGATACATTAAATGTATTATGGTACTTAGTATGATTTTATTTTTTGTCAATAATGCTAAAACTTAATAAATAGAGTATGTCCTTGAAAAATAGTTATTTTTTTCTATTTCTTGCTAGTGGAGTAATAAATGATAACGGGTTTTGGTTAATTGGCATCAAAAATAGCGACGTAAATATACTTGACGATAAAACCCTTTTAGAATGCCATAGAAAAGAACTCATTGGACTTGAGTCCGCTAAAGATATTCTAGATGCAATAAATCTAAATTTAGATAATATAATAAATGATTTAAAAAAAAATCAAATACCATTAGATGATCCCCCCATAGGAATTTCCTTTAATATTCCTTTATATACTTTAGAAAACATATTTGATTTCTGGTTAGATAAATATAAGGATAAGGATGCATGGGAAACTTGTTTTGGACTTCTTAAAATCAGAAGAAGAGTATCTTTAACAAATTTAATTAACAGCGATAGCATTAAAGGCGATTCAAAAAAATGCGCTTTACAAATCGAAAAACTTCACGATTATAAGCCTAATTTATATAAAAATAATATTTCAAATGACCCAATGTGGAAATAACTTGATTTTTTTTAGAAAAAAATG
>QCGN01000042.1 GCA_003279875.1 Prochlorococcus sp. AG-388-D03
CCTCTCCGTATCAAATAAAAATGCCATTTTAGCCTTTGAAATACTAATTCAATTATGGAAAAATTTAATTTCATCTTTAATTTCCGAAAAGGAAATTAATTTAGCGAAAGTAAAATTAAAAAGTTCATTTCTGATTTCTAACCAAACTTTAGATGAAATTTTACAAAGACGAATTCAACTAATGGCATATGATTTGAATCCAGATTTTGATACGAATTGTCTATTAAAAATAAAGGATGTTATTTCTGAAGATATTTTAAAAATAACAAATAAATATTTATCGAAACCCTTTCTAAGTGTTTATGGTAATAAAGAAATCTGTAATGAAATATTTAAGCTTTGGATAAAGAACTTTTAGAGTCATATTTTTTCAATCTTGTCAGTATCAATCAAAAAGGAACCTCTCCTAAATTTTATTTCAACAGTTAAAGGAGATTTTATAGATATTATTTCTCCAACTTCATCTATAGCAACTAAATCAGGAGGTCTTAGCATGGGCATATTGTCAGAAGTTTTGAGATAAGACAAAGGTACAATTAGTTTCACTTTGTCTTGAATATTGAATTTCATTATTTGTGATTAGATTTAGAAATAATTTACTGCAAGTTTAATGTTAGAAAAAATTTCAACGAAACGCATAGTTTCATTCTAGAATCTATTAAATTTGTTTGATATGAATTAATGAATCAAAAACTAAAAACAATTATTTTATGGGCCCTTCCTATAATTCTAGTAATTGCTCTTTCATATCAGTTTCTTTCTACAAGCAATATTGATAACTTAAAATCAAATGGTACAACCATTGCTCCAAAGAATACTGCAGTTGCAAGAGTTAGTTACGGTAGATTTTTAGATTACATTAAATCCGGTAGAGTTACATCAGTAGACATTTTTGACGGCGGTAGAAACGCTGTAGTAGAGACAATAGATTCAGATTTAGACAACAAAGTACAAAGATTAAGGGTTGATTTACCAGGTTTAACTCCTGAATTAATTAACAATCTCAAGAACGAAGGCATAAGTTTTGATGTTCATCCTGTAAAAACAGCTCCACCAGCTTTAGGAATTTTGGGTAATCTTCTTTTCCCCGCTATACTAATAGGAGGGTTGATTCTTTTAGCAAGAAGATCGAATGGAATGCCTGGTGGTCCAGGACAAGCTATGCAGTTTGGGAAATCGAAAGCAAGATTCGCTATGGATGCAGATACTGGAGTCGTATTTGACGATGTGGCAGGGGTTAACGAGGCAAAAGAAGATTTAGAAGAAGTCGTTACATTTTTAAAAAAGCCAGAAAAATTTACTTCAGTTGGAGCACGTATACCTAAAGGAGTTTTATTGGTTGGTCCACCAGGAACAGGTAAAACACTATTAGCAAAAGCAATCGCTGGTGAAGCAGGAGTTCCATTCTTCTCACTTGCTGGTTCTGAATTTGTTGAAATGTTTGTAGGAGTAGGAGCCAGTAGGGTTAGAGATCTTTTTAAGAAAGCAAAAGAAAATAGTCCATGCTTAATTTTTATTGATGAAATTGATGCTGTAGGAAGGCAAAGAGGAGCTGGTATTGGAGGAGGTAATGACGAAAGAGAACAAACACTAAATCAACTCCTTACAGAAATGGATGGCTTTGAAGGTAACAGTGGGATCATTATTATTGCGGCTACTAACCGTCCAGATGTTTTAGATTCTGCATTAATGAGGCCAGGCAGATTTGATAGGCAAGTTACGGTTGATGCACCTGATATCAAAGGAAGATTATCAATACTTGAAGTCCACTCAAAAAATAAAACTCTTCAAGAAGATTTAACTTTAGAAAGTATTGCAAGAAGAACTCCTGGTTTTACAGGTGCAGATTTAGCAAATCTTTTAAACGAGGCTGCAATTTTAACAGCAAGAAGAAGGAAAAAATCAATTAGTATATTAGAGATAGATGATTCAGTTGATAGAATTGTTGCAGGCATGGAAGGATCGCCTCTAACTGATGGAAGAAGTAAAAGATTAATCGCCTATCACGAAGTGGGACATGCCATTATAGGTACATTAGTAAAAGCTCATGATCCTGTCCAAAAAGTAACTGTAATCCCAAGAGGGCAAGCAAAAGGTCTTACTTGGTTTACTCCTGATGATGATCAGTCTCTTATAAGTAGAGCAAATTTGAAAGCAAGAATAATGGGGGCTCTTGGAGGAAGAGCCGCAGAAGATGTTGTATTTGGCAGAGGTGAAATAACAACAGGGGCTGGTGGAGATTTTCAACAAGTTGCATCAATGGCAAGACAAATGGTTACTAGATTTGGAATGAGCGAATTGGGCCCGATAGCCTTAGAAAGTGGTAATCAAGAAGTTTTTGTAGGTAGAGATTTAATGACCAGAAGTGAAGTTTCTGATTCTATCTCCAAACAGATTGATGAAAGCGTGAGAGTTATGGTTAAAGATTGCTACAAAGAAACTTATTCCATAATTAATAAAAATAGAGAAGCAATGGATAAATTAGTCGATCTTTTAATAGAAAAAGAAACCTTAGATGGTGATGAATTTGTAGATATACTTTCTAAATATACAAATATCCCCAAAAAAGAGAGAACTCCTCAATTATTAAATTAAGTTCCGCGAAAAGGTTTTTTATCTAAAACTAAATCTATTAATCCATAATCCACTGCTTCTTGAGGAGACATATAAAAATCTCTATCTGTATCTTCTTTTATAGTGTCCAAATCTTTGCCTGTTCTCTCCGATAATTCAAAATTTAATCGTTCTTTTAAGTACAAAATCTCATCTGCCTGAATTCTTATATCGCTAGCTTGGCCTCTTGCCCCACCAAGTGGTTGATGAATCATTATCCTTGAATGTCTTAAACTACTTCTTTTACCTCTAGTTCCCGCAGCTAGTAAAAAAGCGCCCATACTTGCTGCAAGTCCAACACAAACAGTATGAATATCGGGCTTGACATGTTGCATAGTGTCAAAGATACCTAAACCATCATAAACAGAGCCTCCAGGTGAATTTATATACATGTAAATATCTTTTTCTGGGTCTTCTGCTTCAAGAAAAAGTAATTGAGCAACAATTCTATTTGCAGTATCACTTGTTACTTGTTCTCCTAAAAAAATAATCCTCTCTCTTAAAAGTCTTGAGTAAATATCAAATACTCTCTCGCTTCCACCAGATTCTTCCAAAACTAAAGGGATCATAATAATATTTATTTGTTTATTAGATCTTAACGATATTGTGTCAACATACGCTATGGTTATTAAGGTTTACATATAAAAAATTGAAAGAAAAATTGACTGTCTCAGATAGCAAAAAGTTATTTCATGAACAATTCCCTTTCGTTATTCCAGGTTTATATAAACGGATAGTTGATGAAATGCTTGTTGAGCTAAATCTTTTAAATCACCAAAATGAATTTATTCAAGATGATTTATTTTGCGTTGGTCTTACAGAAACATTCAAAGAATTGACGAAAGGGTATAGGCCAGAAGAACATTTAGAGCTTCTTTTTGAATCATTATGCAATTCATCAAATTTTGTACCTTCAAAAATAAAAGAAATTTCTAA
>QCGN01000043.1 GCA_003279875.1 Prochlorococcus sp. AG-388-D03
ATTAAAAAGGTTTAAATAATCAAAAGTGAAAAAACTAAGAATTACCCTTCTTAAAAAAAATTAAACCATAAAAAAAATATTTATTGGATTAGCAATTTTGAATAATTTTTAAATAATTAACTAAAAATCTTTTGAGTTAAGAATCTAATGCAACTTCTATTGCCGCGATTAAATTATCATCAAATGGCTGAACCCCAGGTTTAAATCTTGCAATTACATTACTATCTTTACCAATTAAAAATTTCTCGAAATTCCATTCTACATCCCCTTTTGGTTCTACTTTATTAAGAGTTGTATATGGTTCTGATGTGGTCCCTTTTGCATGTACTTTTTCCATGATCTCAAATTTTACGCCAAATTTTGTTGAACAAAAATTCTTTATTTCTTCAAGCGAGTCAGGCTCTTGGTTACCAAAGTCATTACAAGGGAAAGCCAAAATTATTAAACCTTTTTTTGAATAAATATCATGTAACTTCTGAAGATCTTCGTATTGAGTAGTATTGCCACAATAACTTGCCACATTTACTATTAAAATAACATTTTTCGAATAATCACCAAGCCGTTTAGTTTTTCCATTTGCGGACATAACATTTGTATCTTGAACGTTTATTAACATGTTTTTATAAAAATTATTTATTGAAGATAACATTGAATATATGTTTTTGTGTATTATTTTTATTTGTAAGTTTTACTGAATAGTTTTTTATCAGGTTATATAATTAAAAAAAAGTATAAAATTGGATCCCTTAGACCCCCTTACTGAGATTATTAATTCAGGTGATGCTTTCCTTTTTTCGATAGCACTAGAAAGAATTTTATGGGTAATTATTGGCTTTTTCTTTATTGGTGCTATTTCTACTTCAATTACAAGAGGAATGAAGACAAGCGATTCGTTTAGTAATAAATCTTTTTTTTCTAATCTAAAAACTGAAAAAGGAGGAGAAGATAAGCTCTCTAAAGATCTATCTGATGAGGATGAATAAAAAAGTTATTAATTTATGAAAGGTTTAAAGTTTATGCGTAAGAAAATATTATTACTTGGTAGTGGGGAGCTTGGAAAAGAGTTGGTAATTGAAGCCAAAAGATTAGGTTTAGAAGTAATTGCAATTGATAAGTATGAGAATGCACCTGCAATGCAATTAGCTGATCATTCTTTTGTAATAGACATGAGCAATAAAGAAATCTTATCAAAAACAATAAAAGACTTTAACCCAGATTTTGTTGTGCCAGAAATAGAGGCACTATCGATTGAGTCTTTAAAAGAACTTGAAAAAGAAGGGATAAAAATTGTACCAAATGCTAGAACAGTTGAAATAACAATGAATAGAGATAAAATTAGGGACCTGGCATCAAATGAATTAAACATAAAAACTGCAAAATTTAATTACGTTTTTGACTTTAAAGAGCTAGAAAAAAAATCATTTGAAATAGGTTTTCCTCTTTTACTTAAGCCTCTAATGAGTTCTTCTGGTAAAGGACAAAGCTTAGTTAAAAGTAAAGAGAATCTGATAAATGCATGGAATCAAGCTTTAGCAAATTCAAGAGGCAAAATAGTTGGTGTGATTCTGGAGGAATTTGTAGAATTTGAATATGAATTTACTCTTTTAACTGTTAGAAAAGAAAATGGAGAAAATATCTTTTGCGAGCCGATAGGCCATGAACAATATAAGGGAGATTACCAATGTAGTTGGCAACCTATGGAATTGAGTCAATTATTGATTAATAAAGCTAAAGATATTACAAATAAAATATTAAATAATTTAAATGGTTCAGGTATATACGGAGTTGAGTTTTTTGTTAAGGAAAATGAAATTATTTTTTCAGAATTATCTCCTAGACCCCACGATACAGGAATGGTTACTTTAGTTAGTCAAAACATAAACGAGTTTGAATTACATTTAAGAGCATTTTTAAATTTACCAATTCCAAAAATAAAACTATTAAAGCCTTCAGCTAGCAGAGTAATACTTTCTGATGACGAATTTATTAATCCATCATGCACAGGGTTAAACGAGGCATTAGAAGTAGAGGACACTAAAGTTCTTATATTTGGAAAACCAACTTCGAAAAAAGGAAGGAGAATGGGTGTAGTCCTTTCATCAAATGATGATATAAATGTTGCTCGAGAAAATGCTGACAAAGCAGCACTCAAGATTAATATTGTTTCTTAATTTAAAAATATTAAATAAATATTATAAAAAAAATACTTATTTCCTTTGTTTTTGTTTTCTATTTTTGTATGTAAGCTTTAAAAGTATTATTGTTTTTGTCTATGATAGAGAACTATAAAGGTTGGGATATCACTTTGACATGGGATGATAAGCATTCTTATAAGAGGAATATTGCTTTTAATCAAAAGGAAAAGTGGAAGGGTGTAAATTTAAATGGCAAAAGTATTTATGGTTCGTCTCTAAAGGAAATAAGACATATTATTGATTATCCCCGTTTACATTAATAAATTATATAAAGATAAAATTTAATTATCCTCTTTCTGATTCTTATCTTCAATAAGTTCGTTTGCAAGTTCTCTTAAATCACCTTTTATTGATACCCATGTAAAAGCAGCAATAAAAATTGTAGCTGATATAGCGATTGTAATCGTCTCTAAAGGATTCAAGCCTAATGCAATTGCAAACATGTAAAAATAAAATAATAATTTATTATATTCCACATTATTAATTAGTTTTAATTGAGTATTCTTTTGAAACTTAATTTAATTATTCATATAATGGTATATATAAATAATTTTTAATATTACTAGTTTTAAATAATTTTTTTGATAAAAATAATCATGAATCAGAAAAAATGCCCTCAATGTAAAAATTTAATATCATTAGCAGCACCAACATGTCTATATTGTGGTAGGCCTAACAAATTTGTAACTAATAGTTATGTCAAGGGAAAGTGGGATAAACAATATAATATAAAAAAAAATAATATAAATATTTTTAAATTATTAATCTCAAGGCAAATATTATTTATTTTTATTATTTTAATAACCTTACTTATAATTATAAATAAATAATTTTATTTACTTAAAATAGCATCTATAACTTCTCTTGTATTGAGCGAAAGGTCATTTCCTTTAATATAGTTAAGCACTTTTAATATATTTTTTCTATAAGGATTTTCATAATTTTTGAAAGTACTAAATATTTTTAAGAAACGTGAAATTACAATTGGATTTGATTTGTCAAATTCAATAATTTTTTTTGCAACAAACTTATAACCTGATCCATCTTTAGAGTGGAATAATGAATTTCTTGTTACGTAAGCATTCAATATAGATCGTAAAGTATTGGGTGATTTGATATCAAAATACTTATTATTAAATAGATCTTCAATATTTTTATGACTATTATCTTTCTCAATAGATGCTTTAAAATAGAACCAATTATCT
>QCGN01000044.1 GCA_003279875.1 Prochlorococcus sp. AG-388-D03
TATTTCTAACCATAATCTTGGATTATCGCTTGTTTTGATTTGATACTCAACATTCTTAAGCTTGTTATGCCAATCAATAATCCTTGACTTGCTGATATGATTAGAAAATTTATTTAATTCATTTTGAAAATCGGTAGATGTATAGTAAATATCTGAATAATTATTATTTATACTTTTAAGTAATAGATCTCTAGTAATATTTAATAATCCAACTAATATTTCAATAGGTTCATTCCCTGCATCATATAAATTATTGCAACTAATTAATAAATACTCTGGATCATTTTTTATTAATGCATTGATTAGGTTAGTTAAATCATTTTCGGATACTTCTCCAAGTAAAGTTTGAACATTTTTCGTAGTAATACCATCAGGAAGAAGACTTAATTGATCTAATAAACTTTGTGCATCTCGCATTCCCCCATTTGATCTTTTAGCAATTAGTTTAAGCGCTTTATCTTCAAATTTAATTGATTCTTTATTTGCTATCTCAGAAAGGTGGTTGAAAATAGTATTTGAATTGATTCTTTTAAAATCGAATTTTTGACATCTACTTTGAATAGTATTTATAACCCTTTCAGGATTTGTAGTTGCAAGAATAAAAACAACTCTTGCAGGAGGTTCTTCAATAGTTTTAAGTAAAGCATTCGATGCCGCTGTTGAAAGCATATGACATTCATCGATAACATATACTTTCCATCTAGCTTGTGTAGGGGCAAATCTTGCTCTATCTATTATTTCTCTTATATTTTCAACTCCTGTATTAGATGCAGCATCAATTTCAATAACATCTAGAGCACTCCCATCCGCAATTTGCATGCATAATTCGCATTTTCCGCATGGATTAGCTGTGGGCTGGTCAGACTTTAGGCAATTTAATGATTTTGCAAATATTCTTGCGCTTGATGTTTTCCCAGTTCCTCTAGGTCCATTAAAAAGATAGGCAGGTGCAATTTTCTGAGATGTTAATGCCTGTTTAAGAGTTATTGATATAAATTCTTGACCAACTAGCTCATCGAGATTTCTAGGTCTGTATTTTTGATGAAAGGGTTTATGTATATCAAGCATTGAATATTAATAATTAGAATGATCAAGGTTTAATTTATGAGAACGAGGATCTTAATTTTTATGCTGATTCTTTAATAATCCTATTAGGTCCTGCAGGAAGCTTAACAATTTTTGATGAAAACAGATTGTCTACCATTTGTTTCGTAATGGTGAACTCTTTAACTTCGTCTTGCGATGGAAGTGTATACATTAAATCAAGCATTAATTCTTCAATTATTGATCTAAGAGCTCTTGCACCTGTTTTTCTTTTAAAAGCTTCATTCGCAATTGCTTCTACAGAGGCTGGATCAAACTTTAATTCTACGTTATCCATACTTAACAAGGTTTTAAATTGCTTTACTAGTGCATCTCTTGGTTCCGTTAGAATTGATTCAAGAGTTTCTTTAGTTAGACGATCTAATACTGCACAGACAGGAATTCTACCTATGAATTCTGGAATTAATCCATATTTGACCAGATCATCTAGTTCTAAATTTTTGAGAGCTCCAGAATCAACTAATTTTTTAGGGTCAATTTTACTTTCTTTCGTGTTAGTAGTAAATCCTATAGAATTTTTACCTAAACGTTTTTGAACAATATCCTCTAAACCTATAAATGCACCTCCACATATAAACAAAATTTGACTTGTATCGATCTGAATGCAGTCATGGTAAGGGTGTTTTCTCCCCCCCTGTGGTGGAACATTGGCAATTGTCCCCTCAAGCATTTTTAATAATGCTTGTTGAACCCCTTCTCCCGATACGTCTCTTGTGATTGATGGATTTTCACTTTTTCTTGCTATTTTGTCTATCTCGTCAATATATATTATCCCCTTTTGAGCTAAATCCACATTCATTTCTGACTTTTGTAGAAGTCTTAAAAGTATATTTTCCACATCCTCTCCAACATATCCAGCTTCAGTCAAAGTAGTTGCATCGGCTACTGCAAAAGGTACATCGAGAAACTCAGCTAAAGTTTGAGCTAATAAGGTTTTACCACTACCAGTTGGACCAATCAGTAAAATGTTTGATTTTTGTAGTTTAGTTGCCTGAAAATCATTGGAATTATCTTTCTGATGTTTTTCTTTTAATCTCCAAGCTAGCCTTTTGTAGTGATTATAAACAGCGACTGAAAGTATTTTTTTTGCAGATTCTTGACCTACAACTTGGTTATCTAGAAAAGTTTTAATTTCAAGTGGTTTGGGTATAGAAGTTAATTCTAAAGGAATAGATGTATCAGGATTATTGGATGGTAATTTTTTCTTTACTTGCGGGGAGTTATTAATTTTTGCTTGAGTATCAATTAGTTCTTCATCGAGAATTTCGTTACATAGGTCTATGCATTCATCACAAATGTATACTCCTGGACCTGCTATAAGTTTTCTAACTTGATCTTGTGATTTCCCACAAAATGAACATTTTAGATGGGCGTCAAATTTAGCCATCGATCATCAAAGCTTGTTTAGAATAAAAAGGTTAAATATCCCTTACTTATTAGGATTGCTTATAAAATTGGTTTCGTCATCATATTCTTAAAATATTTCTTTTACTTGTCATTTTTTTATGACTTTATCAATTAATCCATATTCAACTGCTTCAGCAGGTGATAAAAAATAGTCTCTTTCAGTATCTTCATTAATTTTTTCTAAAGATTGACCAGTATGTTCTGCTAAAAGAGAATTTAATGTTTTTTTGAGAAATAGTATTTCTTTCGCTTGGATCTCGATTTCTACTGCTTGGCCTTGAGCTCCTCCTAATGGCTGATGAATCATTATTCTTGAATTAGGTAAAGCCAATCTTTTACCTTTCGCCCCCCCAGAAAGAAGGAATGCCCCCATACTTGCAGCTACTCCGAAGCAGATTGTTACGACATCTGGAGAGATTTGCTGCATAGTGTCATATATAGCTAATCCAGCAGTAACAGAACCACCAGGGGAATTAATATATATTTGGATGTCTTTTTCGGGATCCTCGGCTTCTAGAAATAATAATTGTGCAACCAGTGAATCTGACACTTGATCATTAATCCCGGTACCTAGAAATATTATCCTTTCCCTTAATAATCTGGAATAAATATCAAATGCTCTTTCTCCTCTACCTGATTGTTCCACTACAGTAGGAACAGCAGATCTCGAGTTATTAATAACATCATGAGAATAGATTGAGCTTTGGATTAAATGTTTTTTTTCAGAATGCACTTCAGTTAATCTCTTTTTTATCTAATTTAGGAGTTTTTTTGTGGATTAGTTAATTTTTTCATAAATTAATTTTTTTATTGTTTATTTT
>QCGN01000045.1 GCA_003279875.1 Prochlorococcus sp. AG-388-D03
TTTTGTTCCAAATCTTACATTTGGACCTGAAATGATCGCCGCATGTAGGAAGTATTGTGATGTTCCTTTTGAGACTCAACTAATGGTAAGTCAATATAATTGTGAAACAATGCTTGATTCATATGTAAGTGCAACAAAAGGTCCTAATGGGGAGCCAGGGGTGGTAATAGCTCATGCTGAAGCTAATGTTCATCTTCATAGAGTTCTTGGTAGGATAAGGGATCTTGGTGGATCGCCATCGGTTGCATTAAATCCTCACACACCATTTGAAATGATTGAAAATATAATGGATATGGTTGATCATGTTTTAGTTATGACAGTTAATCCAGGATTTGGGGGGCAAGCTTACATACCGACAATGCTAAATAAGATCAGAAAAATCAGGAAATTTATAATCGAAAAAAATCTAAATGTAGATATTGAAGTTGATGGTGGAATAAAAGCAAATTGGACCATTTCGCAATGCGCAGAAGCTGGTGCTAATTGTTTTATCGCAGGAAGTGGGATGTTTGCTTATCCAACTTTAAAAGAGGGTTGTGATGAATTAAGGTCGGTTGCAAAAGATGCTCAAAATGGAAAAATAATTTCAGAGCCTTAAAAACCAGTGCTTAAATTTAACTTAACAATCCAAATATCCATCCATAGCTATGCAAACCTACGCCTAAAAAATTAACTCCTAAATAACATATCAGGACTACAAAAAAACCTGAAGTAGCAAGTAAAGCCGGTCTTCTACCTTGCCAACCTCTACTTATTCTCATGTGCAAATAGGCAGCATAAAATAACCAAGATATGAAAGCCCAAGTCTCTTTGGGATCCCAACTCCACCATGTTCCCCAAGCTTCATTAGCCCAAATAGCTCCTGTAATTAGGCCTAGAGTGAGAAGAACAAATCCTACCAAAATACATCTATAACTAAGAGTATCTAATTCCTCGGAATGAGAAAAGTTTATGGGATTGATAACATTATTAATTGAGTCAGAATTGGAAACTTTGTAACCTCCTATTCCTGTAGAACTACTTCTTAGTTGAAGAGGTTGACTCTTATCAATAAATAATACAGAAGCCGATAATAAAGAGCCAATGATAAGGGCAGCATAACTAAGCATTACTACGCTTACATGCATAATTAACCAACTTGATCTTAATGCTGGTACGAGATTAGATGATAACTTTAAATCCTCGGGCAAAACAAAACATGCAAAACATACAGTTAAAAGCTCAACAGGTATAGCTATTGCTGGGATTATCGGTGTCGGGTATTCTTTTTCAATCAATAATTGACCTAAAGACATACCCCAAACCAAGAAATAAAGAGATTCGTATAAATTACTTATTGGAAAATGTCCGGATATAAACCATCTTGAGATAAGTTGTAAAGCGATGAAAAGATTAATTGTGATAGTAATAAATCTTACATATGAGGAGGATTTTTTATTAAATAATGCTATTAAAGAAATAGGCAGATTAATTAATAAAAAATAAAATACTAAAACACCAAAAGTAGATACTGGATCGTAAATCAAATTTTTAAAAAAACTATCAAATATCATCAGTAGATTATAAATCTCTATATTCTTAATCTAATTATAGGTAAATAAAAATACAGTTTTAGATTAAATAATTTAATTGAAATTTAATCCAAAACTAAAGTCTTAAAGCTGAAAATCATCCCCCAAATAAAATTTTTTCACAATTTGATTATTTGCAAGTTCATTAGATGATCCATAAGCTAAAATCCTTCCTTCACTTAAGACATATGATTTTTTTGTTATTAAAAGAGTCTCTCTTACGTTATGGTCAGTAATAAGAATTCCCATCCCACTTTTACTAAGTTTAATAATTAATTTCTTTAAATCATTAACCGCCAAAGGATCAATTCCCGCAAAAGGTTCATCCAAAAGTAGATATTTAGGTCCTGTTTTACCAACTGATAAAGCTCTCGCTATTTCACACCTTCTTCTTTCCCCTCCTGAAAGTTGATAACCATAATTATCAACAACTTTATTTAGATTAAATTCATTAATTATTCTTTCTCTCTTATTTCTTACTATTGCCTTGCTAAAAAATGAATTTTGCAGGGCCAAGTCAATATTCTCTTTAACAGTAAGATCTCTAAAAATACTTGCTTCTTGAGTTAAATATCCTAGACCAAGCCTTGCTCTATTAGGTAAAGGTAAGTTTGTTATGAACTTATCATTCATTAAAATTTCTCCTTTATCTGGTTTTATATTTCCAACTGCAAGATTAAAAGTAGAAGTTTTACCTGCACCATTAGGTCCCATTAAACCAACAATTTCTCCTGGGCATACAGTTATTGAAACATCATTTACTATAGATTTTCCTTCAATAGTTAAAGATACGTTTCTAATTTCAAAATTCATTTTTCTCTAGTCTTACTAAGTAAGGTTTATCATATTCATTTAATTCTTCTCTGTATTGAAGTTTTCTTAATAATTCCTCAAGACATTTGCAAAAAGTTTCTAAGTCTATTCCTAAATTAATATTAGTTCTATTTTTTATCCTTCCTAATCCTTCCCCTAGTAATATAGTCGCTCCATTTAGATTTCCTTTGTCTAAATGAAATTGAGAAACAGACACTTGAAGTATTCCTTGTATGATTTGTCTTTCATCCCCTTCAAGAGTATTCCATATATCCTCAAAAGCATCATGTGCCTCATACCATTTTTGATTATTAAAAAGATTTAAAGCGTTTAAAAAATCATCCTCGAAACATCCTATATCGACAACTTTCATGATTTACTATTTTTTCAAGGCTTTCTTCTTATTTAATTTTCTCATTCTTATAGAATCAGGTGTTACTTCTAACATTTCATCCGGGCCTATATATTCAAGTGCCCTTTCAAGAGTAATATCTACAGGAGACTGTAAAGTATCTAATTCTTCTGCACCCGCCGATCTCATATTTGTCAGTTGCTTAGTTTTACAAATATTCAATTCTAAATCTTGAGATCTGTTATTCTCGCCAATAATCATACCTTTATATACTTTTACTCCAGGTTTAATAAAATAAATACCTCTATCTTCGGCATTTTTTAAAGCATAGAATGTAGCAACACCCTCTTCAAAAGAAATTAGTACCCCATTTCTTCTGGTCTCAAAGTCACCTGCTTTAGGTTTATATTCATAAAAAGAGTGACTCATAATTCCCTCTCCTCTTGTAA
>QCGN01000046.1 GCA_003279875.1 Prochlorococcus sp. AG-388-D03
GTTTCAATAAGTAGAAAATACTAAATAAATTGATATGAAATGAGTTAAGCAAAATATGGCTATTTAGCTAATTGTCATATTCCAAGCAATGCGGGTTGGATGGATTCAATTCACATTCTTTATCCCAGTAATCAGATAAATCTGTTGAAACTCCCTGCTCTTTCATTAAATCTTTAAGAGTTGGATAATCCTTTGCAAGGTCAATATCCCTAAGTTTCTTATCTTGAATTGAGAATGTTGATGTTTTTAAATTCATAATAACCTCAAAATTTTTGTTGGATTCTAATAACAGATCTTGGATGATCATGGACGTAAGAATTAAATTCCCTTGCAAGCATTAGGCAATCGTAGGCATCGCGTGCATAGAAACCTAATTGATGTGTACTGTTTGATGAATCTTTGTAACTAAGAACGTATTTTTTACAAGATTTGATTGGTGTTGAAGACATTTGAACTCATTACCGCTACTACTAAGTTCTAACTAACCGTACAATACATCCGACTAATTAAAATGTACGGTTTGATGTACACATTTATACGGAAAGATGAATAACAAATTAATTTTAAAAAGGATAAAATGCAAACACTACAATGGAAATACATCAATAAAGAAAAATACATTATAAAATCTTTGCAGTCTCATACTAGTCCTAGGTTGAAACCAAAGAATTTATATAGCTACAATTATAATTTGGTCTTAATTTTAAAAACTACTTGATAATTTTGTTAACTCAGAAATATTAAATATATAGAACTGTCAATCACAAACATCTAGAATAAATCAACATTATTATAAAAAAAAGGGGTTTTAACACCCCTGGATTCGAATGAAAGCAAAAAATTAATTTAAGAATTTGATACTAACATATCTTTACGAGCTTGTTTTTGTCTTAGCTCAAAAACAGAGGGATCATAATGAGTAATCTCTCCATTTTTGGTAGCCAAAAGTTGGGCGTTATACAGCCTTTTTGCTCTTTTGATTTTCTCTCTAATGAGTACTAGGTTATTCATGACCTTTGCAGTTAATGGAAATCCCGTTCCATATTTCCATTTCATGCGTCCAGATATTACTAGGATGAACGTATTTCGATATTAACATCCAATAACTACTGTCGTGAGAGTAAAAATCCCAAAACATTATCTTAAATTTATAGACTTAGTGTCATAACAAGTCACGATAAGTATTATTTTTATTAGTAAACAGATTATTATAATAAAACTTCTTAACTATAAAGTTTTACGTATTCATAATTGTAGATATATTTTTCGCCATCATCATTACTATCATCGTCATCATCGCCAAAAGATGAGATTAAAACGTACACTCCAGTAAATCCTAATATCATTGAAATATAGAGAATTGGGTCAGTCATATTTATTCCTTATATAAAAAAGTATGGTTGATTTCTACAGCTTCCGCGGCAGTCTCATGACAACCATATAATTACTCTAGAAAATCTTAATTATTCAATAAATATTTATACATACCTAATCCCGAACCTTATCGTTCCTTAACCCGTACAAACCTCACATCACAAATCTAAAAGACTATCGACAAGAGAGCCCATTATAAAAGGTTCTAAATAAGTTTATTACCAAACTACTTTAGTTTTTCTCCAACCTTGAGAAAGTAGTCTTTCATATATTTCTCTAGCTAAATCTATTTCTACGGAAACTGTTGTTGTCATTACTGGAGGTTCCTTCCCTAATACTCCAACTATTTTTCCAGAGTCAATGAACATATACTCAAAGACTTCATCAATACTCTTATCGTTCTTTATGAATCTTTTAACTTCTGATCTATTAGGATTTATAAGCCAATGTTCCATTATTTATTAATAAAAATATATGCTGAATATAAATAAACTAAGAAGACACCGATAGCAAAAAAACCCCCAATTATTAGAAAATTCCATATCCTGGATAATTGCGGTTTTTCGTATTCAGTTTCTTCTTTTTTAGTAATCATTTACTTTCTCGCTCTTTTCTAGCTGCGTTACCTTTAGCTCTTAATACCAATATTATAGTAAGAGCAATACTTAGTATTCCAACATCTATTATTAAGTGAGGAAAAATATCCATTAACTAATTGATTAGAATTTTCATTGTCTATTAGTAGTTAGTATATTCAAGTCACACTTGAGACTTTGTAGAATTAGTGTGACACCATTTCTAATTTTTCCTTTTATTTTTATTCATTATATTTTTAAAAAATTTAAATTCAATAAAGTCGTTAATCATTTGAACTTCATCTTTCAGATAACCTTGTTCTAAAATAAAATTATCTTCTTCATTATTCATTTCACTCTTATAAGCATCATGAGCACCTGATATAGATTGTCTGTTTTTGTTTGTGAAATCAAACGATAAATTCTCTTTAGTGGTCTTTAATACTCCTCTAGAGCAAAGAGCTTCTTCAACCAAAATTCCAGTAACTTTTGATTGACTTAATTTATTATGATTGCAAATCTTATCTATTAAATTTTGTACTTCCGATCTCGGTAAATACCCAATTCTTTTTCTTTGCGTGGGCATGAATGATTTAAAGTGACACTTGCGTATTATAAGTGTTGCACTATATTAGAGTTAAGTCAACTTAAATTAAATGCAAATATTAATATTACCACTTGGATTTATATTATGGTATTTAGCTTATGAAGCAAAACCAATGACTAATGATGAAGCAACAAGTTTATGGGAAGAAGAAAACTATCTTAAAAGGACAAAGTTATTAAATATTCTTAAAGAAAGTTTTTAAAATTATTACTTATAATCAAATTGATATTTTTTATTCTCCTCTCCCCTTGAAATTACAATGCTAAAAAAAACTATCCGTATATGATCTGTCAATAATATACTAATTATTTACTTTTCATGAACAACAAAAAATATCAACAGGATAAAAATACAACTAGTTATTTACACTATAAATATTATTTGATTTAACTATATTGATTCAAACCAAACAGACAATTTAGTTATAATTCAATAAATAGTGAATAATGTTATGAATTTGAAAGAGAGGGGAGTAACTGTAGGTGATCTATTGTTAATTTTAATTTTGGTAATTACAACAGTTTTTATTATTAATAAATTTAAAGATGGTAAAAAGCAAGCTTATTTGCATTTAGAGCATAATGA
>QCGN01000047.1 GCA_003279875.1 Prochlorococcus sp. AG-388-D03
AATCTATCAATAACGATAAGTCTGTTAATCATCTCAAGAACGGATGCCTCATTAACATTCATATTAAATTACCTATTTTAATTAATATTTTAAACTTTATATTAGTGATATATTAACTGATTTGAAATTTTATAATAGTTGAGTAGTAAAGAATGTATTCACTAATTAATAGCTAATCTAATATTATTTTTAGAAATATCTACATTAAACCAGAAAAAAAAATGAAAAATATTAGATACTTTTTTAACTCACTTTTATTATATTTCGTTTATTGTGTAGAAAAAAAATTAATGAATAAAAAATCTAACACTGAATACATTAGTAGAGATGAAGCAAACGAGATGATAGAAAATGCTATACGAAGGCATAATAGGCGATCAACTATAATATCAAGTGTTTTAGGTTGGATATTGATAGGTGGATATTCATTTGGATTATTTCAAGCTGTTCAGAACGTTTGATTGTTACCCAAAAATTTAGTTAACCTATTTAATGCTAAATTTAAAAAAGCTATTTCTTTCTCATGAGGGAATATATCAATAGAAATTTCAAAGTAATAGAAACTCATTTAAAGAGAAGAACAAAAAAACTATCTAAATTAAATAGTAATTCTATTAATGAGGAGTTTAAAGAATGGAAGGATCCCTTATTTGATAAAGATTTAATTTGGACATTACCTGACCTAACTAGAATAGAGAGATATAAGAATTTTTGTAGATCAATTAAAAAAGAGATCAGCTAAAAAAATCAATCCCCCAATTGAATATTATTAATTTTTAAATAAAAGTAGCCGGCAAAACCTACAATATTTAGTACCAAAACAAATATCCAAGCATTAATAGGTTGATCTGGATCAATTTTTTTAATTTTGAGTTTTGTTTTAAGCCTTTCAATGTAATTAGCCATACTTGTTAATAAATTCAAAAGATCAGTTTTTTTAATTAGTTTTAAATAAACAATTAATATTTAGTAAAATTTTAAAAGTGAAAACAATATTAATTATTACTCTTATTGTCAATATTTCTATTAATTGGATACTTAATCAATTCTCGTTTCAGATTTTTTATTAATTTGGAATAATTCATAATTGTAAATTTCCTTGTCAAGGAATGATGCCATTTCATAAATTCATATTTAAGAATAACTTGCTATATTATAAACGTTAAATTTATAATAGATTAAGGTTTACAAAGCCTATAATTTTTTTTTCAAAAAAAGGACAACAGATTCCATGAGTTTAAGAGTAGGTCAAGAAGCACCAGATTTCACTGCAACAGCAGTATATGATCAAGAATTTAAGGACATTACCCTTTCAGACTATAAAGGTAAATGGGTTGTCTTGTTCTTCTATCCATTAGATTTTACTTTTGTTTGTCCAACAGAGATTACAGCTTTCAGTGATGAATATAATAAATTTTCTGACTTGAATACCGAAGTTCTAGGAGTATCTGTTGATAGTAAACATTGCCACTTGGCTTGGATTCAAACACCAAGAAATGAAGGTGGAATAGGTGATATTAACTATCCATTAGTATCTGACTTGAAAAGAGAAATTTGCCAAGCATACAATGTACTTAATGATGATGGTGAAGCTGATAGAGGATTATTTCTTATAAATCCACAAGGTATTGTAATGCACACTACTGTTAATAAAGCACCCGTAGGAAGAAATGTGGATGAAACACTAAGAATACTACAGGGTTATCAGTATGTGGCCGCCAATCCTGATGAGGTTTGCCCTGCAAACTGGACTCCAGGAGAGAAAACAATGTTAGAAGATCCAAAAGGAAGCAAAGAGTACTTTTCTGCTCTTTAATTGTAGTTAATAATATATTTAATACTTTTTATTCAATTAATAAAGTATTGAATAATAAATTATAATTAGAAAGTAAAATACTATAATATTAAAAATTGGTAAAATTTCTTTTTTATATGGTTTTGGAACACTCCAGTCACTTAGATAAGAGCTATATGAAATATAAGACCATAAATAAAAGAGTGTTTCGATAGCCAAAAGAAACGTTATATTTATTATGTTTATATTCATAGATTTGAAGATATAAATTGGCAGAATATTAGTTACTGAAAATTCACTAATTTGTGAATACCAAATAATAATTGAAAAAATAAAAAAGTTCGTTAATATAATTTTTTTAATTAACCATTTTGTTTTTTTAAATATTAATAAAATAGAAATAAATACAACAAATATGACCTGTTTGTGAGTATCAACTCGAAGTAAATTTATATTATTGTTTATAAACAATTCTAAAAATAATTTTAAATTTATTAAAAAATAATATGTAATAAAGCTTGATAGTGTAATTAATAATAAAAAGAATATAAATAATAATAATTTCCCTTTAATATCACAGCTATTATTTTTATTATGATAATTAAATTTATAATAAGTAAACTTATTTAAGGAGTTTACTATTACAAGAATCGGGACAAATAATCCACTTAAATAATATAAAAGCTTATAAATAGAAAAATTATTAATATCATACAAATACAAATTTAACCATTGCTTTTGAACAAATGGAAATAGTATTACCGATAAAAAAATTATAGATAGTCTAACTAGGCTAAATTTTATTATCAAAAGAAATGATTTTTAATTAATTGTATTAAATCACACTTTTAATAAATCAAAAGTTATTTTTTTAAAAATATTATTTTCAATAGTTTCTTTAATTATTAAAAGTTCAACTAATTTTTCCAATAGAATTCTATTTTTACGGAGGATATTAATGGCATTATTTAAAGAAATCTTAGAAATATTTATAATTTCATTATCAATTTTGGAATAAGTGTTATCAGCTATTATTGATTTATTACTAATAAAACCGTCTCTAATGGATTGTTCGCTACTATTTTCAAGCGAAAGGGGTCCTATTATTGAAAAACCATATTTTGTTACCATTTCTCTAACAATATTTGTTGCGTAAGATATATCATTAATTGAGCATTGAGTAATTTCATTTTTACCATAAACTATTGTTTCAGCAGCTCTACCTGCCAATGCTATTTCAATTTTAGACAGCAATAACTTTTTTGATATTAATCCACTAGATACAATGTCTTCGTCTGGATTAATTTTAGTATATCCACCAATGTATCCAGA
>QCGN01000048.1 GCA_003279875.1 Prochlorococcus sp. AG-388-D03
GATAAGGAATTTGAAGAGGTATCAGAGTCTTTAAAAGTTCCTTTTTATAAAACCTTTTTAAGAATAACGATACCATTATCACTTCCCACAATCTTAGAGATAGGAAGTTATTATTTTGTTAATTCAATGATAACTGTATCAGCTATTATTTTTCTCTACCCAGCAAAAATACCAGTTTCATCTGTTTCAATTGTAAACATGGATGATGCAGGAGATACAGCATCAGCGGCTGCAATGTCTACTCTTATCGTTTTAACAAGTCTATTCGTAAGGTTAATTTATGAATTTGCTTCTAGGAATGTTTCGAAAAAATCTTCTGTTTGGATTAATCCATTAGAAACTTAAACACTACTTAAACTTAAATGAATAAAATCAATATTATGAAGAAAAAAAATATGAAAATAAAACTTGTTATTTTTGATATGGCTGGCACTACTGTGAAGGATAAAAATGAAGTTACTGGATGTTTTTTAGAGGCCGCCTCAAGAACAGGTTTAAATACTAATAAAAATGAAGTTGATCGATTACATGGCATTCCAAAAAAGAAGGTCTTTCAATTATTATGGGAAGAGAGAATTGGTAAAGGTAGTAATAAATTTGAAACTTATGTGAATAAATCTTTTGAAACTTTTAAGGATATCTTAGAAAATCACTATTTATCTACTGATATTGAACCAACAGAAGGCTGTCTTGAGTTATTTAGATCCTTAAAAACAAAAAATATTTTTATTGGATTAAACACAGGTTTTTATAGAAAAGTAACAAACATAATACTTAAAAATCTTGGATGGGATTTAGGACTTAATGATAATTATGTGGGAGGCTCATCTTCAATTATTGATGTATCAGTAACCCCTTCAGAAATTTATAATAACGAAGGCCGTCCTTCTCCATATATGATTCAAAAGGCAATGTATGTTTTAGGAATTGATGATCCTAAATCAGTAGTTGTTATAGGTGATACCCCATCTGATTTGAAATCAGGAGTAAGTGCAGGCTGTTTAAAATCTTTTGCAGTCACAAATGGAACTCATTCAAAAGAACAGCTTGAGGCTTATAAAAATGATGGACTTTTTTCTTCCTTAAATGAATTTTCATCTTACTTAAATCAATTTATTGATGTCTAAAAATTGTAAAACTGATATAGCTATTATTGGAGCAGGTATTGTAGGTCTTGCTCATGCATTGTCAGCTGCAAAAAGAGGTTTTAGTGTAAAAGTTTTTGAGAGAGAAGAAAAAGCTATTGGAGCTTCAATAAGAAACTTTGGAATGATATGGCCAATTGGTCAACCTTTTGGAAAGCTATATAGTAGAGCTCTTAATTCTAGAAAAATATGGATTGAGACAGCCCAAAGCAGCGACTTTTTTTTAGATCAAGTTGGTTCAATTATTTTGGCATATAAAGAAGATGAATATCAGGTTATGAAAGAATATTGTGATTTGTCTAAGTTTAAAAATTCAAGTGCAGAATTACTTTCAATAAAGCAAATCTTTAATCTTAGCCCTTATGTTTTAAGTAAAGGATTAATTGGAGGATTGTGGAGTCCTACTGAAATGATTGTTGATCCTAGAGAGGCAATTAAAAAGATTACAATTTTATTAAAGAATAAATATGGAGTTGAATTTAATTTTGGTACAACAGTTTCAAGTGTTGAGCCAAATTTAGTAGTTACAAGTGATGGTAATAAGATTAATACAAAAAAAAGTATAATTTGTTCAGGAGCCGATTTTGAATCATTATTTCCTCAAGAATATAAGAAATTTCATACAACCAAAAGCAAGCTTCAAATGTTAAGAACAATTAGTCAACCTAAAAACTTTAAGTTAGGACCTGCACTTTGTTCAGGTTTTACATTAACGCATTATGATTCTTTTGCTGAATGTTCATCAATTAATTCTTTAAGAGATAGATATAAAAAAGAGTTCCCTTTTGCAATTGAAAACGGAATACATATTATGATTTCTCAAAATGGATTAGGTGAAATTATTTTGGGAGATTCTCATGAGTATGGATTAACTTTTGATCCTTTTAATAATGAAGAAATAAATAAATTTATTGTCGATCAAGTTAAGAGTTTTATAAGTCTTCCTTCAATTGAGATAGCCTCAAGATGGAACGGAATATATCCTAAGTTAATTGGAGGAACTGAGTTAATAAAAGAAGTTGATGATTCAATCCTAATAGTCAATTGTTTGGGTGGTGCTGGAATGACCCAATCATTTGGACTCGCAGAAGAAATAGCTGAAGAATATTTAAATTTTTAGCTTAAAAAAATACTTTCAATTTTTGTAATAAAAAATTCCAATTCTAGGTTTTTAAAATTAGTATCTTTTGCCTTTTCATCTAATTCTCTAACCAATAAAATTTCATTAAAAAACTGATTTTTTTCAAAACTTTTTATTTCTTCCTTATTCATTTCACCTCCCTGAACCTTCAATGAAGCTACTGAAGCTGATGAAAGTTTTGCAAAATAAGAAGAATCTTTTGTACATAGATATCTTTTGGCATCAACATGCATTCTTACGCAATTAAAAATTTTATCTGAGAAAAAGTCCTTAATAAATTCTGCACCTATTTTTTCATGATCATTATATTTAGAATAGATATCTTGATCAAGAAGTAAATGACCTACATCGTGAAAAAGGGATGCGATAATGATTTCATCTGATAAACCGTTATTTACCGCATGAGTAGCGGATTGAAGCATATGATCTGAGACTGTTATTTCCTCACCTGCATATTGTTCTTTACCTTTCTGAGAAAATAAATAATTAATCATTCTAAAGAATTCTTTTTTATCCTTTAAATTTATATTTTTCATCAAATTAAGATGTGCCATTTCCTTAAAATATATCTTATTAAAATAAAGGTTAATAATTTATATAATATGAAATAATGAAATCAGATTCCGAATCCAGAAAAAATCATATTTTTTTTAAGAGAGAAATTTTTGAAACCACTAAAAATGTAAATTTAAAAATCGAACATTTAAAGCTAAATAATTCCTCCATAGGGAGATATGGTTCTATTGACCATAATGGATCAACAATGGTGATAG
>QCGN01000049.1 GCA_003279875.1 Prochlorococcus sp. AG-388-D03
TAATAACTGGAGAAATATACAAACCTAACAATATTAAAAAACCTCCAAAAGTTATTACTCTTCTATGATTTACCCACCATTCGTAAAATTTATTAGTCATTAATAAAAACCTTTTGTAGTACAATATTAGATCAATTTTTTATAGATTTCTTAAGTATATGTTCATATAAAAAGAGAAAAGTTTAACCTATTTAAAAAGTGAGAATTAAGAATGTTTATATTATTTTGATTATCTGAGATAAAGCTAAAGTTTTAGTTCCTGCGTATTAGTTAGTCCAGACCAATATATCAGGTACTTTACTTGTGATTATTCTTGAAATAAAGAAGTGAGTATATAGCCTATTCGCTTTTCTTAAAAGTCTTCATACAAGTCTTTAAAAAGAAGTTATGAGTATAGGGAAATGAAAAAAGTATAAACTTTAGCAAAAAAATGATAGCTTATCAAATATAAGTCTTAATCAAATATTTACCTCCAAGCATTATATATAATTCTCCCAATAATTTCTCTAATTGCCATTGAGCTTCGAGATAGATTAGTAGCGCTAGGAATCCATTTAAGTGGATTTCTTAATGATGAAATTAAATTTCTATTACTTTTAAAATCCACAGGATAAGGTAAAACTTTGATTCCTTCTTTTTCGAAAACTTTTTTCGCTCTTTTCATATGGAATGCGCTAGTAACTAAAATTATCTTCTTTTGACCTGAGGTTATTTCTTTAGAGAGTAATTTTTTAATTGCTTGTGCCTCTTCAAAAGTATTGTAAACAGGATATGTAGTCAAAAGGTCTTTTCTTGGAATACCCATAGAAATTGCTTCCTCAACATAGATATTTCCCTCTGGAGGTAAATTTGAATTTAATGGATTCACTCCTCCTGTAAATATCAACTTATTTGATTTCTTTGCTTTATAAAGGTCTATCCCAGCAAGAAACCTATCTGGATCTATCCATTCAATTATTTTTGTACTACCTGGTGGTAAATGTCTGCCCCCACTCAATACGACTATCCCATCTGCAGAATTAACGACGGAATAGTCCAATCTTGTCCATGGATTTTCTAATAATCTCCATAAGCTCTCTGAAAATAAACCATTACTAGAAATAATTAAAATAATAAGTGCCGAATAAATTAATTTTATTTTTTTTCTAATAATAAAAATAACTAAAAGTATTAAAATACTTCCTAGTGGAGAAAAAATTAAAGGCAGTAACTTTGTGAGTAAATACGTATTCAAATTTATTATCTATAAACATTCTAATTCAAATAACCTTGAAGAATTAAATTAAATATATTTAAATAGATTAAATTAATCAAAATCAGATACAAATATTCAAAAATGAATAATTGAAATCGCTGATAAGTGTAATTTGGTAATAGGAGTAGAACCTGTACCTAATGCCCCTGAAGCAATTAAATCTTATTCGTAAAAAGATGTTTTTTAAAAATATGATTTTCTTTTAATTTTTTTGAGTATTTTGTGCTCACAAAAAAAAAACATATGATAATTATTTGTCCACACTTATATATTTAAAAGCATTATCAAGAAATATTTCGTAAAAGGGCGGCTAAAGTTTCAGAATTTAAGATGAGATTAAATACTAAGTAAAAAAGATAGAATGGGAAATTCTATTAATGATTGTTTTCTTAGTATTTGGGTCTACGGTATTAGAACTTATGACTTAGAGTTTCCAACTTAAATGGTCGAAAAACCTTGTAACAAAAATTTGAGTCTTAAACAAATTTTAAAGTCAATTTTTTTCTGAAACTTATAAAACTTTCTAAAACTTAATAGATATCCTCCCAAGATTTTTTAGGTAGGTTATTACAAACTTATTAGTTTTTATTTCAAAAAAATATACTCTAAAACTTAAATGGCTAAATATTAACTAAATTAGTTAAATGAGAATAAATAAAGGTTATTGGGTGTGGGGATTATTCCCTTCTAGAGAGATTAAACTTTTAAATGAAATAAAAGCTAATGTTCAAAGTAAATTAAAAAGCCCCTTTTTTGAAACTCACATAACTCTTGCAGGCCCTTATTTAAAAATTGATAAACTTTTTTTAAATAAATTAAAAACTTTTGGAGAAACTAATTCCGTAATTATGTTGAATGTTGATGGATACGATTTTAAACAAGAAATGTTTGAATCTTTTTATCTTTCAATAAAAAAATCAAGAAATTTGCATGAATTTAGAAAAGATATTTACGAATTAAATAAATTTGAATTGGAAAATAATTATTCTCCTCACATTAGTTTAGCTTATGGAAATCATGATATAAAAGAAAAAAAAATATTAATTTCAAAATTACCTGAATTTAAAAAAAAAATCAAAATGTCAAAAATAGCATTAGTAGAGGTAGATGAGGATATAAATCTTTGGAAAATTTTAGAAAGTTTTGATTTGAATTTAAATAATTCAAGTTAAAAGATTAGGAACTTTTAGTCTTTGTTTCCAAATTTTACCTGAAATTAAATTAGTCAAACACTTAACAGATTATTGAAATTAGTAATCACATTTTATTAAAAGATATTAATCAAGAGAGGATTGAGTAAAGATCTTCAATTGACAACTTTATATTGAAAGCTAGAACGTAAGCCTCAGATTAAATTCAAATTAATAGAAACTTTAAATAATTTAAAATATCAAATTTCAAATTTAGTAAATCCAACTAAATGAAAAGGATATTTTTTTTTAATGTATTTCCTTTGAGTATTAAAAAAAGTCTTTTTTATGAACACTTTAATTTTATATGTTATTTCTTTTACAATAGAATTATTTCTTTTTATAGGATACATCTCTGAAAAAGAATCGAATGAAAGCTTTTTAAAACCAACTGAGCTCAATAAGTAGTTAAGGCTTTCAGGAGTAAAAAAATGAATATGGGTTGGATTATCATA
>QCGN01000050.1 GCA_003279875.1 Prochlorococcus sp. AG-388-D03
ATATAAATTTTTCTAATATCTATTCAAAAAATAGAGAAACTGTACTAAGTGGAAAGTCTTTAAAAATTAACTCGACACTATTTAAAAGTAAAGACAATACAAATGAATCATTTAAGGATACATTATCCCAAAAAATAGATATTCTTCACAAAGGGACAATTAGATCAGGGGATAGAATATCTTCAAATGGTGATCTTATTATTATTGGGGATGTTAATCCTGGAGCAATAATTTCCGCAAATAATAATGTTTATGTATGGGGGAAATTATTAGGTACCGCCTTTGCCGGTGAAAATGGAAATAAAAACGCTTCAATTGCCTCACTTTGGCTAAACCCTATTCAACTAAGAATTTGTGAAATTATAGCTATAGGCCCAAAAGAGAAACCAAAGAATCATTATCCTGAAATTGCTATTTTAGAAGGACCTAAAATAATCATTAAGCCATATGATCTAAACTGCAAAATGCAATAAATAAATATTTTGAAATAAACTAATAAAAAAAAATAAATTTAAGAATTACTTAACTTTTATAAATAATAACCTTATAAATCTAGCTTATTATTTATAAAATTATTAATTCATTTGTGCCGGAAACTACTCGCACTATATTAATTTGCTCAGGTAAAGGTGGAGTAGGTAAAACCACCCTAACAGCGAACCTTGGCATTGCACTTGCAAATAGTGGTGCTACAACAGCTGTTCTAGACGCCGATTTTGGATTGAGGAATTTAGACCTTCTTTTAGGTTTAGAAAATCGTATTATTTATACTGCTCAGGATGTTCTCGACAAAAATTGTCGTCTTGAACAAGCATTAGTTAGACATAAAAAGGAACCTAATCTAGCTCTCTTACCCGCTGGTGATCCAAGGATGCTTGATTGGATGAAACCTGAAGACATGAAACAAATAAGTAAATTACTGAGTGAGAAGTTTGACTATGTTCTAGTAGATTGTCCTGCCGGAGTTGAAGATGGTTTTAAAAATGCTCTTTCAGCCTGTAAAGAAGCAATAGTAGTTACAAATCCTGAATTATCTGCAGTTCGTGATGCAGACAGAGTCATAGGAATTTTAAATACTTCTGATATAAAGCCTATACAGTTAGTAATTAATAGAGTTCGTCCTAATATGATGGCTAATCAAGAAATGCTATCAATAGAGGATGTCCAGAGTATACTTTCATTGCCTTTGCTAGGGATTGTTTTAGAGGATGAACAAGTAATAATAAGTACAAATAGAGGGGAGCCACTTACGCTTTCTGATAGTAAATCTCCAGCAAAAAAATGCTATTTAAATTTATCTCAAAGGCTTACTGGGAAAGATATTCCAATTATCGATCCAAAAGATGAAGGGCAAAGCCTAAAAGATAAATTCATGAGATTAATGCAAACAAAGATTTTTTAAACAATTATGACGCTTAGAGACCTTATAAACAAATTGCTAGGCAGAGAAACTTCTAGTGCCAATACAGCTAGGGAAAGATTACAACTAGTTTTAGCTCATGACAGAGTTGACATGAGCTCATTGACAACTGATCTTTTGGATAAGATGAGAAAAGAAATTCTTGATGTGGTTGCCAAATATGTTGAGATTGATTTTGAGGAAGTAGCTGTCAGTCTTGAAACAGAAGATAGAATGACTGCGTTAGTTGCAAATCTACCTATTAAAAGAACTCTTACTGGAGAAATAGAATTCAAAAAAAATAATGGGAGTACTAAAAAGAAATAAAATTCCCAAAATCCAAATTAATAAATTATCAATTTACACCTAGCTGTATGTAAAATAAATCTAGGCCGGCTTAGCTCAGTGGTAGAGCAGCGCTTTTGTAAAGCGAAGGTCATCAGTTCAAATCTGTTAGCCGGCATTCATAAAGTTCTAAATTTGATCACTCTTATTTGTTGAAAACAAAAAAATGAAACTCAATAATAGAAAAGTTGTTAAAAACCTTAACTCAAGCAAATGAGTTAAAAATGCAGTTAAAGGTTCAAATATCCAGTAAGAAAAAAATTGTATTAAAAAAATAAAAAAGAAAATAAAGAGCATTAATCTATCCCAGGAATCAAAACTTGTCCCTCCCTAATTATTTTCCATTTTCCGTGATTCACCCAAGATATTATTGTACTCGCTTTTCCACTACATTTTTGCCAAGGAACAGGTCCCAAAATATCCACATTTGGTAAGTCTTTCGAGATATCTTTTGCATTAGTGGCTGGTGGTAATCCTGAGATATTTGCACTTGATGTTAACAATGGTCCACTTTCCTTTATGAGGCATTTAGCCATTATCGAATTTGGTATTCTTAAACCTAATGTCAATTTACTATTAGAAAACAATGGTTTACTTTTTTCAGAAATAGGAATAATTATTGTTAAGGGTCCTGGCCAATACCTAGAAGCCATAAATTTGTAATCTTCTAAAGCAGATTTATGAACAAACTCATTAAATTGAAAATTTTCAGCTCCCA
>QCGN01000051.1 GCA_003279875.1 Prochlorococcus sp. AG-388-D03
TGGAATTAAGTCGAGAAGATCACGTTAGTAGATTATTAGATCAAAGACTTATTCTTACAAGTCAATGGGTTGAGGATTTAAGAGGATTTCTTTTAAAACATTACTGGGTTACAAGCCAAACAATGCAAATCTTAAGAAGAAGGCCAACGGAACAATATGGAGAGGACCAACACTTTAATGAATTTAATGTACAGCCTCAAGTAGTGCCCTCATGGCTTCAAGATTGGCTGGAGAACAGAGGGGGATATTTAATAGGAAACATTAGGACAGGAAGGCCTGACTTTAGGTTTTATAGCTTAGGAAACTCTTTAGCATGTATGTTCGGAGTGCTACCTTCTTCAGAACAAAGAGCACTATTTAGGCTAGTACTCCATAACAGACAACATCTCATAGCACAAATGCCAATGAGGATTTGTCACCCTCATATGGATGTGGAAGAATGGCAAAACAAAACTGGATCAGATCCTAAAAATTGGCCTTGGAGTTACCACAATGGAGGTCATTGGCCAAGTCTACTTTGGTTTTTCGGAGCTTCAGTTCTTTTACATCAAAAAAGATTTCCTAATGAAGATGTGATTTTAATGGAAGAGATGAGATCTTTAATCGAAGAGTCTTATTGGTGTCAACTAAATCAATTACCAAAACAAGAGTGGGCTGAATATTTTGATGGACCTACTGGAACATGGGTTGGTCAGCAATCAAGAACATATCAGACATGGACAATAGTTGGATTTTTGTTGATGCATCATTTCTTAAGAGAAGAAAAAAATGATCTTGATATGTTCAATATTTAAATAAACTTAAAATAATCCTAAAGTAAGAGATTTATCTATTGGTAAGCAAGCACCAATGCCTAAGTAAATAGTTAAAAAAGTTCCAAAAAGAAAAACTGACATTGCAACAGGTCTTCTGAAGGGATTAGAGAATTTGTTTACATTTTCTATAAAAGGCAAAATCATTAACCCTAAAGGAATTAATGTTTGAAGAGCAATTCCAAGTAATTTATTAGGTACTACCCTCAGTATCTGAAATACGGGGTAAAGATACCATTCAGGAAGAATTTCTAAAGGAGTCGCGAATGGATTAGCCTTATCTCCCAACATGGCAGGATCTAAAACTGCTAGTCCTACAACACAAGCTATAGTCCCAAGAATTACAACTGGGAAAATATACAAAAGGTCATTGGGCCAAGCAGGCTCCCCATAATAATTGTGACCCATACCCTTGGCTAACTTAGCTCTTAATTTTGGATCAGATAAATCAGGTTTTTTTAAAATAGACATATTGAATAAAACGCAGGATAAGCTTGTTAAGATTATATAGGTTTATAAAGGACCTGAAATACCTTGTTTACGAATCATAAGAAAATGCATAAGCATAAAAACAGCTAGAGACCAAGGCAGAACGAATGTATGGAGGCTATAAAATCTTGTTAGAGTTGATTGCCCAACACTTTCTCCACCTCGAAGAAGTTCAACCATAAAATCCCCAATAATAGGAATCGCCGCAGGTACGCCTGAGACTATTTTAACAGCCCAATATCCAACCTGATCCCATGGAAGTGAGTAACCTGTAACACCAAAAGCAACTGTTATGACTGCCATAACAACTCCCGTTACCCATGTTAATTCTCTTGGTCTTTTGAATCCACCAGTAAGATAAACCCTAAAAACATGAAGAATTAACATCAAAACCATCATAGAAGCACTCCATCTATGTACGGATCTGATTAACCAACCGAAACTTACATCAGTCATAAGGTAACTTACAGAATTATAAGCTTGGGTAACAGTCGGCTTATAGTAAAAAGTCATTGCAAAACCTGTTGCAAATTGAATTAAGAAGCATACTAAAGTTATACCTCCTAAACAGTAAAAAATATTTACATGAGGTGGTACGTACTTGGAAGTTACGTCGTCAGTTATGTCTTGGATTTCAAGTCTCTCTTGAAACCAGTCGTAAACAGATGAGGAATTCGACATCCAAAAAAAAAAGCTTTGATATAAAGAGCTTACTTAAAATTCACTTACTTGGTGTTAACACTTAACCCAATGAATTCATCTTTTAACAAATTTTTAATATTCAAAAAATGGATCATTATCATAATGATCTGTATTTTTTCTACCAATTTTTTGTATATTCCAAGCGTTAATGCGCTTAGTGATAGCAAGCAATTTGTACTTGACGCCTGGACCTTAGTAAATGAGGGATATTATGATCCAGAAATAC
>QCGN01000052.1 GCA_003279875.1 Prochlorococcus sp. AG-388-D03
AAACATTAAATTAAATTCTTGTAATATAAAAAATGAACTAATAAATATAGATTTATCAACAAAAGTAATATTTGAGAATTAATTAAAATACTTCAAAATTATAATTATGCAATAGATAACTGAAGGAGTAAAAATATAACTATCAATTCTATCAAGAATGCCACCATGACCAGGCAAAAAAGTTCCAGAATCTTTTATTTTTGCATCCCTTTTCATCATTGATTCAATTAAATCACCTACTAATGCCATAAGTGAAACTAACATTCCATACAAAATTCCAATTAGAAATGGATTCTGCCAGTTAAGTAAAATACCAAAAAAAGTTGCTACTGAAATTGAGCATATTATTCCTCCTATCAAACCTTCTATAGTTTTACTTGGAGATATAGGAGATAGAGCCTTTTTCCCAAATGACTTACCTATAAAATAAGAACCAATATCACTTGCTACTATTAATAAACAAGAAATTAATGTTAAGTAAAGTCCTGAAGAATTTGAGAAGGTTTCGAAGGATAATATTCCATCGGAGGAATTATTTATAGTAGATTGAATTGCCCTTAGTTTAATCCAATAACTAGGTAAAAAACCTAAGTAAAATAATCCAAAAATAGATGCTGCAATGTCAGAAATAGTACCTGATTTAGGTTGTAGCAATAACCACGTACATATTCCAACTGAGCAGATTGGTAATATCGAATTATATATTTCTCTATCAAGGAATCCAATAGTTTCTAGATATGTAGAGATTGTAATTATGAAACATGAAAATAATGTAGTTTTGGTTGCTGGTTTTATTCCAGTGAATTCAGCCATTCTAAAAAATTCGAGTAGCGCAATATAGGTAAGTAATGCAATTGCTATTGTGAAAAACCATCCGCCTAATAAAACAACTACTAACCCAAATAATCCGATTAGTAAACCACTTCTCAATCTCATATTTGATTTCTAGTTATGTAGGACCCTTATATAAGAATTTAACAGATCTTCGTTATATAAACTTTGAGTTTCTATCCAATCTATTCTATCTTTGTCAATTCTCTCTCCAGGAACAATTAAAGGTATTCCAGGAGGATAAGGACAAATAATATCTCCAGATATCTTCCCTGAGGACTCGGCAAGAGGAATACTATAACTTTTGCTCCTCCAAGCAACCCCTATCGGTATTTCTGGTGATTGAACTAATTTAAAAGGTGGTTTTACAGCTCTCAAATCATGAGATTTATTACTTTGAATTAGTAACTTTTTCCATAAGTCCTGGAACAAAAAAATAAAATCCTTTTGATTTGAAAAACCTAGACAGAAAGTAAGTGTCATCATTTCTGGTAATTCAGCAATTAATCCGTTTTTATAAAAAAATCTATCTGCAGTAAAACCATCAATTCCAACTTTAGAGGTATTTAAAACTATTTTTAAAGGATCTTGAGTTTCAATAAGAGGTATCTTTCTTTTTATTAACTCTTTGAAGATTTTTTGTCCTTCTAAAATTCTGTTTTGGTATTTATCGACATTTTTTTTATTAAGCCAGTCTTTAATGGATTCCTCACAAGAAGAAAGCAAAAGGGAATTTGGACTGGTAGTTTGCAATAAATTTATGCTTTTGATTAAATTATTTTCTTCTATAAGATTTCCATTGTGCCAAATTACGGCTGTTTGAGTTAGACCATTAAGTGACTTATGTAATGAATGAACTACCAAATCTGCTTTTGATCTCAAGGCTGATTTCGGTAAATTTAAATTCTCACAAAAAAGAAAATATGAACCATGAGCTTCATCAACTAAAACAGGCAAACTATGTTGATGACAAATATTAATTAAGGGGTCGAGATCTGTTGCATAACCTTGATAGTAGGGACTAACTAGGATTACACCTACAATTTTCTTCTTTTCAAAATCTATATTATTAAATACACTTTTAAACCAACTTTCAGTAATTGGCATGTAATGTCCAGTTTCAGTTGAAAACTCTATGTCAAAAAATATTGGGATAATATTTTGCAGAGCACAAGCTTTAATTACACTAATATGAACATTCCTTGGCATAAGAATATATTCTCCAGGATTAGCCATTGCAATTATCCCTGATTGAATTAAACCAGACGCTCCATTTATTCCAAAAAAACAATTTTTGGTATTTAATTTTTTTGAAATTGATATTTGCGCATCATGTATTAATCCACTTTTAGATAAAGGGGAACCTATTTCGGGGAGTTCGGGTAAATCCCAA